>JBLIFG010000087.1:0-3133 GCA_047633635.1 Cellvibrionaceae bacterium | reverse complement strand
GGTACTTTCAATAATGTTTTATCCATTAAATTACGAAATTTAGGTGAGCGGTGATGGAGCTCTTTCATTATATACACTCCACCGATAGTTCCTATTATCATATAGAGCCATGCTTTTTGTACAAATTCAGAAATTCCTAAAACGAATAAGGTAAAAGCAGGAAGATCTGCACCAAAACCGCTAAAAGTTTCTGCAAATTGGGGTACAACTTTAATCAACAAAATTCCAGTCACCACGATTGCAATCACAACAACAGCAATAGGATAAGTCAGCGCCTTTTTAATTTTAGCTTTTAAAGCCTCGGTCTTTTCTTTGTAGATTGCAATACGGTCAAGTAAGGCCTCGAGTGAGCCCGATTGCTCGCCAGAGTCAACTAGATTACAAAATAAATCATCAAAATAACGCGGGTGTTTACGCAATGCAGGCGCAAAGCCCCCGCCTGCTGCAACATCTGTACGAATATGTTGGATTAACTCTCTCATACTAGGGTTATCGAGGCCTTCGGATACAATATCAAAGCTTTGCACTAAGGGTACGCCAGCTCGCATCATCGTTGCCATTTGCCGCGTAAAAATAGCAATGTCCATGGGCTTGATTTTTTTATTGCCACCAAACATGGGTTTTGGTTTTTTACGCACTGTCTTTGGGCGCACACCTTGCTTTACCAATTGAGCTTTAGCGATAGCAACGGTTGATCCAGAGACTTCTCCTTGAACCTTTTTACCTTTACGATCCGTGCCTTTATAGACAAATATTGATGCTTTTGGTGTTGCCATAATTAATCCTTTGTCACTCGGTTAGCTTCTTCAAGACTAATAAGCCCTCTAGCCACTTTTCTAAGTGCAGATATACGCAAATTGTTAAAGCCCTCGTTGTGAGCAGCTTTAGCTATTTCTAATGAATTACCACCTTCCATTATAAGATGGGAGATGGTCGGTGTGATGCGAACCACTTCATAAATACCTACGCGCCCCTTAGCGCCCTTACTGCATTTGGAGCAACCATCGTTATTGGGATGAAATAGAGTCCAGTCGGCTCGAGGGATTTGAATGTTCGACTCGGTTAAGCCTTCTTCAGCTAGCACCTCGTCGGGCACGTCCGTCATTGGTATACGGCAAGAGGGGCATAATTTACGCCCTAAGCGCTGGGCAATAATTAAACTGACGGTTGTCGCTACATTAAAAGTGGGTACGCCCATATTAAGTAGACGAGTTAATGTCTCGGAAGCGCTGTTGGTGTGAAGGGTTGATAGTACTAAGTGACCTGTTTGTGCGGCCTTTATGGCAATTTCAGCAGTCTCGAGATCGCGAATCTCTCCAACCATTACAATATCCGGATCTTGGCGTAAAAATGATCGCAGTGCCTCGGCAAAGTTTAAGCCCACTTTATTATTGATTTGAACTTGATTAATACCATCCATATTAATTTCTACCGGGTCTTCTGCGGTAGAAATATTACGTTCTTTAGTATTGAGAATTCCAAGTCCCGTATAAAGCGATACCGTTTTACCGCTACCGGTGGGGCCTGTGACTAATATCATACCCTGTGGTTGTGCAAGGGTGTCTAGATAAAGTTTTTGTTGTTCTTCTTCGTAACCGAGTACTTCGATACCTAAGCTTGCCGCACTTGAGTCTAGTATGCGTAGTACTATTTTTTCGCCAAATAAAGTTGGTAAAGTATTGACCCTGAAATCAATGGCTTTAGTGCGAGATATCTTTAACTTAATTCGACCATCTTGGGGCATGCGACGCTCAGAAATATCCATTTGGGACATCACTTTTAAGCGTGCAGCAAGCCGCGAGGCCAGATTAATCGGTGGTTTTTGAACGACTTCTAAAATGCCATCGATTCTAAAGCGGATACGATAACTTTTTTCATAGGGTTCAAAATGAATATCAGAGGCACCCAATTTAATCGCTTGTAGCAGCACCTTGTTGACAAACTTAACAATAGGAGCCTCATCGGTACCCGAGTTATCCTCTTCTTTATTTTCTTGCGGAACTTCTACATCTAAAGAATCTAAGCCCTCGTCGTCAAGGCCACCTAATGAGTCACCTAGGTTTTCCTCTTCCTCGTTAATATATTTTTCAATAGCAATCGTCAGCTTATCGGCTGCGACCAGAATAGTGTCTACATTAACGCCGGTATTAAACTTTATCTCATCGAAACCATGAATATTAGTAGGGTCTGTAACCGCTAAAAATAAGCGATTGCCTCGTTTAAATAAAGGTAAGGCTTGATGCTTGGTTATTAAGCGGCTATCGACAATGTTTTTTTTAATTGAGTTGAAATTATGGCAGTCGAGATCATACACCGGAGTGCCGAACTCGTTAGAGGCGATAGACGCAATTTTGTCGGCAGAGATAATCGATTGATTAACTAGCTGGTGAACAAAGGTTGTATTGTTGGCTTTACTTTCTTTTAAGTGGGTTAAGGCCTGATCAGCAGTCAAAATCTGATCTTCAACAAGGCGCCGTGCTAAGCCATTTAATGCCATTGTATTCATAAAAAATGCCGTGTGCTTTTTTACAGTATGGTGAGGATTAATTCACTAACGGTAATGTAATTAAGGTGTTCATGTAAAGTGTAGCGCTATTAATTCATTAGGGTTAATTGTATTCTAGGTCATTTTATGAAAAAAAGTAAATCAATCAAGCATTTAAGGCCTAAAACGCACAAATTACTTCAAATAATAAAAGTGGCACGAAAATGGCTGCCATAAGTCATTAATCTAGTAGTAAAACATATCAAAAGATGAGAGTTTTATGAATAATAGAGGTTTTAAGTAACAAATATCAAAACAGCAACCGTTCAAGAATCAAAAATTAGGAGCCCTAAAAATTAGAGGCGCTAGTAGAGGTATTAAAAGATGATGAAGAATAAGCAAGGTTATACCCTAATCGAGTTAATGATAGTGGTAGCGGTACTAGGCATTATTGCCGCAGTATCTATTCCGTCTTATCGTGAATATGTGACTAATAGTGAAGTCAGTGCATGTGCTCGCTATATTATGCCATCACGCCTAATAGCGACCAATTTGATAATAAGTAACAATAGTTCAGTTCCTCCCACTCTTGATGAAGCTGACTTAGGGCTAGTTAATGGCGCTTGTACCTCTGTTAATGTAGATGTT
>JBLIFG010000086.1:0-3998 GCA_047633635.1 Cellvibrionaceae bacterium | reverse complement strand
AGGTACAGACGAATTGTTTTTTGTTGTGGGTGCAAAAATAATTTTTTAATCTCTTGGTTCTTTGTAATGAATTTTAACGGCGCCGTTAATTCAACGCCGTTAAAATTGCAGTTAATCAGTGCAGCATAATCAATGGGGTCAGAGTCTTTGATTTTTTGTTTGCATAATATTTGGGTTTAGCGTCTGGGTTAGCAAATACAAATTTATAGTGTGATATACCAATTTAAACACTGGCAGTGTTGAGGTCAGGAGTTCAGAACCGCTAGGCCCACCAAATAACCTATATAAATTAAAGACTTAAAAGCCCAATATTATGTTGGGCTTTTTTGTGACTGTCGTTTAGGCCCATATTCACGATTTAAATGTTTGTTATTTTTAAAGTCTTTTTATAAAGTAATACTTAATTCAGTTGTAAGTCCAACTACTGTGCTTCTTGATTTCCATATGAGACTTTGACTCATTGCTAAAAAATTGGAATTAATTGGATTACTTAGCTTAAAGGGCACGTCTCATGTTTGATAAAATCAGGTGCTTAATTTAGTCATTAGTTATACTTTCCAAGCAACGTCTGGCTTCCAATTATTCACCCATGCAGGTATGTCAGCTGCAGGCATCGATCTTACTGTTGTGAGGTTAATTTTTTTCAAGATCAGATAACTCTTTTTCGGCTAAACTCGAAATCTATTCACGGGCTTCAGATTTTTTTAAAAATTCGTCAATAGGTAGTAGCTTATTTATAAATGCTAAGGCTTCAGCTATATCAGCGTCATCAACACCATTTTTAATTCTGCAATAATCCGCTACAACTTCTTTGAGAGTCATATTGGCTACTTGTTCTTCACTCAATTTATTCATTAGTTTTTCCTTGGTTGTGTTTATGCGACAACTAGCGACAAACTTTCAGCTCGCTTGCTGTGCTCAATACATTTTTTTCTCCGGTGTTTTAAGCTTTTCTATTTAAGCGGTACAGCTATTTTTAGCCTCGTCATAAGCAATGTCTATAGGTGCATCACATAAGTAGCTCAGCTCCAGTATTGCTTGATAGCTGACATGTTATATTGCTGGTATACAACTATTGCGCGATTTGGCAAAGAGTGAAAATGAGTAGAGTATATCAATAACGCTAAAAAAATGCCGATGATGGATGGATCAATAGCCGACGGTGGCTGCAAAGGGTTTTATGATTAGGCGTTAAGGTGGTGCTCAACTACTTATTTTCTCCTTATAATGTCAATATTGATGTAGCGTAAATTTCTTACAGATAAATCTAAAGGACTTGATGATGAAAGCACTGGTAAAAAAAGAGGCGAGTCGTGGCTTGTGGTTAGTGGATGTGCCTATTCCAGATTATGGCATCAATGATGTATTGATTCGCGTATTGCGCACGGCGATCTGTGGCACCGATATGCATATTTATAACTGGGATGAGTGGGCACAAAAGACTATTCCAGTGCCTATGATAGTCGGCCATGAATTTGTGGGCGAAATTGTCGAAGTAGGCTCGAATGTTAATGATTTTAAAGCAGGGCAAATAGTCTCGGGCGAAGGTCACGTCGTTTGTGGTCGTTGCCGAAATTGCCTTGCTGGTCGCAGACACTTATGCGCGCATACATCGGGTATTGGTGTCGATCGTCCCGGTGCTTTCGCAGAATATGTGGTGCTACCGATGGCCAATGTCTGGGAGCATCGTGCGGGCATTGATCTCGATATCGCCGCCTTATTTGACCCTTTAGGTAATGCGGTACATACCGCCTTGCAATACGATTTGCTCGGCGAAGATGTGCTGATAACCGGTGCAGGCCCAATCGGCGTTATGGCCGCTGCGGTTTGTCGTCATGCGGGCGCGCGGCATGTTGTTGTCACCGATATTAATCCTAAACGTTTGGAAAAAGCCCGTGAACTAGGCGCAACTCATACTGTAGATGTCCGTATCGAAAGCATAGGCGCTGCACAAAAGCAGTTAGGGATGTCGGAAGGCTTTGATGTGGGTTTAGAAATGTCAGGTAATGCCGATGCCTTTCGCGATTTACTCGCCAACATGTGTCATGGCGGAAAGGTCTCAATTCTTGGTATCCCGGGAAATGATGTCGCCATTGATTGGAATATAGTCATTTTTAATATGCTCACCCTTAAAGGTATCTATGGTCGAGAAATGTATGAGACCTGGTACAAAATGTCGGTGATGGTGGAATCTGGCTTACCCATCAACTCAGTCATTACCCATCGCTTAGACTACAGCGAATTTCAGCAGGGCTTTGATGCAATGAATACCGGTGATGCCAGTAAAGTCATTCTTACGTGGGCGGCGCTGTAATCTTCCAGCCAGAATATTTTATGGTAACAATGTTTGGAGCATAGCAAACACCCCGTTGCTCTAAGCATCGACTACAGCGTATGAAAGCTGATTTCTACTTTCGACCTTAAGATCAAATAGAGACGAATTTAATGTGCTTGTTAAGTAACTTTATGGAGTTTAAATGCTAATAAGTTCTTTTTGTTGATCATTAAAATAGTGACGTCACATATTAAATGTCCCATAGTTAACTAAGACTTATCAACCGAGACCATCACAGCTCTTCAACGATTACACCTCACGGGCGAAAGGGGCATGTGCGCTCGCGCATACAAGTCTGCTGTTGCGTTAAGAGACCTAAGCTCACCATACAAGTTAACATTAAATCTCTGATTGCCATGGCACAAACAATACCTGAGGAAAGAAATAGCCTAGACGTCGAGCTAATTTAGCTCGCGTTCAGTTCAAGTTAACCAAAGTAGCCGTGGCTCATCGCTATATGCCCTAAAAGTTTAGACCCTCTCTCAAGTGGCGATAATTAATTACCTTTAAGGTGTTTTGCCAAACGCGCTTTTAATCCTGACGGAATATTGCTAATTGTCAGGCTGTCGGTAACGGGGTCGTAAACTATGGTGTCACCTAAACAGCTAGAGGAAAAACTCATACTGAGTTTTTGGTCTCGACCGCTGATTCTAACGAACTGATTGAGTTTTGATTTGTCAGGAATGAGCTCTGGTTTATAGGTTGATTTTTGTTCAGCGACAAATTTAGCAAAATCGGGCAGGTCAGCGCCGGCGTTTGTTTCTGCATTAGTCTCTGCGTTTATTGCTGACGTGCGAGGTTTATCTTTGAGTTGTGTCGCGAGCTCTGCAATAACAACCGGTTTGCCTGCTTTATTTTGTTCTAGGCAATAATCAACGACGTATTTTTTGGTCTGAAAGGCTTCGGCTTCAGGCAAACTTTTTGTATAGTCCGATACTGTATCTAAAAACACATCCGTCTCAGCTCCTAAGTCGATTTTATCGGCAAAGCCAATTAAGTGAGTAAATGCCTCGGTTATTTCTTTCTCTCCTCGCCAGCGTAACAGCGTCAGTAAATTAGCGCAGCGATGGATGTCGCCACTTTGCCAATCACTTATGCTTATTTTAGCGGCTAGGTTGATACTAGAGGTTTCTAGATAAAAAGTTTCGTTAATATCTAAGTTACCATCTATAAATTGCGCGGTATTATGTTGTACAAAAAACAAGTGTATTAATTCGTCACTTTCTAACTGCTCGTGGGCGAAAAAAAGAAAACCATCGATCAATGTTTCGTTTTTATCTATTTCGACCTTAAAATGCGCCATAGCTTTTTTACTGAAGCTTTCAAACCCCATTTTTTCTTCTGTAAAATCTTTAATCCAACTCGATAAGGGGTGGCTACCCAAGTCATCAGAAAAACGACCGTAGTCCTTGGTAAAGCGCTTAATGACGGAGACTTTTAATTCTCGAAAGCACTCTTCAATTTTCCCATCGGTTATCCAGCAAGCATCACGTAAATAAATAGTAGCGGCATTGTTAGGTTCGAGGCGTTGAATACGATGAGCGATAAAGTTGAGTAATGCCATAATGATATCTAGCTAGTCAATAGATTGGTAGGGGCGCACATAGTAACGTATTTATCAGAGGAACTAATAAATCTGAACCATATATTTATTAGCGATATT
>JBLIFG010000085.1:0-4090 GCA_047633635.1 Cellvibrionaceae bacterium | reverse complement strand
TGCTTCGCAATTCACCTTGTACCCCAGGGCACCCTCTCTTGCTTCGCAATTCACCTTGTACCCAAGAATGACGTTATTGATATATTATATAGTGATGTATCTTGAACTAGTGAGATATTACGCTGAATCATTTATTTGAATCGTCGTTATTTTCTAGACTATCGTTTGATGCTATCCCTCAGCGCCAAACCCTATCCCTCAATGCTATCTCCGACACGAATTAGGCCTGTTTCAACAATTGAGCCATAAATACCAAGGTTCTGCTGGGCTTCTTTGATCACGGTTCTGAGCATAGACTTATCGAAGGGGAGCCCTTGCTGGGCGCGAGTAATTGCTCCGCAACGAGGTGTTGTGCCTGTACAATCAACGGCTAAATTAGCTATGGTAATACGCTTATCAATCCAGCTTTGCTCTAGTAGACCCGTCGTTTGAGATCCCGTATCGATAATTAAATTGGGTCGAAAGCGCTGAATGCTCCAGTCGGCTTCAGGTAACTTTTGCCGACAATAAGCCAGCGTGGCTGTAGTTATTATATGAAACGGCGAGACTAAAAAAAATGATCCCGGCACGGTAACATACGCCTCGACCTCTTCAGGCAAGTCACTGAAGTCAGGATAAGGCTCACTGCCCTCTCGAGTAAATGTGCCTTTGAGCTCCTCCAGCCAACCCTGTTGGGCACCTTGGTAGCGTCGAAAAAAGCTCGGATCTGTATTAAGCTCTAATCTCTCCAAACTTGACTCGTGCCCCACAAGCTCAGACAAGCTTTGATTTATGCTGGGATCATCGCTACCTAGGGTAGTACCATCGGGAAAGGTAATATCAACGTGTGGATCTGCACTATTCTCACGGCTAGTTGCGCCACACAGTAATAGCTCTGGACGGAACTTGCAGCTTTGAATTTCTTGCCTTGCTATATCACGCAGGGCCCAGTTTCTGTCGCCTTTCAGACCCAGAGCACTGATGTTGCATTGTTCAACTTTTTCACCGGCCATGCCTTTAACTGGATAACGCCAGATCTCTTTAACAGTTCCCAAAGACTTCATAACTTTTCCACTGATGAGTTCATTAATCGTTGAATCGCGCACGATTGCATTAAAAGCTGCGAATAATTGATACCAATGCACAAGATAAAATAACTCTATAATATCTGGCGCTTAAGTCAATGCAATATGTACTCTCTCAACTTTGATCGCATAATAGGTAAAAATTCATCATCCGCTTAATGTATAACGTGGTTATCGCCTTTGAATACCTTTGACTAAAATTTAAATCGGCTAGAGTAAATGATGGCCTTAACATTGTGCGTCTTGGCATAGATAAAAAACGGCTTTAAACACCGTTTTTCTTGAAAACAGTACTTCTAAAAAAGCACAAAATCTTATAAAGATTTAAAATACGTGTCGTTTGTTGGTGCGGGACAAAAGAAAAAATACGTTTCAAATATATAAAGTCGCTTTTGAAGGCTAGGCCATCACAGAGGCAGTTTATATCTTATTCACGATCGCTTTTTTGGGGTTTTGTCTAGCGCAAACACACTATATACTTGCGCTCGAAGTACTCAATGAATTTTTAGGGATTACCAACATGTACATGATAGTTAAGAATACTCATCTGATCATAATTGCACTGACGTTTATCTTTTTCATCATTAATTTTGTACTAATGATGAAGGCGTCTGACATGGTCAACAACAAGATGCTAAAAATTGGGCCACACATTTTATATACCTTTTTTATCATTACCGCTATTTACTTGGTTAGCGTTAACCCACTGATTAATTTTTACCCAATAGTCAATGGTTGGCTGCCGTCTAAATTAGCGGGTTTTATCATTTATGTACTCTCGATTACTTTTGCGCTCAAGTGGGCAAAATCAACTTTATGGCGTATTGCCGGCTTGATTAGTGCCGTATTTTGGTTTGCCATGACTGCTCGACTTGGCTATGCCGACCATCTTAAATTCAAGGATACTAATGCGTATATTGAGTTAGGTCAGTCACTATTAGTGACCATTAGCTAGACACTGCCAACTTGAGTTGCGGTTACTTACAAAGCCTTAGGATGAGTTGAGTAACCGAAAAAGGTATAATTTCAAAAATATAACGGTTCACTCCTCTACAAGCCTTATTATTTTAATGATTTAGGCATCGATGACTCGTCGTAGGACTTTTTCATAAGAAGCTCGCGATAACACTCATAAATGCTGCAACATAGATTGTTCATTTACTTATAAAATTTTATACTGACTTGTTGAATTTAAAAAAAGAAGATCAAAATATGACTACAGATAAACCCCGCAAATATTCACAAAAAATCGTCGATGGCCCAGCGCAGGCGCCAAGCCGCTCTATGTTAAGGGCCGTGGGTTTTGGCGACGAAGATTTCAAAAAATCACAGGTTGGCATTGCCTCAACTTGGTCTATGGTAACGCCTTGTAATATGCACATTAACACCCTTGCCGAAGAGGTCGGTAAAGGCGTCGATAGCGCCGGTGCAAAGAGCGTGATCTATAACACTATCACCATATCTGACGGTATCTCTATGGGCACCGAAGGCATGAAATATTCCTTAGTCTCGCGCGAAGTTATTTGCGATTCTATAGAAGCTGTATCAGCTGGAATGGGCCACGATGGCATTATTGCTATTGGTGGTTGTGATAAGAATATGCCCGGCTGTTTGATGGGTCTAGCACGTCTTAATCGCCCTTCTATCTTTGTCTATGGCGGTACCATATTACCCGGTGAAAATCACACAGACATAGTGTCAGTATTCGAAGCCGTAGGAAGTTATGCAAGTGGTGATATTCCACTGACTCAGCTAGACCATATAGAAAAGACAGCAATTCCAGGTCCGGGCTCCTGTGGCGGTATGTATACGGCAAATACCTTAGCCTCGGCAATTGAAGCTTTGGGTATGAGCATGCCTAATAGCTCTGCACAAAATGCGATTTCTGAAAATAAAAAACAAGACTGTATCGATGCTGGTAGAGCGATTACCTACTTGCTCGAACACGATATTAAACCATCCGACATTATGACCAAAAAAGCCTTTGAGAATGCGATAACACTGATCATAACTCTTGGCGGCTCGACCAATGCAGTGCTGCATTTAATTGCAATGGCAGACGCCATTGGCGTAGAAGTAACATTGGATGATTTTATACGTATCGGTGAAAAGACACCAGTAATTGCCGACTTACGTCCAAGCGGTAAATATTTGATGTCTGAGTTAATTGAAATCGGTGGTATTCAACCGCTAATGAAGCGACTCCTAGATGCAGGCATGCTGCACGGTGAGTGCATGACAGTAACGGGTAAAACCATGGCTGAAAATTTAGCGGGGGTAGCGGATTATCCAGAGGGACAAGACATTATTTTGCCTTTCGATAAACCCATCAAAAAAGACAGCCATTTGGTGATACTCACAGGAAATTTAGCACCTGAGGGCGCAGTTTCAAAAATCACGGGTAAAGAGGGCTTAAGCTTTACCGGTATAGCAAAGGTCTATGACTCAGAAGAACAAGGCTTTGCCGCTATTATTGATGGCCAAGTGGTAGCCGGTGATGTGATTGTTATTCGCTATGAGGGTCCGCGAGGCGGTCCCGGCATGCGCGAGATGTTGAGCCCCACCTCAGCTATTATGGGTAAAGGCTTAGGAAACGATGTTGCACTCATCACCGATGGTCGATTTTCAGGTGGTAGCCGAGGTTTTGTGGTGGGTCATATCACCCCTGAGGCTTTCGAGGGCGGTGCTATTGCGTTAGTAGAAAATGGTGACACCATTACTATCGATGCACAAAAGCGTGAAATGACGCTGCATATCGATGATGAAGAAATGGCCAGAAGAAAGCAAAACTGGCAACAGCCGGCACCAAAATATACTCGTGGACTACTCGCAAAATATGCGCGAACAGTAAGCTCGGCCTCCACTGGAGCCGTAACTGATAAGCCTGAATAAATCTTGTAAACTCGAGTAAAAACTAGCCGAAAAACATTTCAAGTGACATGTTTTTCGGCTTTTTTAATGGCTTTTAGGCAAGCAATTTTATTGGTAGAGCCTAATGATTAAGCGGCTGTAAAGTAACGACAGAA
>JBLIFG010000084.1:0-5885 GCA_047633635.1 Cellvibrionaceae bacterium | reverse complement strand
TGATATCGACTTTATTTAAAAAGAAAGGTGTATGATTTGCCTCTAAACCAGATACACAGTAAGTTATTAACGTCGCAAAAGGATAAGCCCTAATGATTCCAGGCAAATGCTCAGGATCGTTCTGTTCAAAGTTTTTAGGTAGTTACATATCGTCTCTTAATCAGCAGGTGCCGCGCCATAAAACAACTCGACGAGATTATATTATTGTTAGTTAAGTATGCCGCACGAGCTAAGTTGTAAAATCCGCTGAGTCGCACCCACTTATCTTTATCAGGCTAAACATATTAATGAAAACCGTTGTCACGACGCGCTTACTTGCTTTTGCTACTGCTCTTATTGTAAGAAATTGATTTGAAGAATTCAAACTACCGATCAGTCCCTTTTAGTGTAGCTAATTATTTAAATAGTTTCTTCAAAAGACATACTGAGATGTCATTGTTAGTTTTATTATTTTGAAGCACTTTGATTATAAAGCCACATTAAATAATTCTCCAATACTCGCTGTCACTAGCATTGCCAGTGCACCCCATAGCGTAACCCTGAGTATGGCAGTTGTTATGGGTGCGCCACCTATGGAGGCGGCTATTGCGCCGAGAGCTGCAAGAGACAATAGCGAGGATATGCTCAGCAAGATTATTAGCTGTGCATGCACCTGAAAATACATGGTAAGAAAAACGCATAGTAGAGGTAAGGCAGCACCTAGTGTAAATGCGCTTGCAGAGTAGACAGCGGCTTGAATAGGACGTGCGCTAGTATGATCAGATATACCTAGTTCGTCGCGTGCATGAGCGCCTAGTGCATCGTGTGCCATAAGTTGTTCAGCAACTTGGTGCGCGAGTTCTTTGCTAACGCCTCGTTCTTGGTATATGTCTGCAAGCTCATTTGTTTCTTGCTTGTAATGTTTTTTGATTGCGGCGTCTTCGACCAGAAGGTCGGCACGTTCGATATCGGCTTGAGAGCTAACCGATACATACTCTCCTGCCGCCATCGACATGGCTCCCGCTACTAATCCCGCAACGCCAACTAATAATATATGCGGTGCACTAGCACCGGCTGCAACCACACCAATAACTAGACTCGCGGTAGAAATAATACCATCGTTGGCGCCTAATACCGCTGCACGCAAACCAGCAGAACGATGAATGTTATGGGTTTCATGACTATTCATAACAACCTACTTGATTATGATAAACTTCTTTATTACAACTTTTAACGTGTAGGCGCCACAAAATTTTTATCGATATTTGGCCGATGTTATAAACTCGCCAAAGCTTTCACACCATACAATAACGCTATTAAATTTTGCAAGTTCAATACCTACAGGAAGATTTACAACAAAATTATTAAAGGTTTTTACATCGCCGACTTGAACCATTCGAGATTTTAATCGGTTAAAGTCGACTTCAGTTTCAACAAATTCAGGCGCAAGGTAAAGCTTATAATCAGGGCCTGGGGCAAGCTTCCCCATAAAGGTAATTGTTGTGGGGCTAAGATGAATCGTGCCCTCCCCCCAATGCAAGGCATCGCTATCCTTTAGATTTTTGCGAAACTCAGCACTGTACTGAGCTTGCGAGGCCAACTCTCGCACTTCTGATTGGCTGGGTGCAGGTGGGGCAATTAATATGGGGAGTGCATAAATACCAAGACCAAAACCCGCAACACCAACAACGCAATGCGTAACCACAAGCAATGCAAAGACACGTATTTTCATAATCATTCCTATATTTAAGGTAAAATGTCACCCATTGAAAAAACATGAAGTTTTGATACTCATAAAATAGATTAGTTCGAACCTTTTGTTAGAAAAGCATGATTTACGAATGACGATCAATAGTCAAAAGTCATTCAAGAAGGCTTTCCTTCGCTTCACCATAAATTTAATAAAGGCAGGTATCTTTGGTGACATCTGATGGCGGTCGGAAAACACTAGATAAACTGAACATTTTAAAAGAGCATATTTTGGCAATAGTTGAATAAGCTTCCCCGCTTTGATGTATACACCGACCACAAAGGTGGGCATTCTAGAGATTTCAACTCCGGCTAATATTCGGCGCGCCAGACGCCTGAGAGTTTGAAGCTTATCACTATAACCGCTAGAGTAAGCACTATAAATGTTGTGCCTAAAAGATAATATATGCCACGCAGTAAGCGCATTTTTATTTTTGCAAAAAACTTTACCTCACTTCCGGGTTTTGGTGGGAGTGAGGTAAATGCACTCAAAAGAATAAAATAGAGAGCCGACCAGAGCCCGCCTAAAAGACTGGGGATCAGTAATATTTCACTCTTAAAATAACCAAAATTCAACAGTGATAAGACAAATACCCCCACACAAATCAAACCAAACAGTGCGACAAAAGGTTTTAACCAATATAGTTTTAACGATATAGCCGATAATGTTTTAAGCATTAAGGTCTCTTAATTGTTAAGTTGACAGTGGTAAACTAAGCTGTCGCTAAGTCGTGTATTTTAGTGCAAATTGCATGTAATATAAGCATAAGATCTCAAGGCTACACTACACTATAAAGATCTATTTTTTCGCCGTTAACAGAAACACTGAATACTCACCCTGTGCCTTATGTATCACGCTCGCCTCAATAATTTCAACCTCTTGAAAACCCGCTTGCATTGCAGCTTTAGCCATCATATCTCGCTCAAAACCACAGTGGTAAATACCGGTCTCTTCTGTATGAAAACTACCATCTTCGTGATCGAGATCGGCTATAGCAATTATGCCACCAGTATTTAACAGTGAATAGAACTTGACGAACATTGCAGCGATATCTTTTACGTGATGCATTGTCATTGAAGATATAATACCATCAAATTTATGGTTGATATCTGTAGACTCTAAGTCAACTCCCAAAATATCAAGTTCACATTTGAGACGGTTGCGTTTTTTTTCGAGCTGAACAATCATGGCTGGTGAAATATCTATAGCCGTAATTTTTTGGACAAATGGCGCAATGCGCTCAAGTAATAAACCTGTGCCAGAACCAAAATCTATTAAATGCATTTGCTGATTTAAACTGATACGTTTAATGATAGCGTTGGCTATATTGTCGACATTTGTAACTCTATTATTATCACTATCGTAGATATTGGCTTTATGTGCGAAAAAATCATTGCTCATTTATATTCCTCTTTTACAGAATACATTATTAAAACTGTAATTTTATATATTCAAAATAGTTTATCAGCCATCCTAATCATAACAATTTACTTCTGATCATTTAAGTCTATCTAAGCAAGGTATCAGTGTGGTCGATACAGCGAGTGTGTTGTGAAATTTAGAACAAGCGTCTGCAGTACTAACAGCGCACGTTAAAACGGACAGACACACAGTCCATGCAATTGTTCTCCACTTGTCGGATGCTGCAAATATAAATCGCTCGCATGTAATAGCATCCGATCTGCCATCTTTTCACTATGATCACTTTTATACAAATCACAGCCAAGAATTGGGTGACCTATTGTCTGACTATGAATTCTTAGCTGATGTGTGCGCCCAGAAAGCGGGATGAATTGCACCAAGCTTCGGCGCGGATACTTTAGCCTGTCTAGCACCGTGTATTCACTAATAGCCGCTTTACCGGTGTTATCGCAAATTTTTACTCGTGGAAAATTCTGGCTATCTTTGGCTATTGGCGCTGAGATTTTTCCTTGGTCATGATCAAGCCACCCCTCTAGCATGGCCAAATAACGTTTTTGAACAATACGCGCTTGAAACTGTTTATTGAGGTGACGCGTAGATTCTGCATTTAGCCCAACCACCATAATACCCGATGTTCCAAAATCTAATCGATGTGGTAACTTTGCCTGCGGAAAAGCTAAACTTACCCCCGCTTGGCCATGCACCAAACGATAATGAACTGAATCCCAGTTAAGCGGATTTTTACCCGATAAGCTGAGTAGCCCACTAGGCTTGCTGATCAACAATATATCGTTGTCTTGATATAAAATTTCTACAAAATCATCACACACTGGCGCGATAAAATTATCAATTATGGTCTGAGTATGCGGGCCGACAATTGACATCAAATATTTCTCATAGTTATAGTAATGGCTGTAGTTGCTATAGATAACTCCACCAATTAAGTTAAGCCTTTTCTTGAAGCTGACACAGATAATACCTTATGAACTGAGCTTTGTAGGTGATTATTTATTGTCCAATACTGGCGATTATCCACTTTTTGGCTTCTTCTAGGCCATTATATTAAAGTGATCTTATTTTTGCTTAAATAAAGTGCTGGCCAATATGCTCAGCTAGATGACCAACTAGGAATCGGTAACAAGCACAAATAAACCTTTTGATGATGTTTTTTAAATACAAGATGCGACAGTAATACCATAGATGATTTCCAACTAGGAAATGTAAACGTATAAACTATAAGGCCACTTAAAATCTTTGACTCACTCGTATAAAGCTAAATATTGACTCGGGTGATAGTTTGAAAACATGAATTTAGACAACAATAAAAATACCAGAACAAACATCAGCATCACTTAATTTGGTTATGACATTCGTTATATCTTTTTATTTAGCTCTTAGTTTGCCTATTTATGTGTTTATTTTTCTTTTGCCGCTAGCTTTTAAGTCTTGATTGTTTTTTGTCTGTAGCCTTCTGCCTGATTCAATATCAGCTGAGAACGAGCTTTAGAATGCGTTGATTGATTTTATCTACGACTTCCTTCTGTGACAACAACGGGTAAATCCATACAACCATAATCTACACCAAACTGACTTAATACACAGGTTAATTGTCCACGATGATGAGCTTGGTGATTAAAGATATGCTGCGTTATATCAGCTACAGCCATAGAGATGAGATCGCCCTCTGTTGTTGTATATGTAATATATTTTTCACAATCGGCTTCGGTTAAGTTTAGGCAATATTGTACGATTAGTTCGTCTAGTTTTTTTCTTGTGGCTGTAATATCTGACAAGTTATGATAATAGATATCTTGTGGCGATTTAGGTGTTGGATATATAGTCATGTCTTGGGGTGACAGCTTAGCTATTTCGCTTAAAGCGAGTCGGCCAATTAAAATCAAATCACCAAAAAGAATATGGTTCCAGTAACTAATAATATTAGGAAAGAAAGAATGGGTTTGTTTTTCAAGAAGCTCTTTTGGTAAAAGCAGGCAACTCCCCATTAATTGAGTATTCATCCGTTGATTATATAACGACATCATTTTAAAATTTTTTGTCAAACTCAATTGATACTCCTTAGTAGATAACCTTTGAGCCACTAAAATAAAAGTAAGCTGCGTATGCTAGTGGCTACCTGTTTGTTTGTATTTTTTTCGTTTTTGTATATTTTTAATAGCCTCAAGGCGATGACCAACAGCTATTTTCTGTTTAAGTAACATCTGTTAGTGCATATTCAACGGCTTTTTGCGCATGAATGTATGCTGTATCTAACAGTAGAACCTCCGTATCTGTTTGGTTAACTAGCATACCAATTTCTGTACAACCTAAAATTACAGCCTCTGCCCCCTGATGAGCTAAAGCTTCAATAATACGTAAATATTCGATTTTTGAAGCTGGCTGAAGTTCACCTAAACATAATTCTTTATAAATAACATTATGGATAATGTCTCTATCAACATCGTTTGGAATTAAAACCTTTAAACCATAATCTTGCTTTAATCTGCCCTTGTAAAAATCTTGCTCCATTGTAAATTCTGTACCCAATAGCCCTACAGTTTTAATCCCTTTTGTTACAAGAATTTCTGCTGTCGCATCTGCTATATGCATTAGAGGAATATTAATGGCTTGTATAATTTGTGGGGCAACTTTATGCATAGTGTTTGTGCAAATAAGTAAGAAATCAGCGCCTGCAAGCTCTACTTTTTTAGCCGCGTCAGAAAGTATTTTTGCTGTA
>JBLIFG010000083.1:0-6167 GCA_047633635.1 Cellvibrionaceae bacterium | reverse complement strand
AGCAAGCCAAACAATATGACAATAAAAGCCGTTTTTTTTGATCTCGATGGGACCTTATTAGACTCTGCTCCTGATTTTGTCCACACTTTAAATCAGCTATGTGATGAATATAGTGTGGCCCCGATAAGTGAACGCAAAATTTATCAAACTGTATCTAACGGTGCTCGTGCGTTAACGACATTAGCTTTTGGCCTTAATGATGACGAGACGGGCTTTGAGGAGCGCAGACTGCGGTTACTTGATATTTATTTTGAACAAATGGGCAAAAACTGCCGCCTATACGATGGCATAACTGCATTGTTGCAGCAGCTCAAAGAGCACAAGCTTTACTGGGGCGTTATTACTAATAAACCGGATCGATTTACCCAGCCAATTCTCGATGCCTTGGAATTTCCCGCAAGACCCGATGTTGTTTTATGCCCAGATCATGTGACTCGAGCCAAGCCTGCTCCCGAGGCTCTAGAACTCGCTTGCAAACAAACTGGCTGTAAACCCGCTGAGGTAATCTACATTGGCGATCATAAACGTGATATTGATTGTGGTATTAGTGCCGGCAGTAAAACGATTGCCGCAGGGTTTGGCTATATAGAGCAAGACGATGACATCGCGCTTTGGAACGCTGATTATATTGTTCAACACGTCAATGAAATATGGCCTATCATTCAGTTAAATCTATCCGTAAAATAAGTCTTATTTAAAATAGCGGTAGCTAAAACTTATAGCGGGCTCAATAAATAACTATCTGGCTGTAATGTTAAAAAAGCTAACGAAGAGTTAATTAAAATTATATTTCCAACATCATAAAAAGATAAACAATGCATTCAACTGAAAAATTATTAGAAAATTACCAACCCAATGACAACTGCCTAACGGATAGTATTATTGCCGTTACCGGCGCAGGTGATGGTATCGGTAAAGTTATGGCAAAAGCTTATGCACAGTACGGTGCAACGGTTATATTACTAGGTAGAACAGTCGCCAAGTTAGAAGCTACCTATGATGAAATAGAAGCAGCAGGCTTTAAGCAACCCGCTATATTTGTGATTGATTTTGAAACTGCAACTGAGACTGAATATCAACAGCTTGCAGATAGCATAGATGAAGGCTTTGGACGCCTAGATGGCCTATTACACAATGCTGCACTGTTAGGCGTACTAACTTCTATTGCCAGCTATTCTATCGCCACATGGCAACAATTAATGAGTGTCAATGTTAACGCGCCATTTATATTAACTAAAAAATGTTTGCCGCTTTTGCAAAAGAGCCCGTGCGCATCCATTATCTTTACTGGGTCATCGGTTGGGTTAAAAGGTCGCGCATATTGGGGTGCGTATTCAATAAGTAAAGCAGCTATTGAAAACTTAACCCAAGTTCTCGCCGATGAGCTAGCTATGACGAGTAATATTTCAGTGAATAGTATTAACCCTGGCGCCACTCGCACGCAAATGCGTGCTAGTGCTTTTCCTGCTGAAGACCCGCAAAAAGTTAAGCTGGCTGAGTCTCTGGTGCCGCTATATCTTTATTTGATGGACACTAAGAATACCCAAGCTAACAAGGTAACAGGTCAGCAATTTAACGCTTAATTTAATATTTTGAAGCCTTTTTAATGAGAAAATATCGTTCCATAATTAGCTATCTGAGCATTTTCATACTGATATTCAATATCGGTCTTGCCAATGCTGTCGCAGTTAATGACGATAAAATTTTATTATGTACTTCTCAGGGCTATATCTGGGTAACACTTTCGGAGATAAGTTCGGAGCTTGCTCAAACGGATATTAACTCTATTAGAAAAGGCATTAAAGGCACTGTAAAAATTCATAAATGCCCATTTTGTACCCATAGTAAAATAGACAGTGATCTATTCATTCAATCTTTTTATGGACCAAAACTCTATCAGACATCTTATAGTGCGCACCTAAGACCAACTGTTAGCAAGCTATCTACCGACACACTGCGATACTCAACACACCAATCCCGCGCCCCGCCCACTCACATCTGACGCTTCAATTTTAAAAAAAAGTTAGCGACCGTTATACTTTGCAAAAGCAGCCCTTACCGACGATATTTGTATTTTTGGAATAAATATTTTGCAATAAACTATCGATAATTTTTTTGACAAAACTTGTTTCTGCATTACACACATAGCCTAGGTTATGAGGTCCGTAATAAGTTAACTCATTATTTTGGCTCCAAATAGCTACCGACGGCGTGTGCGAGACAAAGGGTCTAAATAGATTGGTTAACTCTTGACTTAGTAGATTATCAAAAGGTTGATTGCGTTTCGATGACGAGGCTGCTGGTAGGTTTATAAGTGACTCGCCAGAGGACGATAACGCTGCAGTTGAAATATCTGCAAGGTAAAATTCGACAGCGTCTTTTGTATGCGCTTTATATAATTCTTTGAAGTGAGGCATAACCGTCGCATCACAAGGACAGTAAGCTTGCCAAAAATAGATAACTCGAATTTTATTTTTTTGTTGATCTGGCCACTTTATCGACGCATAGACTTTTTCGATATCTGTCGATTGATCAAAAAATGCAATGCTTTTTGTCGACAACATATAGCGATCACTAACAACAAAGTAAAGCGCCATAGAAGCAAAAAATAGTAGAGAAAAAAGTATCCATAAGATATTTTTTTTAAGGAAAGGCATAACGAGTAAAACCTTTAAAAATAAAGTGTTCACGTACTTATAACCAATGAATTTATGCAAAAATTCAAATTCAATTAACAGGGAACTATTATGAAATTTATATTTTTTACAATCTTAATTACATTGAGCAACGTTGGCTACAGCGATGACAACAGCCATAATAAAATGCATGAAAAAAACCAAGAACATAAACAACATAGCTCACACGATGATGACCATAAAAATCATAGTATGCACAAAGTACACAATGAACTAATTGTAATTCAAAATACGATGATTAAGACAACACCGCCAGGTATAAATAATAGCGCGGCTTATTTAACGATTTTAAATAATAGCGATAAGGATATTATCTTAACAGATGTTGCAAGTGATGCTGCTCAGCTAGTAGAGATGCATGAACATATAATGAGTAATGGGGCAATGAAAATGCAGCGAATGGAGCCATTAAAAATTGAGGCAAATGGCTCTGTTAAATTTCAACCTGGTGGCTATCACATCATGTTTATTGGTGTCACTCAAAATATTAAAGATGGCGATAAAATAGATATCACCTTAAGTTTTGACGATGGCACTAAAAAAATAATTAGCAGCATTGCAAAAAATAAATACGAAGCTGGTGAAAACACCCATAAACATCACTAACTTCATCAACAATAAATTTAGTTAATGACTAACTCCAAGGCCTTTATGATATTTTCTTTGTTGTAAGGGCCTTTAAATAAACCCACGTACTCACCACTAGTATTTAATACCGCAATACTATCACTGTGAGTTACAAAATAGTTACCATATTCATCTGGTTTTTCGTGAATAAAAACAGTACTCAGCTGCTGAGCAACCTTGCGTATATTTTCAAGTTCACCGGTAAAGCCAACATAGTCTGGATCAATATAGTTTAGATATTGTGATAGGCGATCGGGAGTATCTCTTGCAGGATCAAAAGTGATGTGGGTAATACCGAAGCTTTGCTCTTTATTCGATGCATCCCACATAGATTTAACTTCACTCATTAGCTGCAAATTCACCGGACAAATATCTGGACAAAACATATAGCCAAAATTAACTAGTTGCCACTGATCATTATATGCCGACAATGTTGTTTTATTGCCCTCTAGATCTTCAAGTGGAACCGAAGCTAATGCCCGGGCATTATCAAATTTGAAAAAGCCTAGTTCAAATAGCTGTTCCTTATTTGCATCTGTTGGTACAAAATTTTTCAGCACAAACACGATCACTACCAATATCGAAAACAGTGCAACTAAACCAATGGTAAACTTTTTATTTTTCATATCACTCTCATTACATAACTCTCAATTTTAGCAGCCACTGCTCAGCTCTAAATATTCAAGCCTTACGTTTGATTATTAGCTGTATTATTAAGCCATCGTGACCGGGCCACTGTGAAAACGAAACTCATCGTCCAAAGATTGAATTAACACCTTCTCGACCTCGAGCAACTCGTCAATTCTGTCGTCAATTGTCATCTTTTTTATCGTGGGGATATCAACGTCAACTGATTGCAAATAGGCCTTGCGCGCCAATGATAAATACTCTTCATAATGCCTAGACTCCGACTTTAATAGTGACAAATAGAAGGCACTTAATTCGTCGTCTAAGTGTGGCGCTATTTTAGCAAAACGTTCGCAGGAGCGCGCCTCAATAATAGCACCAATTATTAACGTATCAATTAATTTCCAAGGCTCTTCTCTACTGGCGGATTTACGTATGGCACCCGCATAGCGTGCCGCTTCTATTTGTGTGTATTCGATATTACGCCGCTTCATAATGGCAATAACTTGTTCAAAATGACGTAACTCTTCACGAGCCAACTTAGACATCTTATTCATTAATTCAAAATTATCGACATACCGATAAATTAAATTCATCGCAGTACTGGCGGCTTTCTTCTCGCAGTTTGCATGATCGATTATCAACATATCGATGTCAGCAAGAGCATTTTCTACCCACAAATCCGGGGTTTCGCAGTTTAAAAACTGTTTAATGTGGCTAATATCTGTCATAAAATATGTCTATTGTGTGGTGGGTTGTTCTAGTCTACATATTAACTCGTCAGCAATTTATAGCATTAAACGGTACTGGTCTTACCACTTAAAATATTATAAATTACGTCTACCTTACCAAGCCAAATTGCTTACTGTAGTATTTCATTTTTCTGAAACAACACAAGCGCTTTGTTAGCGGCCAAATAATATTGGTTAACGTTGCTAGTAATTTAAAAGAATAGATCCTACAGTGATCACACTGTATTTTAAAGGCTAACTTTAGCTGTTGATACAACACGTAAAAATGAGAGTCCCATGCGCCTAAAACACTGCCACAATTTTCAAGATTTTCGCCTTTTAGCCAAGAAAAGATTGCCCAGCCCTATTTTTAATTATATCGATGGCGGTGCAGATGATGAGACTACCTATCGTCGAAATACTGCAGCCTTTGAAAGCTGTGATCTTATTCCCAGTGTATTAACTGGAATTAAAGATATCGACTTATCTGTCACGGTCATGGGGCAAAAATTAGACTTGCCAGTTTATTGTTCCCCAACTGCCTTACAACGGCTGTTTCATCACCGCGGTGAGCGCGCAGTTGCCGCAGCCGCCGAAAAGTACGGAACTATGTTTGGTGTCTCATCGCTGGGAACGGTGAGTATGGAAGAAATCGCACAACAAATAAATACTCCACAAGTTTATCAATTTTATTATCACAAAGATCGTGGGCTCAATAGCGCGATGATGGCACGGGCTAAAAAGTCGGGTATTGAAGTGATGATGCTCACAGTTGATTCGATCACTGGTGGCAATCGAGAGCGCGATCTGCGCACAGGTTTTTCTATCCCCTTTCGATTAACTCTTAGCGGCTTACTGCAATTTGCTATTAAACCTATGTGGGGTATTAATTATGTCACCCACGAGCGCTTTAGATTACCCCAACTAGAGGAACATGTTGATATGGACGGCAGTTCAACCTCCATCGGCGACTATTTTAGCAATATGCTCGACCCCTCGATGCATTGGGATGATGTAGAGAAAATGGTCAAGGAATGGGATGGTCAATTTTGCCTTAAAGGCATAATGAGTGTCGAGGATGCTAGGCGTGCTGTTGATATAGGTTGTACCGGTATTATCATTTCAAATCATGGTGGCAGACAGCTCGATGGCTCGCGCAGCTCTTTTGATCAACTCGCTGAAATTGTAGATGCTGTTGGCGATAAGATCGACGTTATCTTTGATGGCGGTATCCAACGCGGTACGCATGTATTAAAAGCGCTATCACTCGGTGCAAAAGCGGTGGGTATCGGACGCATGTATTTATACGCGCTTGCGGCGGCCGGCCAACCCGGTGTAGAGCGCACGCTGGGACTGATGAAAAGTGAACTCACTCGAGACATGATGTTAATGGGTTGTCATCGCATTGAAGACTTATCAAGAAAAAATTTACGCTTCAGATAATTTATGCTGAGTCTGCCGGAGGATTATTGACGCTTTAATCCTC
>JBLIFG010000082.1:0-6363 GCA_047633635.1 Cellvibrionaceae bacterium | reverse complement strand
GGCTCATTGCTGACACCATAATCAATCACCGGCAAAAATTTTTCTGTTAATTTTATCAGTATGACTCTGAGCATTTCGGATATTTGTAATCGTTTGATATTCAGTTTTAATTGAAATCTTTTACTCTTCAAAAAAAACATTCCGTTGGTCTTTTGTATATCCATAATAAGGCGTCGAGCACGACTAAATAATAATCGTCGAAAACAGTAAAAAATAATATTTTTTAAAATAACTTCGGGATTTGTAAACAGATATATCCGACCTGTAAAATTTTTATAGATAAAATATTTGGTACACACTAAAAAATTATTGCATGTCACTAAGGCTCATTTTTTGATGGCCTTGAGCGTCAAAGTTTGATGAGCTAAGCCACAAGATGAAAGCCTGTTTAAGATGTGGCCATTCACTATCAGTAATAGAGTGCCAGGCAGTATCACGGTTGCGTCCTTTATAAATTGCAGCCTGACGAAATATCCCCTCAAAGCTAAAGCCTAAACGCAAAGCTGCTTTTCGGGATTTCTCATTGAGTGCGTCGCACTTCCATTCATAGCGTCTATATCCTAGCTCCTCAAAGGCTCGAAGCATCATCAGAAACATTATCTCTGTTGCCATTGCAGTTCTTTGCAGTTTTGGTGAGAAATGTATGTGACCCACTTCAATAACACCCTGACCTTGATTGATTCGCAAATAACTTGCAAGACCAACCACCTCATTAGTTTTTTTATTAATAAGAGAATAAAACAGAGGATCATTGTTTTCAGCGATGCCTACTAACCATAAATTAAATTTTTCAAAAGAAGTAAATGGTCCATAAGGCATATACGTCCAATCCAAGTTTTCACTCGCTGCTGTAAAAGAATTAAATAAAGCCTTGGCATGTACTGCAACATCGAGTGGCTCTATTTTGCAATACTGACCGAGCATTACTGACCTTGATGGCGCACGAGCCTCGACCCAATTTTTTATAGGAAGACCTATTGGCTGATTAAACTTATTCATAACATTCACAACTCATCCATAATAATTAATTAAAAAATTTAAACATCTAAATAAAAAATTCGGGTAAGTTACACTTACTTGTATTGAATGTGAACTCAATTACCTGCTCACCCCCGCGCTACCGCAACACTTTCATAGTCACAACCTTCGCAATAAAGTCAGGTTCTATGCTGACATTGTCGCTTGAGTATAGGCAATCAAAAAACTCAATGTCGCTGTCCGAAAATATTTAAAAAAAATCGAAGCTAAGTGTCAAGATAAACCACTATAACTACAAAAGTAATCTTCGGCGCGCCGTTATAGTCACTTAAAGTATTTACACAAAACATCGTCATCTAAAGTGTGGTAGCATGCTCCGCTTGGTATACGAGGTACCAAATAATTTCTTCATGCAAGACCCGTCCGAGCGCTTTCTTCCGGCGTATTCTCGAGACCTCGCGTTTCATCGGTGGCCTAACCACCTTCGGCCTGCTGTTTCATCGACAGTCGTAGTCGTTATCATATTGCGCCATTAGTACAACTAATCTTGGTGCGCATCACTGCAGAGTTTGAGGTCTCGTCCGTTGTCGGTTCGAGCTATTCTCTATTTCGCGTTTAAGCGTCGTCAAGGCAAAGCTAGCCTGGCTTACGTTGCAGCGCCTGAAAAAAGCAGTCTTATGACTTTTAGCATGACCAATCTAGGTTTCAGCGCAAGCTGCCTGGCCCAATTACGAGCTTCTAATGCAGCCCGCAAAGCGACTGCTACAGTCCAATTTTAGCCCAAATATGAGTTTTGGCTAAGAAAGAAACAGGGCTTTGCCTGTAATAAAACAAAGACAGCGATGATTAACTACCGATCACAATACTACTCGGAGATATACATGAAATTTTTGAACACGCTAGCGACTGCTGCTGCAGTTAGCTCCTTGCTATTTGGCGCTAATCTAGCCCAAGCAGACTCGAAAGAGCCTATCGTAATTCCTACACATAATTGGACCAGCCAAATCACTATGGCCTACGTTATTGGAGGTATTTTCGAAAGTATTGGCAATAACGTCTCCTACGTACCGGCTGATAGCCAAGCGGTCTACGAGTCAATTCGTAACGGTGACGTCACTATTGGGCATGAAGTCTGGCAATCTACTTTTGGCAAGTCGTTTAACAACGCTCTAGATGCCGGTGGCATCATTGATGTGGGCAAACACGCGTCGCCTACTCAGGAAGAATGGTGGTACCCCGCTTATGTAGGTGATCTGTGTCCAGGTCTACCTTCTTGGAAAGCACTAAACGATTGTGCAGATCTGTTCGCAACAGCAGGCAGTGGAGGCAAAGGTCGTTATCTTGATGGTCCTATGGACTGGCATGGTCAGGAGACTCTAGACCGTATTGAAGCACTTGATATGAATTTTACCGCTAAGTTTGCCGGATCATCTGGTGCGCTATGGGCTGAGCTAGAATCGGCAGCTAAGGACCAACGTGCAGTTGTCATATTTAACTGGTCACCTAACTTTACTGATTCTGGTATGGGTGGTAGCTTCGTTGAATTTCCTGCCTATAGCGATGGCTGCAAGAAGTCAGATGGTGGCGATGGCATGTGTGGTTCAGCTCCAGCTGGGTGGTTGAAGAAAGCCGCTTATTATCAAATGCCCAAAAAATGGCCAGCAGCTTACAAAATTTACAACAACATCTCGTTTACTAAAGGCGATATCGGCAACATGGCCGCATTGGTTGACATCGATGGCATGAGCCACGAAGCCGCCGCTGCTAAATGGCTAGCTGACAACGAGACAACTTGGAAAAGCTGGCTATAAAGCCCGAACCACTCATCACTTGGCTGCACTGTATTCGGGTGCATCCAAGTGATCTATTGTTCAACGTAAAACTCGAGACCTTGTTGCTAGCTTTAGCCAAGGTCTTCTTTTATTCGTCTATTTTCACGGTGGCCGCAAAGTAAAACACTCATTGACGCAATAATCTAATGCGTTTGTTCGTCGTTCAGATCTATTGATCCGGTGCCAACAAACACATTGATTAGCGCCTCTTCTTCATAAGGACTTAGTTATGTCAATCTCAGCTCAGCCAGTTATTAAGTGCGAGTCTGTCTATAAAATTTTTGGTGAAAACGCTAAAAAAATTCTTAAACAAGCCGGCGGCAAAGTAGATGCGGAATCATTACTTAAAGCAGGATGTGCCATCGGTGTTAACAATGCCTCGTTTGAAGTTAACAGAGGCGAAATACTCATTGTTATGGGCCTATCCGGCTCTGGCAAATCTACTCTTTTACGCTGTATTTCACGCCTAATAAACTCCACCGCGGGCAATATTTTTATTGATGGCGAAGACCTGCTAGCGATGAATGAAAAAGAATTGATCAACATTCGTCGCAACAAAATGGGTATGGTCTTCCAAAATTTTGCACTTCAACCGCATAAAACCGTGTTAGAAAACATTGCCTTTCCATTAGAAATTAAAGGCATGAGCACCAGCGACAGCATGGATCGTGCGATGGACATGGTCAATTTAGTAGAGCTTACAGGACGCGAAAATGACTACCCACGACAGCTCTCTGGCGGCCAGCAACAACGTGTCGGCATTGCTCGCTCACTGGCTGTAGAGCCTGACATTTGGTTTCTCGATGAGCCCTTCTCAGCTCTAGATCCGTTGATTCGCCGAGAAATGCAAGATGAATTCTTACGCCTACAAAGTGTGTTAAATAAAACGATCTTATTTGTTACTCACGATTTTGATGAAGCGCTTCGCCTTGCCGACCGCATCGCCATTATGAAAGACGGCATCATCGTCCAAATTGATACCCCAGCTAATATCGTACTCAACCCAGCCACAGAATATGTTGCCAAATTCACCCGTGAAGTGCCGCGCGAACGCGTACTCTCTTGCAAAGCAGTGATGGAGACATATGACCCAGCAGCGCAAATGAGCAACATCACGGTATCCAAAGACGCCATTATCGAAACCGTCGCAGAAGCTGTGCTCAGCGAGCAAAGACCCGTGGCTGTGACTGACGCTAGCGGCACGATTGTCGGTGTTTTAAACAGCAGGACCATCATAAGCATCTTGTTTGGTGAAGCTAAGCGCATGCCAATTAATAACTAAGTCGTGAGTTAACTTTAATGCAATATTTTATCCAACATAAATGGACTCAGTTTGTCGTCTTGTTGACGCTATTCTTCGCGCTAGTAATGGCTATCGATCCGGCTACGGGTGGCAACCTTTGGCGCCTACAAGAAACCCAATTTTGGCTACTGCCCGACCTTGTTAACGACGGCCTTAAGTTTCTCATCAATGATTTTTGGGTGGTGGATATTTACGATGCCGAGTTAGATCTCACCGAAGAATCGACGATGATGAAAGAGTTTACTCGCGGTCTGTCTGGCGTGATTCTCTTTAGCATTAATTTGATTCGCGAACTTTTATTAGGTGGTGTTAAAACTTTTGTGGCCTTTACTAGCTGGGATTTTATCAGCGAACATGAGTGGGCTCGAATTCCCGCTCTGCCGTGGCCCGCGGTTGCTGCCGGTACATTTTTACTAGGCCACTATCTTGGCGGTCGTAAATTGGCTATTTTAGCGGGTATCAGCACAGTTTATATTGCCGTGTTTGGCCAGTGGACACCCGCCATGCAGACCCTATCTTTTGTATTGGTGACGGTGCCCCTATCGGTTTTTTTGGGGTTAACTTTAGGCACCATTGCCTTTAAGAACAAAACCTTCGAGTCCATCCTGGCACCACTTTTAAACGTGGCGCAGTCCATGCCTCACTTCTCTTACTTGATTCCCGTGGTAGTATTTTTTGGTATTGGTGACCATGCAGGTGCGGTTTCAACCGTTATTTTTGCCACTCCCCCAATGATCCGATTAACCATTCTAGGCCTTAAAAAAGTCTCTCCCGAGGTATTAGATGCGGGCATAATGAGTGGCTGTAACCCGCGTCAAATGATGTTTAGAGTACTTATTCCGACAGCGCGCCACGACATTTTAATCGGTGTAAACCAAGTTATCATGCAGTGTCTGGCTATGGCCGTCATCGCCTCTTTTATTGGAGCAAAGGGTTTAGGCTATGACTTACTGGTGTCATTAAATATGCTTAATATTGGTCAAGCTCTCGAACTTGGCGTGTCTATTGTATTGATTGCTGTTGTTTTAGATAAGTTATCCCTAGCTTGGGCTAACAAGCAGATTGATTATTTTGCTAACCTGCCCTTTCACTGGCGTCACAAGTATTCTCTAATCTTTTTAGGCATTTTGATCTTCACCAGTGTTGTAGCCTATGTTGTCACAATGGTTTTTCCAGATAAGGCTAACTACCTCTATTTTATTGATGAATCTCAAGGCTTTACTACCGAAAAGTTTTGGGACTTTATTGTTGACTGGATCATTACCAATACCTACCAGAGCGTGCAAAGCTTTAACTTCTTTATGATCACCTCAATTTTAATGCCGATGAAACAGGCTTATATATCGATGCCAGTGATTGCAACTTTATTTTTGGTTGCAGGCACGGGTTATATTGTTGGCGGCCTACGCTCGGCTATTGTGGTGACAGGCTTTATTACTTTTATTGCTTTAACACCATGGTGGGATCGCGCCCTCATAACCGCATATATGACCACATTCGCCGTTATTATTTCAGTAATTATTGGCTGCAGTGTCGGAATTTTGTGTTCTCGAAGCCGTCGAGCCACTAAAGTCATATTATTAGTTTGTGACACCTTTCAAACATTCCCATCGTTCGTCTACTTAATCCCAGTCATCATGTTGTTTGGGGTGAGTGATTTATCTGTGCTTATTGCCGTGATTGTCTACGCCACTATCCCGGCCACTCGCTACACCGTCGAAGGTTTAACTAACGTGCCCCAGACATTACAAGATGCAGGTTCCATGTCCGGGGTTAACCGCTTACAGCGCCTATTAAAAATTGAAATACCGCTGGCGTTTCCACACATCATGCTGGGCATTAACCAAACCGTTATTTTCTCTTTGTTTATGGTTATCATTGGTGCCTTTATCGGTACCGACGACTTAGGTCAGCTCATCATGCTGTCGCTGTCTGAAGCCAACGGCATGGGTCAAGGCATTGTGCTTGGTTTATGCGTGGCCTTTATTGGCCTGGCAGTAGACCATCTGATTCACACTTGGGCTACAAAGCGAAATAAGATTTTAGGCGTTATCTAACCGACGCTAACGCTTAGTCCTAAAAAGTAGCTGATATCCTGCTATTTTTAGGACTAATCACCGACACTGCGCGTTAAGTCTCGACGCTTAGTGGTTTAAGCGTTATACCAACACGAGAATAATGCAATCAGGAGACGTAGAGACTGAGTTAGAGGCTTGGCGAGAAGTAGAAAAGCCCAAGGTGGCGCTTTAT
>JBLIFG010000081.1:0-6388 GCA_047633635.1 Cellvibrionaceae bacterium | reverse complement strand
AGTCGGGCCACTAATTTCGCTTAATGTTCGATAAATTTATTATTTTATTTCATTTATAGCAATAACTGATGCCATGAGGCGGACTGATGGTGTCTTCAAAGAAATTACAAAGCAGAGATTAGTTAAGTAATGACTAACCTACTTCAGATACTAAAAACGGCTTTAGAGTTTGAGGTTGAGTTGAATGAGATTCAAAAGAGAATTGAATAAGTTTTTATAAACGGCTTAAATAATTGCATGTCAATTACCGTTGCAATTGAGCGACACCGCAGCTGTATCTGAGATTAAAGGTTGCTTGATGTTTAGTCGATAGCCGTGAGCTTGCTTGAATTATTAGATGTAGTTGAATATTAAATCAATACAAATTAATAACACTGGCTACTTAAACTGAGAGCTAAATAGTAAATGTAAAAATTCTATTTTTTGAATTTTAGCAAATAAAAAAAGTTAAAAAGTTAATTGGTAAAATTCATTTTAATTTTCTCACAACACCCTCTTGCATCGTGGTCGCTAACAATAGACCCTCGCTATTATAAATTGCTCCTTTTGCCATACCTCGGCCTTTGATTAAAGAGATAGGCTCATAAATACTATGTAGCCAATCATCTACTTTTATATCACGATGAAACCATATCGTATGGCAAATAGTTGCAAGCATCGTCTCTTTAACTTTAAAACGATAACCAACCGAGCGCAGAGTAGATGCAAGTAATCTAAAATCTGATAGATAAGCAAAGATGGCGTTATGCAGTGATTGGTCACCTGCTACAGTTTGATTAGTTTTTATATTAAAGCGCTCTGTAGTACTTGTTAAATCAGTGTCTTCATTGGGTAGGCGAATGGTAAATGGTTGTGGCGTGAATATTTTTCTGCCGTTAGTGTTGATGGCGCCAAGATTATCTTCTAAATTAACTTCAATGCCGTCCTCAAGCGATAAACATTCAGTATTTGGAGCTATGGCATAATCAAATTCGGAGGCTTCATCGACTTGAAAGGAACACATCATCGTAAAAATAATGTTGCCTTGCTGAGTAGCCGTCACTGTTCTAGATGAATAACTTTTTCCGTCACGCGTATTGTCGACATGATAGACAACCGGTAGATCATGATTGCCCATTCTCAAAAAATACGCATGTGCCGAGTGAATCTTTTTATCACTAACTGTTTTTTGTGCCGCAACAATTGCTTGACCTAGTACTTGACCGCCAAAAATTCTTCCAGTGCCTAAATCTTGACTAATGCCGCGAAATAACTGTGTATCTATTTGCTCGATATGGAGTAAATCGCTTAGCTTTTTAAACACTACTGACATAATACGCTCTAAAGAATGATTGAATAAAGATTATATGATGGGCGCACAATTGTAGCACTATTAAAAATACGTTATTAAGTGGTGTGCTTCAAAACACAGGGTCTTTGTTACAATGAGCTTTTGCCCATATGCCCGTTTATTTCATTATAAGAAAATTAAGCGAGTACCAGCAGAGAATAAAAAAAGAACGCGGACTCCGAGCAATAAAAAAACCAGCCGCAATCGGCTATTTATAAAAGCTCACTTTTACCAATCGCAGCTTCGCCGTCTGCTATGTGTTTGATCTGCAAAGCTGTCAAGAGCAAGGAGAATTTCTTTTGTGATTAATCGGACAGTTAGTCGTAACAAAAAGCGCCTAAATAAGTTATTTAAGTGAGATAACTTAAGGCCTCTTGGTAGTCATGTAAAGTATTTATATTGAAAAATGGATCGATTTTTTTTGCGCCCCAAGACGACGCTTCTCGTTCATCTGAGGCTCCAAAGTTAACCTTTTTGGCATGTTGCAAAGCCCAGCGATTAACTGCACGAATATTGTCTACTTCTAATGCATGTTTTAGCGGTTCGTAAAGCTCGTGCGACCAAAGCCCAAAAGTTGGATGTGTGCGTTGTTTATAAACAGCAATAGCCGCTTTTTGACTATCCTCTTCATCATTAAGTATGTTGTTTGATAGCGTTTGTAACAAGTTTTCAGGAAAAAACGGTGTATCGCAAGACACGGTTGCCACCCATGGCACACCTTGCTTTTTAGCCCAGTGGAGTGCCGTTAAAATACCTGAGAGCGGGCCTTGAAAATCAGGCAGCAAGTCTGCAATGACGGGTAAGTTATATGCTTCTAAAGCGTTATCATGAGTGTACGGCCCATTAATAACGATGCAGTTAGTTTGTATTTTTAATCGATCAATAATAAAGGCGAGCAGGGTTGGGTTTTGCTTATGGCAAATTACTGGAGGTGCATTATCATCAACAAATAAGTGATCAAAAGAGCTATCTGAAGGCTCGTATAAATAGCTGTCTAAATGAGAGTTCTCATCAGGTAAACAGCCACTATAAAAGGGTAATTGCCATTTGAGGTTATTGCCTAAGCGGAGTCGATTACTTTGCCCTCCAGCTAATATAACAACAGGTATCGATATGTGTTCGCGATCAAGATTGTGTTTCATATCAAATTTAATTTTTATATTTACTCGTGCATTAGGTCATGTATTAAATAGCGCATTACATAGTGTGTTGAATAACTTAATTAATCGCTATATTCATCGTGATTAACCAACTAATGATGATTTATAGCTTATCATTAAAAAGCTATAAATGAGATGTCTCAAAATAAGCTGACGTCAGTGGTTATCTATCATTATAAATAGTCTCTATTGCCAAACTCAGCGTATGACACGTTATAATAAACGTTGGGACTAAGAGCTTAAAGATTTAAGCGTTCAAAAAACATAAATGAACCATTGCATAAGTCGTTAGCTTGTAGGGCTGCATTATTATCAATTCAATGTACTTATTGCTCGCAAAAGATGTTGGCTCGGTAAGCTGGGTGTTTTGTTAAGTGGCAGGCAATCTAGGTATATTCTCGCGAGGATTAACAGTAATATGCTATTTATTTCTGTATTGGTCGGGTGAGCTTCATATGGCTTTAGCTCTTGTTCTCGATATTGTCATCAATCTTGTTCTAAACTGATTTAGGCCTATTTTGAATGCTGAGTATCACGCGGTCTTTAAGTTAGTAGCATACTGTTTAGTAGCTGCTAACTTAAAGACTCAATTTGGCTAGCTCACACCTGTTGTTTAAGCTAGTTTTACGATTATAAAATGTGTGGTTGCCTACTATGAATTTACATGATTTTCGCCGCCAGTATCAATCAAAAGGGCTGAGCCGCAAAGATTTGCATGACAATCCGTTTGTACAATTTGAGGAGTGGATGTGTGCAATTGTCGAGTTAGATACATCTGATCCTACGGCTATGATCTTAGCGACTGTCGATGCTAACCAGCCGGTTCAGCGTATTGTTTTATTAAAAGAAGTCGATGAGGGTGGCTTTGTATTTTTTACCAATAGGCTAAGTGCTAAGGGTAAGCAAATGGCTGCAAACAATGCAGTGTCGCTGCATTTTCCATGGCACTTTGTTAATCGCCAAATCATCGTTAAAGGCCATGTAGAGCAGTTAACTCGAGACGAAGATGTGGCGTATTTTCAATCTAGGCCTAAGGCCAGTCAGTGGGGGGCACGGGCCTCTAACCAAAGTGAGCCGCTTGCTTCTAGGCAACAACTTGTCGACCGCTATGAAAATGAAAAATCGCTTTATCCCGATAATATTCCAACACCCGACCACTGGGGTGGCTATCGAGTTATTCCGTCTGTTATTGAGTTTTGGGAGGGGGGGGAGGATCGCCTGCATAACCGGTTTGTCTACACCGGCCAAGATGCCTCAGGTGCCGACGCTGCTTCTGCAAAAAATAAGACCTGGTCTATTCAGCGCCTATCACCCTAATGAATGACGTTGTGATGGGCATCATCATTTGCATTGTTGGTGGTAGCTTAAATGGACCTTAAGTTGTCGATCTTTGAACACACCTTTGTTCGTCTTTTAGCGCCACCTTTTATAGGCTTTCTATTCTATGGTGGCTGGGCCTTTTGGGTTAATTATGGGGCCGGACAAACGCTCGCGTTTAAAGCCGCTTTTACACAAGGTGGCTACAGTTTTATCATTACTTTAGTTCTAGCGCTGCTGATTGAATGGCTGTTTTCACGTTTTAAAAAATGGCCATTTCATCTATTTTTTATAGGCTTGATTACCTGTAGTTTTTTGTATGTAACGTCGTGGTCGCTTAATTATTTTGCAGGTACACCTAATATTTTATTGACCATTTTGCCTGGTGCTGCCGTAAGCACCGTCTATACTATTATTTATATTTTAGGTCTTAATAAGTTAGCCAGGTATAAAAAATCTGATATTTAAACAAGCTCTATGGCTTTTATTGAAATATTGGACTTTAAAACTAGTAGTAAGTTATTCGCTAAGCAATTATAATAGATTTATGAAGAAGATAAGTTCACAGACAATTATTATGATCGCGGCAATTATATTTGCCGCGGGCTAATTAATAACGCATGTTTGTCATTAATTAACCCTCGTACTGTAAAGTTCGGGGGTTTTTGTTTTTAGGTCTCATTATAATTATCTTATCGATAATGTCTCGATTAATAAGGTAGTTGTTAACAAAGCAGCATGGATATAAATGTTTAAAGCATTGATGAAAAAAATGTCATTCCCTTCATCGTTACCATTACCTAGGTCATGGACCAAGAAGGATGACGCCTTTGATTATTATAAAGCGATACAGCACGCAGATATGACACCACTGGCAGTGGTGACCGCTGTCACCAGAGTTAAATCGCTTGAGGAAAAGTATAATAATACTATCTGGTTAAAGCGAGAGGATAGACAGCCAGTTTATTCGTTTAAAATTCGAGGTGCTTACAACAAGTTAAGGCAGTTGCCACCAAATTCTAATGTTGTTACAGCCTCTGCCGGTAATCATGCCCAGGGTCTTGCCTATAGCGCTAATCACCTAGGCCACAGAGCGCGCATTGTTATGCCGAGTACAACGCCTCAAATCAAAGTTGAGGCGGTGCGTAATTTTGGTGGTGAAGTGATTATTCATGGACAAAACTTCGATGCTGCCAATGCCTATGCGCAAGAGCTTGCTAAAACAGAGAGCGCCGTATTTGTGCCCCCCTTTGATGATCGGGAGGTGATTATAGGACAGGGTACGGTCGCGCGCGAATTGTTAGAGCAAATCAAAGATCTTGATGCAGTATTTATTCCTGTCGGTGGGGGTGGTTTATTTGCGGGAATGTCTGCTTATATAAAAGCGGTTAACCCAGCCATTAAAGTTATTGCGGTTGAAGCTGACGATAGCGCCTGTTTTAATGCGGCGCTAAAGGCGGGTAAACCTGTAGACCTAGATTATGTGGGTAGTTTTGCCGATGGTGTAGCTGTTAAGCGTATCGGCGTCGAGACTTTTCGAGTGGGTCGCAAGCATTGTGATGAGGTCATTACGGTATCTAGCGATGCAATTTGTGCCGCTATGCAAGATATTTTTGTGTCTATGCGAGCTATTTCCGAGCCTTCAGGCGCGCTCGCTCTAGCGGGTATTAAAAAGTGGTGCGAACAGACTGGCGAGACCAATAAAAAGTTAGCCGGCATACTTTCGGGCGCTAATCTCAACTTTAATACACTGCGCTATGTTGCCGAGCGCACCGCACTTGGGCAAAAGAACGAAGCCTTGTTTGCGGTAACTATTCCCGAGAAGCCCGGTAGCTTTAAACAATTTTGTGAGGCTATAAACAGCCGCCCTATTACCGAGTTCAATTATCGTTTTAGTAGTAGTTCAGAACTGGCGCAGATATTCGTTGGTATTGGTCTACGCAACGGTGAAGAAGAATTAATGGATGTAAAAAAAGAACTGACCGATGCGGGCTATGCATTTGTCGACCTCTCTGATGACGAGCTCGCTAAAGTACATTTACGCTATATGGTCGGTGGCCGAGGTGGTAAGTTAGCTAAAGAACGCTTGTTCCGTTTTGACTTTCCCGAATATCCCGGAGCATTGTTACAATTTTTAGAAACTTTAGGCCCTGATTGGAATATTAGTTTGTTTCATTATCGCAACCAAGGTGCAGCTATTGGTAACGTATTGGCAGGTATAGATGTACCTGAATCCGATAACGAAAAATTTAGCCAGCACCTAAAGCAGCTAGGTTATGAGTGCTCTGAAGAAACCGATAACCCCTGTTATCAGCGGTTTTTAGGGTAAGCGTCTGGGTGGTGTGGTCTCAGAACTTTTAAAAAGCTCTTCGCGGTTTTTAGTTAAGTCGCCCCTGCTATTGGGGGTCTGCTATTAGGGAGTTTTTAATAATAAGCCTTCAGCTTTTATCTAGTCAATTATCTTATAGCCACAATAACTTCACGTTAATACATAAAGGGCACCTCTAAAAATAGTGATTTTTTCGTGAGTGCACCAACAATAGGCGCTTCTTAGCGAGGAGGCACTGCGCGGAGAACCGCA
>JBLIFG010000080.1:0-6823 GCA_047633635.1 Cellvibrionaceae bacterium | reverse complement strand
GGTTTTACCACTGCCCGTTGGGCCCACTAACAGGATGTTACTTTTACCGAGCTCTACCTGGTCTTTGTCTTTAGAGCGAGTTTCACCAAAACGTAGTCGTTTATAATGGTTGTATACCGCAACTGCCAATACGCGCTTTGCGCGCGGCTGACCAATAACATACTCGTTCAGAGTATCGGTTATCTCAACGGGGGTAGGCAACTTCTCTGAGGCACCCTCAGAACCAGCAGACTCTTGGATTTCTTCCCGAATAATGTCATTACACAAATCGACACATTCATCACAAATGAATACTGAAGGCCCTGCAATTAATTTGCGCACCTCGTGTTGGCTCTTGCCGCAAAATGAGCAATAGAGCAACTTACCATTGTCATCACTTCCATCTTTACCGTTATCGGCCATTTTATTACCTAACGTTTATTTAAATTATTTTACTGAATATCGATCATTTTATAGATTTAGCGATGTATTATCTACTATCACGCTGATTAACCAGTAATTGACACTACATGTTAACTATTGGGGGGACAGTTGCCATTTTAAAGGGCATATGCCCATTTGATCTAAAAATTGTGGTTGGAGCCAGCTAATGTTAGCAGTTGCCTTTATTAAAAGGCGACAATTTTACTATTAACTGGCTCTCGATACAGTAGCTTACTCCGTATTTTTACTGCTTGATGTCACGCCATATAGCTATGGTTTTACTCGATGCGTTAATACTTGATCGATTAAGCCATATGCCTTAGATTCTTCTGCACTCATGAAATTATCACGCTCGGTATCGAGAGCAACTTTTTCAACAGTTTGACCGGTGTGCTTTGCCATTAACTCGTTCAAGTTTTTACGTATTTTGAGTATTTCTTCTGCTTGAATCGAGATGTCAGATGCCTGACCTTGAGCACCACCACTAGGCTGATGAATCATTGTACGAGCATTAGGTAGACAAAAACGCTTACCCGCGGCGCCGGCATTCAATAAGAATGAACCCATACTACATGCCTGACCAATACACATGGTACTTACATCAGGTTTAATAAATTGCATGGTATCGTAAATAGATAAACCAGCTGTAACCGAGCCTCCTGGCGAATTAATATATAAGTGGATATCCTTATCTGGGTTTTCAGCTTCCAAGAAAAGCAATTGAGCAACCACCAAGTTTGCCATATGATCTTCTACTTGGCCCACTAAAAAAATTACTCGCTCTTTAAGCAGACGAGAATAAATATCATAAGAACGCTCACCTCTGGATGTCTGTTCGACAACCATCGGGACTAGTGCACTATCTATTGAAGATGCAAATAAATCATTTTGTGCCATAACAACGTTATTCCTGTTAAAACGAAATGGGATGTGAATAGAGTCAAAGAAGATACGTAAACTTTGCATTTTATAGATCAAAGAAATTTGGTGTCAGAGCAATCGCTACAAACCTCGCCAAAGTTTTTCAATATTTAAAAGTGATATATCTAATTTCTTAAAATTAGCTTAACCCCAGTTAAAGGAGTATGCCAGTATTTGGCGCAAATAAATAAAAAAGATTGCGACTCTTAACGACTCAACAATCTTTTTTTATGAAGCTGATTAATTATCAGCTGCTTGAAAGGTTTAACACAAACACCTATAACTTACGCTTTAGCGACCGCTGTTTCATATGCTACAGTTTCATCGGTTACTTTTGCCTGCGCTACAATTTGATCGATAACCATGTCTTCTAGTACAACAGATTCAATACCTGAAAGCATTTGCTGATTTTGATAATAGTAGTTAACTACTTCTTCTGGCTTATCGTAACTTGCTGCCGTATCGTCAATATAAGCGCGTACACGATCAGCATCAGCTTTAATTTCAGATGTCTTAACAACCTCACCTATAATTAAGCCTAGTGCGACACGGCGATGCGCTTGCTCTTTAAACATTTCATCAGGTAACAGAGACTTGAGATCTAGATCTGGATTTTTTTGCATGCCACCGAACTGCTGCATCATTTGCTCGCGCAGTGTTTCTGTCTCTGACTCAATTAATGCCTTAGGCACTTCAACTTCATGGGAGTCGAACAATTTGTCCATTATTGCAGCTTTAAGTTTGCCTTCAACAGCACGCTTTAATTCGCGCTCCATGTTTGATTTTATTTCAGTACGGAAACTAGCGGCATCGTCGCTACCAAAGTTTTTGATGAACTCTTCGTTGACTTCAGGCAGTGTCTTTATTTCGATTTTTTTAACAGTAAGCGTAAACACTGCAGCTGCACCTTGCAGCTCTTCTACTTGGTAATCAGCAGGGAAAGTTAACGGCAATACTTTTTCTTCACCAACTGCCATGCCAACAACGCCATCTTCAAAACCAGGAATCATTGAGTCAGAACCCAAGACTAGTTTAAAGTCATTGCCTTTACCGCCTTCAAATTCTTCACCGTCTTTGGTGCCCACAAAATCTATAGTGACTTGGTCACCAGATTCTGCAGTGCGCTCGGCGTCGGCAAAAGTAGCTTGCTGCTCACGTAGCTTTTCAATAGTGGCATCTATATCGCCTTCATTGATTTCAGCATTTAGACGACTAACTTCATAGTCACTAAATTCACCAACAGTTACTTCAGGGTAGACTTCTATAACGGCAACGTATTCAAGATCCTTACCGGCTTCAAGCAAACCCACCTCGATTTTTGGGTAACCTGCAGGACGCACAGCTTCTTGTTGAACGGCCTCCATGTAAGAGCTGTTGATCAGCCCGCTGGCTACTTCTTGGCGAGCAGACTCACCGTACTGCTGATTGATAACTTTTAGCGGTACTTTGCCTTTGCGGAAACCATTAATTTTTGCAGTTTTGGCAACTTCTGCCAATTTTTGGTTAACTTTGGCATCAACGTCTGCTGCAGGAACAGTAATAGTCAGACGACGCTCTAAACCAGAAGTCGTTTCTACGGAAACTTGCATGTTAATCCTCGGTATTTAAATAGAAGTGATTGTAGTATTTAATCAAAGTTGAATGGCTGTATTTATTAGTAATTAGCTTAGCTAATAAGTTTTAAGTTATTAACTAAGCTTTTATATATGGTGCGGACGGAGAGACTCGAACTCTCACACCTTACGGCACCAGAACCTAAATCTGGCGTGTCTACCAATTCCACCACGTCCGCTTAAAACATTTCGAAGCATTTCATTAAAAAACATCTTAACTTGTTGATTTATAAGACTATCATCTAAGTTAACTATGTCCCTGACCTCGAGGGTTGGCAATTCTGCCACAGCGCGAGGTCAGGTTCAACAAAAACCTGACTTTTAACTTAGAAACTTTAATTCAAGCAAATTATAAACTGAATTAAAGCCTTAAGTTAGTCTGGCTATATTTTTATTGTTAGCTTAGGCAACTAACTGCGCGCACCATTAGCTCAATTATATTCTTTCTACGACCGTAGCGATACCTTGACCAAGACCAATGCACATGGTCGACATCCCCCACTGCACATCTCGATCTTGCATAGCTGTTAGCAGTGTTCCGGTAATGCGCGCACCCGAGCAGCCAAATGGATGACCCAGGGCAATCGCCCCCCCATAAATGTTTACTTTATCGTCCATTACATCGAGCATTTTCATTTTTTTAAGCACCGCTAGCGATTGTGCTGCAAAAGCTTCATTTAACTCAACGGCTTCAATATCAATTAAATCCATACCAATATTAGCTAGTGCTTTTTTACAAGCGGGCACGGGACCAATTCCCATCACCGAGGGATCGACACCAGCAACGGCCATTGAGGCAATGCGAGCAATAGGCGTTAGGCCCAGAGCGGCGGCTTTTGTGGACGACATGACTAGTATACAGCTAGCACCATCGGAAATTTGTGAGGAGCTACCCGCGGTCACGCTGCCGCTCACAGGATTAAAAGCGGGCCTTAAGCTTGCTAAGGCCTCGAGGGTGGTATCTGCACGAATAGTTTCATCTTCAGTCACTAGGCACGGAGCATCATCATTGTCGTGACCAAGAATCGGAATGATCTCTCGTGCAAACTTACCCGACGTGGTGGCAGCCGCGGCAAGCTTGTGAGAACGCAATGAGAAAACATCTTGATCGGCGCGAGATATCTGATGCAATACCGCCAAATATTCAGCGGTTAAACCCATAGAGCCTGCCGCCTTTGCCACCGATAAACTCAGCAGCGGATTAGGATCAACTTCTTTATTCATGTCAATATGGCCCATGTGCTCAACACCGCCAATCAGATAGACCTCGCCTATACCCGCTTGAATTTGAGCGCTAGCAGTATGCAGGGCCGACATCGACGAGCCACACAGACGATTGACTGTTTGTGCTGGAACCGTGTGCGGTAAATCGGCACGCAAAACGATGTTGCGTGCGATGTTGAATCCCTGCTCACCGCGCTGCATGACGCAGCCCCAAATCACATCATCTATTTCAGCTGGATTTAGTGCGCTGTTACGCGCTAATAAACCATTAATTAAATCTGCACTGATATCGTCGGCACGGCGATGACGAAAACAACCATTTTTTGACCGCCCCATTGGGGTACGCGCATAATCTACGATTACCGCTTGCGTTGGATCTAATGCCACAATGTCTCTCCTCTTTTAAAGCGGTTAATTAAACTGTGTAATAAAGACTTTTATCATCTGCTAACTGCTTGATGCCAGTGGTTACATGATAAAGCTCGCCCAAGTCTTCGAAGGGTTTCGCCAAGTCACAAAAGCCGTCGGCCCCTAGACTATCTAACCAACGAAAAACACCCCCTCTAAATGGCGGAAAGCCAAGACCATAAACTAGTGCCATATCTGCTTCTGCTGGCGATGCAACGATGCCCTCCTCCAGGCAACGCGCTAACTCAGTCGCCATCGGAATCATCATCCGCGCGATGATTTCTGCTTCGGAGAATTCTTTACGCTCGGCAACATGGGGCTCCAACAGCTTATAGACCGCGTCACTCACTACTTTTTTGGGCTTACCTTTTTTATCAAGCACATAATCATAAAAACCTTTAGCGTTCTTTTGACCATAACGATTTGCATTAAACATGATATCCGTTGCCGATGTAAAAACTTTACTCATGCGCCCGGGAAACCCATCGGCCATCACTTTTTCGGCATGAACGCCGGTATCGATACCCACCACATCTAATAGATAGGCAGGCCCCATTGGCCAGCCCCAGCGCTCCATAACTTTATCAACTTGCTGAAAATCAGCGCCGTCGCGCAACAACATGGCAAAACCCGCAAAATAAGGGAATAGCACCCGGTTAACTAGGAATCCTGGACAATCGCCTACAACAATAGCTTTTTTGCCCATTGCAGTAGCATAAGCAACTGTCCGCGCAATAGCAGTAGCTGATGACTGACTGCCTCGAATCACCTCGACAAGCGGCATCGCGTGCACAGGATTGAAAAAGTGCATGCCACAAAAGTTTTCTGGGCGCTTAAGCCCTTTGGCTAACAAATCAACGGAGATTGTCGATGTATTGGTAGCAAGTACCGTATCTTCAGAGACTTTTGCCTCAACTTCTATAAGCACAGCTTGCTTGACTTTAGGATTTTCAACAACAGCTTCAACAACAATATCGACATCGCCAAAACCATCGTAAGTCAAAGTCGGCTCGATACGATTAAGCACTTCACCCATCTCGCTTGCCGTCATACGACCACGTTCAACACGTTTGTTAAGGAGCTTGTTAGCCTCGGCAAGACCTAAGTCAATGCCCGCCTGAGCAATATCTTTCATTTTAATGGAAACATTTTTGAGTGCGGACTGATAGGCAATACCACCACCCATAATACCGGCCCCTAATACCGCAGAGCGCTCGACGACTTTATCTGCACTCTTAGCAATTTGCTTGGCTTTTTTAGCAATAAATTGATCGCTAATAAACAAACCGACAAGAGCTTTGGCCTCAGGGCTTTGCGCCATTTTTACAAATGTTGCGGTCTCAAGTGCCAGTGCCCCGGTGCGATGACAACTCGCAGCTTTCTCTATGGTGTTAATTGCCGCAACTGGCGCAGGATAATGCTTACCAGCTTGGGCACCTACAAAAGCTTTGGAGGTCGTCAAGGCCATGGTTAATTCGACTTGATTATGCATCAGTGGCGATGTTTTTTGGACGCGTCGAGCTTTATAATCAAGGCTGCCGTCGATACAGCGTTGCAGCGTTGTTAGTGCAACTTCTTTTAATTTTTCACTCGAGGTAACGGCATCAAATACACCAACCTTTAATGCATCGCTAGCTGAATTTTGTTTGGCACCTGCAATCCATTCAACCGCTGTCTCTATACCCGCTATACGTGGCAAGCGCACCGTACCACCCCACCCAGGAATAATACCTAAGCGTGTTTCGGGCAAGCCAATACTTGCCGACTCGGAACCAATCCGATAATCGCATGCAAGACAAAGCTCACAGCCGCCACCTAAGGCAAAGCCGTTAATAGCCACAACAACTGGAAAAGGCAGGTCTTCTAGCCCATTAAAGTTTTCATTGCTTGAATGTAGAATATCTAAAATGCTCGCTTCGCCTTTTGCAAAGGCAGGGGCAAACGCCATAACGTCAGCACCAGCAATAAAAGCCGGCTTAGCGCTGGTTATTAATAGGCCTTTAACGCTAACACTCGACTTTAAGACAGCTAACGCAGCAGCTAAGTCGGCGACTGTTTGCTGATTAAAAATATTGACTGCACTGTCTTGCACATCAAAACACAATTCAGCACAGTTGTTTTCGTCGACGGTGACCGATAAATTTTTACCTTGGTACAACATAGTTACCTCTCGATCTTCTTAATAAATTCTTATTGATTATACCCATATTTTTAGAGATCTACCGGTAGATAAA
>JBLIFG010000079.1:0-6965 GCA_047633635.1 Cellvibrionaceae bacterium | reverse complement strand
CATCAGTGTGTCCTTCAAAAATAGGTTGAGGCTAACGGCTGGCCTAAATGAAACAACCATAATAGCTTGATTATCTTTTCATATATCCAAGGTTAATCTTGATGATATGTGCGCTTCACTAAATTTTTCAACCCACCCACAATCATAAAGCAACCTATAACAGCCTAGAACAGTTACTAGATATTTTTCGGTAGTTTTTATAGGTGGGTGTCCTTCTTAGCTCTTCTTAGCTTAATCTTCTTAGCTTATCAAGAAGAGCAATCTAAAGTAGTTCTGTTATTCTTTACCTTCCATTTTTGCTTTTAAATCAGCAAAAGGATTATAGGTTGCAGACTTTATCTCTGAGCTACTAGTACTACCATAGCGAATATGATTGGCGAATTTTGTGTGCTCTTCATCGTGACAATAAACACACAACAATTCCCAATTACTACCATCGCTAGGATTATTGCCATGATCATGATCAACATGGTGTACCGTTAATTCCGATAGATTTTTTCGCACAAATTCTCGTGTACAACGACCGCAGATCCATGGATAAATTTTCAACGCTTTTTCACGATACCCAGATTCTCTCTTGGCATTGTATTCAATCTGCTCGGCGCGAACTTGATCAAAATTACTGCTACGTGGTTTTTCAGTAGTCATAACGATAATACTCTATTTTTTTTAATTATAAGTATTAAATCCCTAATTTTAAATAGCTACGACCTTATAAGAGAGAAAAATCAAACATTCAACGCTTTTCACTTAAGCCTCTTGCGGCATTAGAGGGCAATGTAAAGCACGAAAAGCAAAACGGTGTGTTATTTAGCCACGACGATTACCTTAGCCTTGTCGATATAACAGGCCAGATCCAACGCCAACACAAGCGCGGATTTATACCCGATACATTCTTGCCAATATTACAACGCCTTAATATTGATGTTGAGAAATGGATTAAAAACGCGCAGGAATTTGAAACGATTTTTATAAAAAATTTAATTACCAAAGTAACATAGCTTAGCTGCTCCTTGAAACCAAACTCGCTTGTTTTAGATTCACAATCTCGGTTCTCGCTCGCCTATTTTTTAGTTTTAGGGAAGGTATCCGTTCATTTCTGCACGTTCTCTGTATTTTTAACAACCAAAGTGAATTGTTAAATATTAACTTTGGTCTTTTCGGGAGTTTTTTATGGGTGGGTGTCCTTAGTTACTTTTCTTAGTTACTTTTTTCGAATAACACTATTAGGAAGACGACCATAACTGGCAGCCGGGCGGCCAGGGAAGAATAGCGCGAGAGTTTTTATATTGTCATTCAGGCCGTTTTTTCACCTCCGGCAACCAGGAGAACGTGCATTTTATTCTGACACCTGGGAAAACGCGATGGTCGTATAGGTGATCGGATAAAGCCGATAAGGGTAATCAGAACTTGCAGAATACGCAACTAACTCATGATAAGACGACAAGAGGCCCTCCTTCTTTCAAACACATTCGCTCAATATCCATGCCCTATACCCGGTTTATTCCCAGCAACGCCATATTTCGCTCAACCTCCGCTGAGAGCAATTTCACGGCGTGACTGATGCCCTCCTCTCCGGCGTAGGCCGCTGCGTAATTGAAGGGGCGGCCGACAGACGCAAATTTGGCTCCCACACCCAGCGCATAAAGACCATCACTGCAACGCCGCAAACCGCTGTCGATCATCACCGGCAAGGTCACAGCATCTACGATTGGCCCCAGCACATTCATCGGTCCAATTGTGACTGCCCAGGACACACACTCAATATTTCCTGGCGAAATCAATCATGCAGCGAAATCGACTAGCAGCGTAAAGGCAGCAATCGCAGCTCACAATTAAAAATTTATTGGCACCACCCCTAATAATCCAGAATAATTGATGCAATTAATAGGGTATACATTTTTCGTCGAGCAGGTGTCCTCGGTTAATTTAGCTAGGCGCATCAATAAGCACTATTTTACAATCTGTCAGCGAAGTCATGGCGACAGTTTTCAATCTACTCACCTCTGCTTAATCTCACCAGATTTTTTGGCGTATTCGCCCCTAACATTCACCTTAGAACACAGGTAACGGCTTCGCAACGTGGAAAAAACAGTCCAAAGCTCATTGAGTAAAGAGCAACTATCAGATAACTAGCAGGTAATCTGCCTTATCACGCTAAGATCATGAGTTGGGCACAGCACCCAGTGACCGGCTAGTGAGAGCGCGTTTTCGACATAGATATTGCCGAATGAGAGAAATGCCAAAAACACAATGTAACGATAATTGCTTGTATCATAGCCAGTAACCTGATTAGCACGGCCATCATCCACAAGACATTGTCGTATTTAGACAAATATGGCTCACCCATCACTGGCGACAATACCCGAGCACCGCCTCTTGAGATTGAAGATCAAACAGCTATGTTTGATGATGTCACTATCCAAAGAGACTTTGACGCGTGACATAAAAGAAACATCATCATGCTTGAATATTCCACATTCTGAGGCAAGACGCTCAGCATCTCACTACCAAGATTTCTGTACTAACAGCCAGCTTACTCATTCACCTCAGCGGCAAAGATTTCGTTAATTTTTCCAACACTACAAATGAGTAAACACAAATCCACCCTAAAATGCAGTTTTCATAAAAACTAGTCGATTGCGTTAATTTGTCCTATACTAATTAAGGTCATCTACTTTATTGAGCCGTGGCATAGCAAGTACGGTACTTGGAGATATTTTTTACGCACCGAAGGGGTATAGTCATCAGTCCCTTTAATTTGAAGTTGACACTGGCTAATATTCCTTCCGTATCTTCAAATAATACTCTAGATTGCTAATGTATATATTAGTCTAGGAGGTATTTAAAATGAAATACTTACAACCGATGTTGATTATTTTTAGTGCTAATTGTTTTGCACAAAGTACACCGTCTGAAATGGCTGAAATGAGCTTCCAAGAGCTTTTTTTTGAAAATATTTATAAGGTCGGTGCGACTTCACCATGGACATTGACCGCTCAATTCAAAGTCGTAAAATTTAAAGGCTATCTTGATGGAACCCAACCGGTAAGCAATGACGAGGTGCTATGGGATGGGCCGATGGGTGTTGAACCGCGAACGGCTCAAAACTTCCCTATTGTACCCACTGTCATCACTCAAAAGGCCACTGTTTTTTCACTGGGCTATAAGTTAAGTTCTCAATGGCAGGGGATTATATCGGTCCCCTATATTAATCAAGAAACTGACCACATCAGCAGTGTACCCGGCTACAGTAATTTCAAAATTAAAACCAGCGGAATGGGGGATGTTTCGGCTGTAGGGCTCTACAGCTGGTACAGTTCCAATGAAGGCGTTTGGGGGGTTTCGTTCGGCGTGTCCCTGCCAACCGGGTCTATCGATGAGGAGGGGGATACGCCACGCCCGACCGAGGATGATATGGAGCCGCTTCCATATACCATGCAACTGGGCTCAGGCACCTATGATTTTCCGTTTGCAATAAATTATCAATATGGTGGTGCACATGACATCAGCGTCGGTCTGTCTGCTAGAATAAGAACCGGTACGAATGATAGGGACTACCGTCTGGGTAACAATTATGGTCTGAATGGCCGTTATCAATTTGACCTATCTCCAAGACTCCAACCCTTTATCGGGTTGGACTTTGAGTACAGCGGAAAAATTCATGGTCAGAATGATTCTCTAAAAATTCTTGGTCTGCCTGTTTCTCCTTATCCTGCCTCAATTACAAACCCAAAACTTTTTGGCGGCAAAAAAATTCATCTTAAGCTTGGCCTTTTATGGCGTCTGGCCAAGGACCATCAAATCACAGTAGAAATTGGCGCACCTCTTTATAAAAATCTCAATGGGCCACAGCCAAAAGAGAATTGGCAAACCAGTATAAATATTTCAAGCCTACTATGATATTAATTTAGCTGTGTTGCGCCTATTTAGTCAACCTTTGAGAGCACTATTCAGACAGCTCTTCGTAGGCATATCCTGCCTTTTATTATGTTTTTCAATTAACGCCGAGGATTCCTTAAGTAAGGAAGATAAATTAAAAATGGCCTATATATGGCACTTCATCGGTTTTATTAATTGGCGAGATTTGGAGTCGGACAAGCGGCCTTCTGAAATACGCGTTTGTATAGACGGACCGAATAATTTTTTGGCATTTTTCCGCGAGTTTGTTGGAAACAGGCGAGATGGAGACTCGGAAAAGTCAGTCTTAGTATTGCAACTAAATACCGCAAGAAAATGTGAGTTAATTTACGTTAGGCATGCGAACAAAAAAACAGCATTGAAGCTTATTAATGCCCAGAGTCTGGGTGGCAGTACTGTCATCGTAGCCGATACATCCAGTATTTATTTTCCCGATGCATCCATAATTTTTTACATAGAAAATGAAAAAGTACGCTTTGAAGTTAATCTAAAGAAAATCAATTCTTTGAATGTTGATATCAGCTCGGAATTATTAAAGCTGGCAAGGATCAAGTGATGAGTCCTCCAAAAAAAAATAGGATTGGTTTTTTTTATAGACGACTTATCGCTGTGGTTGCAATTAATGTTGTCCCGCTTCTCGTCCTTTCTGGACTGTTATACTCACATATTATTAGTGATTACAAAAGTAATTTAATAGCGTTGATGAACAACCAGATCATATTATTAGCAACAACTAGCGAGTCCGCATTATTGTTTGATGATGCTGAAGCCGGGAAAAGGGTGCTATCAACACTCGAGCTGAATGAAACTATCCAGTACACACAAATTTATAATGCCGACAATCAATTATTTGCTCAATATAGACATCCTGAAATAATTAATGACACGGTTGTTGAGCATTTTGGTGAGTCTGTAGAGTTCAAAAATAATAATATTTATCTAAACTATAAAATAATGAAGAAAGGAGAATATCTTGGTCTTATTGTGATGTCCGCAAGCACAGAGGGTTTAGCTGCTCAAAAAGACCATCTCCTCCTGATCTCAGTTTTGACTCTTTTAGGTAGTTTGATATTGGCCTCTATACTGAACTGGACACTGCAAAAAAGACTGAACACCCCGATCAGAGATTTGATTAGTTTGGTCCACTATGTCACAGAGCATAAAAGATACCATAAGCGACTTGCTACAGATCAAAACAACGAATTCGGCGACCTCATAGCAGGGGTTAATACCATGCTAAATACCATAGAACTCCAGGAGAATGAACGCAAAGCCTCCTCTGCCCAAATCATTCAAGCGTCAAAATTAGCTACACTCGGTGAAATGGCGACATCAGTCGCACATGAACTGAACCAACCACTGAACGTCATTCGCATGGCTGCTGGGAATAGCCGCCGCAAAGTTTCTACCGGCACCGCTGACACCGAATACCTATACGATAAACTGAGCCGCATTGAGCAGCAGACTGCTCGAGCAGCTGCAATAATCGATCACATGCGGATGTTCGGGCGCAAGGCAGAGGAAGACCCAGCGCCGATTGATCCTCGAGAGGTGGTAACGAATACGCTTGACCTCATAGGAGAGCAATTGAAGTTGGCTGGAATTGAGCTGGTGACCGAGCTTGCCGAGGACTGCCCCTGTGTTTTGGGTCATACTATTCAGTTGGAGCAAGTGCTCTTGAACCTTCTCACTAATGCCAGAGATGTCATTGTTCAAAGAGAGGGCGAGGCGAAGATTACATTGCGAGTATTTTTCGACGATGAAGGCGTCCAGATTAGCGCTGAAGATACCGGCGGGGGTATTCCCGAAGAGATTCTACCGCGCATATTCGAGCCGTTCTTCACAACAAAAGAGATGGGCAAGGGTACGGGCTTAGGACTGTCTGTAGCTTATGGGATTATTCGTGGTATGAACGGCACCATTGTCGCTGAAAACATCGATAATGGTGCTCGCTTTAAGATCCTTCTGCCGAGTGTTCGGATTATAGGTAAAGATAATCCATAAAATACCTTCGGCGGATACATTAATTGCTAGTACACCGTAAAAACCCACTCTTTATTCGGGTATGGAATTGCTGTTCCGTCAGTCAAAAGCTCCATAATTTTTTGCTTTTACCCATAAAATCCATCTATCGATAAAAACGTTCTGTCCGATAGGCTAAAAAAAGTAGGGTCAGATACAACTTAACTCTTTGGCCTCCCCATTCTGGCAGGCTTAACCCGCTGACCATACAACATCTCTACCTGATCTCGAAAATATTCACTGCGCAAATCAAGGCCTTTATTTAACGCAAACCTCACATCATCCAACAACTTACCCTCAATATGACATGAAAATAAACCACGATAATATGCCTAACGTTCGTCAATTGTCTGCCCTAAACACAAATACTCCCCGTGTGGAGTACACAGTGATAACTCGACATCTGATGCATTACAACGATAACTAGACCATTTATAACCAGCTGGATCATCCACGATGTTGGCTCGAACTGGATTCAACTCAATATAACGATAACAAACTAATAGATATCGTTCCGTATCAACCGTACTCGATTAATATCGCCCCTCCCATAAAGTCCCCGACCTCTGATAAGTGAAATTAAAATATTGAACATACCTACGTCCCAACGCTTGCATCATCAAAGCGTTGCCAGCAAATGGACATGATTGGTCATAAACACCCAAGCGTGGATATCAACGTTAAATGTTACTGAATATTCATGCAGCCAATGCGCATAAGCCGCAAAATCTTTATCGCTGGCAAAACAAATACTGCGGTTATTGCCGCGCTGAATGATATGCTGTGGGAGACCTGCAGGCCAAAAACGTGGAAGACGTGACATAGTTACCTCCTTGCAACATTATTGATAGATTTAAAACATTAAATGAATAAGTTGTATCTGACCCTACTTATTAAGATCGCGACAAACTATCAGAGCTTTGTCGCGCACACATTCTGCCCTCGAAAGAGATTTATCTTGAACTTATCGGAAAGTTTAGATGACTGATACAGCTATCCTGACAATACCCTTAAGACAGAAG
>JBLIFG010000078.1:0-7176 GCA_047633635.1 Cellvibrionaceae bacterium | reverse complement strand
TGTGAGTTACTAGGCTGAGTAAAATAGAAGCTAGGCACGACGCCTAAAAAGAGGCGTTGGTGTATCTGCAGAGATTTGATAAGAGTTAGTAAAATCATTTAACGATGCCGATATTGCTGCTAAATCAAATGCGCCTAAGATATTCTCGGGATTAAAGCTAAAAGCATTAAAGCCACAGCGTTTTAAATAACACAGTTGATCGCGAATGACATAGCCAACGGCGCGGATCTCACCTTTATATCCATAGCGCTCACGTAATAGACGCGCGATTGAAAAGCCCCGCCCATCCGTAAAGCTAGGAAAGTTAATAGCGATAACCGGTACATTAGTCAAATCTTTTGAGATTGTTGATAAATCTATATCGTTATCTAGCAGTAATCCAATATTTTCACGTTGAAGTGATTGCTCTGTCTGCCAAAGGCTCAGGGGTACAATGGATTGATCCTTAATTTCAGCAGTAGTGGCAGCATCGCTATCCTCGATCAATGTCCAGTTGTCGTCAGTTACTAAGCCATCTTTAATAATTTGTGGTTTAGCTCGCATAAACACTCTCCTTAAAAGGTTTCAAGCCAATACGGCTATAGGTATCGACAAAAACTTCATCTTCGTGGCGATTAGTAATGTAGACGTTGATGAGTTTATCTATCACGTCTACGACGTCTTCTCGGCTAAACGCTGGTCCCAGAACTTTACCTAGGGCGGCATCTTCATTAGAGCGGCCACCTAATTGCACTTGGTAGAATTCAACGCCTTTTTTATCGACACCTAAAATTCCAATATGCCCGACATGGTGATGTCCACAGGCATTCATACAACCTGATATATTAATATCAAGATCACCAATATCGTAGACATAATCGAGGTCGTCGAAGCGGCGTTGTATAGCTTCTGCAACGGGAATTGATTTGGCGTTCGCTAACGAGCAAAAATCGCCACCTGGGCAGCAGATTATATCGGTCAGAGTACCGATGTTCGGTGTGGCAAAGCCAGCTTTCTTAGCGAGCTGCCAAAGGCTAAATAGCTCTGATTTTTTAACATCGGCCAAGACAATGTTTTGCTCGTGAGTCGTGCGTATTTCGCCAAAGCTATATTGATCGGCAAGCTCTGCAATAATATCGAGCTGAGTATCGGTAATATCACCAGGGGCAACCCCCGTTGGCTTAAGCGATAAAACCACGGCGACATAACCAGGTATTTTATGTGTAAAAATGTTGCGCGTTAGCCACTTACCAAAGGCAATATTAGCCTCTGCGAGAGTGTCTACCTCAGTTTGAGCATCGGCATCGTTGATCAATTCGTATTCGGGTGCACTGAAAAAAATACTGACACGCTCAATTTCATCATGGGTCAGCGTTGCCGGGCCATCTTTAATATGCACCCATTCAGCTTCTACCTTTTCTTTAAAGGCATCTATGCCCATGGCCTTAACTAAAATCTTAATACGCGATTTGTATTTGTTGTCGCGCCGGCCCAACAAGTTATAAGTACGCAGTATGGCGTCAAGATAGGTTAGTAGATGTCGCTCGGGTAAAAATTCGGTAATGACACTACCAATAACCGGTGTGCGTCCAAGGCCTCCGCCAACTAATACCTTAAAGCCAATTTCATCGTTTTCATTTTTAAGTACTTGCAAACCAATGTCATGTACCTGAATTGCTGCACGATCGGTATCCGAACCGGTAACTGCGATCTTAAATTTGCGTGGCAAAAAGGCAAACTCAGGATGAAAGCTCGACCACTGACGAATAATCTCGCAATAGGGGCGAGGGTCTATCACCTCGTCCACGCTAATGCCTGCAAACTGGTCGGAGGTAGTATTGCGAATGCAGTTACCACTCGATTGTGTGGCGTGCATTTCTACCTCGGCAAGTTCTGCCAATATGTCGGGTACGTCGGCAAGATCAGGCCAGTTAAATTGGATATTTTGACGAGTGGTTACATGACAATAACCCTTGTCGTAATGCCTGGCAATATGGGCTAGGCGGCGCAGCTGTGCACTATTGATCATGCCATAGGGCACAGTAAGGCGTAACATTGGGGCTAGGCGTTGTATGTAGAGTCCGTTTTGCAGGCGCAGTGGTAAGAATTCTTCTTCTTTTAATGCACCCGATAAAAAACGCTCGGTCTGCCCACGAAATTGAGCGACGCGCTCATTAAGTATTTGGTGATCATATTGGTCATATTTATACATAAAAACTTCTAAATTGGTGTTAATTAAGTGTTGAGTAGTTTGGTTCGACAACTCTATTGAGTATACTCAGTATTATAAAAAATAGGCTGATTGATGGGGCATTACTAAGACCGTTTTGCCGCAAGCATATTACCGGAATGAATAAGAGATCAAAGAACTTGAGTTATGGGTGTGGATTTGTTCCAATAGTAGTCAGTACCTAGAGTTGGTTATCGTTATAAAAATTAAACTATAAAAATAATAGGTGAGGTTTTTGGTATGAACAATCAAATTGAACAACAAAAAGAGGGTGACAGCGTAGCCGATGCAATTGCAGCTGTTGTACTTATTTCTGTATTTGTAGCGGTTTGTATATTTTGGGTAAGTGCTCAATAAGCACCTCAACAAATACGCTTGTAATAATTATTTTTGTCGAGTTTAGGTGATGCGCGTTTAATAATTGGTTGATACAGATTCAATCACTTTTGCAGGGTAAAAAGATAATAAAAATGAAGTCTGATTTTAAGCTGCACAATAGTTTTGCATTTTGGATATATCGCTTAAATAATGTATTGCAAGATGCATTTAATCAGCAGTTGAAAGACCACGATATTACCTGGCCACAGTGGATGGTATTAAACGTTTTAGACGAAGGCCTTGCCAATACTCCGGCGGTTATTGCCGATCATCTGGGTGCAGATCGATCTGGCATCACTCGCCTGTTAGACCGCCTTGAAACTAAAGGATTTGTCATCAGAGAGCATGACAAGTTAGATAGGCGCTCTATAAAGCTGAGGATGACATCCAAAGGTAAAGGCTTGATGGCTCAGATTAACAATAAAGCGCACCAACACCAACAACAGTTCTTATCCGAACTGCACTTATCTGAGCGGCGTGGCTTTAAAAAAGAGCTGCAAAAAATGCTAAAAGTAAGTGGTATCGATACGGCGCCTATATGGCAGCGCATAGATTAACATTTAAAAAAACCACGATAAAGAGCCCAGCAATCTAATTTAATATCCAGCAGCAACATTGGTATAAACTAAGGCTTTTACAAACCATTACTTTTTAGTACCGCCTGCACAACCATAAAAACAATTACGATAAATAGACTTGTAAAAATAACTCCCGCCGCAATATAAGTGTATATGCTACCGTGCTTAAAATCTTCTTCTAGGTTCTTCTTGGTTTGAACACCAAAAGCCGCTGCCATTGTGCTCAACACAATTTTCCAAAAACTGGGTTTTTTAGATTGTGAAGACATACTCCGATTTCCTTTTAAATGGACTAGTTAGTTGTGGTCGCACATATTACCTTATTTTTTATGGGGTAGAGCAAATAGATAAATCATGGCACTATTAGTGTTCATTTTAAGATGTTGTATCTTCTGCACAGGAGCTGTCCGAAAACAGAAGGTGAAGCAAAGCCCCGAGTTTAATTTTAGTTTTTTATGCGTTAAGGGCGCTACTGAGTGACAAACATCTGTTCAAAATACAAGCGACTGCTTACGCTTGCAGCCTCTGACAACTTCCTGATAATAAGCGTATTATAGTTATCGACAATTCAAGAGATTAAAAACCATGAGAGTAAATATTACAGAGTCTGCGCAAGACTATTTAAAAGAGCTACTCGAAAAGCAAGATGCGCCCGATGGTATCGGCATTAGAATGTTTGTATCAAATCCCGGAACACCACAAGCAGAAACTTGTATCGCTTATTGTCGGACAGGTGAGGAGCAAGAAGGTGATGAAATTGTTGAATATACTAGATTCAAAGCGTATTTTGAAGGCCGAAGCTTAGCTTTCTTAGACGATGCTAAAGTAGATTACGCCGCCGATAAGATGGGCGGTCAGCTAACAATACGAGCGCCTAATTCTAAAATGCCACAGGTTAATGACGATAGCCCGATCGAGGATAGAGTTAATTATGTGTTGCATAATGATATTAACCCGGGCCTTGCCTCGCACGGCGGTGTCGTTGAACTAACAGAAGTTGCCGACGATGGTTTTCTAGTGCTCAAATTTGGTGGTGGTTGCCAAGGTTGCAGTGCCGTCGACATGACGTTAAAGCAAGGTGTTGAAAGAACCCTCATTGAGAAGATTCCAGAAGTCAAAGGTGTGCGCGACGTAACTGATCATACTGATACGAGTAAGGCTTACTACAGCTAGCGCTAAACTCTGCCTTAAAGCTATACCAACAAATAAAAGGCGCCCCGCTTAATAGTGGAGCGCCTTTTTTTGTGAGTTTAAATGCTCGGCAATTATTTAGTTGCGCGCCTAAACAAGCGCTTTAATTACCTGCTTCATTCCTAGCGTTAGGTTGCTGAGCTCAGTGGGCGAGATAATAAACGGCGGCATAATATAGACAAGTTTACCGAAGGGGCGAATCCATACGCCTTGTTCAACAAATAGTGGTTGAATGGTAGCGAGGTCTACAGGTTCTTTTAATTCGATAACCCCGATAGCACCAAGCACTCGCACGCTTGCCACATGTGGCCACTCTAGACATTCAGCGAGCTCTCGAGTTAACTGGGCCGCTATTGCTTGTATCCACTGCTGCCACGGTGAATCGATTAGCAGCTCTATACTCGCGTTAGCAACGGCGCAGGCAAGCGGATTTGCCATAAATGTGGGGCCGTGCATAAGAGCTTTCGCTTCACCATTACAGATTGTTTGGGCAATATGGGCGGTGCACATGGTAGCGGCTAAGGTCATATAGCCTCCCGTTAAGGCTTTACCTAAGCACATTATATCTGGGCTAATATCGGCATGATTGACGCCAAATAATTCGCCGGTTCGACCAAAGTTGGTGGCAATTTCGTCGACGATAAGCAAGACATTAAATTCGTCACACAATTGTCTGAGCGCTTTTAAATAGTGCGGGGAATAAAAGCGCATGCCGCCGGCAGCTTGCACAATAGGCTCGATAATAATCGCTGCTAGTTCGTGGTGATGTTCGCTTAACTGTTGCCTGATACTATCGCAATAGTGGTCATCCCAGGGCTCATCAAAACCACATTGAGGTGCCTCGGCAAAATGTTGGGGCATAAGTGCGTCGGCAAATAAGTGATGCATTCCAGTCACCGGATCACACACAGACATAGCACCAAAAGTATCGCCATGATAGCCGCGCGAGTGGCTTAAAATGCGCTTTTTATTGTTTAAGCCCTGTGCCTGCCAAAACTGTATCGCCATCTTCAGCGCCACTTCAACTGCAACCGAGCCTGAATCTGCATAAAATACATGTTGTAGAGGTGCGGGTGTGAGTGTAATTAGCTTTTCGGTTAAGTTGATTGCTGGCTCGTGAGTGAGTCCACCAAACATAACATGTGCCATTTTATGAGTTTGGTCGATAATCGCCTGATTGAGTTTAGGGTGGTTGTAGCCATGGAGCATGCACCACCAAGATGACATGCCATCGATAACTTGCCGGCCATCCTGTAAATTCAAATAGACTCCATTTGCCGATGTGACTCCATACACTGGGCTTGGATTAATCGTTGAGCTATAGGGATGCCATATATGTTGTTGATCTATATTTAAGTTCATTATTTATTACGTTGTTTGTCGGTATTGCTTGCGTGTATTAAGAAATTCAATTGATCACTAAGATAATAGCGTTTTAATTGGATAATCTAGTCGAATTTAGAGTGAATGAGTATAGCAGATGGGCCGAATGGCCAGAAGTTGTCTAAACGAATCCAAGTTTTTAAATAATAAATAGTTTGATTCGACGTTGCGCTATATCTAACTTGGGAATATCGCTATAATCACTTTTTTAAAACAAGTTTTTGAGCTTAATACTTAGGGCAGATTCACGGAATGACTTCAGTAACAGATACAGCAGTGCCGGCAAATGATGTTGCTCAAGCACCCAGCCTCGACACAGAGGTGATTTCGGGTGAAAATTCAGAAAAAGAATTAGATAAGGCTAGTACCGAGCGCGCTGCGCGCCTGCAACAAGGTGAAATGCCCTTTGCCTTTGTCAACGGGCAGGCCTATACCAATTTGCCTAAAGATCTGTATATCCCACCCGATGCTCTCGAGATTATTTTGGAGGCTTTTGAAGGCCCCTTAGATCTCTTGTTATATCTTATTCGTCGCCAAAATATTGATATCCTAGAGATTGATGTCTCGGCAATTACGCATCAGTATGTCGCTTATGTCGAATTATTAGACACCATGCATTTTGAACTAGCGGCTGAATATTTAGTGATGGCCGCTATGTTGGCAGAAATTAAATCGCGAATGTTATTGCCGCGCAATCAAGAGGAAGATGAAGAGGATGATGATCCGCGTGCAACCTTAATTCGGCGCTTGCAAGAATATGAACGCTTTAAACAAGCGGCGTCAGATGTCGACGAGTTGCCCCGCTTGCACCGAGACGTTTTTATTGCCTCGGCTCAAGAGCCCGATCGCAATTTGACACGGCCTGATCCAGAGGTTGAGCTTAAGGAATTGTTGTTAGCCTTGTCAGAAGTACTTAGGCGTGCCGATATGTTCGAAAGTCATCAAATTGAGCGTGAGGTGATGTCGACTCGACAGCGCATGACCGAAGTATTGGAGACGTTAAGTTTAAAGAAAACCTTTGTGCCTTTTGTGAGCTTGTTTAAAGTAAGTGAGGGTCGTATGGGGGTGATTGTTACCTTTATGGCGGTAATGGAGCTCATTAAAGAAGCGCTGATTGACATGGTACAAAATGAAGATTTTGGTGCGATTCACATAAAGGCTAAAAGCGAATAGCTAGCTTCCATATGAAAATAATTAAATTTTTTTATTTTTTTGTTAAGCAACTACTAAGTAATAAAATCGTTTAACAAAAACAGGTTACGGAATTTTTATGCAAGATCCAATAGAGCCATCTATTCATGAACAAGCTATCGAAGACGCTGATACCGACACGCCTACAGTTAAAAAGTCGATAGCTGAAGAGCCTTTAGTTGAAGTAGCTACAGATGAAGACATTGTAGATGAAGAAGCTTTAGTTGAAGTAGCTACAGATGAAGA
>JBLIFG010000077.1:0-7252 GCA_047633635.1 Cellvibrionaceae bacterium | reverse complement strand
TTACCGTAGGCCTCTGCACACACGCGTGTTAACGCTGCTGTAAGGGTTGTCTTACCATGGTCAACGTGACCAATCGTGCCCACATTGACGTGGGGCTTTTTACGTTCGAACTTTTCTTTTGCCATTGGGCTATCCCCTAAAGTTATGCAATTATTGTTTCAAAACTAACAGTAAAAATGAATTAATGCTTGGCTATAATCTCTTTTGAGACTCTATCAGGCGCCTCTGAATATTGCTCAAACTCCATACTAAAGGTCGCTCGACCTTGAGTCGCCGAACGCAAATCGGTGGCGTAGCCAAACATTTCAGCAAGTGGCACTTGCGCGTCGATGGTTTTTCCAGCGGGGCCATCTTCCATCCCTAAGATAATGCCACGACGACGATTCAAATCACCGACAACATCGCCCATGTTTTCTTCAGGGGTCACCACCTCAACACGCATCATCGGCTCTAACAACTTAGCTCCACCTTCATCGGCTAACTTTCTAGTTGCCAGTGAACCCGCTATTTTAAAGGCCATTTCATTAGAGTCGACATCGTGGAACGACCCATCGTAAAGCGTCGCCTTTAAGCCTAATAATGGATAGCCCGCCAACACACCGTTTTTCATTTGCTCGGAGATGCCTTTTTCTACCGCCGGAATATATTCTTTTGGAACGGTACCACCAAAAACTTCGTTAACAAATACTAAACCTTCGGCGTTATTATCCTCTGCCGGCTCAAACCTAATCCATACATGGCCATACTGACCTCGACCACCGGACTGACGCACAAACTTACCTTCGATCTCGCTGGTGGTAGTAATACGCTCGCGATAGGCCACCTGAGGCTTGCCAATATTTGCCTCAACACTGAATTCGCGGCGCATGCGCTCGACAAGAATATCGAGATGCAACTCACCCATTCCAGAGATAATTGTTTGACCCGTTTCCTCGTCTGTTTTAACTCGAAAAGACGGGTCTTCTTGCGCCAGCTTGCCCAGCGCAACACCCATTTTTTCTTGATCTGCTTGCGATCTTGGCTCTACAGCTACAGAGATCACGGGCTCGGGAAACTCCATGCGCTCAAGAATAATTTTATTACCTTCAGAACAAAGGGTGTCGCCGGTGGTAACATCTTTTAAGCCAATCGCCGCTGCGATATCTCCCGCCAACACTTCTTTGATTTCTTCGCGTGAGTTAGCGTGCATTTGCACCATACGCCCAACGCGCTCGCGCTTACCTTTAACCGAGTTATAAACTGCGGTGCCGCTTTCCAACTTACCTGAATAGACGCGAAAAAATGTCAGTGTACCGACAAACGGATCTGTTGCAATTTTAAATGCTAGGGCTGCGAAAGGCGCGCTGTCATCGGCCACGCGCGTTGCCACCGTCTCGCCATCTTCAAGTGTTCCCTCTATAGCCTTTACCTCTTGCGGAGAAGGAAGATATTCGACAACACCATCTAATACGGCCTGAACACCTTTATTTTTAAAGGCGGAGCCGCCAAAAACAGGCACAATTTCATTCGCCAACGTACGCACACGAATGCCGCGCTTTATCTCTTCCTCATTGAGCTCTTCACCTTCAAGATACTTCTCCATCAACTCATCGTCGGCCTCAGCAGCCGCCTCAACAAGCTGTTCGCGCATAACCGCGCATTCGTCGAGCATGTCTGCGGGAACATCGGCATAGCTGAAGGTCATGCCTTGATCGGCTTCATTCCATAAAATCGCTTTCATCTTAATGAGGTCAACAACACCTTTAAACTCATCTTCTGCGCCAATAGTCATTTGCATCGGCACAGGATTGGCACCCAAGCGCTGCTTAAGCTGGTTGATAACACTCTTAAAGTCGGCGCCGGCGCGGTCCATTTTGTTGACGAATACCATACGCGGCACTTCGTATTTATTGGCTTGACGCCATACGGTCTCAGTCTGTGGCTGCACGCCAGACGAGCCACACAACACGACCACCGCACCATCGAGCACGCGTAGCGAGCGCTCTACCTCAATAGTAAAATCAACGTGCCCTGGGGTATCGATAATGTTGATACGATGCTGATCAAATTGCTGCTGCATGCCCGCCCAAAAGCAGGTGGTCGCGGCAGAGGTGATGGTTATACCACGCTCTTGCTCTTGCTCCATCCAATCCATTGTTGCAGCGCCGTCGTGTACCTCACCAATTTTGTGAGATAGGCCGGTATAGAATAGAACACGCTCAGTCGTCGTGGTTTTACCCGCGTCGACATGGGCAACAATACCTATGTTGCGGTAACGCGAAAGAAGAGTTTTGCGTGCCACCTTAAAATGCTCCAAAAAATAAATCGTAAATAGCAAAAAGGCAGCAATAATGCTGCCTTTTTGTGTTCATCAAAAGATGATTAGAAACGGTAATGAGAGAATGCTTTGTTAGCTTCTGCCATACGATGCACGTCTTCGCGTTTTTTAACTGATGAGCCTTTGCCTTGTGAGGCATCGAGCAATTCACCGGCTAGACGAGCGGGCATTGATTTTTCACTGCGCTTGCGCGAGTACTCTACCAACCAACGCATAGCGAGTGCTTCGCGACGAGCTGGACGCACCTCAACAGGCACTTGGTAGGTAGCACCACCAACACGACGAGCTTTAACTTCGACGAGTGGAGCAATTGCATCTAGGGCTTCAGTGAAACACTCAAGCGCATCTTTACCCGCTTTTTCAGTGACGATCTCAAGTGCACCGTAAACGATACGCTCGGCGACGGCTTTTTTACCGCTTACCATCAAAATATTCATAAATTTCGCAAGTTTGAGATTACCAAACTTAGGATCTGGTAGTATCACTCGCTTCGCGACAACTCTTCTTCTTGGCATTATACTCGCCTCTTTTTGGCCTCGGCCTCTGTTTCAGGTTAATTCTAAGACAGACCATTTAAAATAATGAACTGCTTAGCCTTACTCTTAGTTTGTTACTTAAAAAGCTTTGGTACCCCCTGTAATAAATCACAGAGTTGAACGCCTAAATTACTTAGGGCGTTTAGTACCGTACTTAGAGCGACCTTGCTTACGATCAGCGACACCCGATGTATCTAGGCTACCGCGAACAGTGTGATAACGAACACCCGGCAAATCTTTTACACGACCGCCACGAATCAATACCACACTGTGCTCTTGCAAGTTATGTCCTTCACCACCAATATAAGAAGACACTTCAAAGCCATTCGTTAAGCGCACACGGCAAACTTTACGTAGGGCTGAGTTGGGTTTCTTTGGTGTAGTGGTATACACACGAGTGCAGACACCACGTTTTTGAGGATTAGCTTGCAATGCAGGCACGTCACTCTTTTGTACTTTACGCTTTCTAGGCTTACGAACCAATTGGTTGATCGTTGCCATGAAATAAACTCCAAAATAGTTGTTAAACTGCTGTATACCCAATATTTACTGGGCAGTAGAACAGTAATTAATAATAAAAATGGCCATAGGCATGCACCCATAGATCCATCCCCCTTAAAACAAGGGTGGCGCAGTATACGGAGAGAATCCTCCTAGGTCAAGACTGCCCCACTCTAAAATAGCATAGATATTACTTAGCTCAAGATAATTGAGAATCCTCAGAGTCTTCTCAAAACTAGCCACTAAGCTTCAACTGAGCGAACTTGAGCTTTCAACTCAGGGTGCGCTATAAACTAAACTGGCCTATTTCGACAAGCACGCCTATCCTTAATAGAATAATGAACTAATTGACGAGTAAAACTCTCTAACTCTAAATTCATAAATAATAGGTCGAGCTTATGGTTAGCAAACATAAAAAGCAGCGCAGGACGACGTCGTTAAAGAAAAAAACGTTCAATTGGAAAAAGCTGACGCGGCGAAGCTTAATTTTACTCAGTTTTGCTGCGGTGCTGGCTATACCCCTTTATTTTTTTAGTCATCAATCAAAAATAGAACACGACCTAGCATCTATTGGCAATGGCCGTATTGCCTCAGTTGTTCAAATATATGATTCTAATTGTCAGCTATGCAGTCAATTAAAGCGCAACGTGCTAGCTGTGCACGCAGACTTTAAAGATAAAGTACAATTTAAAATAGCCAACATTGGCACGACTAAAGGCAGACGCTTTGCCAATAGATACAATGCTCCTCATGTGACATTATTATTTTTTGATAAAAAAGGCAATCGCACCAACACCATTCAAGGCGTGAGCTCTTCAGAGAATATAGAGCAAGCTCTTATGGCTCTATCTAGGTTAAGATGATGACTGTACATTAACTTATAAAAAATTGTGTCTAGTGCTAACTTATAAACTTTCTAATAAATATAATTAATATCGTTCTTATATAAAGACCATCACTTTTTTAACCGCCATATTAATAGACTAAAAATCTTGCTTGATTAGTGAGATAATAAAAACCTGACTATATTATATCGCGCATAACTGGAATTAATCATGAAAAAATGGGCCCCAATAGTTTTGTCTATATTTATTGCTTTTGTCTTTGTGCAATCGCTACCCTTTAAATTTGGCAACTCATTTGAAACTCAACATATTTTTGTCACCTTGGCCAATTGGTCAGGTCTTACTTGGTTTGGTGCCTATGGTGGGTATATGGTGGGCAGTGCAGAACTGCTGACTGCGATCTTGTTATTCACACCCCTACGCGCTCTAGCCGCATTCGCCGCATTGGGCATTATGTCTGCCGCAGTTTTCTTTCATTTGTTCACACCATTAGGAATCATCATGCCAATTTTTGACTCGTCAACAGGCTTGCAGATAGGCAATGATAACGGTGTTTTATTTATAATGGCATGTGTAACATGGACGTGCGCATTGATACTTGTGTGGATGGATTTAAAATCTTCCAGTAGCTTGCTAAAGCGTATAGCTGGAATTAATGCGAAGCAAGATATTATTGGCTAGGCATAATTTTGACGCTACTCAAAAAACATTCACCAGGAAGTCCTTAGATGCACCTTGTTTTTTCTTTTAATCGCTCATTTATTTTGCTGTGCGTGTGTTTATTTTCTACAATCGCTAGCGCCAACAGTTCATCAAGCAATTCATTATCTATGCTATGCAAAGAAATAGGTAGCAAGCTAGGCAGTGTTAGCATCAGTGATTGTGAGCGACAACACCTCATTAACAGCCAACAATACACCACAAAAGGCCGGCCCATCGCCTATAAAATTTATCCGCCATTGCCCTCAAGACAACCTCTGGGGCGAGTGCTGCTAATGGGTGGCATTCATGGCGATGAATACTCTGCCGTATCGATTATGTTTAAGTGGCTAGATAAATTAAACCAATATCACTCTGGACTTTTTCACTGGCAGGTAATTCCTCTTCTCAATCCAGACGGTCTCTTACATTTCCAAAGAGCACAACGCCAAAATGGCAATGGCGTAGATATTAATCGCAACTTTCCATCGAAAGACTGGGATGACCTTGCATTAAAATATTGGATAGAGAAAACCTATAAAAATCCTCGACGCTACCCAGGACCTGAGGCGAATAGTGAGTTTGAGACGCAATGGTTTACAGATACCATCAACAAATTTAAGCCCGATGTAATTATTGCCTTACACGCACCGCACCGTCTCGTTGATTACGATGGGCCACTTAACGCTCCCCATAAATTAGGTAAACTTAGACTGCATCAACTAGGTACCTACCCAGGCTCTCTCGGTAATTACGCTGGAGTTGACCTAGGACTGCCTGTTGTTACCGTTGAGCTTGCTGCCGCTGGGGTGATGCCGAGCGATGCAGAGATATCCGCCATGTGGATAGATCTTGTGCGCTGGCTGTCTCGGGAGACGCCTAAAATCAGGGCGGAAAAAGCAGCGAGACTAAAAGCAAAATTAGAATCTAATTAGCGCTCACCAATAAATGCAGTAAACGCAATTTAACCCTTTTTCGGAGAAACGTTGTATAGTCAAAAAGTTTTCTAGCCGCCACCTTCATAAATAATTCTCAACTCACCATCGGGATCGCGTTGCCACATCTGCCGCTTCCAGCCTTGTGACTTAAAGTTACTGCTACTGTATGACTGATAGAACTCAACCCAATATAAATTTTCCTCATTTGGATAGGCATAAATACCCACATCAGAAAAACCTATATCAATAAATCGCTTCGATCCATTAACACGCTTTTTATACTTCGACCATGCCGTAAAATCTTGCTCAAGATTGTTAAATGTTTTGGAGTAGTAACTCAGGTAATCTTTTAAATCTTTTGACTCCCATGCTTTTTCCCATCCATGCATACGTGCATAGATTTTTTCACGCAGTATTTTAATTGTATCGACAGAGGCCATTTTCATTTTTGGCGTCGACACCACATAGGTATAACCAACATCCAAATATTGGCGGAGTGCATCAATCTCATTATTTGACATAACCACGCAGCCGTTACTATCGAGAAAAGGACGCGTTTTATCAAAGGTGCCAATGGGCTCGCCGTGCAGCCAAATACCGTAACCGGTTCTTTGATGCAGGCGATCCCAAGCGTTGGGGTAATTAATGGGAAAGGCGGCGTGGCCGTAAAAATCATCTAGCTGTGCCTGCGTTAGATAACTCTCGATACGATAGACGCCGATAGGGGTTTTATTATCGCCCTCTACGTTTTTACCCATGCCCTCTTTACCGATGGAGATGTCTATGGTTCTTAATAAATCAAATTGTCCCAGCTGGTTGCGCTCGAATATATGTAGCTTGCCGAGCTCAAGCTCTGCTATTAAAGCACGGCGATAGCGTGGGGCTACCTCAATTAAAGCCGCAGGTTGGTTTAATAGGGCATCATTTACAGAAGGCGTATCTACGCTTTCGCTGAGGCTGCTTGCATGAACAAATGAAGACAACAAAATAATAACAACAACAACAACAAATTTTCGAAAAAGCATCGGCTACAACACATTTAATAGTTAACGTTAAGGCAATAGATTGGTGAAACTTTTAGCTGTTTTTAAAAGCTATATTATCGATGTCAGTTATGTAAGATTGCCCTTGCTTACTTCTAGATCGTTAATGTAATCAATACTTTATAAATTTAGCTTAAAACATAAACCTATTAGAGCACGATGCATGCCCGACGACAAATAGGTTTAATTTATAATCATAAAAAAACCTCCATAATGGAGGTTTTTAAGTTGCACTAAAGCATCAAGTGCACTTGCACTAACAAGCTAGCTTACGCTAGGTTGATTGCTTCTGTTAATGCTGCTTCGACTTCTTCTGCGCTCACACCTTCAGATTTCTGATTGCGCTCGGCCTCACGTCGACGCTTGCGCTCAG
>JBLIFG010000076.1:0-7440 GCA_047633635.1 Cellvibrionaceae bacterium | reverse complement strand
GCCGTTAATTATCATAGCGACATGTTGCCAAAGCTTAAATGTGAAGTATTATTAAGTACTAACATCAGCAAACGTTAATGCATGTGCTTAATGCTAAAATAAAAAACTTATGATTTTGAAATTAAAAGACTCAAAAAGTATGATCTTAAGGCGTCTGTTCGATTAAATTAAGAGGGTATTGAATATCGACGAATCACTTCAAGCCAGAATAGATATTACAGGGCTAAAACAGCATTTGATATCTTAGATAAGTGGGAGTGTTTAACAGAGCAGTCAGCGCTTATTCTGGGTATAAAAAAATCAGTATGTGATGATAATTGTAAAGATATCAATAAGGCCACTCTCTCTGATGAGCAACTAGAGAGAATTATCTATATTCTAAATATACATGCTGCTTTAAGGACGCTCTTTGAAAACCCTGAAGATCTGTATGGCTTCATGTCGATGAATAACCACAATGCTTTTTTTGATGGTGTTAAACCAGTTGATATTATTGCTACGGACCGTTTAGATGATCTTAATGACACATTTAAGCATATCGTTTTTTTAAATCAATAATATAAATAATATCAATAATGTAATAAATGAATATTATTAAAAGTGGCCAACTTTGGTGTACTAATACACTATACATTGGTCAAAGCGGCCAAACTATGGTGTCAAGAACACTTACGCTGCAAATCAAGTTAAATGGTGGGCCTTCCCAGACTCGAACTGGGGACCTGACGATTATGAGTCGTATGCTCTAACCAACTGAGCTAAAGGCCCTTAACTTGCTCTTTTGTCTTCTAGCGGTTTCGCCTGCTCATTCTGCTCAGTCATGTACACAATCTACATTGCCTCGCCTCAGTTCCCATCACTAAAAAAAAGCCTCCTTCTCTGCTAGAGAGTAAAGAGGCGCGTATGATACCTACTTTTTGCTATTCGTCCAAGAAACTTCTTAAGTGATCTGAACGACTTGGGTGGCGCAGCTTGCGAAGTGCTTTGGCTTCGATCTGACGAATACGTTCACGAGTCACATCAAATTGTTTACCAACTTCCTCGAGGGTGTGGTCGGTATTCATGTCGATGCCAAAGCGCATACGTAATACTTTTGCCTCGCGAGCGGTGAGGCCTGCAAGTACTTCTCGAGTCGATTCCATAAGACCAATGTCAGTGGTAGCTTCTATTGGTGAGATTATAGAGTTATCTTTAATAAAGTCACCTAGATGCGAATCTTCGTCGTCGCCAATAGGCGTCTCCATCGAAATTGGCTCTTTGGCAATTTTAAGAACTTTGCGAACTTTATCTTCTGGCATTTCCATGCGCTCGCCCAGTTCTTCTGGCGAGGGCTCGCGTCCCATTTCTTGTAGCATTTGACGAGAGATACGATTCAACTTGTTGATCGTCTCAATCATATGCACAGGGATTCGAATGGTTCTCGCCTGGTCGGCAATCGAGCGGGTGATTGCCTGTCGAATCCACCATGTCGCATAGGTCGAAAATTTGTAACCACGACGGTATTCAAACTTATCGACAGCCTTCATTAATCCGATGTTGCCCTCTTGAATTAAATCCAAGAATTGTAAGCCGCGATTTGTATATTTTTTCGCGATTGAAATAACCAAACGCAGGTTAGCTTCAACCATTTCTTTTTTGGCACGACGTGCACGCGCTTCACCAATCGACATACGACGGTTTATTTCTTTGATAGTGGCAATGTCTAGTCCAGTGTCTTGAACTGCACGCATGAGCTTGCGTTGCGAGCGCGCAATCTCTTCTTGAAACTGACGTAAGACGTCAGAGTAGTCGCGTTTTTTCTTGATAATGTCAGGAATCCACTCGGAATTAGTTTCATTACCGGGGAATTCTTTAATGAATGTTTTACGCGGCATTTTTGCATCGCGCACACACAGCGTCATGATATTACGCTCTTCTTTGCGAACGTTACGCAATACACCCCGGGCAGCTACATATAGTGGCTCGAACTGACGAGGTGGTAATTTGAAAAATTTTAAAATGTCGCCAAGTGCAGCTAGCTCTTTATCAGCTTGTTTGCTGTCGCGGCCATGTTTGATGATGCACTTTTCAGTTTTATTCCACTGTTTTCTCAATGCGCCAAAACGTTCTTTGACCTCTTCTGGATCAAGGCCCGTTTTTTCTTCTTCTTCGTCATCGTCATCGTCTTTACCTTCTGCCTTCTTTTCTGCAGCTTTGGCAGCTTGTGCAGCAGGACCCGCAGCCGGCACATGCTCGGTAGGATCTAGCCACCCAGAGATAACATCAGGAATGCGACGCTCTTCTTTTTCGAGTAGTGCATATTCTTCGAGAAGACGTGCAACTGTGTTGGGCCAATAGGCTAGAGCATGCATCAGGTCACGAGTGCCTTCCTCGATACGTTTTGCAATGGCAATTTCGCCTTCGCGAGTTAGTAGTTCGACCGTTCCCATTTCGCGCATGTACATACGCACGGGGTCAGTAGTGCGACCAGCTTCAGTCTCTACCGCTGCGAGGGCCGCTGCTGCTTCGGCGGCGGCAATTTCATCGGCCGACGAGTCGCCATCGGTCATTAATACGTCTTCGGCATCGGGTGCGCTCTCGTAGACGCGTATGCCCATGTCGTTAATCATCTGAATGATTTCTTCAATCTGATCTGGATCAGAAATGTCGTCGGGGAGGTGATCGTTCACCTCGGCATAGGTTAGATAGCCTTGGTCTTTACCGCGCGTAATCAGGTCTTTGATACGTGATTGTTGTGTTCCGGACATGTATGCTCCTGAATAAGGGTTTGGCCGCTACTGATGGTAAAGTTGTAGGTTGTCTAGGTTGTCTATTAAGTCCAGCGTCCCTTTTATAGCTCGGGTATAAAAGGTCGTAGCTAATACCTGCATGCCCTGAAGCTGTAGCTTCCGGTGTCTAAGTGCAGGGGAAATTAATGATTCAAAGGCAAACCTAACGATATTCAGTAGTGTGTACAGAAATTCTGCACTAAACCGACTATTATAGTCGATTTAGTCTTGTTGATTCCAGAGTAAGATGGTGGTGAAGCAATATAATTCAAGGCATAACATCAATATTATTGTGTGTATTACAAGAATAGCCTTGAATTCTGCAATAAATTATTATTTGATGATTATAAATACAGTTTAGCTCTTTTTCGAGCGCGCTACTATCGCATTTTTATACAGCTGCTTTTCGGCATCCGTTAGGGTGTGTAATGGCTTTGCGTTGAGTTGAGTGAGAATGGCATCGCAATCTTTGGTGGTCTGCTGTTCAATTAACTTATCGACAGTATCAGCAAACTCCTGCTCATAATTAAACGAGTGTTCTTCCTTGTCTTTTTTTAAGTCGTCAATCTGATAATACAGCTCGCCTTTTTCTAAATAGCTTTGCAACACTTGGCCTTGCTCGGGTCCATACATACCTTGCCAATGAGCAACAACTTGTTCTTTTTTGTACTCTGGGCGCTGTTGTAAAAATTCAATTATTTTTACCAGTAGTATGGTGCTGGCGTCATTGCAGTGGCTAAGTGTCTCGGTGTCTTCTACCATCTGAGCTAATTTTGGTTTAAACAGTAGCAAAGCAAGAGCTTTATCGGATGTTGGATTTTGTGCTTTAAACGTATTTTTAACAGTACTTTTATGATCGCTAGAAAGTGGTGCCACTTGGTAAAAATTATCAGCTGGATGTTGCCAACTTTGATCGGTTTGTGAGCCGTCGCTGGCCGCGTGATTTATAGCCGAATCATATGACTCAGAGTAATCTATTTGCGTGGGCTTCTTGCTCGTTTTGGTTTTTGGTGGATACGGCGCTGCCGAGCTGTAACTTGTCGACGCTGTTGTCGGTTGAGCAGTTTGTGCAGGTGCACTGGTTTGCGCTTTTGGCAACTCGCTGAGCAAGGTCATGATGGTATCGATGTTTAGCTTGGTACGATTAGCTAATTGTTGAAACATCAGTTCGCGATAAATACCGCGGGGCAACTCATCGAGCATAGGAGCAGTTATCTTGCAAAGGTGCGCGCGTCCCTCCATTGTTTGCGTGTCAATGTTGCGGCCCATTTCATCAAATAAAAAACTTTCAAGTGGAGTTGCGCCCTCTATTAGCTTGGTAAATTTGTCGGTGCCAATTTGGCGTATTAACGTATCGGGATCTTCGCCTTCGGGTAAGTATAAAAATTTAACTTTGCGCCCATCCTCCATCGTCGATAAAGAGTTTTCGAGTGCGCGTCTTGCCGCTTTGCGGCCCGCTGTATCGCCATCAAAACAGAAGACAATTTCATTAGTAAAGCGAAACGCGCGCGCAAGATGATCGGCACCACAAGCAGTACCTAAAGTGGCAACGCCGTAGCGAATATCAAATTGCGCAAGAGCAACAACATCCATGTAACCCTCAACGACCAACAGGCGTGGTAGTTGTTTATAAGCCTGTCTTGCCTCGTATAAGCCGTAGAGCTCTTTGCCCTTTGAGAAAATAGGCGTCTCGGGAGAGTTTAAATATTTGGGTTTGTCATCGCCGAGAACGCGGCCACCAAAGCCAATCACGCGCCCGCGGGTATCGCGAATAGGAAACATAATGCGATCGCGAAAACGATCGTAAAGGCGCTCCTTTTCCTCGTTGTGTATGAGCATGCCAGCCTCAAGCAGGCGGTCTTGCTTTTCGTTAGAGCTACCAATGCTGCTCGATAAATTATCCCAGCCAGGAGGCGCGAAACCAATGCCAAAGTCTTTGGCTATCTGACCACTTAAGCCTCGATTTTTTAAATAGCTAACCGCTTTATCACGAGTATCACTCTCGCGTAACTGGCGTTGATAAAACTCACTAGAGGCCTCCATCAAGGTATATAAGGTGTTGCGGGCTTGCTCTTGTGCTTGCTCGCGCGCGCGTTGTTTGGGGTCGGTATTTTCTTCTCGAGGTACGGTCAAACCCGCAAGTTTAGCGAGGTTTTCAACTGCATCCGGAAACGCTAAGCGCTCGTACTCCATTAGAAATCCGAGGGCATTACCGGTGGCGCCACAGCCAAAGCAATAATAGAATTGTTTGTCTGGGCTGACGGTAAAAGAAGGACTTTTTTCATCGTGAAAAGGACAGCAGGCAGAGTAGTTTTTACCACTTTTTTTGAGCTTTACGCGATGGTCGACAACCTCAACAATATCGACGCGTTCGATTAAGTCATCGATAAAAGCTCTAGGTATATTGCCGGCCATTGTTATTGTCTACGATAAAAGCTTGTGAGTGAAATTAAGGAATAAAAATTATAAAGATGAAAATGCCGATAAATCGACAGCATCGTGAAAATAGTTTTGCGATTTAAAGGCTTTAGCGAGCAATATTGCACCTTCCATGGTTGCGATTAACTGTAATGCAACTTTTTGTGGTGTTTGCTCGCCTTGCCTAGGAGTGTCGTGTTGTGATGGTTGAACGATTAGCCATTGCTCATTAAGTTTAAAAAATTGTTGGAGTTTGTCGGTTACGGCATCCGGCAAAATATCAATCTCGGCGGTAAACAAGCCACAAAGGCACATTTTATTTTTGCTTTTAGCCGCCTCATAAAACTCGTTAGAATAGGCTAATAGCTTACTGTGTAAGGTTTTATTTGCGCTGGCGATAGCGTTAAGTTTATTTTCAAAGCGCTCGGTATAGCGTCGAGTGAGTTCGGTCGCAAGATCAGCTTTAGTAGGAAAGTGATAGTGAATGCTTGCGCTTTTAATGCCAATCTCTTTAGCTATTTCACGAAAACTGAAACCGTTATAACCACCCGAGCGAGCTTGTTTTTCGGCTGAGAGGATGATTTTTTCGACGGTATCAGAAGGCATTGCTATTTAACCTATTATATCTAGCAAATAATAGCATAACTAGCTTATTGGAAGATCTATTAACGGACAAATCAAATAAATAAGCCTTAAAAGCGCATGGCGCAACGCTAAGTCAGTTTGCAGCAATTCTCGCCCATCATCAGTAGCGTTTGCTCGCCGTGCCATTACACGTTGTAATCAAAGCCGCCAGCTCTTGCAGATCGTCTATCTTGTATCCAAGGCGAATTCTCTATGGCATGAAAATTAAACTTGTGTGCATTAATGACGCGCTTCAGTTAGCGCCAGTTCATTAAAAACTCTAATAAATTGTGGCGCCAACCGTTTGTTGATGTATTCAGCGAAAGATTTATTCATCTATTTGATGGTAGGGTCAGTTGTTAGCTTTATATTTTGTCTTTAGGTATTTTTTAAGTGATACCTTTAAGGATAGCCCTGCAGTCAAAGATGCTCCGGTTAGAGGCTCTAGAGCGTAATTCGTTTTGATAGGTTATCTGACATTGTTTTATAGACGCTACAATAAAAATACCCATGTTACGCAGTAATATTAAAAGACATCGTAGTAAAATACTGTCGAGTAGGCGTTGGTGCAATTAATCTAAGAAGTTTGCAAGACACCAAGCGGTTAATAATATGAAGCAAGTAGTTGGTAATAAGGATAGAAAAGCGTCAATAATGCCGAGTGCTAGCGAAAAAAACTAAGTAATTTAAAAGATAGTGCTTTCATAGGCGTATACACGCTTTAGTCAGAGAGAACTTTATTAGCGTTAGCTCGCATTAAACTGAATGGTTGCTCGTATAAGCTTAGCAACTACTTATCAACTATTAGGTGGTGGGTGCACTCAAGTTTAGTGTCCAGTGCATTTTATTAATGGTGTTTAGCTTTGGGTCAAAGCTGGCACATGCATTGTCGTGTTGGCGATTGACGCGGGTGTTGTGGTCCGAGGTCTCATCACTGCTCAATTTAACGCGCCCGCAATAAATAACGTTTTTCTATTAGAGATATAATGCAGATAATATGATGATAAATAACAGCAATTAATTATAGGGTTTGATTTATTTTTAATAGCGATTAAAGGTAACAATTATTTTTGCCGTAAATTAGTCATCAGGCTTTTAGGCTAAGGTCTTAAGCGCAGCAGTTAAATCACGAAACTACGTATATTGCACGCACACTTAAAGTGGGCGCTCTGATGCAAGTTCTCGATGCGCTTAATAGGCCTTTGAATTTGCTCGCGACCAATCAGGTCGATATGCGCTTCTCAGTTTTTCTATGCACACCAGTAACTCCTCGAGGAGCCCTGCTTTTGGCGTACAGCTGCTGCGCGCTAACTGGGGAATTTAGGATAATTAAGATCCCCGCAATTTAATAACAAATATGGTTTATATATGACATTACTTGGGCTATTTTGGCAAAAGGTACGGCAGGTTTTTAGTGTTTTCAGTTACGGTTGGCAGGCCATTGGATTAGTTTGGCAGACATCTGCACCCTATACGCTCTGGTTTGCAGTGCTTACGTTGGTGGCAGGTATTTTACCTGCAGGTGTGGCTTACGTCGGTAAGCTAATTGTCGATGGTGTGCTGGCGGCATCGAATAGTTTTAGCGAAATGACCTTCGCCAGTTCTAGTGGCCTGCTAGAGCGGTTTTTTT
>JBLIFG010000075.1:0-7473 GCA_047633635.1 Cellvibrionaceae bacterium | reverse complement strand
GCTTCAGTGCAGTCACCGATAGGGCAAGAAATTTTAAAATATTATGGCATGCCAACAACTACCTTTAATACTTTATTGTATGTTGAGGGATTGGACCTTGAAAATTTATCAACAGAAAATCTTGCCATAAACAACACAGACAAAAAAAATAGTCAGTTATTCATAAAAACAGCCGCCATTTTTAGAGTAGTGTCTCAGCTTGGCATACCTTGGCGACTAGTCGTCATCTTTACAATTATTCCCGCTGCACTAAGTGACCGCGTCTATAACATTATCGCGCGCAATCGCTATCAATTATTTGGCAAAAAAGAACACTGTATCTTGCCAACACCCGATCACGCATCGCGTTACTTATCCGATCAATAAAACCCATAAAGCACATTTTTAAGCCGGCACAATTAACTGCGAGCTTGTTTCATTTGATAATAACGGGAAGGGTTAAACTACTGACAATGTATTTTTATTTAGTAAAGTTTCAGTCAGTAATTTAATTTGTTAACTACTGTATCTTATACGAAACCATGATCGCTATTGATAGCAACATTATTAATAGCAGCACTATTTTTTTATTGAGGTGTCTGCAGTAGCTAGCTATATTTATAGAATAAAAGGCAATCGTTATTTGCCCAACTCTACTGTATAGGCAGGCAGGCAATTTAACAGTAGTTTACCGTAGCGTTTGGTGATTAAACGTTTATCTAGTATCGTTATCTTGCCTGCATCCGACTCTTTACGCAGCAGACGCCCACAAGCTTGTACTAATTTCATAGCTGCATCGGGTACAGTAATATCCATAAAAGCGTTGCCGCCTTTCGACTCTATCCACTCGGCCAGAGAAGCCTCTATGGGATCGTCGGGAACAGCAAAAGGCAACTTGGCAATTATAACATGGCTACAAAAATCGCCGGGTAGATCGACACCTTCTGCAAAGCTCGCCAAACCAAACAACACACTACTATTACCAGCAGTAATTATTTTTTTGTGCTCGACTAACATGGCCTGCTTTGATAGCTCGCCCTGCATTAAAATTTTATCGCGAACAGACTGACGCAACTGATAGAAAACTTCTTCCATTTGCTTACGTGATGAAAACAATACTAAGCAACCCTTCTGCTCGTCTAATAGACTTGGCAAGTTTTCAACAATACTTTCTGTATGTTCGCGAGCCTTATTGGCCTCTACACAAAACTTAGGAACTTGTAGAGTAGCGCGAGAAAAGTCGAACGGGCTTGGCATGACGCTGTAGTGCTGATCATGTGTAGTGCCCGAGCGCATCATAAAGCTATCGAATCGACCTAGCGCCGTCAATGTGGCCGAGGTTACCACCGCACCAAAACACTCTTCCCACAATCTATATTTTAAGGTATTAGCTGCCAGTATCGGGCTCGAGCACACCTCGAAATCAACCGCACCAGAAAACTCCACAAGTGTTATCCAGCGCGCAGTGGGTATTACTTTATGCTTATCGGCGTCGGCGACAACAGCAATATTGCTATAGGACTTCCAGAGGGCTAAGTTTGCCTCTGCTCGCGACTGCCAACTACCGACGACGGGAAACCATGTCTCTAAATCAACTTTTGGCACTGAGCAGTAGCCATCTTCCATCGACTCTTGGATTTCACCCGACACTTGGGTCAGCAAACTATTTAGGCGATCAAATTTTTGCGAGAGAATTTCTGCTAACTCAATGAATCCTGCAGCCGGAATACCGCCTTCAAAACGATAGCGTCGAGAATCTTTATTAAAGCCGTTGTTAGATAAAGCATTTCTATCATTATCAATGGATAATTGTTCATCCATTAACTGCTGGCACTTGGGATATATCTTTTCTAAGCTTTGCTTTGCATCTAAAAAAGTAGCCGGCAGCTGCTCTGCGTAATGATCAACATTGCCGGCCCCACTAATATCACCCAACATACTTGATAATACTTTGTGGCTTTGATCTAGCCACTTACTGGTGGCGGCAACACGAGTGTGATAAGAAAAATGATTTAAGGCTTTATCGGGTAGGTGATGACCTTCGTCAAAAATATATATAGTATCTTCGGGGCTTGGTAGAATGGCGCCGCCGCCAAGGGCAAGGTCGGCCAAGACCAAATCGTGGTTAGCAACAATTAAATCATATTTGTCGATGGCATCGCGGGCTTTAAAAAAGCTACAGCTATTAACATTAGAGCAGCGTCGCCCAGTACATTCACGATGATTAGTCGTTACAGGCGCCCATACAGCTGGGTCTATTTCTGTCGTCCAACTATCGCGATCACCGTCCCACTTTCCTGCACTCATGGCGTCGACCATGGAGTTATAAATAGTGATCGCCTGTGCATCGGCAGGTGCCGCATCATCTGCTAAAAAAGATTGAGATAAATCTACCGACGAATCATCCGTCATTAAAATTCGATCGAGTTTACTTAAGCATAAGTAACGCCCACGGCCTTTAGCTAAGGTAAAATTAAACGATAAGCTCGTATTATTTTTTATCTCGGGTAAATCTTTTTGAATGATTTGTTCTTGTAATGCGATAGTTGCCGTAGATACCACTAATCTCTTTTTTAAAGCTTGGGCAATAGGGATAGCAGCCAATAAATAGGCAACGGTTTTACCGGTACCGGTTCCCGCTTCTATAATACAAAGGTGCGGATTTTTTGCTTGCACTTCGGCGTCAGGAATTATACTGACATTGGTATCGGTACTGTCTATACTTTGGTTTTTATCGCCGGCTTCATCACTTTTTTTATTGTTTTCTTTATTACCCTTAGCATCTGCGTTATCTTTAAATTTTATGCGTACACCTTGACTGTCCGTATTAATATTGGCCAAGGTTTTGGCAATATTAGCAATCATTAATTTTTGACCATAACGTGGCGTTAATTCTCGCGAGGCTAAGAACTCACGATAAACTGATTGTATTTTCGACTTAAGGTCATTTGTCAGCATAGCCTAGATTGTCTGATCTGGTGTTGGCTTTTGTGATTGCTGACAAACAATAGGATTGGCGTACATCGTTAACAATATATCTCGATAGGCTTCGTCACACTGTGCAAGATGCTGACGAAATTGCTGTATCTCGGTTAAAAAATTAGCCTCATTAAAAGGCACGCACTGATGTGTAATCACAATGTTTTCAGGCAAGCTGCCATGTAATTCTTGATAGGCAATGCAATTGCTCGCCTGCAATACATAATTTGAAATGATTTGATGATCAATTTCTGCGACGACTTCATCCGTTGTATTATAGTTACCGCTCAACGGCTTGCCAAAAGCCACATGCACACGGCCTTTAAAGCCTGTAATACCCTTAGCAATACTACATGCGTCTTCATGCTCTTTTTTTTGATAAACACCATACTCTTTATGTGCATACAACTCCTGTGCCTTTGCAATATCGCATGGATCGCGCTCGTAAGAAATCGATACTGGCACTATATTGAGGTCGCGAATATATTCACATAATTCAACTGTTTTTGGTTTATTTAAAGCCAACATACCAATCACCGCACTATTGGTTTTATCAATGCCATTTTTAGCTCGCCCTTCACGCTGCGCTATCCACACATTATCCTTTAGCTCTGTGGCCACGTGATATATATAGGCTGATAATAATTTTGCAGCTTTGAGTTTTTCACGTGGCTTGGTTGCCGAGCGATTAACAATAAAGCTCTTATTGATACGCATTAAGTCTGACACGTATGACTTTGTAAATAAATTATCTCCCGTTGCTATCTGTAGCGTTGTAAAGTCACATTGGTATAACGCTAAATTAATAACTGCGGGATCGACAGCAATATCTCGATGATTACTAATAAATAGATAATTTTTATCGATATCTAAATGTCTTTTACCCGTCACCGTTAAACCGCTACTGGTCTCTCGAAGCATACGATCGGCATAACGTTTTATGAGTATTTGAAAATCTTTTACTGTTATTATTTGATTCGCTTGTTTTTTTAAAAATAGACGCACGGCAGGAAGAATCAACGATACTAAAAAATCGGGTAGCGATGGGAAACGAAAACGTGTCACGGTTGCTAAAAACTCTTTGTTTTTTAACAAGCGATCAATAATCGGAGCAACTTCTGCGTCGCTGTAAGGACGAATGTCATCAAACTGATTCATTGGACAATTTTTTATTAGTTAATTAAGTGCGTATGGTCTTTTTTTAAATGACCTTGAATGTTATCTATCTACTTTTGCGGTGGACCTGTGCGATTTAATGAAGCAGTAAGGTTGTCAACGACCAATGCCCGGAAACCAACGCACATCATGCATGTATTTATCAACTAAATGAACAACGTCTAATACCATTGCAAATAGCGCCATACGCACAATAACACCGTTATCCGCTTGACGAAAAATAGCTAGATTAGGATTTTGGTCGAGATCAACATCCAATTCATTCGCCTCGGAGCGAGAATCCCTGGGTAGTGGATGCATAATCACGGTGTTGGGCTCACAAAATTGCGTATAAATACTCTGATTTAGACGAAAGCGACCACGATATAAATCCGCCTCTGCTTTTGTTTGAAAACGCTCTTCTTGTATACGAGTTGAGTAGGCAATATCCACATTGGTAATACTTGACGTAAGCTCTTCAGATATAGAGATCTTGTGTCCACGTACGCGCATCATCTCAACCAGCTCTTCGGGCATCGATAACTCTTCAGGCGATACCAGGCTAATGTGGCAATTTTTATATAAACTTAATAACTTACACAGTGAATGCACAGTGCGTCCATATTTTAAGTCGCCAATCATCGCAATCCGCGCGCCATCGATACTACGACCTTTAGATGCGAGTTCTTTGCGAATCGTATAGAGATCTAATAATGCCTGAGTCGGGTGCTCGTTTGATCCATCGCCACCATTAATAACGGGGACACGACTTGCCTTGGCAAATTCTGCCACCGAGCCCGCTTGTGGATGCCGCATACAGACCACATCGCTATAGCCAGAGAGTACGCGGGCCGTATCATACAGCGACTCGCCCTTGGTAATCGCAGAACTTTCAAAACCAGTGGTCTCGCGTACATTGCCACCGAGAAGATTGAATGCACTTCCAAAACTTACGCGGGTGCGTGTACTCGCCTCAAAAAACATATTGCCCATAATAGCACCGTCTAACACTCGGGTTGCTTTTTGGCGTCTGGCAAAGGGAAGCATTGCGTCGGCTACTGTAAATATAGCCTCTATATCATCTGGTTCGAATTGTTGGATTGATAAAATATGAGCGCCCGTAAAATTCACACAATACCCTTAGTCGTTAAATCTGTATCAAAAAAGCACCCATCAATAAGCACCCACTAACTAACCCTAATATGATACTCACTTTACTAGTTGATGTCTTAACTTATCTATTAGCTTAAGTAATAACTTAGCGCGCAGCTTATCTTACAGCTTAGCTATTAACTATCGGCTGTGGCGATAATTTAGAAGACAGCTTTTGTGTATTGGTTGATCAGACTATTAACTTTGGTCATCCAATACCGCGTTAGTTTAAGAGACCATCACCGTAAGTCATCAAGCTAGCTAAGATGTCTTGATCGACCTGTTTATTATATCTGAGTGCGTCTAGTTCAGTAAAATACTGCGTTAGCGTTAAACTTGCGCCCATAGTTTCATCGGTTAACCGATGGTAGCGCCACTGCTGCCATTGGTATTGCTCAGATTCAGTTAACGTCTCAGGGTAGTAACGCGCTCGATATCGAAACAGTAGTGTTACCAAGCGCTTATCTTTTAGCTTCTCAGCAAAAAGACTCAACGACTCCGGTGAGGCCTGCCGAATGTCTGTTAATAATGCGCGATCGCTATCACCAATAAAGCCATCGTAAAGCTTTTGCTCAGCATCGGTGTTGGAGGCAAATGATCTGTCCCCGTAAACTGTCATCAACTTATCTTTTAAGTCTGTATTACACAATTGTTGCCAATGCAATTCGCATTGATGCTTGCTAATATTTAGGCGCTGGGCCGTTTGATCGTCAAGCATTTTAGCGGTAATCACCATGGGTGATTTATTTAGGTGCACTTCTTTTAAAGGAATGCGCTCAATGCCCGCGGGCAATGCCGATGCTTTCAGGTAAAGTCGCTCGATGACTTCATCGGTACTTAACTGCAGTAGTGGCGATGGATCGACTGATAAGTCATAACAAATAATACTATTATTATTTTTGGGGTGCCGCATTAATGGAGCCAGTAAAGCAGCGCAGCCATTGCTTGCCGGAAAGCGCGAAGATATGTGCAAAAAAGGTTTGCGTTCATCGATATCAATATGCGCAAGCACTCTGTGCTTATCGCGTAGCTGATAACAGTAATCATAGAGCTTCGGCTCTTTTGTTTTAATTAATTTAGCCAGTGCAATAGTCGCGTGAACATCTGAGAGCGCGTCGTGTGCCGACATATGCTCGATGCCATTAGCCTTGCTCAACAACTCTAATTTAAAGCTAGGAGAGCCATCCTCCCTTAACGGCCACGACAAGCTATCGGGGCGCAGTGCATAAACGAGTCGCACAACATCAATGATATCCCAACGACTATTACCCTGCTTCCACTCGCGCTCATAGGGATCATAAAAATTGCGGTACAAACCATAACGTGTCACCTCATCGTCAAAACGAATGCTATTGTAGCCAACGCCACAAGTTCCCGGAGCCGATAACTCTTGATGAATAAGCCTAAAAAAATCATTCTCGAGCTTGCCATTCATTAACGCGCGTTGCGGTGTAATACCCGTGATCAAACACGCTTGAGGCTGAGGTAGACAATCATTATTCGGCCTACAAAATATAACTAAGGGCTCACCTTTAATATTTAAGTCTTCGTCTGTGCGCACACCCGCAAATTGTGAAGGCTTATCAACGCTCGGCTTAGCACCCCAGGTTTCGTAGTCATGCCAATATAATGTATTCACTTTTCTCTACTCATGCGTCAATTGTCCTACAAACACTTACAAAAAAGCCCCGCATAGAAGCGAGGCTTTTACGTTAACAACGATAACTTACCGTTATTTAAAGGTTATTTTCTCGCCACTGAACGATGCATCAACACGACGATTTTTAGCGCGACCTTCGCTTGAGGCATTTGATGCTACTGGGCTAGCTTCGCCGCGACCAGAAACAGTGATTGCAGAAGCCTTGACGCCTTTATTAACCATATAATCAGCTACTGACTGTGCACGACGCTCAGATAACTTTTGGTTATAACCGGCATCACCGCGACTATCTGCATGGCCGATTAGTGCAACTTTAAAATCATTAACTTTACGCGAACCAACAATAATAGGATCGACAGACGCTTTACCTGCATCAGTTAACACCGCGCTATTAGTAGCAAATAGGGCATCACCCGCGAAACTCACATTTTGAACAATACGTTTGGGTGGCTCTGGCACAACAACAGGTTTGGGTGCAGGCTTAGGTGCAGGCTTCACTACTGGAGCTGGAGCAACGACTACTGGTGCCGGTGGCGCGCACACATCCG
>JBLIFG010000074.1:0-8011 GCA_047633635.1 Cellvibrionaceae bacterium | reverse complement strand
TTCCACTGCGTGTACATTAGCTCTGAGACTAGACCTAAGTATCCCAAAAAGCCTAAACCACCCACACACATCACAACGCCGTAAAAAAACATCAACGTATCCCACTCGGCACGCTGCACATGGCTAAAGACATTAAACTCCGTGATCTTATTAAGCTCGCTGAGTTTTTCAGGATTGTCTTGATAAAATTTACGCTTACGATCCAAAGATCCCGGTAGTGTTTTCTTAAGAAAATAACCAAAGAACTGTAAATAGGCAAGCCCTGTCATCATGCCAAAGACCGGTGGTAAATGAAGGAAACTATGGCCTAAGATGGCTGTTAAAATAGTTAATAAAAAAAACATCGCCATGCGTTTTGCACCACGTTTCATTTCTACGTGCCGCTCGCTCTCATCGAGAACTGGCTTATCGGTAGAGATGAAAAAGCTCATAATCGCTGCGGGAATTACAAAATTAACGACAGAGGGGAGAAATAGAACAAAGAACTGCTCAAATGGCACTAAACCTTTTTGCCAAACCATCAAGGTTGTAATGTCGCCAAAGGGGCTAAATGCACCACCGGCATTGGCGGCAACCACAATGTTGATACATGCAAGGCTAATAAAATTCTTATTGTTAGCGCCGACGGCAAGAACCACTGCGCACATGACCAGTGCGGTTGTTAAATTATCGGCAACTGGGGAGATAAAAAAAGCAAGTACACCCGTCGTCCAGAATAACTGACGATAGTTCAAGCCACGAGAAACTAACCAGACACGCAACCAATCAAACATTCGGCGCTCTTGAAGAGCAGAAATATAGGTCATCGCTACGATCAAGAAGAGTAATAGCTCGGCGTACTCGAGCAGGTTGTGTCGCAAGGCTTCTCCGACGACTTTGTCGTGCCCTAAGTTTGCATAATAAATAGCAATGAGCGTCCAAATAATACCTGCAGCCAATAACACCGGTTTTGATTTTCTCAGGTGCAAATACTCTTCACCAATAACTAAAGCATAGGCGATAACAAAAACAATTAAGCAAATATAACCAACCGCCGAGGTCGTCAAATCAAAAATTACTTCTTCTGACCCGACCGTTGCATCGGCGCCGAAAAGCAGCGGTGAAAAAATGAAAAGTAAAAAAGCAGAAGCTAATGAAGCTATTGTACGGAGCATGGACTTGTCTCGTAAGAATTGGACTAAAGGTAGTTGGCTAACTAATAAGCAAAAGGAGTGCTAGAGGGTTGAATATTATACAAGAAAAACTAAGTGTATAATAACCCTATTCGCCTAGGCATCCAAAATAACCCCAGTAGATAAAATAAAAGTGAAGCGAGAACAATGAACGAGCAACAATAATAACGATTAATGAGTTTTTTTCTCTTTAAAAATACAATACTAAACTAAACTAAAAACATTTGAAATTACTTCACTTATCAATAGACTATTGAATTAATAATATTGTTGCTAACTTATTTTAAGGTCGATATGTCACCAATAATCGGATAGCACTCACTATCGGTTTACACGAAGTTTGCAACGCGTCGCGAACCTCTGAAAAATGATTGCTTAATTTGTCGATATCTTGATCGCTAATATCACTGTTGCGCTGCTGTAATTGCCTAAGTCGGGCAAGCTCAAGCTGCGCACGCGCATTCAATTGCGTAAGCGATGCAGCGATAATTGCTTGTGTTTCAGTATCGGCGAGCAGCTCTGCCTGGTCAACTAGCTGGGATATTTGCGCCCTGTAATCGCTGACCACCGCTTTACGTATTTTCTTATCGGCGGTCTCGACAAGTTTCATCAGCTTTTCCGAAGGTAGCGCCGCACTAATATTATTCGCATTGTTGATAGTCACAACTACACGTAAACCAGACTGTGTTAAATAGGGCTGAATTTGGCCCGTATGAGCAGATTGAATAGATAAACTAAATAATACCTCGGCAAATAACATACCCGGTTTTAGGCTTTTATTAGGTAACAGGCCGATACTGGCCACCCCCAAATCCGACAAGCTAATCATCTCGTGCAGCCCCTGCATTAGGGGATGATCCCAAGTGATAAATTCTATATCTTCGCGAGAGGTCGCGGTATTGCGATCAAAGGTAATCTCGCAGCCCTCAACCGGAATACCCGGTATCATCGGTACTAACATCTGCTCTGAGGGCACCAGTCGATAGCGGTTATCACCTAAGGCCTCGTAATGAATATTTAACACATCTGTCATTTTCTCAAGCAATTGCTGCGGGTGGTTATCGACTTCCTGTTGTTGAATCGTCGCTAACAAGTTTTTGGCATCGGGTTGGCGACAACTGTTCATCTCTAATAGACGATCGCGACCTTGCTCTAGTTGTTGTAGCCATGTTTTCAGATGACTGCGGACTGCGGGCTCGACGCCTGCTGGATTTTCACAATACTTTGCGTACCACTGATCATGAATTAGACCTGCAGCAGGATTAATTTGCTCGATAGCGGATAAAATATCATGAAACCAATGCAGCCGTTGCTCGGCTAATGGTGATTCAACACAAACGTGAATCTCGATATCTTGTGTTTGACCAATTCGATCGAGGCGACCAATACGTTGCTCTAGTACATCGGGGTGCTCGGGAAGGTCCCAACAAATTAGACGATGACAAAATTGAAAATTACGCCCTTCACTGCCAATTTCTGAACACAATAATAAGGGCGCGCCCTCGTCATCACTTTCGGCAAAATAAGCCGCCGCACGATCGCGTTCAACCAGGGTCATATCTTCATGAAATACAGGGCAATCAATACCGCTTTTACGATATAAATACTCCTTTATCTCGAACACATCATCTTTATCGTGGGTAATTAATAATAATTTTTCATCTTGATGACGCTTAACAAAACTCACTAACCATGCAAATTTTTCATCTTCACCATCGATTTTATGGGTCAATAATTTTCGTTTAGGAAAACCTGGAACCCCGTGGCGCGTATTACGATAAACCATACGACCGGTGCCATAACTATCGAGCAGTAATTCGGTGAGCGCTTTTTTGGAGATAGAGGCTTCACCGGACAAAAAGGCCTCACCGCCGTTGATCACACTAGTAAGATCAAATGAAAAGTGTTCAGCAATTTTTGCTAGCTGCTCGTCGCTAGCCGCATCATTTTTATTGTCATCATCGGTACTTAATAGCTCTTGTAAGTCGTCTGCCAAGTCTTGATAACGTTCATAAGATGCTTGAAATTCCTCAAAAGAGTGAAACTTTTCTTTATCGAGTAATTGCAAACGAGAGAAATGACTTTGCAGGCCTAAACGCTCTGGCGTTGCCGATAATAACAATAAGTGTGTGCTGTGCGCGGCTAACAGTCGCAATTGATTATTTTGATGTGTCGGCGATTGAGCATCGATAAGGCTGGGCGTAGATGCCTCTCGATCATCTGCTGGCGTCGCTTCTTCATCTACTGTTTTTTCAGTCGTTAAAGGGTGAGAAAGGTTAAAGTGATGTGCCTCATCGACAATCACCATATCCCAATGATCAGCAGCGAGCGCACGATCTTCATTTAGGAAGTCATGCGAGGCAATGAATACACGAGTATCATTCAGGTCAATATCGCTGTCGGCATCAAAGTCACTGTAAGTATCGGTATCGATCAGACTACTAACGATCGAAAAGCACCTTAACATCTCGACAAACCACTGCACACACAGAGCCTCTGGCACTAAAATAAGTACGCGACTAGCATGCGCCTGCAACTGTAAGCGCTGTAAAATAAGACCCGCCTCAATAGTTTTACCTAAACCGACTTCATCCGCTAGCAAAACTCTTACCGGTAAGCGGCTGGTTGCAGACTGAGCAACATATAATTGATGAGAGGTGAGGCTAATGCGGGCACCCATTAGACCGATGACATCAGAGCGTAACCACTGCTGGTAAGCTCGCGCTAATTGTTCGCGCACATCAAACCAACTTGGCTTATCTAGCTGTGCAGCTAGTAATCTTTTTAAAGGATGATTGAGTTGTATATTGGCGGTTAATTGTGTCTCGGGTATAGGATCACCCGCTTCGTTGATGTAAATCAGTAGGTCATTTATATTTTCAACGCGACTAACCCGATGAGCTTGACCATCTTCTGTCTCAATCAGCTCGCCCTCAGAAAATATGGCGCGAGTGAGCGGTGCATTTTTAATCGCGTATTGGCGTTTATCGCCAGTTGCGGGGAACTCCAGCGTAATACTACGACCTTCACATTCAACAACAACACCTAAACCTAATGAAGCATCTGTATCTACTAGCCAACGCTGGCCAATTTGGGGGGTTTCCATATATATATTCGACTGTCTATAAACTAAAGAAGTGTACAGAGGTTGCGAGGCATACCCGCTCTACCCCATAAAATTGGCGTGCAGTCTACCAGAGTCACGACCGCTTGTTAGGGTCAATTAGTCTCTATCTGACATTAAATAACAAAGACATGAAATTGACATCAGAATGGGACCTTAGACCTTACATCAATTGTCTTGTCTAAAAATGGGTGTTCAAAGCCAAGTTGATTAGCGTGGAGCAATAGACGCGCACTCTTCGCTAGTATCGGTTTGGGGGCATAAAAAAAGTCGCCAATAATAGGATGACCGAGGGCTAGCATATGTACACGTAATTGATGTGAGCGCCCGGTTTTAGGTGCGAGACTTACTCGCGTCCAATCGTTAACTGCATCGTATTCTATGCTGCAGTAATACGTTAATGCCGCCTTACCTGAGTCAAAGCAGACCTTTTGGATCGGTCTGCGCTCCCAGTCCCCAATTAAGGGGGAATCTATTTCTCCACTTAATTGTTTCAACTTACCATCGACAATGGCTGTGTAGGTTTTATTTATTAAGCGTTTTTCAAATAAATGTCCCATTGCCACTTGGGCTGCATGACTCAATGCCAAGATCACAATCCCTGATGTTGCCATGTCAAGTCTATGAATAATTCTTGCATTAGGAAATTGAGGCAGCAGACGATTAATCAAGCAATCTTGCTTATCGGGTCCACGTCCAGGAGTTGTTAACATATCGTGGGGTTTGTCGACCACTATCAGAGAGTCGTCTTGATATAAAATAGGAATCATAGAAACTTGCTGCAAGAAGGCTCGACACTTAAAAAAGTTGACCGCAGCTGAGCTTCGTCATTTCATAATGAACTGGAAGCTCAGCCCGCTAGATATTAATAATAGTTATTAACTTTTAGTAGCTCTTAACATCCACGCTGTTTTTTCATGAACCCGCATGCGATCGGAAACTAGCGAAGCAGTTGACTCATCATCAAACGCCTGTGCAGTTTTTAAAACTTCTCTTGAGGTCTTAATCACCTGCTCATGGCCTCTGGTAAGCAATTCAACCATCTCTATTGAACCGGGCACGCCTTCGACTTCTTCGATTGAGCTGAGTCTTGAGAACTCTTTATAGGTTCCAGGTGCAGCCACATCTAAGGTGCGAATACGCTCGGCAATGTCGTCAACTGCCGTTGATAATTCGGTGTAATGCTCTTCAAACATCAGATGTAGTTCACGAAAATTGATTCCCGTTACATTCCAATGAAAGTTATGTGTCTGTAAATATAGGGTGTATGAATCGGCTAATAACTTTTTTAGGCCCTCTGCTATTTCCAATCTTCCCTCTTCACTGATACCAATATCTATACTCGTCATTTTATACCCCTTGTATCATAAATGTCATTATACAAAAAACTCATCGATCAAACTACAAACTACAAACTACAAACTACTGTGCTGTGTAAAAACAACTTTTGAACGCAATCAACTGTTTACTGCTTATAGTAGTTTTACTTTTTCTTTTTGGCAGCGCGCGCATTGATACTTAGTCACTAACTTTCCTTGCTTAACATCAAATTGCTGCTTAACGACGATCTTCCATTTGTGAAAACCATCGCGACATAAACTACTGCCCTTATGCTTTTCCCACAGGCTCTTTTTTTTAAATGTAATCACATCGCCCATAAAGCGTTACTCTCGATGCTGCATATATCTAATTTACCGATGCTGTTTCACCAAGACTATACCTTATAATTTATAAGCGATATTTGACAGATAAAACCAAGCAATTATACCTATAATGCGCATAGTGTTCAAAGAGAATACCTAGCTTTGTGTTTAACTCCCAGATAAAATGAAGGGCTTAATCACTACCTAAAAGTTTTATTATCCATGACACCACTTAAGCCAGACTCAGGCAAGCCTGACTCAGCATCGATCAAAGTCATTTTATCTGAGCATTTTCAGCGCGCAATGCAAGCTGCGGGAATTCCCATCGAGTGCGTACCACATATCGCTCCTAGCAAAAAAGTTGGCTTTGGTGATTACCAGGCAAATGGCGCTATGGCTGCCGCTAAAAAAATGGGTAAAAATCCTCGCGAGCTTGCTCAATTAATTATTGAACAACTCGACATCGATAAAATCGCCGAAAAAATAGAGATAGCAGGCCCTGGATTTATTAATATTCATTTACGCAATGATTGGTTAGCACAACAGTTAGTGCGCCTGCGTAAAGATCCAACTCAAGCGCTTAAAACGCAAGCACCGCAAACTATTGTTGTTGATTACTCAGCACCTAACCTCGCCAAAGAAATGCATGTGGGGCACCTACGCTCGACAATTATTGGCGATGCTCTGGTGCGCTTATTGGAGCTTCAAGGGCATAAAGTTATACGTCAAAATCATGTAGGCGACTGGGGCACACAGTTTGGAATGCTTTTAGTCGAGCTAGAAAATCATTTACAAGACGGCGAGCAAGCAGATCTTGCATTAAAAGATCTTGAAGGTTTTTATCAGCGCTCGAAACAGCACTTTGATGAAGCTGAAGAGTTTGCCAACAAAGCCCGTGAATATGTCGTTAAGCTTCAATCGGGCGATACCGAGATGCTTAAACTTTGGCATGCGTTTCGCGATACGTCACTCACTCATAGCCAAGAGATTTATAACAAGCTCAACGTGACTCTTGCGCCTAAGGATGTTCGTGGAGAAAGCGCCTACAACGATGACTTAGGTATTTTAGTTGCCGAGCTTAAAGAGAAAAAACTGGCGGTTGAAAGCCAGGGCGCAACGGTTGTGTTCTTAGATGAACTCGCCGATAAGGATGGCAACCCCAGCCCGGTGATTATCCAAAAGCAAGGGGGTGGCTACCTTTACGCAACCTCAGACCTCGCTGCATTGCGCTACCGCACACACACATTAAAAGCAGATCGCATATTATATTTTATTGATGCCCGCCAATCACTACATATGCAGCAAGTGTTTACGCTGGCACGCGCAGCACAATTTACTGACGCAGCTATAAGCCTCGAGCATCATGCCTTTGGCACCATGATGGGCAGCGATGGCAAACCTTTTAAAACACGAAGCGGTGGCACCGTTAAATTAGCCGATCTACTTGATGAAGCCATTGAGCGCGCCGAAAATCTAGTACGCAGCCGTAGCAAAGAAAAAGGCTTGAGCCTAAGCGAGCTCGAGTATAAAGAAATTGGTCGCAAAGTTGGTATTGGTGCAATTAAGTATGCCGATTTATCAAAAACTCGCACCAACGATTATATTTTTAACTGGGAAACCATGCTCAGTTTTGAAGGCAATACAGCGCCTTATTTGCAATACGCTTATACTCGTATTCAAAGTATTTTTAGAAAGGCAGATCTCAAACCTGAACAGATAACAGGTGAGATTTTATTAGGGCATATCGATGAAAAGACATTGGCGATTAAATTATTGCAAAGTGTCGAGGTCATCGAGCAAATAAGCACCGATGCCTACCCTCACTTGCTGTGTAACTATCTCTATGACGTAGCTAGCCTCTATATGCGTTTTTATGAATCTTGCCCTATTTTAAAAGAGTGTGTGAGTGCGGCCGATAAAAATAGCCGCCTACAACTTTGCGATGCAACCGCCGCGACATTAAAAATGGGGCTAGATATTTTGGGCATTGAGGTGATGGAGAAAATGTAGCCTTACGGGCAGCTCTAACTATACACTTATGCAATAAACAGCCCTGAGCGAAATAAACAGCC
>JBLIFG010000073.1:0-8151 GCA_047633635.1 Cellvibrionaceae bacterium | reverse complement strand
CAATACCATTAAGCGGTATTTCAAAATTATTAGGATTGATTAACTTCAAGCCTATTTCAAAATTTTTTCGAAGCCATTAGCTGGCAGAACCTTAAGAGAAACCAATTCGACACAAAACCCTTCATAGCTTAGATTCATAGTCTGGATTCATAGCCTAGATTCATAATGGCGCAGCCAGATAGAAACAGCAGTGCGGCCACAGATAAAAAGCGTATAGATAGTGCTCTAGATTTAGTCATTCCATATCCTCAAGGCGTGATCGCTTATTTGACAAGTAAACCTAGGTAATACTGTTGCTCTATAATTGCCTCACTTAAAACCATTATCAGTGGCTTAATCGCTCTAATACTTTATTAGTATTTTGAGGCACTTATACTATTAGAATACGCAAATAAAGCAGGCGTACCGCCGGTATGCCAAAATAAAACATTGTCCTTTTTACTCAGTTTTCCAGTTCTGATCATATCAAATAAACCACCCATAGCCCTACCTGTATAAACAGGATCTAACAATATACCTTCAGTTTGAGCGGTCAACGAAATTGCTTCATTCTCTAGACTACCAATCACGCCATAACCCTCACCCACATAATCAGCATTTAAAATTAAATCTTCTTCAAAAAATTCATGATTAACACCAATGAATTTTGCTGTGCTGTTTGCAAGTGACACTATATATTGATCGAAAGAGACCTTATCGGCTTCGCCTTTATCGATATTGATTCCAATTATTTGATATGAAGAATTAAGTATTTTTTTACCTAGCATAAGTCCGGCTTGAGTTCCGCCTGAGCTTGACGCAAAAACAATATGTGTGAACGAAGTATTCATACCTTGAGCTTGTAGTTCAAGTTCTTGTAGAGCGTCTACAAATGCTAATGCGCCGAGTTCATTGGAGCCACCATATGGCACAACATAGGGTTTCTTCCCCGCTTGCTTAAGTTGTTCAACAATTTTCGGAATGTCTTCGCCCTTACGGTTTATACCCGCCCAATGGATATGGCAGCCAAAAATTTGATCTAGCAAAAGATTGCCGTTAACAACATCTGGTTTTTCTCCGCCCAAAACAAGATGACACTCGAGTTGTAAGCTAGCCGCTGCAGCGGCAGTTTGTCGACAATGATTTGATTGCGTGGCGCCCGCAGTAATAATTGTGTCAGCACCACGCGCCAGCGCATCTCCAATAATATATTCAAGCTTTCTGGTTTTGTTTCCGCCCAATGCAAGACCCGTATTGTCGTCTCGTTTCATATATATTTTAGGGCCACCAAGGGCTTTACTTAACTTAGAAAGTTCGACTAACGGCGTTGGAAAAAAGCCTAGCGATTGCTTAGGTAGATTTTTATAGTTCATATATTTAATCCAATTTGGCGCTAACATCGCTAATAATCGCACCTAAACTAAAGCCATGAAGAAGCATAATTTTTAAATGTTGCGTAGTTTACTTTTTTATAGAGCTACTGATATATATTACCGCTGTGTTTCAACCAACCACCAACATGATTACCGTTGGGATCATGATGAGTCCAGTGAACTACTCCACCTTTGGCGTTCCACTCATATTCGCCATAAAATTTAACAGTGTCACCTTTGCGTAAAGAGTTAATGCGCGGTGCTAGATCAATATTATGAGCAATCAGTAACGTTTGGCCCGAAGCAAGCCTTAATATAAATTTTTGGTGCCTACTTGCGCTTGTATCATCTGCCAAATTTTTAATCACAACACCTGAGCCAGTAACTTGGACATCACTTTTGCGGTTTGTGTATGCACTGGTAAGTGCGCTGTCATCAGTGGTTGTTTTATTGGGAAACGGTTGTATGCGATCAAAATTTTTACTTAAGTATCCGAAAAGCGATAATACAACACCGATTAATACCGCAATCTTTTTCATATTACGACTAACTCAACAAGTTTTTTATTGAACATATAACATCTCAATAAACCACACATACTACAAACTAACTTTTGTACATAAATATAAGGCCGCGACATACAAAAACGCCACACAATATGTGTCAGATCTAACTACTTATTATATTTAACCATTGAATTTTGCATAGGACCCTTTATCTATATTAAGAACCTCTACCGTTAAAGAACATGAAACAAGTTTTAATTCTTTAAGTTGACATAGTATTGCATTGCTCAATTTTGATTTTTGTTCGTTATTACGACCATATAATATTTTTGATGTCACATGAATAAAGGGTTTTTTAGAGGTGCCAGTTTGAAAATTTTCATATGACACAGCTCTTGTTTTTATATCCTCCTCATCAAATAGCCCAGAATTGAATGTTCCAATATGTACAGAATTAATTATCGCATCAATTCTTTCTTTGAAATTTTCCGAATGTTCAATGATACAGTGTGGCAAAATTTAACTCCTAATTAAATATAGCGTCCTAACAACAGACAAAAATTGCTGGCGAAACATGCAATAGAGTAAAAACAGACAATTTTCCTCTGTTCGAACTTTTTATATCAGCATTAGAACACCATTGCGTGGTCTACTAAGAATCTACTACCTTGATGGGTTAAAACAATTTCTGCAACATATTCACCTTCAACTTGAGAGCAAAATTGTCTCCAAATAATTGCCGCTGAATCTGGGCGTCTGAGCACCGCAATGGGCTCTCTTTTGCCCCAAGTGCCTTTTTCAGATTGGTACTTTATGCATACCCCTTCCAAATGTTCTTTGGTGACGATGGCTTTTGCTCTGTCAGTAAAATCTTGAACATGTCTGGCATGATCAATGTCAGTAGATGCTTGCATCAAGTTATCCATAATTGGAGTAGCTATATCTAATATTTGTTTTTCAGACATTTTCAGAAAATTCATTCGAAGTCCTTAATATTGTTAACGCAGCCAATTACAGCGACATGGTATCTCAGCCGCTTTGCGGATTTTGGTAAAATAGATGACCCATCATTAAATGTGTTACTTGACTTTGTGATAACTTACTCTGCGAAGCCACTAAATCTCTCAGCCTGTAATCCTGGTTTTAGCCAACAAGCTTCTTCTGATGTAAAAATATTGGCTTGCGGCTGTATATCGGGCTGCTCATTAAGTGAGCCTGCGGGCACAATTAATGATGTTTTAGTTTTGTCTGTGAACGGCACAGCAGAGCCACAGATTGCACAAAAGGACTTAGAAAATTCTTGTGTAGGGTGCTGATACTTAGTGATCTTAGCTTGGCCGCTAAGCCACTCGATGTTATCTGGATCGGTAAATATATTAGATGCAAATGCAGAACCCGTTAGTTGTTGGCACTGTTTACAATGGCATTGATAAAAAGCCTTGAAACTATCTACCATGGAAAATTTTACGCTGCCACACAGGCACTCACCCGTTAATTGCTTGCTCATATTTTAGAGTACTCCTGATTTAATGCCCGACTAAGATCTACAGGTTTTGATGCTCCTGCGAGTAAAAATAGCGTACTTAAGCCGTTTGCTATAACAGCAATTTTAAAATACACGCCATAAATTATGTTGAACGTGTAGAGAATTCGATATAAAACACGTAGTCACTCACTTAGTGACACACTAGGTTTAAAACAAAAATTACCACAAGCAATATGTCTTGAAGGTATTTTAGAGTGCCGACGACCCCCATAACTTACTGTATTCTTCACAATAAAAGACCAACGTTTTATATTGGCTAATCTCAATAGAAGCGGGGATTTCAATACGCGCGCCACCTTCAAAATTACTTATTAATTTAATGAAAAGACTGTCTACGGCAGCATTTTTACCTGTTATAGCCGAGGTAGACTTAGGTGACAAATATATTTTAACATCGGGCCCTTTTTTTGCCTTAAAATTGTCGGCTAGATCAATAAATTGTTTTCCTTCTGACTTTACGATTGTCCAATCTCCTTCTATCGATGGTTTCCCCCAAGATGAAAAGCTCGCAGTTAATGTACCGCTAGCGATAACAGCATCTGCAGCAAAAACAGATTGTATGCTGCCTAGTAAAGCAAAGCACAGGGAGAAGGTGGTGATTAGTTTTTTCATGGTTTGCTTCCTATTTGTTTTCTTGTGCAACATAGATAGTGTATTGAAGAAATGGTTCATAAAATAAGCAAAGGTTTTTGAAGATGGGGCTTTAACCAAGAACTGTGGGAAAGGGAAATATACGGGCACATAGCTCTTTGAAGTGCCTAAATGAACATATTATCAGAGAAGCCAACGAACAAGACGACTTCAAGCGCCACGTTCTACGTCACGTCATTAATCTCGAACCTTACTCACGAAGGCAGCTCTTCATAGTTTATGTGATCTAGCCTATGCGCGCTGCAATTGTAAAAACACAAGAAGCATCGGTTCGTATCCGTATAAAAAACCTATGCGGCCACAATTTAAGGCTGCCCAACATACAAAAAACTCACACTGAAAATAGTCCTGTGTTTTGCTTTTATAGCGCTCAATTGATCGTCTCACTTTTCAACGATCGGTCTAATAGCTTATTAGAGACGACCATATCAGTTATTAATCTGCGCACTTGATGCATTGAGTGTAAGAAGGGTCCACGTCTAGTCTGTGGATGTTTATCTCTTCCCCACACATGAGGCAGTCGCCAAAATCGCCCGTGTCAAGTCGGCGCAACGCACCCTCAATTTTTAAGAGTTGGTGTTCACGACGTGCCTTTGTTTCGATCGCCATGCCTTGCGCACGCATCGCATCCATTCGGCTGAGCCGGCCAACGGCCGATTGATCAAGTTCCACACTCTTTGCTGCATCGTCGGATGTGAGGCTTAAATTCATAAGCTCCGACCGCAGTTGGAGCAAGTTCTGCCTGAAATTATTGATTTGAAGATCATTCATATAAATTTGAACTCTGTTCGGTCACCTTTAACGTCACATTCTGCGGCTGGTTCGCTGCAATACCTCTTATATGTTTGCATTTCAGCAATCTTTTTATCTAAATCTAGCCCAGACACCGGTTGCAATAGCGACATTTTCTTTATAGCGTCCACGAATGACATTTACAATAGCACTAACAAGAATCACAGAGCGTACACCATTTAGAAAGCGTCGGTTATTTGCTTCTCTCTCTTCTAATGGCATAGAATTTTTTTCATCGACGTCGCGGCAATTAAATGAAAGCTTCTGTGCTTCTTCTCTAATAATAGGCGACGTACAGCCAGCAACGATCAATATTAAGATACTAATAAAAATTATCTTCATATGATCACTCAAATTATAAATATTATAGAATACGCATTATAAGAATTGTAGAGAACGCATTAAAAAAATGCCTCCACATAGGCCAAAAGGTGAAGTCCCGAAGGTCTAAGCACACGAAGTGTGCTAAACATGTTGGCACTTGTTACTCATTGCGTCGTCTATAATGGCGGATCAACTCTGTCTGTAACGGATGTATTAACACGAAACCATCCCGAAATAGAATAACGATCTCGATTTGAAGCGAGCACTTCATGAGGAAACTCTTCACTCAAAAAAGTAACCAATGTGCCTAAAAGAGGAACGACTTTAATGCCTTCTTTATCGTCATCATCTTTATAGAGAACTAATTCTCCGCTATCCGCACTAGTCCAACCAGTATTAAAATACACAACCACTGATAAAATACGATTAACTTCGCCTCTAAATGCATCGTAATGTCTTTTGTAATAATCTCCAGGTCCATAGTGAGAAAAATGACTCTCAAATGAAAATAGACCTAAAAATAAACGTCGATTTAAGAAGCTTTGCAAATTTGAAGTCCAATCTAGCCATTTTTTACTAGCTTCAGTTTCACCAGTAATCCAACATATTTCATCAGATCTTACGAATTCGTTTTCTAGATACTCATCTCCTCTGCCTATACCTGCACTTTTGAATTTCATCGCCTCCATTGTTTGCAGATAAGACCATAAGGAAATCGCCAACTCTTCTGGCAAGGCTTCTGTGCGAATACTATACCCTTGGCTTTCAATATCGTTAGCGATAAGAGAAAAAAGTGTTTCATCACTCGTACTAATTCCACCTATTGATGGAAGTTGATTTATGGCTACCAAACTATCTACCTTTTAATAAAAATAATTCATAAAACTTGTGGTTACATAACGTCACTATCACCCGCAACAAAAGCGGAGTAATATAAGTGTATAATACAACGTAACTGAAGAAACACAAAAAGCTGCTTATTTTTTGCTGCCGGAGTGTATAGCCTTGCTAGGAGTTGTCGAAAAAATCTAGATTTAATTCAACTTCCAGGCCCAACCAATACGCAAACTCTGTATGATCTTTAAAATCGTCTCCAGTTACACCATGGATAAACACCGTAAGATTTTTCCGGTTCGCATCTAGCCAAGACATATAGTTATCAAAGTCTTTGGACCCAAACGTTACCTGACAACTCCAACAAGGATGCGGGCCAACTAATGCTTCATGAAACTGTCCAACACGAAGTCCAAATTTTTTAGCTGAAGCATCGCATAATTTTTTTGCAACAGCTTTGGTACTCTCATCAAAGTAGACATGTGCATGATAAGCTTTGTGAGTGTTGGCCGGTCTTTTCGTTTTGTTCATAACATTAGATTCTCGATACCTGCCCTGCCTAACGCTTTACTCATGCGCACATTTTACGGAGCGGCTTTTGGTGTAAAATGAAAGCTTGCGACCTTACATTAAAAAGTGCGCAGAGAAATGTGTCGTCGTGGAGCAACTTATTATATTTTCATTGAAAGAATAAACTGTTGAAACACTAATTAGGTCGCACATATTTTTAAAACTAAAAAAATTTAACTGCTTTTAAGTGAGTTCTGGTGTAGTTTTTTTACTTCTTCAGATAAAATTTATATTTCAATTTTTTTATAAAAGTCAGTTTTTTAAACACTTATCAAATAATTTATGCTGATTAAATTGTTATGAAAAATTTTATAAAGAATATCAAATAAATAATTTTTTGTAGCGTGTTATTTTTATCAGTGGTTTAATTTTTATAAAAAAAATAAGTGGAAAAGCCACAGGAAAAGCCATTAAAGAAGTGACTGATACTAAAATTAACACGATGGTATAAGTTAACTTGTCCAGAAAAAAATTATGGCAACTATAATGACGACAACTAAATCGAAAGCTAGTTTATGTCTTAATGATATTAACTAATTTTTTGCATCTCACAATACCTCTATAATTAAATGTAGTATTGGGGGAAGTAAAAATATGAAGAGATTTTTAACTATTTTAATGTGCGAAAGCCATTGTATGAAAACATGTAATAACTGACACACTCACTTTAATCTATGATGAATTCTGACAGTAAAACAATAGATTTTGTTCACTCAGGTGCAGCGGTCTTAGCGATATTATCTGGGATAATCATCATACGTTACAAAAACTTTTGCTGTAGGCAGCAAAAACAAAACAGTAACGAAGAATATTCGGAAAATTGGTAGATAAAATAGGATTGTGATTAAACATCGACATTTTTTTATTATTTAATGAGAGCCTTGCCCGTCTTGATAGTGAAAGTATTATGCGTGGATTGATAGTTTTAACACCACAGTGATCAAAAAAAAGGTACTAGCCTAACTGCATATTAGACTAAGGTCTAATATCTAATAGTTTTTTTAGGTATACTTTGGTATTAAGTTTATTGACGTATTTTTGTTTTTATTATTGAGAATGAATAATATTCCCTTATAACTAAATAGTCAACACTTATTTACGTGAAAAATTTTTCAAATATTTAGCGTTAATTTAAACGGTATTTTGCCCAAAATTTATTAGAACGAACACTACTAAAAGAGCTTTATGGAATATGCTAAAAGCTCATTAAAGCAAGAGAAGTCCTTGGTTTGTTGACGATACTGTTTATTAATTGAAATTCGATGCCAGAAATACAAACTGGTTATAACGTCTATCGATTTTTAATACTATTAGCTGCAACCACAGGAGAACATCATGAAAAAAACCAACCAAAACTGCATTGTAGATATTAGAACTGCTGCTGTGCTTACTGCCGGGCTGATATTTAGCATGGCGAACTACACCTTAGCAGCCGGGACTCCTTCCGGAACCATTGTCGGTAACATAGCCACGATTAACTATTCGGTGGATGGTACGCCACAACCTGAAATCGGTTCGACTGAGCTCGGCAACACCTCTGGCGCAGGTTCAGAGACTACATTCTTTGTGGGTACCT
>JBLIFG010000072.1:0-8361 GCA_047633635.1 Cellvibrionaceae bacterium | reverse complement strand
CCGCCATCGGTATGAAGTCTAATCTTAAGCAGCTGTTAGATGTGGGTATTAAACCGATTGTCTTACTGTTGTTAGAAACCATTTGGATTGTTGGCGTGATTTTATTAGCGTTGCCGTATTTAAGATAAATTGATTAACATTATAATTAAGCGTGCCCAAGTCTTTATACAAATATTAATTAAAAATAGTGGCGCATAGACTTTTTAGCGCTGAGCTTTAAAATTGTCGTGATAGGGCACACGGCTCTACTGTTCAATACTTACAAGCTTCAACTTATGGTTTGTAGGCTAATAAAATAGGTCACTGCTGTCCGAAATCACGAGGCTAATTGACGGTTTTAATGTTTCTTCCGTACTGTTAAATTTTTTGGTTTTTTTCTCAAATAACTTTTCTCATAGATACCAAACAGTTAACGGCACAGCAGTGAAACAGGTTAATAAAACACGAATATTTTTGATGATGATTTCTCAAATATCACGCACTCATAAAACAAGATTTATTTAATGCGATCAATAAAAATAATTTGAGGCTGAGCTTTAATTATCTTCAAAGCCGTTATTGCCATCTAAATCTTAGGGTGACTTCTTATCTGTATTGTAATTATAAAAAAAGAAAAATGCGCACAGGCTCCGCTCTTTTTGAACAACAACCATGCATTAGAATATGGATAGTTTATCGCCAAGCCAACTGTATCCTTGCTTGAATAGTAAAAGCCTAAATCCGTTTAGATATAAAGCCAATAAATTTAAAAAGTGACTTGCTACTGCGTTGCCAAGTGGCTTGACCCTCCTAGGTGGTTTGTATAACATCGCTCAAATTATGGTGTGAACGGAGATAAAGCACATGAACGACCTTACTAAACTCAATGCGGGTGAACAGCTAGATTCAATGGATGCTGCAGAGTGGGATGCACGCGTAAATCTTGCCGCTAGTTATAGGCTGGTGCATCACTTTGGCTGGACCGACCTTATCTACAACCACATTACACTAAGCGTGCCGGGCGAGCCTGGAGTTTTTTTGACTAATCCGTTTGGTCTCAATTACAGTGAAGTCACTGCCTCAAGTTTGGTCAAGATTGATATTAACGGCAATTTGCTTTCACCCACACCGTTTCGTATTAATCGTGCAGGATTCATCATTCACTCCGCTATTCATGCTGCCAGAGAAGATGCCAAATGTGTTTTGCACACTCATAGTCGTGCGTCGTCGGCCATTGCCTGCCTGCAAGAAGGTCTTGTGCCCATGAATCAGGCTGGGCTGCAATTCTACAACAGACTAAGTTATCACGATTATGAAGGCTTTAGTGTCGATGAGAACGAGCGTGCACGTCTAGTGGCCAGCTTGGGCAGCAACCATGTTCTTATCTTGCGTAACCACGGTGTGTTAACTACAGGTGCAACTGTGGCTAAGGCGTTTCAACGCATGTATTTTTTTGAGCAGTCAGCCCAGCTGCAGCTTGATGTTATGCAAACCGGTCGCCCGATCTGCATGCCTAGCCCTGAGGTATGCGAAAAAACAGCACAGAGCTGGTACAATGGTACTTCTGATAGCAGCTCCAATGACGATATAGAATGGGCGGCTCTGCTAAGGCTGGCCGATACCCATTATCCAGGTTTCAGAGCTTAAGCCTGTATTACAGCCGATGTAGAAAAACGAGTTATAGCAGAAACTTAAACTTAAAATCCGTAAGTTGGACGTCTAGTAATACTCTCGAAGGCGGGAAGCCACTCGTAATATCAGCGCCATCGTTTAGCTGCACTCCCGCTAACCTTGGGGCTGTCTTATTGTCTTGCAATTCACCTTGTGCGCGCGAATGTTGAACCCTCAAGATCAGCTTAATAAACTTAGTTAACGGCCGCTCATACATTAATCAAAAAAGCTTCCTATCCAATAGTGTTACAAAAATAGGTTTATGACTGATGTTGTGATTTTATGATACTAGGGGAGAGCGTCTGCCGATAACTACTGCCGCTCTAAGTCGGTTACTGCCGAAGGCCGACATTTTATCGAAATCATCACGGGCGATAGGTACATATTGGCAGTCTAGAGGTAATTGCGAGTTGTCATCGACGGCAGGGTCTGGATCGTGTACATAAATACATTGCTCGTCCATGCCTACAGCCACTACCCAGTGGGGCGTTTTTTTGCCGTCTAAACGATAGGTGCTGATCAAAATTATTACGGAATAACCCTGCTGCAGCCAATCCCAAACTTGGTATTGGCTGATGTCTTGATGGTTAATAGCTATACCTGCTTGCAGACATTGATCAGTAAACTGGGTGTGCACAAGTGTCATTACTTGTTTTTTTTGTTCATCTCGAACGCCATCTATAAATAATGGTGTGGTCACATTTACCCAAGCTTCAGCATAAAAACCGCGCTTGTGAGCAGCAAGTGCTATTCCAAAGGGGTGACAGCCACCGTGACCTGAAGTCATAAATACTGTGGTAGCCTCGCGCCAGATTTCGATTTCTAGCGATTGCGTACATACTTGATCTGCCTTCAAACTAGCCATCGCCATGATCAGTGCCGCGGGGCCACAGGTAAATTCTGTTGTTTGACGATACCAAGGTGTCGCATGCTTTATTGATGGCCACTGAACATCCCGAATGCGTTTTTGCATTCTTAGGGCATCACTGTGGTCTTCATAGTAATCCGAGTATTCACCAAATACGCGATAACCCATGTCCTGATAAAGTTTAATAGCCGCATTATTATTGATCGCAACTTCTAAGCGCATGTAAAGTCGATTGCGTTTTACTGCAGACACTTCGAGCTCGGCTAACAGTTTTTTGGCGATACCTTGGCCGCGAAGATCGGGATGAAGTGCAATAGAGTAGAGGCGCGCCAAGCGTGTGCCTTGATGATTAAGCACTAAGCCATAAGCATAAATTTCTGTATCGTTCGTCTCGTTTTGCAACACCAATAAATCGCTATTAGGCGATTTGATATGATGGCGGAAACTGCGTCGACTCAGACGGTCAATAGCAAAACAGTGTGATTCAATGGCTATTAGTGCCTCTAAGTCTGTTGCTGTGGCTGTTCGAAAAACAGTTTTTTGCTCGCTCACGTTTATGTGCCCGCTAAATATTGTTGTACTAGCTGCCAGCTTCGAAACAGAGTTGCTTGCTGCCACAGTTTATCTTGTGGACAAAAATGCATAAGCATTGCCTGTCTTTGTTTTTGATAATCGCGGCAATCTGCATTGGCAGTCGAATTTTTGTACCAAAATAAATGTTCGCCCATCAGCACATCAAATAAGGCGTCGGTGCCAAAGGTGCCAAACTCTAAGGTTAAAAAGCAGCCGTAATGAGTCATCAAGCGATGCCAGCGATAATCGAGTAGGCCAAGTTTTGGCACCGAACAGGAAAGACCTAGGTTGGTGAGGGCAACGTTTTCTCCAAACAGTGCAGTAGCCGCATCGTTACCTCTGTCGCCTGCAGCATGATCAGAAATAAGCTCGCCGTAAGCCCATGGGCCTAATCCCGTATGAATATCTATTACTGTTAGATCGCGGGTCTCTAATTGCCATTTTGCTATGACTTCATCAATTACTTGGCTTGCAAGTGCAGGACGCTGACCTCCGTAAAAGGGTGCCCATGAATTCTCATATTGACCGCCACTGAAAACCTGTTCAAAGTCGCGCTGGCCCCATTGTTGAGCTAGTGCGTTTGTTTTTTGGCGGCGGGTACTCGGGTCTGCCTCGAGCAGGTAAGCGAGTAATTCACGATAGCGAGGATTAGGCTCTGGCCGCTGTTGAAAATCAACAAAGTTACGGTTGATGTCGATGCCTTCATGATCGCAACGTCGAGCCCAGTGCATACCCCAAGGATTTAAAGCATGGATTAGCAATAAAGCGGTATTCGGTGGTAATACCAACCATGATGCTTGCAGCGCCTGTAGTATAAAACTCTGAATTGCACTGCCACAAAAGCCTTCCACACCGTGAGTACCACTGATTAACACCAATACTTTTTTAGCATCAGCATCCCCTATCCAGATCACATCAGTACCGAGGCTTAGATGAGTTGCATTGACAAGTTTAGTCGCTAGGGGCCAACACAGATGCTCGCTATTAATAATATTTAAATGCTGGAGTTTCTCCAGCAATAAGTCGCGACTGGCGGCATAGTCATTGTTAAACAAAATCGCTACGTTTACGTCTAAAAAAGCGTCACGAAAATCTTCATCAAACCTAGGCTTCAAAACTAAAGGCCCCGAGCTTCTAGGCGCCTTAAAAATTCAGACATGATCTGCATGTAGAGTTCCTCGCCCAGATAAACATCTTCTACTCCGTAATCAATATTCGGATTATCGTTGACCTCGATCACATAGGCCTGCTTGCCATTTTGTTTGAGATCGATACCGTAAAAGCCATTGCCTATTGCCGCCGCCGCTTTGGTAGCGGCATGTAAGATTTGCGTAGGCACCTCGAAGGTTGGCAGTGAATCAAAGCCGCCTGTAAAAAAGCGTTTAGAGCTGTGGTTATAGATCTGCCAGTGATTTTTGGCCATATAGTAACGGCAGGCGTAAATGGCGCGGCCATTAAGCACCCCAATGCGCCAGTCAAAGTCGGTAAACATGTACTCTTGTGCGAGCACAAGTGCGGAGTCGGCCAGTAGTTCCGTACCTTTAGCCTTCAACTCCTCGCGGCCGCTCACCTTGAATACGCCTTTAGAAAAGGAGCTTTCAGGCATTTTTAAAACCATCGGGTAACCCAGCTGTGCCTCGAGCTGAATGATAGTAGCTTCGGTTAATTCATTAATAATAGCGGACTGTAAGCAGGGAATTTTTTTATAACTAAACGCATCTTGTAAAAATACTTTATTACAGCAGCGTAAAATCGAGGTGGAGTCATCTATGACAACCAACCCAAGATTCTCGGCTTTACGTACCAAGCCGTAGGTGTAGTGATCAATTGCGGTAGTTTCACGAATAAATAAAGCGTCAAACTGATTCAGTAGTGGTGTCTCAGCGGAAGTGATTTGATGGACTCTAATGCCTAATTTCTCTCCCGCCTTGATAAAACGAGTTAGCGCACCCTTGTTGCTAGGAGGTACTTGCTCTTCGGGGTTAACCAGCATGGCCATGTCCCACCGAAATTTTTTGCCTTTATTGCGAGAGTGCCAGCTCTTTTTAGAATAATTATTTAATACCTCGAGACAAAAGCTAGTTTGTTGTTCTGATAGCTGCGAAAGGGAGCAACGCTTGATGACGACGCGCAAATTACCGGCTTCGCGACTTAAGCTAAAAGTGAGTATGGGTGCGGGGTAAGACTGAAATATTTTTTGGGATATGGCGACCAAACTTTGGTCTTCAACTTCACCCATGCAAATGATAATATTATCTTGTTGGCGGTTTTCAGTACTGCTTAAAAACTTTTTTTCAAGCCACATTGGTGCGCCGTCACAGCGCAACTCGTTGATCACTTTCACACTCGGGATAACCTGATGATTTCTAGCTTCCGCAAGCAGTGAACAGTAATAACCTTGGCTTAAATAACCATTGGTGTCACATAGGTTGATCACCCGCATTTTGGGTTCGTTACGCTTGGGGTATTGCTTTAAGTAGTCATTAAAGCTGATGCTGTGTACTTCGGCTTTGAGTGGTTCAGGAGTGTCTACAACAAATAAGGTATTTTGCATTTTCAGTCTCGGGAGGGTGATGCTTTGGCACATCAGCAACTGACGGTTTGGGCTTTCCTACCTAGTTAGTGGATAAACAAAAAACTTATACTCCTCTTTTAAAGCTCTAGCAATATATTTAATAAGGCTTTAAAAAATTTCTTTAATAAACCCTAGTCCATGGCTTTAAGGATCAAAAGGCGAGTATAAAGCGTCTGTAATTAGGCAGTCATGGGGGAAGTTAGTTAAAGAAATGACTAGATAGACAGCTACCTAGACAGATAAGCTCTGTGTGCCTCAACTAGGCCTAAGATCAACTTATGATGATATGCATCGTTATCAATTATTAACTAGTTTATGAAACGACAGGGGGCGAGTACGCGGGTCGTCTATAAGTAGAGTCAAGTATGATTAGCGATATACTCTGCCTGTTTAATTTAACTGGCTATTAACTTCAACTCACCAGCGGTTTTCAGCTGTAAAAGTGGCGCGCATAGCTTGGTTAAATAGAACAAGTTTTACCGAATTAAGCAGATTAGTTAAAAGAGAGATGACTCATTGAGCGTTGAGTGTGTAACGATAAATGTTCAATCGAGTACCCTTTTAAGTATATCTTATTACAAATTGTGCGAATCGCTGCTTAATGGGTTTAGCGAGCGTCAAAATTAAAAAAATATAATTATGTAACACTGGAATTTAAAGCTATATTTAAAGATGATGCAATACTATTAGAGCCTTAGTGTTGGAACTGAAAAGTCGTGTTTTAAGCCTTTTAGTGAAGTGTGCACCAAAATGTGCAAATAACAAAGCTTGCGCCTACAATGATTATGAAGTGGAATTAACAAGAGCTTATTGATTAAATGAATACACCTAGCGAAGAAAACTCAAAATTAATTAAAATTCATGTCGCTGGTTTGGCAATAGGGATGAATGTTGTCAAGCTAGATAAAGACTGGCTAGAGTCATCTTTTTTGTATCAGGGCTTTATTATTCAAAATAACAGCGATATCCGCTTGTTGGAAGATGAGTGCCGACACGTCTGGATTGAGCCTGTGACTGAAAAGGAGTCTCGGCAGAAAGATAAGTCACTGCATGTTTTAGATAAACAGCACAATCAAAAACCGCGTTATATTAATAAACTTTCAATGACGAATGAATACGAAAAGTCTTATGGGGCATTCAAGGCTTCTCGACGTATAACCAAATCACTTTTAGACAATATCGCTTTTAGTGACGTGATCAACATCAAAGAGGCAAAAGAGGCAGTTGAAACTTGCCTCGAGAGCATCGTAAGAAACCCGAATGCAATGTTGTGGATGAGCCGAATTCGAGAGGCTGAAAGCTATACTGCCGACCACTCTCTCAATGTTTGTATTTTATGCATCGCCTTTGGACGATACTTAGGCTATGACAAAGAGGAACTTTTTGCCATTGGTATGTGCGGTTTGCTGCATGATGTTGGCAAGATGCGTGTTCCCGTAACGGTGCTAAATAAGGCGAGTAAATTAAGTGAAAAAGAGTGGAAGGTAATGCAAGCCCACGTTATTTTTGGGCGCAATCTACTGATGTCATCTCCTGGTATTGGACAAAGTGTTGATGTTGCCTATAGCCACCATGAACGTATTGACGGCACCGGTTATCCAAGAGGTCTAGATGGCAGCCAAATTTCTGCATACACAAAGATTGTGTCTATAGTCGATAGTTTTGACGCAATGACAGCTGAGCGTAAGTACTCTACATCCATGACCTCATCGGCTGCCGTTAAAGAGATCTATAGGTGTAGAGGTACTCAATTTGATGAAAAATTAGCCTTACAATTTATCGAACTCATCGGTATGTATCCACCTGGGACGATTGTTGAACTGTCAAATGGATATTTGGGTATTGTTCTGGAGCGTAGTCAAAAGTATCAGCGATTACCAAAAGTACTGCTGTTAAAAGATGCTTTGGGCAAAAAGGTTAAAAAAGAGCTCATTGATTTGAGCTTGATCGAAAAAGGCACTATGAACCGTTCTTTTTTAATTAAAGGTGATCATCGCGATGGCTACCAAGGTTTGAAAGTGGCAGATTACCAACATTTTATCTTGTCGATAGAATAATTAAACTGATCGATGGTGGCTGAGGCCAGCGTAAAAAATATATTTCAAGCTATTATCACCTTCGCTTAACCAATATTGATATTGTTAATATGCATCCCCGTAGGTAGACACTATAGAAGGTATTGCAAAACAGGTTACGCTTTGGGGAGCCGATACTAGACCCAAATATGATATCGGTGTTCATTATGGATTTCTGCCAGCGCGAGAATGGCGGACTAAGCCGCTCGAAGATCTTAGCCGTTGTGAATGTTGTCTTTACTGGCGCGTATAAAGACTTGTATTCTCGATGTGCCATTCATCTTCCTTCGCAGGGCCTTTTTCGCCCGAGGTGAGATGAATAGATGTAATTCTTACTAACTCTAGTTTAAGTCTGCGGCATTAGGCTAAGTTATAGTCTAACCAAAGTCCTTTAGCCGTCAGATATCGGTCTACATAAGTTTCTAGGCAACTTTACGTGTTCATACTCGTCAGCATACAACCACTACTTATTTGGCTTCCCTCCTTGCTGAGCATGTGTATATTGTTTTGGGCGATACTTACGGCACCTTGGCGCTACTTGTTTGCTGAGCCTATTCGCCAACATTTATTTTTTGCAGCGTCTTTAATTTTGGGTCTATTCTGGGCCGCGTTATCGGTCG
>JBLIFG010000071.1:0-8490 GCA_047633635.1 Cellvibrionaceae bacterium | reverse complement strand
TTGAAAACTGTATCGACACCCGCTTCAAGTAGACGCTGCCTGTCATCTTCGTAGCGAGCAATAGAGGCTAATTGGCCTTTAAAACCAAAGCGAGTCAATAGGTGGTGAATTTCTAAGGTGTCGTCTATCGATGGCAATGCAATTAAAATGAGCTCTACCGAGGATAAGTCTAAGCTCTCCCATAAATCGGCATCTTCGCCGTCGCCCAACATCACCTGCATACCCCGCGCTTGTAGAAGTGCAAGCCGTTCTGGATCTGCTTCCATGCCCCATACTTGATCAGATAATTGCTTGGTTAAGGCAATGTAGGCGCCCTTACCTACCCGACCCATACCCAACACAATCACCTTTGCATTACTTGGCATAAGATATACGTCTTCTGTTAGACGTTGAGGGTGTTCAAAATATCGTAGTTTGTGGGCATTATTTGCATATTGATTGTGCGAGAAGCGATACATTACACTCGTGAAGACAAAAGATAATGCCGCCGCTACTGCAAGAATAACTAGCCAGTCATCTTGAAGCCAGCCTGCATTGACACAAACAGCGACAACAATCAGACCAAACTCACTGTAGTTATTAAGCACCATCCCCGATAAGAAAGCTGTCCGTGCGCGCAATTTAAGGCGCGTGAATATTGCAAAAAATAATGACACCTTAAGGATTAAAAAAACACAAAGAATACTACCCGCTAACAAAATACTGAAATCAGGCAGCTTGGTAAAGCCAATTAATAAAAAGAAGCCGATAAGAAATAAATCTTTAAAGCTCAGCAAAGCCTTAGTCAACTCGGTTGATTTGGAATGAGCACTTAACATAATGCCAATGATAAGCGCACCTAAATCGCCTTTAATGCCTACATATTCAAATAATTCATAGGCACCAAAGGCTAAAAAGAAACCCGTTAATGGCAGTAATTCAGCATGACCTGATTTATCAAGTAGTTTATCAAAAACTGGCCTTAAAGGAATTAAGGCCAGTAGACCGAAGGCAAATATCGACGGTATTTTACCGCTGGTAACCACCAAAAAACTAACCGCTATAATGTCTTGTAGTACTAATATGGCAAGCGCAATTTTACCATGGCGAGTGCGTAGCTCGCCATTTTCTTCGAGAACCTTGACCACACAAACTGTACTACTAAAACTTAAGCCAAAGGCGAGTAACAACATACCGCTTGAACTTAGATCTACAAAATAGGGGACAGCAACAAACTTTAAAATAAATAATAAAGCTACTACCAAAAGAATCCAAATAGAGGTAATAGAAAAAGTGCTGACATAGACCTCTGGCTTCAATAATGTACCGACGTTTAACTTTAAGCCAATCGTAAAGAGCATTAAGGTAATGCCAATGTTCGCTAATGTCTCTAAATTAGCACTGGGCTCCATACCTAAAGCATTAAGTAAAAAGCCAGCCATTAAATAGCCTACCAAAGGTGGCAATTGAACTAGCTTTACCCCTAACCCACAGAAAAAAGCAAAAAATATCCAAATAAATTCCATACTAGCCTTACGGTGTCAGCGTTTGTGTTGACGTTACAGTTAACGCTTATAGATAATCAATAAAAAATTAATCTAATAATAATAGATTTTTTGACTAGAACCCAGTGTCAATATTAATCCATCCTATTCTCTCTACTAGTTTTTTAAGTTGATACGGACGATAACGCTTATCTGATAGATAGCGCTCCTTAACACTAGGGTGAATTGTGCTGGGCTTATCCGCAACGATAAGCTCTCGATATAGTGGAGTTTTCAAACGATAAACATGATTACGTGATTTATGTATTTTGGCCAATGGGCGAGTCGACAAGTTGTTTTTAATGTGTGCCTCAAGGTGTAAATCGGCTTGGGTAGCCTCATTCAACATCCATTCTAATGATACATTGGATGACATTGCGCCAGTGTTTTTATCCGGAGCATAAGAGCCACCGATATCTGCATGTACCCCGGCAAACCATACTTGCTTTAAGTCAGTTGTGGCTCTGGGTGTCCACAGGGTTGGCTCAAAATCTTGTCGCTGCTCATCAATGGCGAGTGCGTGGCGCGCGACACCAACATTAGGGCCCATTTTAGAATCATAAAATTCATCGTGGCTCTCGAATAAACCCATAATACTTAAGGGAATACCTAAGGCACCTACCGTATCCCACACACCAATAAAATGTATTTTTTTAGATCGATGGCTATGATCGCTACTAAATTTTTTTGCGCTCGCTCCATTCGGATGATTTTTAGCGAGTGGACTTTTATAAATTTTCCACGCCTGCGCAATAAGTCGGGCATCTATGCGCTTTAAAATACCACAGTTATTGATCAAGCCACTAAGTGCACGAACGGTGTAGGCACCACGGCTAAAACCAAACAAATAAATTTTATCGTTGGGTGAATAATTTTGCACAATATAGCGATAACAATCTAAAATATTTTTGTGGATACCGCGGCCGGTAGCACCTGCAATAATATTATTATGATAGGAACCCAAGCCCCAATCATAAAAAACATGCTGCTGAGTATTTTTAACAGAAGGCTTTATTGCGCGTGCAAGCTTTAGTACATTCGTCGGAAAATCTTGCGTGATATCCTGCTCTGGTCTATTCCATGTGCCATCGGCACAAATTATTATATTAGCCATAGATCACTCTCCTTAGTTATTCATAACCACATTTTTTACCTAGTTTATAAATCCGCTAGTCTGTCGATTAATCAAATTTACTGATCAAGATTGTTGTTTTATCGTCAAGACTGAATCAGCTTTTATAAGTAGCATAAACACATACATAAAGTTTAGCCTTCAAGGCTTAGGCCTTTGCCAACACAATTTGAAATTGATACACATTAATATTATTTTTAGGTGTCGATTTTGTAGCCATCATTAATCGTTGTGCAGCGCTGGATTTACGCGCAATTAAGGCATCAGTTTTATTAAGCGGGTGATTTAAAAAATACATTTGTGTGGTTAACTCAACATAGCCACGCTTGAAGATTTTATAGTGAATGTGCGGCGGTCGCTGCCAATTAGCAGAGACAGAGTATGCACCGGGCATAATCGTTTTAAAGCGAAAGCCACCTTGGTTGCCACTGCGAGCAGTAGCCCAACCTTGAAAATTTGGGTCTAGCGCGGCGGGGTTGGTGTCACGTGGATGCGCATAACGTCCCGCGTCATTGGCCTGCCATATCTCCACGGCTACATCTGCAATCGCCTTGCCTTTGGTATCAACAACACGGCCTTCAACAATGATAACTTGCCCGCGGGCGAGCTCTGAGCTTCCCGCTACATGAGTCAAATCAAAGTCTTTATCTTGTTGGGCCGAAATGGGATAAAACGGCCCGGCAGACTCACTCGGCGTGCTTGCGCGCCTAGCTCCAATAGCGTTAGTTATAAAAGCTAAAGGCACCAACAAAACAGATATCAAGCCCGCTTTAATAAAGTAGCGCCTATTAGCCTTGTTCATAAGATAAACCTTCGTCGTAATTCAGTTTTAACATTACATATTCTTGGTCACAGAATAAAGTCTATTATGAGTTAATTTGGCCTTTATTTTATTGCTTGAGGTGTTTTAATTTGTATTTTCAGGGGCGACAACTAATTTTTTGGTATTGTTTAAGAATTATCGATCTTATGAATACAGTTGATCCAATACCCACAGAAAAACTCTTACTGACTTATCGAGTAGAACCAAGTTGCTTAGGTCCCGACGGAATAAGTCGCATAAAAGATTTTTGCATCTATGTAAAGGCTGCTTTTGTTAACCATCATAGCAATTATCTTATCTACCAATTTATCCCTGGATATGGCAAAACTTTAGCAGAAATGAAGCTTTTGATTAACCATAAGCGTTTAAGCGAGGCGAAATCAAGCCAGTATATGAGTTTCTTTACCAAACTCTCGAGAGCTTTGGAGAGGATCTGCAAGATCAATTCACTTTTTTGATCGACAGCTTTTTTGGCAGACAGACGCTAATGACCTATATTAATTAATATATCCGAAATCTTAATAAATTTACATATCAGACTTAAGATCAGGCCAAGCTGCTCGGAGATATATAATCATTGACCACAATGTCAATATTGCCGCTGCATAAAGCGAAATATAACCAACTGCTTGCAAAATTGACGGATCGGAGGGGTTGTCTGCTAGTAACACTATGATCGACGTCATTTGTAAGGTTGTCTTCACCTTACCTATCATCGATACTGCCACGCTCGCTCTTTTACCGAGTTCGGCCATCCATTCTCGCAATGCCGAAATAACAATTTCTCGACAAATAATGATAACGGCCGGCACCGCAAATAAGGGTGTGTCATGAACTTCGACGAGTAGCACAAGTGCAACCGAGACCATAAGCTTATCGGCAACAGGATCTAAGAAGGCCCCAAAGGCTGTGCTTTGATTGTATTTACGGGCTACCCAACCATCGAGCCAATCGGTTATTGCAGCAATAGAAAAAATAGCGCTAGAGGCCCAAAAACGCCACTCGTAAGGCAAATAAAACACAACAACCAACAACGGAATAAAGATAATTCGCAAGAAGGTCAACTGGTTAGCAAGATTCATTAATAAACTACCTTAGGATTTAGGCCTACACGTTACTCATTACGTAAGGCGCTGTAAATATCTTCGCCAATTTTTTTACTAATACCGGGGACTTTTAACAAATCAGCAACGGTTGCTTGCTCGATGACTCGAAGGCCACCGAAGTGCCTTAACAACTCTTTTCTGCGTTTAGCGCCGACTCCTGGAATTCCCTCTAGGGTTGAGGTTCTGCGTTTTTTGTCTCGACGCTGCTTATGACCAGTAATGGCAAAGCGATGGGCCTCATCGCGAATTTCTTGCAGTAAATGCAGTGCGGGTGAGTCGGAGTTTAACGTGAGTTCGCGTCCATCGGTAAACACTAAAGTCTCAAATCCTGCTTTACGTGTTGTGCCCTTTGCAATACCCAATAACATCACTTGATGCACACCAAGCTCGTCTAGCACAGCCTTTGCGGTACTTAGCTGGCCTTTGCCGCCATCGATGATTAGTAGGTCGGGATGCACACCCTCACCTTTTTGCAAACGCACATAACGTCGCGTCAGTGCCTGCTCCATTGCCGCATAATCGTCACCACCGGTGATACCATCAATATTAAAACGTCGATAATCTGACTTGAGAGCCCCCTGCTGATTAAATACAACACATGAAGCAACCGTTAACTCTCCACCGGTGTGGCTGATATCGAAGCATTCTAGACGCTTGGGGGCCTCATCCAAGCCCAGAATATCTTGTAGTGTTTGAAAGCGTTTTAAAAGGCTAGCCTTAGTACCTAGATGCTGTAAGAGATTCTGCTCAGCGGCACCCACGGCGATCTGCAACCATTTATTACGCTGGGATATAACCCTGAATAATACATTAATTTTGCGCTGAACTTTATCTGCAAGTACATCCGCAAATAGCTGCTTATCTTCATTGGATATTTCTTTGTTAACAATAATTTCATTAGGCACTTCGCGCACGCCGCTAGCCAAATAAAACTGTGCCATAAACGCGAGTAAAAATTCTTGTTCAGACTCGTCGAGTTTATCTTCTTGCAGGTAACTTTTGCTACCTAAAATTCTTCCGTCGCGAATAAACATGACGTGGATACAGACTTGCGCCGACTGTTTACTAAGAGCAAAAATATCGATACTACCAGAGCCTGTTTCCATATTGTGATCAGATTGAATGCGTCTTAAGGCACTTATTTGATCGCGTAAGGTTGCCGCTTTCTCAAAGTCTAAATCTTCAGCAGCACTGTCCATTTTATCGGCAAGTTGTTTCATCAAATCATTGGATTGGCCTTTTAAAAATAGTTTTACGTGAGCAACATCTGCTTGATAATCTTCTGGTGAAATATAACCAACGCAAGGCGCAGTACAACGATTAATCTGATATTGAAGGCAGGGACGGCTACGATTTTTAAACACACTATCTTCGCATTGGCGAATACGAAATGTTTTTTGCAAAAAGTTTAACGCTTGAAATACAGCCCCCGCATTAGGATAAGGGCCAAAATAGCTACCTTTTTTTTTGCGCAAACCGCGATGAAAGGCGATACGTGGATAGCTGCTGTCAGAAATAATAATGTAGGGGTAGGACTTGTCGTCTCTTAATAAAATATTATAGGGTGGCTTTAATGCTTTTATTAAGTTTTGTTCAAGCACAAGTGCTGTCGATTCAGACTCTGTCATCGTCACTTCAATTGCAGCAATCTTGCTCACAAGCATCTGCGTTTTTAAACTTAAGCCTGATTGACCAATTGAGGGTTCATCTGAAAGCAAGCCTCTAAAATAACTCGACAATCGATTTTTTAAATTTTTAGCTTTACCAACATATAAAATTTTCTTATGCACGTCAAACATTTGATAAACACCTGGGCGGGTGCTTAGGCTACTAAGAAATTGCTTGTGATCAAAAGAGTTATCAGGCATCGGTCAAAAAATAAAATGAATTTAAAAATTAGCAGATATTATTCTAAAATATCTACGTCAAATACTTTGTGTTTAATAGCAAAGTGAACTAGTTCAACATCGTTACTAATATTAAATTTTTCGAAAATTCTATACCGGTAACTATTAATTGTTTTTGCACTAATATTTAATATTTCTGCAATAGCTACTGGCTTTTCACCTTTTACCGTCATCATTGCGATTTGTAACTCGCGCTGCGAAAGTTGATCAAAAGGTGAATGAGTCTCGTGCCATAATCCTGTATTTTTTAGCGCAAGCTGCTGCGCAATCTCTTGACTAAAATAAGGTTTACCGACAACTACCATTTTAATGGCTTTAATGACTTCAGCGGGCTCAGTGCGCTTCGTTAAATAAGCAAATGCGCCCGCTTGCAACAACCGACTCGGGTAGACATCATCTTCACACGAGGTGATGGCAATAATTTTTATTTGGTTATTGTGCGCCAAAATTCGCTTAGTTGCTTCGACGCCACCAATACCTGGCATTTTCACATCCATCAATACTACGTGTGGTTCTAGTGTGCGGGATAAACTAATGGCTTCTTCGCCGCTATTAGCTTCGCCAACAACCGAAAAATTTTCAATATCGTCAAGTATACGAACAAGACATGTTCTCATCAAGTCGTGATCATCGACTACTAATAATTTAATCGTCGTCATATATTTATTCTCTAAATATGATTCTTATTAATAATTATTGGATATATCTATACGTTGAAATAATCCACTCAGACATTGCTACAGTGACAATGTTCACTTATGTTGCCGGCAATATTGCCACTGCTTAACCACAAGCAAAAGAGAACTATTATCTAAGGGCATTTTAGGAACAAACAATATTTTAATGCATCGGAGACGCAATTGAAACAGACATTCAGCGCTTAAAAAAGCCGAAATTATCACGCTATGTGGCTCATTATATTTAGCGTTATTAACGTCTCGTATCATGCCACATTATCCTTTTCATCGCCGAATTTACGACGCCCTTATATAAATTAACACCTACTACTTGCACTTTTTAATATCAACCTCGTCAAACAAGGCATAAAAATTTTCCCCAACACTCTTAATCACAACAGTTGTCCCTATCAAGCATTTAATCTTGAAGTAGCTATAGATATTTTATAACTAGTTGGCAATGATTTTTGCCAGTAAACAGATTGTTAAGCGATAGACAATTGCTTGATGATGTCACAATGACGTATTCAGAATACCAATCTAGCATCCTGTCGATAATATCTTATGTTGCTTATAATTGTTTAAATAAGAACTGATTTTGCATATTTATTCGTTCTTCTTTAAAAATACTATAGAGGAATACGAACAAACTTCACAAAGAAAATGAAATAAACGGAAATTACTAGACGTTGGATATTTTTAATTTATCAGCGGCTGGATGCAATCTCATTTATTAACCACTAACTTTAATAACCTCAACATTGAATAGGCTCTATCTCAAGAGCAACTCCAAATTTCTCCAAGATAGATTCGCATACTTTATCAACAAAAAGCAACACCTCTTTTGTTGTGCAGCCATTTGGATTAGTGAGTACTAGAGCCTGCTTTTCATGCATACAAATATTATCAACGACTTTACCGCGCCACCCGGCTTGATCAATTAACCAAGCAGCGGCTAACTTGTAACAATTATTAGCCATTGGATAAGCAATAACAGCTGGATACAAACTAAGAATTTTTTGATAGCTTAATTCATCAATAATCGGGTTTTTAAAAAAACTTCCCACATTGGGCAGCTGACTTGGGTCAGGTAATTTACTTTGACGAATTGCAATCACGGCTCTGGCAACATCTAGAGATGTTACTGACGTTAGCATCACCTTATCTTTAAGTAACTGCTCTTTTAAAACAGGATACTCTATCTCTAGCCTTGGGACTTTACTTAACTTTAATGTCACATGCGTAATAATCACTTTGTCGCGCAACACATTTTTAAAAACGCTATCGCGATAAGCAAAAAAACAATCTTTATTATCTAATGT
>JBLIFG010000070.1:0-8508 GCA_047633635.1 Cellvibrionaceae bacterium | reverse complement strand
TGACATTCATTGAATCCCTCTATCTTCTATTACCTTTTATTAATAACTCCTAGCTCATAACCCAAGAGCTTGTTAATAAGAGCTCAATAAACATTTTTAATTATCAGGAAAAAAAATGAAATTATTACCTCTTGCGAGCCTTTCTCTTGCCGTATTATCGAATATCACATACGCGCAATCAGTTGGCAAAATTTCAGGCAACGAATTTAACCCTGCTATTAGTCTTATTTTGAATGCTCACTATGTCGATATCGATAATAGCGATCTAAAATTACCCGGTTTTCAACTTGGTGGCGAGGCCGGCCTACCCGATAATGGCTTTGCTCTGGGACACAATGAACTTAGTATATCCGCCAACATTGATGATAAGTTTTATGGTCTTATTAATACCGCTATTGTTTATGAGGATGGTGAAACTGAAGTCGAAATTGAAGAAGCCTACGTGGAAACACTTAAATTAGGTGCGGGCTTTACCGCCAAGGGCGGACGCTTTTTTTCTGGCATTGGTTATTTAAATAGCATTCATGATCATGCCCATGATTTTGCTGATCGTCCACTCGTTTATGATGCAATGTTTGGGGGTCACCTTATTAATACTGGTATTCAAGCAAGTTGGCTTGCACCAATCGATACTTTTTTAAAAATTGGCACAGAAATATCATCGGGTACAGAGTTTCCCGGTGGCGATAATGCTGACAATAATAAAGGACTAGCTTTCTTTGTAAAAACAGGGCGAGATATTAATACCAGTTCTAGCTGGCTGTTGGGAGCTAGTTACTTTGAATCCGAATTTGATGTTCGTGAAGCTGGTGGTCATCAACACGGTGCAGACGAAGCTGTTGCTGACAATGAATTACTCAATGGTGAGGTTGATGTTGCCGGTATTGATTTTATTTATAAATGGGCTCCACAAGGTAACGCTAAGACCACTAACTTAAAAATCCAAGCCGAATATTTTGTTAAAAATGAAACAGCTGACTCTGAGTTTACTGAGGGCAGTGATAGCGCTCAAGCTAGCTTAGATGGAGAACAAAAAGGTTATTACATACAGGGCGTCTATCAGTTTATGCCCGCTTGGCGCGTTGGACTTCGCTACGATCACCTAGAGGCAAAGAACACAATTTCTAACTTTGTTGATTCAGGCATCGATGCCGAAGAGTTTCTTGATGAGTCTAATTTAGGTACGGCTGGCGATCCAAACAAATCTAGCGTGATGCTTGATTACTCACCGAGCCACTTTAGCCGTATCCGCTTGCAGTACAGTCTCCTTGATAATGGTCTCGACGACGACAATAACATCGTCACGCTTCAGTATACGATGAGCTTGGGTTCTCATGCATCACATACATTTTAAGCGAGGATCAACATGAGACTACTATTTATTATCAGCCTAGGTCTGATGATGTTAGCACCACAGGCTTTTGCAAAAGTAAATGTATTTGCCTGTGAACCCGAATGGAAATCGTTGGTTGAATCAATCGGTGGCAGTCACGTCAAGGTATATTCAGCCACGACTGCATTTCAAGATCCTCATCACATTGAGGCTCGTCCTTCACTGATCGCAAAAGCACGTCAAGCCGATCTTTTGGTATGTACAGGTGCCGAACTTGAAATTGGTTGGTTGCCTTTACTGTTGCGGCAGTCGGGTAACGCTGCTATCCAAGAAAACGAACCAGGCTACTTTTTAGCAACCGATTATGTAGAGCGTATTGAAGTACCGCAAGAACTCGATCGTCGAGACGGAGATGTACACGCTGGAGGCAATCCACACGTTCACTGGGATCCCTATCGGGTGATAACAATCGCCACAGCACTAATGCAACGACTACAGCTACTTGATATTAAAAACGAACTTTATTATCAACAACAGTTGATTGCGTTTAATAGACAATGGGAAAAAAATATTATCCGCTGGGAAGACCAAGCTCGAGTACTTAAGGATAAAAAAGTTATTGTTAATCATAAGAATTGGAGTTACTTAATTAATTGGCTTGGAATGGTTGAGCTCGGCGACATAGAACCGAAGCCAGGTCTACCACCTACAAGTGCGCATTTAGCACAATTACTTCAGCAGGTTCGTGTTGATCAGCCCGATTATATTTTATTAGCAAACTATCAAAATCCAAAGGGTGCTCAATGGCTAGGTAAAAAAACGCAGGTGCCGTTGCTGATATTACCGTTTACGGTTGGTGGTAGTGAGCAGGCAACCGATTTGGCGTCGCTTTATGACGAAGTCATCTCAGCGCTTACCCAAGTTAATTAAGAGCATATTTTATGGAACTGCTAATGCTTCAAGTTGAGATTCTTTGGCCTGCAATGATTGCAGGCTTGATTATACTGTTTACACACGTGCCTCTTGGGAGAGAGGTGCTTCAACGTGGGATTATTTTTTTAGATCTTGCTATTGCACAAATAGCTGCCTTTGGCGTGGTTGCAGCAAATACCTTATGGATCAGTGAAGGCAGTGCTGTACCGCAAACACTGATTGCAGTTTCTGCCGCTATTGTTGGAGCTCTAAGCTTATATAAAATACGACGATTAGAAGTGCGTGTTCAAGAAGCTATCATTGGTATTTTATTTATTCTCGCGGCTACCGGTAGTATTTTACTTTTATCTACTGATCCACACGGAGGTGAACAGCTTAAAAAAATTCTTGTGGGTCAAATTTTATGGCTACAGCCACAGGAACTCATCCCTTTAGCAAGCGCTTATGTGATTATAATTTGTGTCTGGTGCGGTCTGAAAAAAAACGTGGGTGAGTGGCTTTTTTATCCACTATTTGCAGTCACCATCACCTTGTCTACACAGGTTGTGGGCGTTTATCTTGTCTTTGCTAGTTTAATTATTCCAAGCTTGGTAACACTTAGCCATAAGAAGCCAAAGCTGAAAGCGTTTATTATTGGCGCATTAGGTTATGGCTTTGGCTTAGTCTTTGCTGCAATTTTTGATTTACCTGCCGGAGCCGCAATTGTTTGGAGCCTAGCGCTGGTCGCTGCAAATTACTATGTTGCAGACTATGTATTAACTAAAGCTAGACGACGCTTTAAAATTGAACCCATCAAGACACTATAATTATCAATTTTTAAAGCAAGAGGAATCAAGGCTAAAATAAAAATCAGGGGTAAAAATATTTTTTGGTAAAGCTTTGTATTTAAAATACCTAATTTAGTTGTAACTATTAAGTATTAAGTAAAGAAGACTCTGACCTTCTTCATATTTTTTTCAGACTATTTGATAAGAGCTATACTGGAGGGGAACAACTATGACGAATATGTTAGTGCTAAACTTGATTTAAGGAGTATATATAACCTATAAAATGATTAATTTAATTAATCATTTTTCAATCGAATCAATGTTTTAGATCTCAGTGATATCAAAAAAGATTTAAGGTGATCAGTTTATTAATTATCTACGCAAATACTCAATAACTTGAGGCATAGAGACAAATATTTATCTTTGTCTCTATGCCTCAAATACAAGCATTTAGTCGATACCATTTAACAATTTATAGATATCACTATTTGTAGTTAGTACCAGTGTGGTGTTGGCATCAATTACGCTCTCATAAGTTTTTAGTGTTTTAACAAAGGTATAAAGTTCTCTAGACTCCACTGATTTGTTGTAGGCTAAATTATAAATTTCTGTCGCTTTTGCATCTGCAACACCCTGAATAGTTTGAATTTGTTGGTAGGCCTCAGACTCAATACGCTGCAGTTCTTTTTCTTTACTACCAAGAATTTTAGCTGCTTCGCCCGCGCCCTCAGAACGAAAGCGCTCTGCAATTTGCTGACGCTCACTAATCATTCGAGCATATATTTTTTGCCTAACACTTTCATTATAATTTATACGCTTAAAACGAATATCTAATAACTCGATACCAAATTCAGATAACTTACCCGAAGCCGCAGAATAAATATCTTTTTCTACTTGATGGCGCCCTCGTTTAATGGGTAAAAGTTTACCGATATCGGCGTCTGCCAACAGCGCATCAACGGCAGGCTCACGGCCTTTAGTGGTACGAATAATTTCTATCAACTGGTGCCTAGCAACAGCATTACGAGTCTCACTACCCAAAATATCTTCTAGTCTTGATTGAGCACTACGCTCATCTCTTAATCTTAAAAAATACTGAAGTGGATCTTTAATGCGCCATCTGGCAAAAGTATCAACCGTGATATAGAGTTTATCTTTTGTTGGCATGTCATTAGCGTCGCCATCCCATAACAAAATTCTTTTTTCTATCCGATTAACTTTTTGGATAAAAGGAACCTTCAATTTTAGGCCCGCTTCACTAATAATGTCACCGACCGGCTTTCCGAACTGGGTGACGATGATCTGTTCTGTTTCATTGACACGATAGAGCGACTCATAGCCAACAATAAGTATTGGGAAGAGCAAGGCAATTAATGCGTAACTAAATTTATTCATTTTACATCTCCTTTCATTCTATCCAGCTGTAGTAATGGCAATATAGATGCTGCTTGATTGTCAAGTATCACCTTGTTGCTTACCCTGGGTAGTACTTCGGCCATAGTTTCTAAATACAGTCGACGTTTAGTTACTTTTGGTGCTTTTATATATTCTGCCAGTAAAGCGTTAAATTTATTTGAATCACCTTCTGCCTCATTAACACGCTGTATAGCATAGCCTTCTGATGACTGAACTTTTTGGTCTGCCCTACCCTTAGCCCTAGGTATAGCTTTATTGTATTCACCGCGAGCAACGTTAATCATGCGCTCTCGTTCCTGCTGCGCCTCATTGACTTCATCAAATGATGCTTGTACTGGTCTGGGCGGATTTACATTTTTTAGCTGAACCTGATCGATGCGCAAACCCATCTCATAAAGATTAGTGAGTTCCTGCATTTTTACCTGAGCGGTTGCTTCTATATCTTGTCTACCGATAGTAAGTACCTCGTCTACGGTTCGATCGCCTACGACCTCTCGCATAACTGACTCTGATATATCACGTAAAGCGGCACCAGGATCGCGAACTTTAAACAGAAAATCGAACGCATTTTCAATACGAAATTGAATCACCCACTCGACAGAGGCTGTGTTTAAATCACCCGTAACGATAGTCGTTTCTAACTGCCATTCTCGTGGATTTGATATTTGTTCGTTGTAGGTTGCACCCGGAGTACCAAAGCCAAATTCCTCTTTCAACTGACGTTTGATAGGTACTTCAATAACGCTATCAACACCAAAAGGGATTTTGAAATGGAGGCCCGGATCAACGGATGAATGATAATTGCCAAACCGTTGTACAATACCCACGGATTCTGCCGAGACGGTGTAATAACTACTGAAAATGAGGTATGCAACTAGGGCTATTATAATGCCTAAGCCTACTTTACGTGGTGTAACGGATATATCCGCTAATTGAGCACTTGCTTTGTCCATAATCATTACCTTTTTAGATTGTCATTTGCTCAGGGATGAGTCTTTAACGTTTAACTCGATACACATTTTTCTTTAAGCTGTGCTTTATTTAATCGACTATTAACTGTCCTCGGTACATTTGCATCTGACAGTGAAAATTGTATTTTCCCGCTGTCATTGCCGGTAGTACTATTTTTTTAGCCTTGTTAAGTGGTAACGCCTCACTGATGTGCAGATCAGGAATTAAGAGCATCTCTGCACAGGGTGATTCATCTTTACGTAAAAACTCTAAGGAAATACTTCTATTTGCGGGCAGTTTAATTCGCGAGGGTGTATAGATGCCATTTTCTACCAAGATAACGAAATCGCTGTTTGCTAGTTGTGTCGCTTTTGGTTTGTATAACCAAAACCACCATATAATAAGTGCTATCAGTAATAAACCCGCAATATTAATTATTAACATTGACTCGTGCTCTCTTTATGTTTCTCTGTGTTTTCACTCTAGTGCTCTTCGGCTTTAAAAAAGCGTAAGCGATTAGCGTTACTCACTACAGTTAACGATGAAAAAGCCATTGCGGCTCCGGCGATGACCGGACTTAATAATACACCAAAAAATGGATACAAGATGCCAGCCGCAAACGGAATACCAGCCACGTTGTAGATAAAAGCACCGAACAAGTTTTGCTTTATATTGCGCAACGTGGCTTTACTGACAGCAATGGCATCAGCTATACCGTGAAGTGAGCCTCGCATTAAGGTGATGTCAGCGCTCTCGATAGCGATATCGGTACCAGTACCAATTGCAAATCCGACATTGGCCATAGCTAGTGCTGGCGCATCGTTAATTCCGTCTCCAGTCATACCGACAATTTCACCCTTGCGCTGCAGCTCCTGTACTTTTTGAGATTTTTGTTCGGGCAATACTTCAGCAAAAAACTCATCGATGCCTACTTTATTAGCAACCGCCTTTGCTGTATCGCGATTATCACCTGTTAACATAACCACGCGAAGCCCATTTTTTTGCAAGCGCTTAATAGCCGCGATTGAATCGTCTTTTATAGGGTCAGCTACGGCAATAATGGCGGCAAATTTATTATCAATGGCAAAGTACATAGGTGTTTTGGCTTCAATAGCTAAACTCTGTGCGCTTTCGATATGGTCAGTTAAATCGATGCCGCGCTCCAGCATTAGTTTTTCATTACCAAAAAACAATTGCTTGCCATCAACATCAGCTTCGACTCCGAGCCCCGCGATGGCATTAAAATTATGAGCTTTAGACAGCTTAATCCCAAGCGCTTTCGCTGATTCGACAATGGCTAATGCTAAAGGATGTTCAGAGCCAGACTCCAAGCTAGCAACGAGCTGCATCACTTCTTTTTCAGTAAAATTACTTGCAAGCTTTATATCGGTAACCTTGGGTGCACCGAGCGTAATAGTGCCCGTTTTGTCTAAAATCATCGTGGTGATTTTAGAGGCAGTTTGCAGGGCTTCGCCGTTGCGAATTAATACGCCAGCTTCTGCAGCTTTACCAATGCCGACCATAACTGACATAGGTGTTGCTAAACCTAAAGCGCAAGGACAGGCAATAATAAGTACGGTAGTTGCTGAAACTATAGCAAAGGCTATGGTGGGTTCTGGGCCAAAATTAAGCCAGACTAAAGCACTTATTACTGCAATTATCATCACTGTTGGGACAAAGTAGGCAGCGATAATATCTGCCATACGGCCAATAGGAGGTTTTGAATTTTGTGCTCGTTTTACCATATTAATAATTTGCGCTAATGCGGTATCCTTGCCTACACGAGTAGCTTTAAATAGAATCGAGCCAGTTTTATTGATGGTTCCCGCAGCGACAGAATCGCCTTCAGCTTTTTCGACAGGCATGGGTTCACCGGTCAGCATAGATTCGTCAATCGCGGTGTGCCCTTCGGTCACGGAGCCATCGACAGGAATGCGTTCACCGGGGCGAACACGCACGACGTCGTTTAACAAGACATCTGCAATTGCAATATCCATATCTTCACTGTCTCGAATAACACGCGCAGTCTTGGGTTGTAGGCCAATTAAGCGTTTGATGGCATCAGAGGTGCGACCCCTGGCTTTTAACTCTAACGCTAAGCCTAAATTGATTAAACCAATGATCATAGCGGTGGCTTCAAAATAAACATGACGCGCCATCTCTGGGACCAAGTCGGGAAAAAAAACAACTACCATCGAATACAACCATGCTGTGCCAGTACCTAATGCTATTAGGGTATCCATATTGGCCGAGTGGTTGCTAGCTGATTTCCAGGCACCCACATAAAAATGTTTACCCGAGAAAATCATTACCGCGAGGGTTAACAAGCCAACAATAAGCCAAGCTAATTGTTCGTGAATTGTCGTCACTGTCATGGAACCGCCAAAAAGGCCATAAACCATTAAGGGCGTGCCTAGTGCCAAGGCAAACGACATATCTCGCATTAACTTTTTATAATGTGCGTGATCGGCTGCATCTTTTTCACTTAAAGCGTCATCATCATTATCAGCAGTGCTGGCTTTAGCGTTATACCCAGCCTGTTCTACCGCGTTAATTAAGTCGATAGTTTTTGCGCTGCCATTAACGCTGACCGTGCGCTGAGCAAAGTTCATTTCAGCTTGAATAACACCCGGTACCTTGTTTAAAGCCGATTCAATTTTACCCACACAACTTGCGCAGCCTGCACCTTCGATGATGAAGTCTTTTTGAAGGTTTTGTGGGCGATCATCTTCGTGACTAGCGCCACTATGATGCGGTTGGTTTTTTTTATGAATGGCTTTATTCATTACTTGCTCTCATTTATTTGTTGTCTGCTTGCTAAAACACTGATCTTATAAACATTAATTAACCCCTGCATGCCAACCTCTGTATGTCCATCTATAGCGCAGACCATTTTAATACTTTCTCCAGACTGAATGGGTACAATCAACCACTCGACCTCTGATATTGGCCCAACTTCAATATAGTGCTTTATCTTGTCAGTATTTCTGGGAGCTATTTTATAGGCCTGCCCTGTTTGTAGGTTAAATTAACTGGGTTCGAAGTACATTCCAGAGGTATTTGGTACCATTGCAAGCATGACTTTTTGAACATTGGCACGATTAAGAT
>JBLIFG010000069.1:0-8626 GCA_047633635.1 Cellvibrionaceae bacterium | reverse complement strand
TACCAAAAGAGTTACCAAAAGAGTTACCTAAAGGACGATCTAAAGAGTTATCAGGAGGACTATCTAAAGAACCATCCAAAGAACTGTCTTGGAAGCTATCTAAGTAGCTGTAAATTGCTTGTTGCCCATCTTCTTTCCGATCAACCGTGGCAGTATTTGTTAATTTATTATCTAAAGCCTCAAGTTCTGCATCGGCTTTTTTTCTTTTTAACTTCTCTTGTTCAAATAGAGATTGTTGACCAGGTAAAACCTTATTCGCCGCCGTGCTTGAAATGTCTATATGCTCATCGTTGAAGGGCTCGTTCTCTAAGACCATTTCATTAAGAGTAGGAATTTCTTGCGATGAAGTTAGCGCTTGAGCGGATAGATCGCGATCTGGGGCCGGCCTTTGCGCACGCGGGTCAAAAAAAGTATTGTCGCTTAACGGATCGCTATCGAGTAGATCTTTAATAGATTCTAGCTCGGCGAGGAGTTCTTCTTTTTTGCGTTTTTCGTCCATAGTGTCAGCTATTTTTATAGTATTGTATCAGTAACAGTTATTGGAATTATCATAAAGCATGGGATTTTAAGGGATAGCCTCGCTCGCGATAAAATTGAAAATGCGAGCGAGTTATCTTTAAACAATCGTCTTCTTGCACAACAATCTCAAAGGCTCGTCGATACCGGCTAAATCCCTCGGGGATTTTTTGGCTCAGATTGATTAATATATCATGATAATACTCGTTGTCTTTACCCCATATTAGTGCAATCGGCGCTGATCTTTTTACGTCGTCCAAAACCTTTTCACTGTCTGTCGCTGCCTGCTCGAGTGCTTTTGTTTGAGGCTCATCATTTTGAAGCATGTGGGGCAAAAAACTCTCGGGTTTAAATGACCATAAGTAATCACTTAACGTTTGTGCTTGCGACTCACCATCGAGCGCTATAGCAATATGATGCCCTTGATTTATTGCTTTTTCAGCCAAGCGACAGGCGTAGTGAAGTCGCGCTATCGCGGTTGTTTGTGTAAGAATGTAAAAGTCGATCTGCGTCATAATGATCTAATTGGTTGAGAATGATGGGTATTTATAACGCTTTTTAACGCTCCACTTTATAAAGCTTGTGTTACTTGCTTAGTAAGTACTCACTTAACAGCGCTACGGGTCGGCCTGTTGCGCCTTTTTGAGCGCCAGATAACCAAGCTGTACCTGCGATATCTAAGTGTGCCCAAGTGTATTTTTTTGTAAAGCGCGATAAAAAACAAGCCGCGGTAATGCTGCCCGCGGGACGGCCACCAATATTAGCAATGTCGGCAAAATTACTATCGAGCTGACTTTGGTAGTCGTCCCATAAAGGCATGTGCCATGCGCGATCACCACTTTTAATGCCTGCCGCAATGAGTTCGTCGGCGAATTCATCGCTGTTGCTAAACAAGCCAGTTGCGTGTCCCCCTAACGCCATAACGATAGCGCCAGTGAGTGTTGCGATATCAATAACGCTCTGGGGTTTAAAGCGCTCAACATAAGTGAGTGCGTCACATAATACCAAGCGACCTTCGGCATCAGTATTTAATACCTCGATAGTTTGACCGCTCATTGAGGTGACAATATCACCAGGTTTGGTCGCCTTGCTGCCGGGCATATTTTCGGCCGCCGCAATAACCGCGACAACATTAATTTTAGGTTGCAGCTCTAATAAAGTTGTGACAGTACCAAAAACACTGGCGGCACCACACATATCATATTTCATTTCGTCCATACCGCCGCCGGGTTTTAAGCTAATACCGCCGGTATCAAAAGTAATACCCTTGCCCACAAGAGCATGGGGCTTTTCGCTTTTGGCGGCACCCGTATATTCCATGACGATTAACTGTGCAGGTTCATGACTGCCCGCCGATACCGAAAGTAGTGAACCCATGCCCAATTCTTTCATTTGTTTTTCTGAGAGAATTTTAACGCTTAGGTGCTTATTTGTGCGGGCTAAAATTTTGGCTTGATTGGCTAAATACGTTGGCGTACAAATATTACCGGGCAAGTTACCAAGTTCACGAGCAACATTCATACCTTTGCCAATAGCTTGGCCAATGACTAGACCTTTACTAGCATCTTTAACTTTTGCGGTGCCAAAGGTAATTGCAACATTAGTTTTAGCTTTAACCGCAGATAGTGTCTGCGTATATCGGTAGCGACCATGGCTAATTGACTCGGCACAGGCACGGGCTTTAGCTTCGCTCGACCAAGCCGCTACCGTCACTTCATCAACACATAGTGTTGTCTGCTTAAGTGTGCTGCTAGCGAGAGTTTTAGCCAGCTGGTTAAGCGCCTCTCGAAATTGTGCTGCTGTCGTCTTATCTTTCTCGCCAAAGCCTAAAATAATGGCTTTATTAATGTTTTTAGTGGGTTGATAAAACGTCACTTGCTGGCCTAACTTGCCAGCAAACTCATCTTGTTTGTATAAGTCAGCTATGGCTAAGCCACTCATTTTTTCAAATTGCTTAGCGGTGTCTGAAAGTTCGCCAGCAGCAAATGCTGCAATAATAAGGCAGTCTGTTTTTAAGGTGTTGAGATCAATTTTTTTGGCGGAAAATTTGGTGTTATTAGCTACGTTGACAGACATGGCACTCTCAATTTGTGTAAGGTTAATAGTTGATGGTCGGTGGCGATAAGGCATAAGAGAAAAATTTGTCGATAAAGTTTATATCATTATCTAAATCAGGGCTTATGTTAGAGCTTCACTCTGGTATTCTATACCATTCATTTAATCAATGACGACTATTGCATGATTATTCTGCGTTATTTAACTCGCGAAGTATTACAAACGACAATTGCCGTCACCGCTGTGCTTGTCGTTATTATTATGAGCGGCCGTTTTGTTAAATATTTGTCCGAGGCAGCTTCGGGCAAATTTGATCCCGCGGTTTTATTTTCGATTATGTATTACAGGCTGCCAGGGTTTTTAGAATTAATTTTTCCTCTTGGCTTTATGGTGGCTATTTTAATGGCGTATGGGCGCTTGTACGCAGAGCATGAGATGACAGTCTTATCGTCTTGTGGGATGAGTCAGCGCCGTCTGCTCGCCTATACCTTTGTGCCAGGAATTATTATAGCAACAGTAGTTGGCATGTGCAGTTTATGGCTAACGCCGCTTGGGCTGCTAAAGGCCGAGCAAATATTTGAGCAGCAAAAAAATCGGAGCGAGTTAGAGATTGTAAAACCTGGGCGTTTTCAGGTGTCTCGAACGGGTAAAATAGTCAGCTACATAGAGACGCAAGGCGAGGCGCAAGAACTCAGCGGTGTTTTTATCGCCAGTACTGGCGTGGCTAAGGGCGAGCCGTTAACTACCATTAAGTCAGAATCTGCACAGCGAATTAATCACGAACTCTATCAGCAGCCTTATTTACAGCTAAATAACGGTGTGCGGTATCAGGGACGACCCGGTGGGGTAAATTATCGCGTAACACGCTTTGATGTCTTGGGGCAGCATTTAGCCGAGGCGGCAGACACAAGCTTTACGCCAAATAAAGTAAATTCTAAACCGACAAACGAATTATGGGGTGACGCTAATCCTGAAAAACAAGCTGCACTTCAAGCTCGAATATCGGCACCGTTGATTATTTTTATTATCACGATACTTGCTGTTGCAATGAGCTATACCACACCCAGGCGCGGCCGTTATGTCATGTTGTTTCCCGCTATCATTTTATATTTAGTGTATCTAGTTCTACTCAATCGTGCGCGCGAGTCGATCGAGGCACAAACCTTAGCGCCAGCTATTGGCTTGTGGTCGGTACATCTTATTTTTGTGACACTTGCGGGCCTACTATTCGCTTGGCGCACCGGTTTTTTTGGACGCTTTTTTAGAGCTTTCCAGCCACATAAAAACAACTAATAAAGCGAGTCGACAATATTATGCGCCTCTTAAACCAATATTTATTTAGCACTCTGTTAACGTCAATATTAATGGTGCTATTAGTTATTTGCTCGCTAGATATGCTGTCAAAGTTTATCGATGAGCTCGATAATATAACGAACAACTATACATTTTTAGAAGTGTGTATTCATGTCGCCTTAAATATACCCGGTAGTATCTATCGTTATATGCCGTTTGCGGCACTAGTGGGTGGTTTGATTGGGTTGGGGAGTCTGGCATCAACCAGTGAACTTATTATTATGCGAGCTGCTGGTGTGAGCTTATTACGCCTTGCGTTCTCGATTATTAAGCCTGTTTTATTACTCATTATTGTCGTGTTATTGCTAGCTGAATATGTAATTCCTACCGCCGAGCAGTACAGTGAAAATAGAAGAGATATTAAACGCCAAGGTATTAAAACAGAGCAGTCTTCTTACGGTGGCTTATGGAACCGCGAGGGCAATGAATTTATGCATTTTAATAGTGTGCAGGCTAATGGTCAGTTGCTGGGGGTGACGCGTTATAATTTTGATGAAAAAAATGAACTAACATCAACGAGCTTTGCGCAATCAGCTATTTATATTAACGGCCAATGGCAAGAGGAAAATATTGTTGAAACAGTTATTACATCGAGTGTGATTGAGCAGCATAGCTATCAAACTCGACCTTGGGATATACAGTTGTCACCGTCACTACTTTCAGTTCTGGTACAAGAGCCCGATGATTTATCAATCAGCAAACTCTATTTTTATATTACCTATCTCGAGCAACAAAATATCGATAATAGCTCTTATAAGCTGTCCTTTTGGAATAAAGTATTACAGCCCTTGGCAATTATTAGTTTAGTAGTTATTTCTATCTCATTTATTTTTGGACCCTTGCGCGAAGTCACAATGGGCTATCGTATATTTAGCGGTGTTGTTGTAGGTATTGTTTTCCAGCTAACGCAAAAGCTGCTGGGCCCGACAAGTTTGGTCTACGGTTTTGCGCCTCTAGTGGCAGTTTTGATTCCTATTTTATTCTGCTTTGGCCTAGGGTTTTTCTTGCTGTTAAGAAATCGCTAGTTTAAGCAGCGGATATTTAACGAATAAACAAACGCAAGATAGAACTTCAAATAAAAAAATAGGCACCTGCTGCAGTAACTGTCTATGCCTTTAAGCGTGCTTATTTATCTTTATGCCCAAATTGCAGTGCCGCTAATTTTTGATAGCGTGAAGACGTTGTCAGCAACTCCTCGTGAGATCCCTCGGCAATTATCTTGCCTTTCTCCATCACTAAAATTCTATCGGCGTGAACAATTGTGGCAAGGCGATGGGCAATAATAATAGTGGTGCGCTTGGCCATGAGCTTAACCAGAGCCTCTTGAACCGATTGCTCGCTCTCGGCATCGAGTGCGCTAGTGGCTTCATCTAAGAGTAAAATTTCTGGGTCGTTTAAGATCGCCCTCGCAATGATAATGCGTTGTTTTTGCCCGCCACTTAGGCGCACGCCACGTTCACCTAAAAAACTGCGATAGCCCTCGGGTAGATGCTCGATAAATTCATGGGCGTGAGCCGCACGTGCGGCACTAATAATATCTGCCTCAGATGCGGTCGGGTCACCGTAACCAATATTATGAAAAACATCAGAGCTAAATAGGGTAGGTTGCTGGGGCACCATTGCCATTGGTTGGCGCACATCATCTAACTTCATGGTGGCGAGACTTTTAGCGTTCAGTAAAATCGAGCCCTGTTGTGGATCGTAAAAACGCTGCAAGAGTTCAAAGATGGTACTTTTGCCCGCACCACTGGTGCCAACAAGTGCAATAGTATCACCACGCTTTATGTTAAAAGAAACGTTGTTTAAGGCCAAGGTGTTGGGTCGACTCGGGTAGCTAAAGTTGACATTGTTGAAACTAATATGACTGGTCGAGGAGGGCTTCTTTGCAGCGCTTAGTACTGAACTATCATTGCCTAGGGTCTTGCTGCCTGACTTGTGATCTATGTCCTTATCTAGCTTGCGCTCTATATTGTTTTCTTCATTGTGTGCTTCGCGTCGATCTGGATTAACGTGAGGCGATTTAATAACTGCCGCCACGGCAAGTAGTTCTAACAAGCGCTCAGTGGCACCCGCTGCACGTTGCAGCTCGCCAAATACCTCGGCAACTGCCGCGACACCACCAGCGACCATTGCGGCATAAAAAATAAAGGCGGCTAATTCACCACCGCTCATATTGCCATCTAATACATCGCTAGCGCCGATATAAATCATGACACCAATAGCGCTGAAAGAAAATAAAATAACCAGAGAGGTTAATAAGCCACGATTAATAATACGATTTCTGGCAACTACAAAAGCTTTCTCTACCTCTTGCGCAAAGGCCGAGCGCTCGGTGCTCTCGCGAGTATAACTTTGTACGGTTTTGATTTGTTGTAGAACTTCACCCGCATAAGTACCCACATCGGCAATAGTATCTTGACTATCGCGTGACAATTGTCGCACGCGCTTGCCAAAAATAAAGACGGGTAGCATGATCAGTGGCAGTGCAGCAAAAACTACGACAGTGAGTTTTATGTTGGTGAGTAATAACATCACCAGCCCACCGATCATCATTAAAAATGAGCGCAATGCAAAACTTAAGCTAGATCCCATAATCGATTGTAACAAGGTGGTATCGGTAGTTAAGCGACTCATTAACTCACCCGATCGATTAGTTTCAAAGTAATTCGGCTCTAAGGTAATTAAATGGTTAAAAATAGCTTTACGAATATCTGCGGTAACGCGCTCGCCAATCCACGTCACTAGATAAAATCGCGAAAAGGTACCAACAGCCATAAATACAATAACAATTAAAAACAGTACCAGTGTTTGATTGAGCTTTTCTAAGGAACCACCGATAAAGCCCTCGTCAACAATTAGACGCACACCTTGTCCGAGTGATAAGTTAAGCCCAGCTGTAAAAAGAAGAGTGCAACTAGCAGCAAAGAGTACCCAGCGGTAAGGTTTGAGAAAGGGCCAAAGTTTAAGTAGATTATTTAAGCCAGGTTTTAGTGTGGTTGCTTTTATATCGTGTTGAGTCATGGTATTTTTTATGCTGTGATAACATTCTTGGGGGTAAATTAGCTTATCTTTTGATAAACATATAATAAAAAGTCAGCGTGATCATTAAGTGTATGCGTTGCTTTTAGGCGACTCTCTGCATCTTTATTAATACGTTGGCTATGGGGCGTCATGCTCAATAAATTCATTATTTGTGCGTTAGAATTTATTGATAAGGGTAAGGTCTGCGAAATTTTATCGACTAAGGTGAAATGGTCATCAAAGTAATCAGCGTGTTTTTCAGCCTGATAGGCGTTAACTTCAGGGTAAATTAATTCTCGCAGCGCCAACAAGTGCTGGGGACCTGGGCCTGCGAAGACCACGATGCCACCTACTTTTAATAGCCGTGCAAACTCAGCAGATTCTACTCGTGAGAAAACACTTAATATGCAATCGAACACTCCCGACTGATAAGGCGCACGTGCGCTTGAGGCCACTGCCCACTCGATATTTTTATAGCTGCTAGCTGCGGCGGCAATAGCCGGTTTGCTTATATCAAAGCCATAAGCATGAATTAATTCACTCGTATCGATAGCTAGAGCGGATGCCTGTTGCTGAGCTTGTGAAAGAATGTTGTTGAGATAAAACCCCTCGCCACAACCCGCATCGAGAATAGCTTGGGGTTTGTGTGCAAGAATAAGATGCGCTAAGGCATCTGCAAATGCTTGGTAATAACCTGCATTTAAAAAAGCGCGTCTACCGGCAACCATTGTACTGTCGTCACCGGGTTGTTTTGATTTTTTATTGTGTGCGAGCAGTAGATTGATATAGCCTTTTTTATGGCGATCAAAGTTATGTCCCTGTTCACAGCGCAAGCTGCCTAAAGGTAAAGCATCCGATAACTCGCTATTGAGCGCTTGCTTACAAACTGGGCAGCTATACATAAATTATTGTCTTTAAAATATTCGTCTTAAAATACAGCGGCTACCAAGTTAGATCATCGGGGATCTCAAACTGAGCATAGTAATCGTCATCCGACTCTAATGCTGGCTCTGCTTCTGCCCCTTTTGCTGCACCTGCGGCATTTTTTGAGGACGATAAGCTTGGCTTTTCATTGTAGACAACAATAGAATCTTGATCGCGCTCACGTATCTTGTCGGCAATAGGTTTTGGTATTAATTCATAACTATCGCCTAGACGTGCGATGCATAAGCGACCACGAGCGATTTCTTGCGACATCTCATCGCTCACAAGTATTTTTTTGATAACCGCGCGATCACTAAAGTTGTAACTTATCTCGCCTCTTTTGCGTTCAAGTTTATAGTGATTAATTAATTGGATAACTTGTGCTGCAATTGACTTCTGTTGTGCATCTGAGTTTAATTTTTTATTGAGTGCTTGATCACGTTTTATTTTCTCTTGTTGAGCTTGTTTTGCCGCGGTTTGCGCATCGCTCAAGGAGTCATCTCTTGATTTTTTTTGAACTTTTTTTTGTTTGCGGTTTTCATTGGTGATTTTTTTGGCTTTTTTGCTATCGATAAGCCCCGCACCCATTAATTGATCCTGTAGAGATTTTGTCATAGTGAAACCATAGTAAATGCGTTAGTTAGGACGTCAGTTTAAACTTAAGTTAAAGCGTTATGTCAGCGATGCTAAAATAAGCTACAAATGTATTTTATGATGATTAGCCGGCATGCTCAAACTTATATAAAGTCGATGTGCT
>JBLIFG010000068.1:0-9080 GCA_047633635.1 Cellvibrionaceae bacterium | reverse complement strand
CTCTCGCTAGGCGCTGTGGTGTAGCGCTGTAAGTATTGAGCGTGATGACCTGAGCACCGCTGGCTATAAAGTCGCGATGTAAATCTCGAACAAGCTTTGGCTCGTTTAGCATAATATCGGCAGACCAAAGGGGCGTTATTGCGCGCGAACTTCTGCGCAGCAGCTCTTGCCCCATGCCGCCATCAAGTAGTGTAATTGGGTTCATTGTGTGGCTTCTTGTTAACTGTGGAAATATTTATGGATGTCATAAAAAATGGACGCGAGCCTAAACTCTCAAGCTACTTTAAGCAACTGCCTTACCCAACCAACAAGACTAGCAACAACAGTTGTGCTTTGCTGCAGACTTAATCGAGTAGTTTCAGCAAACCTGCCTAGCCGTTACTTTTAAGTGTGAGTAACCGTGAATATATTGATGAGTATATTATTGAAAATAGTCCCATAAGTAACGTTGACCATTGATTCGCTATAACTTAAATTTTCACCTTACATCTTGGTGAACTTAATTGTCGTTGATGGCCGATATATTTTAAACCTATGTCAATAATATTCACTGCATCATCATAGTTATATCGACTGTAGTGCTGATACGTAATTATGAGTAGGTGAGGTGTAAGATTAGCGTATTTTTATTGAGGCGATAATCGCGCATAGTTATTTCCATTCTGGAGATGTTTTGGTCACTAATCCATTTCCATCACTACTACTAACAAAATACAGAGAGCTATTATGCGTCATGGAGATATATCAAGCAGCCCCGATACAGTCGGTGTAGCCGTCGTCAATTATAAAATGCCTCGCCTGCATACTAAGGCCGAAGTACTCGAGAATGCCGAAAAAATTGCCGATATGATCAAGGGCATGAAGCTGGGTTTACCCGGTATGGATCTGGTGGTGTTTCCAGAATACAGCACCATGGGAATTATGTATGACAACGATGAAATGATGGCGACGGCTGCGACTATTCCTGGCGACGAAACCGAAATATTCAGTGCTGCCTGCAGAGCCGCTGATACCTGGGGTATTTTTTCTCTGACCGGCGAACGTCATGAAGATCATCCTAATAAATCACCCTACAACACACTGATCTTGATCAATAATGAAGGAGAAATTGTACAAAAATATCGAAAATGTATTCCCTGGTGCCCAATTGAAGGCTGGTATCCAGGTGACAGCACCTACGTTACAGAAGGCCCAAAAGGGCTAATGATCAGTCTGATTATTTGTGACGATGGCAATTACCCTGAAATATGGCGGGACTGTGCCATGAAAGGTGCCGAACTAATTGTTCGCTGTCAGGGCTATATGTACCCGGCCAAAGAGCAGCAAATAATGATGTCTAAAACGATGGCATGGGCCAACAATTGCTATGTTGCCGTAGCCAACGCCTCAGGCTTCGACGGGGTATATTCTTATTTCGGACATTCAGCCATTATCGGTTTTGATGGGCGCACACTTGGCGAGTGCGGCGAAGAAGATATGGGTATTCAGTATGCACAACTTTCTGTATCCCAAATTCGCGATGCTCGAGCTAACGACCAATCACAAAATCATCTATTTAAGCTGCTGCACCGGGGCTACACCGGAGTACATAATTCCGGTGATGGCGATAAAGGTATTGCAGATTGCCCCTTTGATTTTTATAGAACTTGGGTGTTGGATGCAGAAAAAGCACAAAAAGATGTAGAGGCAATTACGCGTAAAACAGTGGGTGTTGCCAATTGCCCTGTGGGCTCGCTACCAGTAGAGACAAAGGCAAAGACCGCAGATAAGTAATCCAATACGCAAGTAGTGATTATTTTCAGGGTCTTCATCATCACCAAAACCAGTAAAAATGGAGTACGTGAGTGCCCTTCATTAACGATCAGCTCGATTTCAATAACGAGCAACTTGCCAAGACACGGCAACAGCAGCAAATTGCTCGCACGTCGCGTTTTAAATTCAATCCAGAAGCTGTTATGGCTAATTTACAAACGCGTATTATTGGCCAGCAAGCGGTGTTGGATTCTATGCGCGCCATGCTTTACACGCTCAAAGCCGATTTTGCTGATAAGCATAAACCTTTATCGGTGATTCTATTTTTAGGGCCAACTGGCGTTGGCAAAACAGAGACAGTACGAGTATTGGCTGAATCTATTTTAGGCAATGCCGACAGGCTTTGTCGTATCGACATGAACACTCTCGCCCAAGAACATTATACCGCTGCACTGACTGGATCGCCTCCAGGCTATGTGGGCAGTAAAGAGGGGCAAACACTATTTGATGTCGAAAAAATAAAAGGCAGTTTCAGTAAGCCCGGCATTGTTTTGTTTGATGAGATAGAAAAGGCTAATCAGAGTGTCGTCAGATCGTTGATGAATGTGCTGGATACCGGCAAGCTCTTGTTAACATCAGGAGTAGGAGAAATTGACTTTACTAATACCTTAATTTTTATGACTAGCAACCTAGGTGCAAAAGAGTTGTCTGAAACTCAAAAAAGTTTTTCTCACGGCTGGCGAGCTTTATTTAAACTTACACCCCCATCTCAAAAAGTGCTTCTCGATCAAGCCTTGAATACTCAGTTTGACCCTGAATTTATTAATCGAATAGAACGAATACTGCCTTTTGACTGGCTTGGTGAATCTGCTACTGACTTATTGGTCGGCTTGGAGCTCGACAAACTCAATAGGCGGTTACATACCCGTTGCGCTTCAGTAAAAATAAATGCCGACGTGCGCAAGTACTTGAGTGGAACTTATGATGCACGCTACGGTGCCCGTGATATAGCCAGACGCATTCGCACAGAACTTGAACCAAAGCTTGCCGAGTCGATGCTTAAAGAGCCAGATCAGTATGAGTTTGAGGCTGAAATGAATGCTGGTAAGTTAAGTTTTAGAGCCAGGCACTCATTCAATAAAGTACTATAAAAAGGCGTCATGCAGATGCTGGCTACTGCAGACCTTCTCGCCTAAATATCACCGGAATTTACTCAGCCTGTCCAAGATCTGATCTCTAAGTTACTGTACTTATCAGTAGCGGCTACTAATTTAGTGTCGGCTCAGACCGGCTTATAAACACCTCAAACAACCAATAACGACCATTTATTTGATGCCTGTTGTTTCATTTAGCCCTGTTAAATGACCTACTAGATCTGTATCTGCCGCAGGCACATATTTTACAGACACTCATCATATCTAAGCTGTCATTTTAATATTGCACTAGTTTTAAAAGATGTGAGTCATTAGTGGCTCACAAATTTTAGTTTGACTGAGCGATAGCTCTTTCAATACAGCGTTTATCTACTAATGCCAATCTAATGTTTCGATAGCCTATGTGGTGCCGGTTCAAGCTCGTCATGACGAGCTTGAACTTTTGGGCAGCAATGAGTTTGAGTCTATTAATTATTGGCCACTTTCATTATAATTTTCGTACCAAACATAAATACCTATACCTTACTTGAGAGTGCATGAAAGTGAAAAGCTTTCTAATGATAGTTACCCTGATACTAGTTTCTGGCTGTAGTTCTAAGTTTGCCTATAAAAATCTAGACTGGCTGGCGCATTGGTATATTGATGATTACATCTTATTAACTGAGGAGCAGAGAGTCGTTGTTGACCAAAAAATAGCAATTTGGTTGGCGTGGCATCAACAAGAAGAACTGCCAAGATATCTAGCTGATCTCAATAAGTTAACCGCCGACATCGACGATCAGCAGTTAAGCTTTGCAAAACTAGACGCTCATCAAGACACGATAAAACAACATTGGGCACGCATGAAAGCCAAATTAGTACCTGATCTTGTACTAATGGCCCCTCTTTTAGACAGCCAGCAGATTGCTTATCTGTTTGAAAAACTCGATAAAAGAAATGCTGAAGAACGTAAAGAGATCGATGAAACATTAAGCCTTAGCCCCAAACAACAACAAGATGCAGTCGTAAAAAAATACAAAAAAAATATAACGCGCTGGCTAGGAGATCTCACACCAGAGCAAAAAACTCTTGCTGCCAACATCTATGGTGAGCTTCAAGACAACGATGCCTTGTGGCTAGATTATAGACAAAGATACCAAGCGGAATTAAAGGCTGTATTTGAACAGCCCGATAGAGGCGATAGCTTTAGTGAGAGATTATTTCAATTAATGATGGAGCCCGATGTATTCCGTAGTGATGAGTTGAATAAAATTAACGCTGAAAACGCCGTTAATTTTAAGAAGATGTTGCTGGCCATCAACAACACTGCGACCGTGCAACAACGTGAAAAACTAATCACAGAAATAAATAAATTTGCTCGCGATGCCGAAGCTTTGATACAAAACTAGATCAGCTCACCAGTATAGTAAGAATTTATCGATCCGATTATTTTCAGTCTGCTATAGCAATTTACGTCTCGGTTACTGATAATCCATTGCTTATATGATTGATTGTATAACGAGTTTAGACATTCAATGTTAACGAGTAGCGGCGTCATTTAAATACTGATTTATCTTTTTGAGATACGCTTTCATAGGTATGTTGATATCGAGTATCTCTCTTTCTTATTCTTATTCTTTCTTGTCATATAGTGCTAATTATTAATTCTATAGCAACAAGCATTAGCACTTGAAGCCAGTGCCGAATAGTAACAAAATAGTGCTCTTAATTTATTCATCCGACACTACCTACTTATTTATTTATTTATTCACTTAGCTTTTTACTCACTTAATCATTTAGTGCCGAAAAATATCATTCTATTTTATTCAGGAGAATAACAATGTCGTTACGAATTAATGATCAGGCCCCAGACTTTACGGCTCAAACCACACACGGAGAAATCAACTTTCACGATTGGCTCGGTGACAGTTGGGCAGTTTTATTTTCTCACCCCAAAGATTTTACACCCGTATGTACCACCGAGCTCGGCTTTGCCGCTGGCCTTGAAGAGGAATTTGCTCAACGCAATTGTAAGATGATTGGTTTAAGCATAGATCCAATCGAGAACCATGCAGACTGGGCTAAAGATATTGAAGAGACACAAGGCCATCCCGTTAAATTTCCGATGATTGGTGATACTGACCTCAATGTCTCAAAACTTTATAGCATGTTTCCGGCAGATGAGTCGGGTTCAGCAGAGGGTCGCACTGCACTCACGAACGCCACTGTGCGCTCGGTATTTATTATTGGACCCGATAAAAATATTAAGTTAATGATGACGTACCCAATGACAACTGGACGCAATTTTAATGAAATTATGCGCGTACTCGACTCTATGCAGTTAACCGCCAAACATAAGGTCGCGACACCGGTAAATTGGGAGAACGGAGATGATGTAATTATTGTGCCTTCTGTGTCTAACGAAGAAGCCAAAGAAAAATATCCACAGGGATGGAAAGAGCTAAAACCTTACTTACGAGTCGTAAAACAACCAAGCTGATGGATAAACCCTAGCGAATAGACAGTTAAACATTTGTTAAACTATAGTTTCTGTTTATTGGCTTTAATGCTTGAGTGACTTTTATATGAAAGTTGCTCGAGCATAACTTAAGCATTAAAAACCCTCCCCAAGCCTAAAAAATCTCTTAACATCTTAAAAAATCTACTTTTACTTTTTTTCGTCCAAAGCTTGCGCTGCTCAACATAACTCACACAATCTTGTGAGCAAGCACTTACATACACTGTAACGCTTCAAGGCTAATGGCCCTGCGCATACGGCTAATAACGAGCCTCTTAAACGATAAAAGTACCGACCTCATAGTTGAAATCAATCATCTGCAAGGTATTAGTGAGGTATAATGAGTGATTAAATTCTCATCAACAAAGCAATCTAAATGAGCGCTAAAAAGGACTCACTATTCAGTAACCTACTAAAGCATAAGTTTCGGCCGCTTTATGTTTTAGGCTGCTTATCGCTTTGTGTTATGCCTTTTTTACTGACTAGCAGTGGTATTCCTAGCTTATTAGATCGTGTCATCAACAATGGCTCATTATCAATTGCCTCAAGTAATGGCCCCAATACTTACTACGAAGGACCTTTTGGTTACACCGGTTTTGAATATGAGCTTACCGAGGCCTTTGCTAATCATTTGGGTGTTGCTCTAAAGATCAAAGATCGATCTACTTTCACCGATATGCTTGCATCGATTCAAGCCAAAAAAGAACATTTTGCCGCTAATAATCTGAGCGTCACACCCGAACGTCAAAAATCATTAAATTTTTCTGTATCTTACATGCAAGTCAAGCAACATGTGATTTATCGTCGTGGCAGCAAGCGGCCAAAAACTATCGATGACCTATTAGATTTAGATATTGTGGTGATTGCCAACAGTTCTCACGCTGAGTTTTTACGCTCATTAAAAGAGACCTTCCCCACTCTCACTTGGCGTGAGGTAGATGAAGTGGAGCCGCTGGATTTACTCGAAAATATTCATAGCGGTCGCGCTGACATCACCATTGTTGACTCTACCTTTTATACCGTAAATCGAAATATTTATCCAAAGGCAAGACGCGCTTTTGATTTGCACGAAGAAAAGAATATTGCTTGGGCATTTCCAAAATCAGACGATCATAGCTTATTTAAAGCTGCTAATAGTTTTTTAGTTGAATATCGCGATAGCGGTCAGTTAAAAAAACTGAGGGATAAATATTTTGAAAATAAGCGCCTAGACGAGGGCGGTGCGCTTACATTTTCTAAGCATATTGGTAACCGCCTACCTAAGTGGGAGGAATATTTTAAAACGACAGCTGATGAGTTTAATTTAGATTGGTTATTTATTGCGGCAATAAGCTATCAAGAGTCTCACTGGAACGCGCGTGCTCGCTCATACACCGGTGTACGTGGCCTGATGATGCTAACGCAGCGCACAGCCAAAGGCCTAGGTATCAAGAATCGTCTCGACCCCGAGCAAAGCATATATGGAGGTGCTAAATATCTTACACAGCAAGTTGAGCGCCTACCAGAGAGAATTAAAAATCCTGATCGCCTGTGGATGGCATTAGCATCTTACAATGTAGGTTATGGTCATCTAGAAGACGCGCGCGTAATAACCGAGACTCAGGGTGGTAATCCCGATCTTTGGAGTGATGTTAAAAAACGCCTACCCTTGCTCAGTCAGAAAAAATACTACAAAAAAACCAAGCATGGCTATGCGCGTGGATGGGAGCCCGTACAATACGTAAAGAGAATTCGTAACTATCATGACATCTTGGTATGGCATCATGAATCTCAACAGCGTCGCTTAGCGCTTGAGCTACAAAACTCAATAGAGCCGGTTACTTTTACAAGTATCTTTAATGCGAATGCTGTCAATTAAATTTTATAGTCGCCAGTAACATCGAAGCTCCTAAAATAAGTTTCCACCCTTCTATATTTTGATTCCCAATGCCCGCATTCAAGTTTCAGACTCATCAGCTTTATATTCTATTTGTTAACATTTTTATTTTGGATGCCTGATGTATTTCTAGACTCAAAATATTTTTTGGTCTCCTTGCGCTAATTAAATCGATTATTATCTCAACTGATTTCTTGTAAAGTAGTGCTATGTATATCCATCTGATTATCGCATGCGGGCTATTAAATAAATTCTGCGCATGCACCGCCCCATCAAATACATGAAGTGATTTTTCCAAGGAGTTTGTTTACACTAACATTCATCATCTGCAGCGATAATTTTTTTTGCTGACGACAAGAAGAATATGATTTACGTAAATCTTAGTGGCGTCTAGCACAATACGCGGTGCCGGCGGCGCCAACAACGCTAGGCCCTCAACTTCAATTGAAATAATAGCTTTGGCAGCAGACTCGTCCATAGAGCGCTAATCACAGAAACTCTACCAGCACTCGTGCGCGCAGTGCTAAACGCCACCAGCCTCCTTCATCGCAAACCCTTGAGCATCCTGTTCTCCATCTGACTCTCCATACCTGCGCAAGGCTGGGGCGAGCCTAGTATAGTTGTCATCGGACAACTTAACGGCAGCATCCTTCCAGCTTTATTTGTCGAAGACTCTACCGTGCACCAGCAAAACAGCATATGCTCCACTTAGATATAAATCTGCATCAATTACAATCTTATCAATAGTTTTAGAAGACAAAGGCTATATAGCCTGCTCTTAAAAAAATTAATTAAGCGATAGTTAAAATAATAAAAAAATGTTACGACATATATCTGTGAATCAATTGCGTTTTTATATTGATGATAGTCTGCACTATGTCCAATCACTCTAGGTCATTAGACGACCAATAATCCATTAATGGCCTAGAGGCTCTTTCTATTTGCCAATGAAAAAAGTATTTGAAGGCTAATGCCTTGAGCCATTAAACACAGCTAAGCTTGGCTTTTCCCATAAGATCTCATCTTGAGCTAAACTAATTAGTTACCCCTGATAAACCCCATCACTATTTCTATTTAGGTTTATAAGTACCCGTCACATTCTATTTAATCCAATCAAAACCCAACCCTTCACATAATAATGAACCTCCTTTACTATTGAGTTACCTATAAACTATAGGACAGGTTATTGCGTACTGCGGCCTGCTAATTTAATGAAGAGTAAAAATCAGTTACCATCAGCTACACTTATCGAATTAATGGAGAAACAAAGGTTTGGTGTTGAATATCAGCCTATCATCAGTATAGAAAGTCAAGAAATTTATGCCTACGAATGTTTATCAAGATTTTTTGATGATAAAAATATGGCTATCGCGCCAGATATAGTTTGCTCCTCATTACAGATAGCCCGCTGAGTTTATTTCAAGTGGAGTATCAACAGAAAAAACTACAACTTTCTTACTCACCAAATAATGTTGATATTTTTGTCAATCTAGATCAAGACGCTTACTGTTCAACCGGAACATTAATCAACGAAAATCCATTTTTAAAGTTATTTAAAGACTTTGAAAAATCAAAATTAACTGTCGAATTTATTGAGAACTCTGAAATTAATGATGCCATTATGAGTTTAGCAATGATAGATAACTTATCTAAAAACAATATTTATACTGCTATTGATGATGTTTTCAACCCACAATCAATGGTTTCTACTGCGGTGGTCCAACTGGTTAATTACATAAAACTTGATAAGTATGTGCTGAGCAATCAGTCGGATGTTAATTCTATGTTACTTGTTGAGTCG
>JBLIFG010000067.1:0-9194 GCA_047633635.1 Cellvibrionaceae bacterium | reverse complement strand
AAAAGAACAAAGCGCGATATTGTGCAGGAGTTTTTATATTCAAAGCCATGCTCATTTAAAGACAGCCAAATCTTATTAAAAGAAAACACTGTCACATTTTAACGATGCGTATTATGCAATTCAAGTTGAGTCCACCGAAAAAATTTGACAAGGTGTTGGAGTAGCCTTAAGTGAATTAGTCATCGACTACAAAGCTACAAATTACTACTTAGAGATTTAGCTTATATGGCTGTTTGAATTAACGGATAAATAAAAATACTGCAACAAAGCGCCACAAAAAAAGCTGCCGAAAGTGGAATGTATTTCTTAAACTCTTTTAAAAAGAAAAATCCGATACCATAGACAAGAAACAATAATAAAATCAATATTTGAAGAATTCGCCACTCTACAGTCAATACACAGATAGGTATAAAAATCGCCAAACCTATCAAAAAATATTTGGCCTCTTTCTTCATAAAAAATTCCCTATAAAGTTCATTAACCAAATTTACATTGAAGGGATAAAAATGGTTAATACTTAACAACATTTAAAATAAAGAACTCTACATATTTGGATAATTTGGCCCACCCGACCCCTCTGGCGCCACCCAATTAATATTTTGCGTGGGGTCTTTGATATCACAAGTTTTACAATGGACGCAGTTTTGTGCGTTTATTTGCAATCTTGGCTCTGGTCCATCCTCGATAATTTCATAAACACCGGCGGGGCAATAAAGTTGCTCGGGAGCATCGTAGAGCGCCAAGTTATACTTTATAGGCACATCGCTATCTTTCAACGTTAAGTGACCTGGCTGGTCTTCTTCATGGTAAGTATTTGATAAAAATACAGACGATAAGATATCAAAACTTAATTTACCATCGGGCTTGGGATATTTAATTTTTTGAGCGGCCGCGGCTTTAACTAATTGCTTATGGTCCGCCTTGGTATCGCGTAGAGTGAGAGGTAGGTGTCCACCAAAAATATTTTGCTCAATAAAGTTATAGGCGCCCCCTAAGTACATGCCAAACTTATGGATGGCAGCACCAAAGCTGCGGCTCTCGTGTAGTTCTTTTTGTGCCCAAGAGGCTTTAAAGTTATCGGTATAAGCGCCTAAATCAGCACCACCGGTATCACCCGCTGCAAATGCCGTGATTAAGGTCTCGGCGGCAATCATGCCCGACTTCATGGCGGTGTGCGTGCCTTTAATTTTTGCGAAGTTTAACGTACCCGCATCACAACCGATAATTAATGCGCCAGGCATGGTCATTTTAGGCAGTGAGTTAATACCACCTTTGGTAATTGCACGCGCACCGTAAACGATTCGCTCGCCACCCTCGAGAGTCGCCGCTATTACCGGGTGATGTTTAAGGCGTTGAAACTCATTAAAGGGGCTAAGATGTGGGTTGGTGTAGTTGAGGTCGGTAATTAAACCAACGACTACTTGGTTATCTTCGGCGTGATAGAGAAAGAAGCCACCCGATGCGCCACTGTCTTGCAAAGGCCAGCCGGCACCATGAACAACGAGGCCAGCATCGTGTTTGGCTGGATCTATCTGCCAGATCTCTTTAATGCCAATACCATAATGTTGTGGGTCACGGCCTTTATCAAGATCAAACTTAGCAATTAATTGCTTACCCAAGTGCCCCCGACAACCTTCTGAAAAAATAGTATATTTAGCGTGTAACTCCATGCCTGGCTGAAAGCTATCTTTTTCTATACCGTCGGCACCGCGACCCATATCCCCTGTCGCCACCCCCATAACGCTACCATCAGCATTATATAAAACCTCAGCGACTGCAAACCCCGGGAAGATATCAACCTCTAAGGCCTCTGCCTGCTCGCCCAACCAACGCACTACGCTACCAAGGCTGACAATATAGTTGCCCTGGTTATGCATGGTTTTAGGCACCATAAAATTAGGCATCTTAATGGCTTTTTTTGCACTACTTAGCATATAGAGATGATCGGCTTTGACCGATATATTTAGCGGTGCACCTTTTTCTTGCCAATCGGGAATGAGCTCGTTAAGTGCACGCGGCTCAATAACCGCTCCCGATAAAATATGGGCACCCAGCTCTGAGCCTTTTTCTAAGACACAGACGCTTAGCTCTTGATCGTTAGCGATGGCCAGTTGGCGCAATTTGATCGCAGCAGACAGACCTGCAGGACCTGCGCCGACGATAACAACATCATAATCCATAGACTCACGCTGACTCATATCTTACCTCACCCATTAACATTTTCACTCCGATTTAGATTAACGTTGTTATATCTTCAACTGACCTTCAAATAGCGCTCACTACTCTAGAAATCGGTCTAATTACTGCGTTAATAAATATGTCTGTCTGTTCGTATTCTTTAATATTTAAATTATATCTTAAAGTCATAATGAATAATAATATACTTATTTATACCTATTTTTATAACCTTAAGACTCCTTTTAAGCGCTTATTATTATCGCTCTGACGCTAAGCGCTTAACATTTAAACCTCTAAAGCTGACAAGCTCTACATCTACGGTAATTAGCGTGATAGCCAACATTTATAGACGCTGATTGCGGCACAAAGAAGTTACATTATCGCCGATAGGTGATTGCCGTGATGTCAAAATAAGACACAGTCACATCTACCAACGCCATAATATTTACAATCTTATCGACTGCTAAATGTTACACTGGTCAATTAACGCGTCAACAAGATCAACAACACCTTAATGCTGCTGATCGGCAGACCCCGACAACCTATTTAGGATTCCCACTTGAGTAATAACGACTTTTCATCGCTGCCATTACACCCAGACCTCATTAGTAATTTAGCGTCGCTTGGCTATAAAGAAATGACCCCTATTCAGCGCCAAAGCCTGCCCCTATCACTGGCTCACAAAGATGTTATCGCACAGGCAAAGACGGGCTCGGGCAAGACCGCAGCCTTCGGCTTGAGTGTATTGCAGCATCTCGATGTCAAAAAGTTTCGTGTGCAAACCTTAATACTTTGCCCGACGCGAGAACTAGCCGACCAGGTTGCTAAAGAGATTCGCAAGTTAGCCCGCGGCATTCATAATATTAAAATACTGACTTTATGCGGGGGCATGCCCTTTGGGCCGCAAATTGGCTCTTTAGAGCACGGCGCGCATATTGTGGTGGGCACGCCTGGGCGTATAGAAGAGCATTTACGCAAAAACAAACTCAATTTGGACAATCTTAACTCGTTAGTCTTTGACGAGGCTGATCGTATGCTCGACATGGGCTTCAAAGCTTCGATAGATGCTATTTTAGAATATGTACCGGCAAAACATCAGACGCTGCTTTTTAGCGCTACTTTTCCCGCCGAAATAAGTGCTATTGCTAAACGCATTATGAATGAGCCCGTCACCGTAAAAGTTGAATCGACTCACGATAACACCACTATTGAGCAGATAGTCTACAAACTTGGTAACGGAACCTCTCGCATTAGTGCCCTGCTAACTTTATTACTTAAACATCGGCCAGACTCTGCCGTTGTTTTTTGTAATACAAAAATAGAGACACAAGAGGTAGCTTCACAGCTCAACAATATTGGCTTAAGTGCAGTCGCTTTAAATGGCGACCTCGAGCAGAGACAACGCGAGCAAATACTCGTGCGCTTTTCAAATAAGAGCGCCTCTATTTTAGTAGCCACCGATGTCGCCGCACGCGGCCTAGATATCGATGATCTAGGCACGGTTATAAACTATCAAATTGCACGTGAATTAGAAGTTCACACTCACCGAATTGGTCGCACCGGACGCGCCGGTAGTCAAGGCACGGCGTACACCTTAATCACCGAAAAAGAGAGCTATAAATTAAAGTTGTTAGAAGAATATATGGGTCAAACACTGGTGACAAAATCATTGCCTGCAAGCGCGGCGGCCAATGAACCTGGTTACAAACCACCCATGGCAACATTGCAGATAGATGGTGGTAAAAAACAAAAAATCCGCGCTGGCGATATATTGGGTGCACTGACCGGTAAAGATGGCATAGATGGCAAGCACGTCGGCAAGATTAATATTTTTGATAACTGTGCTTATGTTGCCATCAGTCGTCAGATAGCGGCGGATGCCCTGGATAAAATTGAGCAGGGAAAACTTAAAGGCCGGTCCTTCAGAGTCAGGCTGATAAGGTGATAACGACACTTTTGGCACTCAGCCGATTTGATGTTAGTTAACACCGTATGAAGTAGGGCTAAATATCATCCCGAGTCATATCTGTTGTTGATGATTGTCGCTTTATTCATAAACCCCATTACTCAACCACAGTGCTTCAACCTATTACCCAGTTATGGCATTTAGCCATGACCTTCAATTATGGCCTTAAATTACGATGCTCAACCATAGCTTTTAACTACAGCCTTTTAACTACATGCGCTTAAAAGTGATGCGCCATCCACAGATGACTAATCATAGCTTATAAGTTAGAAGCTCACATTTTCTTAAGCGTATAGATGGTCAGTGTTTTCTGAAAAGTTATTAGTGTGTCGCTATCTTGTCGAGTTGTCTACTGATGAGAAAGTACATCTGCTGGGAAAAGCGTCAAAATAAAAGAAAAGTTGAAAGCTATTTCGTATAAACACTTTAAACTTGTCACCTACTAACTTGAGTTAATCAATGTCACCGATCATAACGATTAAAAATATTAATAAAGTCTATGATTCTGGCTTTCAAGCACTCAAAAACATTAATCTTGACATTCATCGCGGTGAAATTATTGCCTTACTCGGCCCTAATGGCGCAGGTAAAACAACGCTAATTTCTATTATTTGTGGCATCGCCAACTCCTCCTCAGGGAGTGTTTGCGTCGATGGTTTTGACACCCAAAAAGATTATCGTAAAACTCGCGGTAGAATTGGCTTAGTCCCGCAAGAGCTGACTTCCGATGCATTTTCTACTGTCTGGAATACGGTAACTTTTAGCCGTGGCCTTTTTGGAAAAAGCTCAAATCCAGTAATTATTGAGAAGATTCTGAAAGATCTGTCGCTTTGGGATAAAAAAGATAACATGATGATGACGCTCTCGGGCGGAATGAAACGGCGTGTGCTCATCGCTAAAGCTCTCTCTCATGAACCCGGGATATTATTTCTCGACGAGCCAACTGCAGGTGTTGACGTTGAGCTCAGAAAAGATATGTGGAAAGTGATTAACAAACTCAGAGAATCAGGCGTCACTATTATTTTAACAACACACTATATAGAAGAGGCCGAGGAGATTGCCGATAGAATTGGAGTTATCAACAACGGTGAACTTATTCTAATTGAAGAAAAAGCAACCTTAATACAAAAGCTCGGTAAAAAATGTATCACGCTGCAATTGCAAGAAAGTCTCGAACATATACCCCCAGCCCTTCAACACTATCAATTAGACTTGTCTAAAGACGGGCACCAACTGAGTTATACGTTCAGCACTAGGAGTGAATCTAGTTACAAAAGTGAACCCTCAAGCATCGCGACCTTAATAGATGAGCTTAATAATAACGGCATAAACTTTAATGATATTGATACTACACAGAGCTCCTTAGAAGAGATATTTGTACAGCTTGTTAAAGACAACGAAAAAGAACTAAGCTCAGCGACGGCAGAGGATAAGTCATGAATTACTATGCGATAAAAGCCATCTACCAAGCTGAAATGGCGCGTACTTGGCGAACACTGTTGCAAAGTATTATCTCGCCTATTATTTCTACCTCGTTGTATTTCATTGTATTTGGCTCAGCGATTGGCTCGCGTATCGATGAGATAGATGGCATACCATATGGGTCATTTATTGTGCCAGGTCTATTAATGCTGTCGCTGTTAACACAGAGCATCTCGAACGCATCCTTTGGTATTTTCTTTCCCAAGTTTTCTGGCACTATCTACGAAGTGTTATCAGCGCCAGTATCTGCACGTGAAATCATACTGGGGTATGTAGGTGCGGCCACCTCAAAGTCTCTTATTGTTGGCTTTATTATCCTAGCGACCGCTGGACTTTTTGTCCCACTACAAATAGCCCACCCCTTCGCTATGTTATTTTTCTTAGTAATGACCTGCGTGACCTTTAGTCTGCTAGGTTTTATTATTGGTATTTGGGCAGATAATTTTGAAAAGTTACAATTGATCCCGTCGTTAGTGGTTACTCCCCTGGTCTTCTTGGGAGGGAGCTTTTATTCAATCAGCATGCTACCGCCGTTTTGGCAAACAGTGACCTTATTTAACCCCGTTGTCTATTTAATTAGTGGTTTTCGCTGGAGTTTTTATGGCGTATCCGATGTTAATGTTGCGACCAGTATTGCGATGATTTTATTCTTTTTAAGCATTGCATTAGTCATTGTTTGGCAAATTTTTAGAACCGGTTATCAATTGCGCAAATAAATACTCGGGCTTAGGGCATTTAATCGCGCTCGGTGCACTTATTATTAACTCCCGTATTAATATCAATACCAAAATTAATTCCAACTCAGGTTATAATGCCGCGCATGATTACCTTACAAGACATTAGCCTTCAACGTGGTCCCCAGCGCCTCCTCGACAATACCTCTGCCACCATTCAGCCGATGCATCGCTGTGCAATTATTGGTGCTAATGGCTGTGGTAAATCGAGCCTATTTAAACTACTGCTGGGCGGCATTAGCCTCGATAACGGTAATATTTTTATACCTAAACAATGGCGCGTATCGCATATGGCGCAAGAGGTTGCTGAAAATTATCGATCTGCTCGCGACTATGTTTTAGATGGCGATGATCGCCTGCGCACGATTGAGCGAGCAATTGAAGACGCGCAATCTAGCGATAATCACCTCGCGCTATCGCAAGCCTATGCTGATTTTGAAACAGCCGATGGCTATACCGCCAACAATCGCGCCGAACAACTACTCCATGGCCTTGGTTTTAAACAAGCCGATATGGCTAGGTCAGTCGCAGATTTTTCTGGGGGCTGGCGCATCCGTCTCAATCTTGCACAAGCTCTTATGTGCCCTTCAGATTTATTGCTACTCGACGAGCCCACAAATCACTTAGATATTGATGCCACCTTATGGTTAGAGCTGTGGCTAAAAAGCTACAAGGGGACCTTGTTATTTATCTCCCACGATAGAGATTTTATCGATGCCGTTGCCGGTGAGATTTTACATATAGAGCATCAAAAAATTACCACTTATACGGGTAACTATTCATCCTTCGAGACACAGCGAGCAATGAGCTTAGCGCTTCAACAATCGAATTTTGAGAAGCAGCAGCAACGTATTGGCGAGATCACACAGTTCGTCAATCGCTTTAAAGCCAAGGCGACCAAAGCTAAGCAAGCACAGAGTCGCTTAAAAGAATTAGAGCGCATGGAAAAATTAGCGCCCGCGCATATCGACTCGCCTTTTAGCTTTCGTTTTAGTGAAGCCGACAAAACATCAGACCCATTGATGAGTCTCGATAAAGCTGATCTTGGTTATGCTTCAAGCGACAAAAATATTGTAGCAGCACCCATTGTTAGACAGGCTGAACTGACTCTGCGCGCAGACACCCGTATTGGCTTGTTGGGTTATAACGGTGCGGGTAAATCTACCTTAGTCAAAACCTTGGTTGGTGATTTGGCCCTATTAAGCGGCGAGCGCAATGTCAGCGAGCACCTTAAGATGGGTTACTTTGCACAACATCAATTAGAGTTTTTAGACTTAGACGCTAGCGCCCTACTGCATGTTCAACGCTTATCGCCCAAGGTTACCGAGCAGGTTATTCGTAATTTTTTGGGCAGTTTTAATTTTCATGGCGCTAAAGCGGTCGAGCCCATTAGGCCCTTCTCGGGTGGCGAGAAAGCACGCTTAGCACTTGCCTTAATTGTTTGGCAAAAACCAAACTTGCTGATTTTAGATGAGCCAACTAACCACCTCGATTTAGATATGCGGCACGCACTCACTCTTGCCTTACAACTTTACAAGGGCGCTCTGGTTGTTATATCGCACGATAGACACCTACTTAAAAATACAGTCGATGAGTTTTACCTCGTCGCTAACCACTCTATCAACTTATTTGATGGTGATTTAGCTGACTATCAACAGTGGCTAAAGGAATCACTTCAGCAATCAAAAAATGAAGTGCCGGCCCCGTCGGATAATAATGATAGCAATAGTGCTGTCACCGATAAAGTGGATAAAAAATTATTGCGCCAACAAGAAGCTGCTAGGCGCGAGCAACTGAAGCCATTAAATAATCTGATTAAAAAAACAGAGAAAGAAATAGAAAACCAACAAAAGAAATTTGAAATTATACAAAAAAAGCTCAGCAGTGAATTGCTCTATACCGATGACAATAAAAAACAACTGCAAGAACTATTACAAGAACAGGGGCGCTTGGGTGCTTCTATTGAAGAGCTAGAAGAAAAGTGGATGAATGCGCATGAAGAGATAGAGAATCTTCAGGTTTGCTGATGTTATCTAGCGCCTGAGTGCTTAGCTAGTGCCAATAGATTATCTATCGACTGTCATGATCAAAAAGCGAGTAAATGCTACATTAGATGGTGATAAACTTTTATTCACCTCAGATTTACCGGCAATCATTAGTTGACGATATTTTTTATAGAAATCCCATGTGGGTGCTGGCTTATAGGCGGGATCATCTAATTCAAAATGTTTCAAAATGTTTTTAGCCGTCGTAGGTTTTACAAAGACTTGCTTTTGGGGTGCGTAATAGGCGGGGATAAGGCTCACTAAGCTCCATTTAGCAAGCTTTTCTGTTCGTAAAATATCAACCATTGCCTCAAAGCCAAACTGCTGCTTACCGTGAAGCATATTACTCAGAGCGTCTACTAAAAAGGCCTTGTCGTACTCGTTGAGATTTTTCACGAAATCACGAAACTTAGGTTTCTCATACATCGATATCATCGACGAGCGACTAATAGCTTTAACCATGTTGTCTGCAGTGACATGAATATTTGAACAGGCGACCTTATCAAAAGCGGCGTGGCTGAATGCGACCATCTTATCGAAGTTATGCTTTTTGGTGATTGCTAACATATCGGGGTCATCAAAGCCCCCTGGGTAGCGCATTAAAAAATCAGTTTCTAAGCGTTTTAATTTTTGAGTATCTAGTTTGCTTGCTTTACCAACGGGCATGGGCTTATCTTATTTCAAAATATATGGTATCTATTACGCACTAGCTACTTTGATCAGCCCTAAAGCCTCATAAAATATAAGCTCAGGCTACAACAGCCGGTTACAACAACAGTTACAACAACA
>JBLIFG010000066.1:0-9539 GCA_047633635.1 Cellvibrionaceae bacterium | reverse complement strand
ATCTGTTTACAGGTTTAATTTGGAACGGTGAGCAAGCCCTAGAGTTGGGCTTGATTGATGGTCTAGCTAGCCCCGGTAAAGTTGCCAGAGATATTATCGGCGAAGAGAACGTCATCGACTACACGCCAAGACTGTCTCGCCTAGAAGAGCTGACGCGTCGATTTGGTACCTCTATGGGTTTAGGGATAGGTAAGGCCTTAGCTTTATTTGCTGAGCAGCCGATACAATTAAAATAAGTTAAGAGGGGTTTGTGCAGGCAAACCTTTCTTGCCGCCACCAAGCAACCCCTGCCTCTGTTATAAATGTTGCCACTTGAGGCCAATGAAAACGGCTAACCTTCAATGTTAAGTGTTATGTTGTTAGGTAATGTTGCTTTTAGACATTACTGCGACAGCGGGTCAATCCCTTCTTCTCTCAGCATTTTTACCAGCGCTATCAGTGGCAAACCAATCAGTGTGTTTGGGTCATCGCCTTGTATGCTTTCAAATAACGTTATGCCCAGGCCCTCTGATTTAAAGCTGCCCGCACAATCATAGGGTTGTTCTTTTGTTAAATAATTTTCTATTTGTAGGTCCGTTAGCGGTAAAAAATTAACCGTGTAAGGCACAACGGTTAGCTGGTGTGCACCTGTATGGGTGTTATACAGGCATAGGCTTGTTAAAAAAATAACTTCACGGCCACTAGCGCGCCGCAGCTGCTCGCAAGCGTTACTGTGGGTGTGGGGTTTAGTGATAATTTTATTATCGATTACCGCGACTTGATCGGAGCCTGCAATCAAGTAAGTCTCATTATGTAACGTCGATTTGTCACCCGCGCTGGGGGCGACTGTTGCGCGAGCGCCTATAATGGCTGCAGCTGCTTTGGCCTTGGCAAGCGCCAGTCTAGCAACAAGTGCCTCGGCGGCCTCGAACGGCAGCGGGCTTTCATTAATGTCGGGGGATATTGATTCATAGTTTAGAGCTAACTTATCGAAGATTTCTTGCCTATAGTGGGAGCTAGAAGCTAAGACAAGTTTGTATTTTTGGCGGGCGTCAGGCATAAATAATATTCTTAAAGCTGTTTTGTAAGGTGGGTTGTAATGGCTAGTAAACCTCAGGTTTTCTGCAATCATGGGTATGATAAGGGATAAATCATCTATTTAGGTGTGGTTTCCCATATTTAGTGCTTTTTTGGTGAAAAAAGGGGTTTAATCACTAAATTCGCTTTGACACTGTCCCTGCAACTCCCTATCATTGCGCCCCTATGACGAGCAGCACACAAAAGACGGTTTTACCGAGACATATCGACCCGCGAAAATTTGCCCAGCAGGGTATCAATATTAACGGAGATGTAGATGTTGCCGAGCTAGTAAGGGTCAAATCTTTACTCGCGAACTCGCAGGGAACAGCTTATGCCGACTTGATGTTCGGCGTTGATGAGCAAGGTATACGAAACTTGACCGGCTCCATCAATGCAACTGTTGATATGGTGTGTCAGCGTTGCCTGGAAGCGGCAACACAGTCACTGCAAATAAATCTGAACCTAGGTTTTGTTTGGAGCGATGAAGATGTGGAGAAATTACCAAAAGCCTATGAGCCATGGATTATAGGTGAAGGGCAGACCGATATATACGACGTCGTCGCAGACGAGTTGATATTAAGTTTACCGATAGTTGCTTATCACGATCAATCTTGTATACCTCAAGAGTTATTTAGCTCGAAGGATACCGGTGGCAAATCGGGTAATGGAGCTAATAGTAAAGATACAAGTAAACCCAATCCGTTTCAGGTGCTCGAGCAATTAAAAGGCTCGTTAAGCAAAGCATCTGATAAAATAGACGAGTAAGACAGGAGCCTAATATGGCAGTTCAAAAGAGTAAAAAAACCCGTTCAAGACGTGGTATGCGCCGTTCGCATGATGCAATTCAATCAACAGTTGCATTAACCGTTGATCCGACCAGCGGTGAAAAACATTTACGCCATCATGTAAGCCCAGACGGTTTTTATCGTGGTGTAAAAGTGATTGCTGGTAAAAGCGAAGAGTAATTAATTCTCGATACTGAAATCTAGTAACGATTTAATATTTGAGTAAGTTAATTGCATTGCCTGAAAGGTTGATCTTATATCAGCCTTTTGTTGTTTCTAGCTTAAAATTTTGTACGTCATCCCATCAATTGAAAAATTAGCTAAGTAACACAGCTCTATCAATGAACGGCTTCACAGGCTGTTCATTGACCAGTTGCGTGTGTTTTTTGACGATTAATGGCGCAATAATGATTATCCTCTTTGCCTTTAATGGCACTTGTTCATAAACAATGATTAAATAAGCTCCAGTTAGTCATTAAATGAATAGTTTGTCTTTGCGCCGTCTAAACGTTTTCTTTTAAGTTTATTTAAGTCGCTTTATGTTGATGGCTTCATTCTAACTGCACTATATGATTAATAATAATTAAGGTCACCAAGCCTATGAATAACTTAGCATTTATCTTCCCCGGTCAGGGTTCTCAAAAAGTCGGTATGTTGCTAGAAGCCGCCGCCGAGTTTCCTATTATTGAAGAGACATTTCAGCAAGCATCTAGCGTACTCGGCTATGATCTTTGGGCATTAGTTCAAAGTGGCCCGCAAGAAGATCTTAACTTTACCGAGCGCACACAGCCAATGCTGCTTACCGCAAGCGTGGCCTTATGGCGTGCTTGGGCGCAACAGTCGCAAGTAGTGCCTGCAAGGATGGCGGGCCACAGTTTAGGCGAGTGGTCAGCACTAGTTTGTGCTGGTGTTGTCGACTTTAAAGATGCTGTAAGGCTGGTGCAGTTACGCGGTAAATATATGCAAGAAGCGGTGCCTGCGGGTGTCGGTAGCATGGCAGCTATTATTGGTTTAGATGACGCTGCTATTATCACGTGCTGTAACGCAGCTGCAGAAAATGAGGTGGTCACTGCCGTTAATTTTAACTCGCCAGGGCAGGTCGTTATTGCCGGTAATGTAGCTGCTGTTGAGCGTGCTTGTATCTTATGTAAAGACTGGGGTGCAAAGCGAGCACAACTATTAATGGTGAGTGCACCTTTCCATTCGTCACTACTTAAGCCTGCAGCCGATAAACTAGCGGATGATATAAAAGCTATTAATTTTAACTCGCCAGCAATACCCGTGATTCACAATGTGAATGCATCGACCGAGACAGACCCTACTCGTATTAAAGAGCTAATGATTGAGCAAATTTATCATCCGGTGCTTTGGGTTGATTGCATTGGTGCGCTGGTAACAGCAGGAGTTGATACCTGTGTTGAGTGTGGTCCAGGAAAAGTATTGTCGGGCTTAACGAGGCGAATTGATCGCGAACTGACTTCTTTAGCAATAGAAAGCCCAGAAAACCTTAAACAAGCGGTATCTTTGTTGTCTGAATAATATTTTTATGAATAAAAATATTATTAGCCATCAATAATAAAAAAATAGGAAGTGATCATGAGTTTAGCCAGTAAAATTGTATTAGTAACGGGTGCAAGTCGCGGTATTGGTGCGGCGATTGCCGATAGCTTAGGAGCTAATGGTGCCGTTGTCATCGGCACTGCGACCAGTGAGTCGGGAGCTGCAAAAATATCGGCGCGTTTCACGGAAAAAAATATACAAGGTGCTGGCATGGTGCTAAATGTAACCGATGCAGATTCAGTCAGTGGTTTGTTAAAGGCAATTCAGGCTAGCTACGGCGCGCCACAAATACTCGTCAATAATGCAGGTATTACTAAAGATAATTTATTGATGCGTATGTCAGAAGACGAGTGGTTTGACGTGATTAATACCAATCTCAGTTCGGTTTATCGCTTAAGTAAAGCCTGTCTCCGCGGTATGATGAAAGCGCGCTGGGGACGTATTATTAATATTAGTTCGGTTGTGGGTTCGATGGGAAATGCGGGTCAATCTAATTATGCAGCGACAAAAGCTGGGGTTGCAGGTTTCGCTCGCGCTCTTGGTAAAGAGGTGGGGTCGCGCAACATTACAGTTAACACCGTATCCCCTGGTTTTATCCAAACTGACATGACCGATGAGCTAAGTGATGAGCAAAAAGCACTGATGCTAAGCACTGTTCCGTTAGGCCGTCTTGGGCAACCAGAAGAAATTGCAGCCGTCGTTAAATTTTTAGCAGATGACGCGGCAGCCTACATTACCGGTGAAAATATTCATGTAAACGGTGGTATGTATATGGCTTAATGCATTTTTATTGAAGGTTAACTATTTGATTTTTAACAATAAAGTGTAAAGCCATCATAAAAATCGCGATTAAAAGTGTCAATGCAGAAATTTCCATGTAAAATGCGCCATCAAACAGTCAATCAGCAAAAACACAACTAAGAAACCACAGGCTGTTTACTGATATTAATTTAAAGGGGAGTTCGATAGAACCATGAGCAACACTGAAGAGCGTGTAAAAAAAATCGTTGCCGAGCAATTAGGCGTTAAAGAAGATGAAGTCAAAACTGCGGCTTCATTTGTAGAAGACCTAGGTGCAGATTCACTAGACACAGTAGAGTTAGTGATGGCTTTAGAAGAGGAATTCGAAACTGAAATTCCTGATGAAGAAGCAGAAAAAATTACTACAGTTCAGTTAGCAATTGATTACATCAATAATAATCTAGCTTAATAGTTTTCTATTGTATATCCAATAGTATTTTCAAAAGCCGCATCTATTTATAGAGTGCGGTTTTTGTGTATTTAATACTATTACGAATAAAATGTAGTATAGTTTCCCCGATCATTTTTATTACGATAGTATTTCTTGTAAGTTAATAATTAGACAGGAACGAATGTGAGACGCGTTGTTATAACAGGTTTAGGCATGGTAACCGCCGTAGGCAATACGGTTGACGAGACGTGGTCAGCAATACTTGCAGGAAAAAGTGGAGCAGCTCCCATCGATCTCTTTGATGCTAGTGCTTACACTACCCAGTTTGCCGCCGCTGTAAAGAACTTCCAAATTGGTGACTATATTGAAGAGAAAGAGGCCCGCAAGATGGATCTCTTTATTCAGTATGGTATGGCCGCGGGCATTCAAGCAATGCGCGACAGTGGCATTGAGGTTAGCGATGAGCTTGCGCCTCGTTTCGGATCTGTTATTGGATCGGGTATTGGCGGTATAGGGACTATTGAAGAGGGTGCGTTGACCATTGCTAATCGTGGTCCGCGCCGTATGTCGCCATTTTTTGTTCCAGGCTCAATCATTAATATGATCGCTGGTAATTTGTCGATTCACTATGGCCTAAAAGGCCCCAATCTAGCAGTGACGACTGCCTGTACATCGGGCACTCATTCTATTGGTTTAGCAGCCCGTTCAATTATGCATGGCGAAGCTGATGCCATGCTTGCCGGGGGTGCCGAGGCATCGATTACACCCTTGGGCTTGGGTGGCTTTGCCGCTGCACGAGCACTATCTAAGCGCAATGATGACCCAACAGGGGCCAGTCGTCCTTGGGATAAAGGTCGAGATGGCTTTGTACTAGGCGATGGTGCGGGTGTGGTTGTATTAGAAGAATACGAGCATGCTAAAGCACGTGGTGCTAATATTTACGCAGAAGTTGTCGGCTTTGGTATGAGTGGTGATGCTTTTCATATGACGTCGCCACCGAGTGATGGCGACGGTGCTGCGCGATCGATGGCAAATGCCTTGCGCGATGCGGGTATGAATCCAGAAGACATTCAATATATCAATGCACATGGTACCTCAACTCCAGCAGGCGATATTGCAGAGTGCCGAGCTGTTAATTCAGTATTCAGTAATGCGGCGAGTAATCTAGCGGTTAGCTCGACTAAGTCAATGATAGGGCATTTGTTAGGTGCAGCAGGCGCCGTCGAGGCCATCTTTAGTGTGCTGGCTATTCGCGATCAAGTGGCACCGCCTACCATTAACTTAGACGATCCTGAAGAGGAATGCGCTACACTTAATCTAGTACCAAACACGCCGCAACAGATGAGCATTACCGGTGCTTTATCCAACTCCTTCGGTTTTGGTGGTACTAATGGTTCTCTTATATTCAAAAAAATCGACTAGCTATTTAAGCGTCCAAAATGCTTACTAATAAAAGCTCAATAACTAGCTTCGTATAAATTAGAAAAAGTGGTGAAATAGACTTAGTTTATTGACTCGTTTTTGGCTACAATTCTATTATGTCTACTTATACACTACCGCTAATTTGTATCAACAGTCACATCCATTCTTATTCTGTAAATGATAAGCCACTAGATGGTTTGTCACCACTAGACCGTGGCCTTGCCTATGGCGATGGTGTCTTCGAGACAATACTGCTAGTCGATGGTTTTGCGCCGTTATTGTCTTTCCATCATAAGCGCCTTCTTAAAGGTCTTTCGCATCTTAATATCCAACTAGACTCTGAACGCCTAGTCAGCGATGTTAATAAGCTTTTAGAAATTGCCAAAAGTTTTGACGAAAGACGGTTGATACTAAAGCTCACGGTTACCCGAGGAGTTGGTGGTCGTGGCTACCAGGTAGATCCAGATGCCAGTGCAACGTTGATGTTGCAATTGTTAGCCTGTTCAATTGATATAACAAAACATAATGGCGTTAGCGTACATGTATGTCGCGAGACCTTATCACCGGTCTCGTGGGCTGGTCTTAAAACACTGAATCAACTACCTTATGTACTTGCCGCTATTGAGCGCCTCGACACAAATTTTGATGAGGGTTTATTGTTAGCCAATAACGGTGAGTTAGTAGAGGCCAGTGCACGCAATGTATTTATTGTTAAAGACGATAAAATACTGACACCCGTACTCAACGAGTTTGGTGTGGCAGGTGTTCAGCGACAATTTATTATTGAGTCGGTAGCGCAGCAACTGGGGCTTGATATCGTTGAGATAACAATAAAGCTTGAGGATTTATTTGCTGCAGATGAGGTTTTTTTAGCAAACAGCATTACCGGCTTGTGGCCAGTGACACATTGTCGTTATAAAGAACACGACTACAGGTGGGATGTGGGGGCGGTGACACGTTCACTTCAAGCTATGTGTCATAGCGTTTCTTTTGACGAATAGGCGGCTGATTATTTTATGCTAAAACGCTTACTTAAAACGATGGCCTACCTGTTTGCTGCTGGTTTGTTGACGCTCGCCTTTTGCATGGTGACGTTTAATAATTGGTTGAATCAACCCCTAGTGTTAGCTGAAGAGACAGTTGTACGTATTAATGCCGGCGACACGCTGAGTAAATTAAGTTATCAATTAGAAAAAGATAATATTCTCACGCAGCCACGCTGGCTAATTTTATATGCCAGGTTTACTAAGCAAGCTGGCTTAGAAGTGGGAGAATATAAATTACCAGAGCAGGTGACGCCTAAGCTATTATTAGAGACGCTGCGCAATGGTGATGTAATTAATTATAGTGTGACCTTGATCGAGGGAAAAACTTTTAAAGATTTTATGCAGGTTTTATCCGAGCAAGTACAATTAGAGCGCACGCTAACAGGTAAAAGTTTTGACGAGGTAATAAAACAACTGCAGTTAGATATTAAGCATCCAGAGGGTTGGTTTTACCCCGATACCTACCGGTATGTTGCGGGCTCTAGTGACGCTGAGATTTTATTGCGCGCACATAATAAAATGCAGAAAGTTCTTAATGAACAATGGCTAAAGCGGTCTAAAGATTTACCGTATAAAAATGCCTACGAAGCATTAATTATGGCCTCGATTATTGAAAAAGAAACGGGTGTTGCCTACGAGCGACCAGAAATTTCAGGTGTGTTTATTAGACGCTTGCAAAAAGGTATGCGCTTGCAAACAGACCCTACTATTATTTATGGTTTAGGTGATTCGTATAAAGGCAATATCCGTCGTAGGCACTTAACGCAAAAAACGCCTTATAATACTTATGTCATTGATGGTTTACCGCCAACGCCAATTGCCATGCCTGCCAGCGCTGCAATTAACGCTGCATTGAATCCGGCCGCGGGTAAAACCTTGTTCTTTGTTGCCAAAGGTGACGGTAGTCATCAGTTTTCTGAAACCTTAGCGCAGCATAATAAAGCAGTGCAAGAGTATCAAATTAACAATAAGGCCAAAAATTATCGCTCGTCACCGATTAAATAAATTGTGTGGTTAAAACTAATCATTAAAAGAGAGGATAAATGCAAAAAGGAAAGTTTATAACCTTTGAAGGTTCTGAAGGCGTTGGTAAAAGCACGAATATTTTATTGGTTAAAGAGCACCTTGAAGCTAAAAATATTGACTTACTATTAACTCGTGAACCCGGAGGTACGCCTTTGGCTGAAACTATTCGAGGCTTATTGCTCAATAAATCTTCCGAGGATATTGACGAGACATGCGAGCTCTTAATGGTCTTTGCCGCGAGGGCACAGCATTTAAATACAGTGATTGTTCCCGCTTTAAATAAGGGTCAGTGGGTTGTTTGTGATCGCTTTACAGATTCTACTTATGCCTACCAGGGCGGCGGTCGTGGGTTAGATAAAAACTTAATTTCAGAGCTAGAAAAAGTGGTGCAACAAGGCCTGGTGCCCGACCTAACTTTTTATCTAGACATAGATGTAAGCTTAGGTTTGTCGCGTGCGGTTGCACGCGCTGAACTCGATCGCTTCGAGTGTGAAAAAATTGATTTCTTTGAGCGAGTTCGATTTGCTTATTTAGAGCGCGTAAAAAGTGGTTTGTTGAATAAGCATTATCGTCTAATCGATGCAGGTCAAGAACTTGATTTGGTCCAGCAAGATATTCTCACAAGCTTAGACGAATTTATCGCTAGCCTTAAATAAAAAAGTTATAACTTTATTGAGTATGACTGGGCTGCAGCCGCTAGTTGCGGTGATCACTCTGCCAAAACAGGACACCTTTAAAAATCTTGTTTTAAAGGTGTCCTGCAGCTATAAAATATTTATTACCCCTTGTTCATACTCCTTAATATTGATACATAACTAGTATTGATTACATCCTATTTTTTAAAATAGAAAATAAGGGTCATAAATAATTGAGCGTAACAAGATCTATGAAATGCATAGGTGTTATTAAAAACTCAATACGTTTAGTTTTTTTCGTTAAAAACAAGTTCCTTTTCTGTAATCGCGTTTTAAATATTTTTGCCCTTATTAAAGCTATTCTGCATATCAAGGTTAATATCAATATGCTTTTAACTAGCGCCATTACTTTTTGAGATAACTGGTTTGCGGAGACACATTTAAATGCGCAGTAATTTTAATGAATAAGCTACTAATGATTATTAGCTGTTTGATTGTGCTAACTGCATGCGATGCGCCTAAGTTAGGTGCATTGCCAACAGACGCTGTTATTTTAGCCTTTGGCGATAGTTTAACGAGCGGTGTTGGTGCCCGTAAAAATAAAAACTATCCAGCTGTTTTGGCACAGCTTACCGGCTTGCAGGTTATTAACGCAGGTATCGCGGGCGAAACCACGGCTCAAGGTTTGGAGCGACTAAGTCAAGTTCTCGATCAATCAAGCCCCGACCTTGTTATTTTGATTGAAGGGGGCAACGATATTTTAAGGGGCTTAAACCTTGCGCAGGCAAAAAGCAATTTGCGTGACATGGTGGTG
>JBLIFG010000065.1:0-9673 GCA_047633635.1 Cellvibrionaceae bacterium | reverse complement strand
CAGCATGTCGCGTACGAAGCTCTGATCGATTTTAATCAAGTAGGCTGGCAGGCGTTTGAGATAGGTCAGTGATGAATAGCCTGTGCCAAAGTCATCAAAGGCAAAGCGTACACCAAGCTTATGGCATGCATCCATGGTGGCCGATACTTTGCCGATATCACTTAAAGCACTGGTTTCGAGTATTTCTAATTCTAGGCAGCGCGGATCGACTTGGGGATGTGCTGCTAACAATAGAGCTAGACGAGTTGCAAAGTTATCTTGTTGTAATTGATAGGCACTAATATTAACACTAATAGGAAGAGCGATCCCCGCGCTCAGCCACAGGCATCTTTGGCTCAACGCTGTGTTTATGACCCACTCCCCTAATTTCAGGCTAATTTCATGGTCTTCTATTACCGGTAAGCAATCTAACGGTAAAAGCATACCACGCACGGGGTGCTGCCAACGGATCAAAGCTTCTACACCAATCACCGCGCCGGTGCGCATATTTACTTTTGGTTGATAGTGCAGTACAAACTCAGACCGCTGGAGGGCCGAGCGTACATCGCCTATACTTTGCCGCTGAGTTTTGACCGCCCTATCTTTGGCAGTGTCGAACAGGTGATAGCGGTTTTTACCCGCTTGCTTGGCGGAATACATAGCTTGGTCGGCGTGGCGCATAAGTTGTTCGGCATCGGCGCCATCCTGTGGATAATGCGTCACCCCAATACTGGCTGAAACTTGCATTGACGTATCAGCCAAGACGACAGGGTCGGCAGCCGACTTTAATAATCGTTGTAATACAGGCTCGCTATCCTCGATCTTTTCTAAGTCAACCATCACCGCAATAAATTCATTCCCGCCAATACGCGCGAGAGTATCTTCCTCGCGTAGAGCCTCTTTCATGCGTTTTGATAACACAACGAGTAACTCATCGCCTATGTTATGACCGTAGTTGTCATTGATGGCTTTGAAGCCATCTAAGTCGATAAATGCTACCGCTAGCGAGCCATTGCTGCGTTGGCACTTAACCATGGCCTGGCTTAAGCGGTCTGAAAGCAATACTCGGTTGGGTAGATGGGTTAGTGCGTCGAAATGAACGCTGCGTTCAAGTCGCCCTTGGTCGTCTTTTATTTGGGTAATGTCAGTGCTTAATGAAACGTAGTGTTGCACTAGGCCCGCCGCATTTTCAACGGCACTGATCGTCAGTATTTCAGAGTAGATCTCACCATTTTTACGGCGGTTCCAGATCTCGCCATACCAGTGGCCTTCGGTGCTGATTGAATGCCACATTTCAGCATAAAACGCTTGGGACTGGCGGCCCGATTTAAGAATTCTTGGGTTTTCGCCCAATACTTCTTTTGCAGTGTAGCCTGTTATACGGGTAAAAGTTTCGTTGACCTCAGTAATAGTGCCGGCGGCGTCGGTAATCATTATGCCTTGATGTGTATGGCTAAAGACACTGGCGGCGCGTTTTAGCTTTGCTTCTGCTCGCTTGCGTGCGGTGATATCAATCACAGCAACTAGGCATTCTGTCATGGCTAAACCAGTATTAGCTTCGAGGCTTAGCCATAAAATGTGCTCGTCGACATGCACCAATAGCTCACAGTGTTGATTGTCATTCGTATCAAATACTTTTGCTAAAAAGTCATTGAACGTTAACCGATACTCTAGCGTCGTATAGTCGATAAATAACCGCCCAATGACGTTGCAGCGCTCAAGCTTTAGTAGGCTCGCGCCCTTTAAGTTAACTTGCGTGATCAGACTATTGCGATCTATAGCAAAATAAGCCACCGGCGCAAAATCAAAGAGCTCAGTAAAACGGTATAAGGCAGCATCCTTATCATCTCGGGCCTCGCGCAGCTCGTCGTTTTGCATCTCTAGCTCAACCTGGCGAACTTGCAGCTCGCTTAGGAGCTTTTGCGTATCCGCCGGCGAAGTATTCTTTTGCAGGCGCGCTTTAGCGCTTTGGCGTGGTTGCTTGCTCTCAGACTTTTTCAATGTTTTTTGCACTCTGTTCAGATTTTACGTCGGCTTTAAACTGACCGAGCCCCAAAGATTGATATTTAAGGCGTTGTTCCAGCACTAACTGCTCTTTGCTGCGAATAGTTTCGAGGCTATTAGCAGTATCTAACTTTAATGCTTGATCTTTAAAGCGTCGCTCCAGCACTAACTGCGCTTGGTTCATGACATATTCTCGATTGTTGGCGCTATCTAGTTGTTCGTTCTAGTTTTTGACGTGTTGTTCTAGGGCTGACTGCGCCTCGGTCATCACATATTATAAGCTATTGGCAGTATCCAGTTGCTTGGTCTGGTCTTGGAAGCCCTGTTCCAGGGTAAACCGCGCTTTATTGAGAAAAATTATAAGTTATGAGGGGTATGTAGCTCGGCTGTTTAGTCGCCTTGGATACCCTTAACCCCTCACGCAAGCTAGCGATGATTAGCGCGTGCTTGGTAATGTAAAAAATATGATGGCCACACTGGCAATCTTGATGTCGTGCGTGCGGTAGGGCATGGTGCGTAGTTTATACTAGCGACCATCTTTAGTTGCTATCTGCCTTTCACTGAACGGCAGTGTTTTAATACTTTTTTTGCACCCTTTTTTAGTCGGACATAATCTACATCGCTAACAATATCCGATAACGGCGGCTCTGCATCGCCTAGAGTTAGTTTGAAAAAATGAGTGGCATGGTCGGTAAAACGTCGTAGATTTAAGTTGTTATCCAGAAACACCGTGGCGACTTCTGTACTGATGAATGATTATCCATGTCGGCGTTGACCCACGTCAAGTCGCCGAGCTTGGATCGAAGCTCAATATTGACAGTTTGTAGCACTGTATTGAGCGACTGCGTCTCATCTTTAGAGCTTGTGAGCTCTTCATTAGATGACTACATTTATTCGTCACTGCGCTGAATATCTGCCTGCATCGCTTATGGAATGGCGCTAGTTCTTAGAGGCTTGGCTCGAGCTGTTAGCAAGGCTAGTGGTAAAACTCGAGATAATAATCTTCACTGCAAGCTCTTGCTGATCCGTTGTGAGCGCTCTAAAAAAGAAATCAATTGGTGGCCATAAATCTTGTGAGTTTTGAGGCTCGAGTGAAAACAAACCCTCGTGCTTATCGACAAATTATTGTTGGGGCGAATCACATATGCGTCGATGGGCCTAGGCGATTGACGTAAGAACTATTTCAAGTCTGATATTTTTTACTGCATAAGAAATTATAGGTCTAGCGAAAAATAGCCGCTAGAGAAATCTAAAGGACGGGGCTAAAAGTGACAAGCTGTCTATAACCTTATAAGGTAAAGGTGTGTGCCTTAGGGCAACGCTTTTTGAAATATTATAAGAGTATAGGCTTGTGAAAGATCTAAAGTTGAGTGCTTAATTAAAATGAAGATTTTACTTTGAGGATCCACTGTAAGTCTGAGATGTCAGAGTCACCGTCCAGCGGTTTAGCAATATCAAAGTGTAATATATTGGAGCTGCCTTGGTCTTGACCGCCTACGCGTGTTCCAGAAAAACGTAAGCCAAAACCAACATCGCGTAATTCTTTATCTTCTGCTTGGCTTACAAGGCTGTCACCCCAGGCGCGGCCCTGATCGTAAAAAAAAGCATAGCCTAAATAAAATAAAGATAGCCACTCCCTTTCACCATAAAAGCGTTGCTCAAGGCTAAACAAATAACGCCTATCGCCCTCTTGATAGAAATCGGGATAACCCCTTAGGCCGTTGTTGCCGCCTAGGTATAAATATTGATCGGTAAATAAATTTTTACCGCGTGCGCCCGCCCAATCGATATAAAGTTGACCGCGAGAAAAATTATGCCAGTGATATCGTATGTGTGCCTTTGCTAGTCCATTGGCAATCAAACCATTCTTATGAAAGCCATTAATGCTTAAGTTGGTAAATAATAAGTGGTTTTTACTGAGGCGATAGCCCCGAGCTACCTTTAGGCGTAGCTCAAGGCTATTGTCATAGGCGTCTACTGTTGAGTTGACATGTCCAATTTTCGCACTTGTTTGAAGTCCAAAGTTGATGTCTTCCACACGATTAATTTGTTGCACATTATAAGATTTTACAAAGCCATTTCTAATGTACTGATACTCAAACCACGATATATTGAAATCACGAGTTTCAGGTAGTGCGATAATATTTGGTGCCTTCGGCAAGCGTGTAAAAGTATCTTTTTGTTTTGAAAAGCCAATGTTCCAACGATGTACGTTAACGGTATTACTGATTTCAAATTTATTCCCATAAAAAATATGCTGATGCTCAGAAAGGTGGGTATAGCGATCGACCTTATCACCCTCGTTATAAACACTTTCTTCGCGATCAAATTTTTCATAAGAAAAGCCACCCGCACTGGGTGTACTTAAAGAAAAAAACGGCCTGACGAGTGAAAGTTTTTGCTTAGATCCATCATCATTATCGGTGTAAGCTAAGCTTGCATTAGCTTGATGCCAGCCGGTATTGGTATCTTGATATTCAAAACTATCGCCAGTGCGGTCAGTGTTTTTCTCTCGAGATATATTAAAGGCTTTTCCCGAGCCTAAAAAATTTGAGTCTTTTACGCCAAAACTATATTCGGTGTTTCCCCCCGATCGCGAATAGCTCAACGTGGGAAACAGTGTCCATACTTCATTAACGTCGATATCAACCTCAGTGGACCCATCAGCCAGTTCTTTATTGCTGATTGTTGCGTTATTTAGGTAACGTCGAGACCGAAGAATACGTTCGCTTTCGAGTAGCTTTTGATGATTTAAAGTATCGCCTTCGGCAAACAGTAGATCATTGCTGATAACTTTACTATCCGTGTCAATATGTAGACGATTTGCGAGTCGAAATAGGGCGTTATTTTCTTTGGCTTTCGTCTCGTCAAACATCGGATGAATATGGATGTTGATTTTTGAAATAACTGGGTTGGGCTTTTTACTCAGGTCTGTTGTAGTTGGTGAACTAGCTATAGTGATGGCTGGCGCTGTAAATGTCGAAACCAGGGCCAGCATAAGATAATAAAGACGAATGTGTTTGATAAGAAAATACCTTTATTATCTTGATGCTGTTTCGTATGAAAATTTGAAAACGCAGTGTTTTCGTGGGCTTACAACTATGATCTAACTATGACATAACTATGACATAACTTGATATAGCTTTTATACGGCACAGCCAAACGTTGATGAATTATTCTAAGCGTAATTGCAGATGATGCAATATCTACTTGTGTAAATACTGCATCGTTTGTCATATGCGACCGTGATAAGTTAACTGGTGGCATTTTTATCAGTAATTATTGGGCATTATTGATATCGATGTTGCTCAAAAGTGCCACGACATTAAAAACTTAGAGGGTGCTTCATACTTGCTTACTGTAGGATTGAGTCTGTTAATTTACTGACGATTATTTTGGCTTGAGGTCTTTTTGAAGGCATTAATTGTTTAGGTTCATAATGTTTGTTATTTGAAAAGCTAACCCTTAAGTTGACTTTTAAAGGGGTGTAATTACGCCCCTTGCTGTATTTTTTATTCAGCTGAAGGGGTTAAGGTCTAGTGGATAAAAAATCTTTATCAATGTCGGGTAAAGGCTCGTTGTCTATGGCCGCCTCGAAAGATGTCAAGCGTTTATAGACAGACAATAGCTCGACAATCGTTGTCCATGAATTAACAAGATACTGGAACGAGCTACTTACCTGATTAAAGGCAGTGAGTATTTGTTGGAGTATGCCAAAGGTAATTGCGCCCACAGCTATCGTCGGTATTAATATAATAAAAACAAAAATATTATCCGCTTGTAAATAAAGACTGCGCGCTATATTAAAATACATGTAGTGGAAATACAGGCGAAAATAATTTTTGCGAACATCTAAAAATAACTCTGCCAATGTGGGTGGTTGCGCGCGCTGGTGATTGTCCTCGCCATAGACAAGTTCTTTACGATAAGCGGCCTCCACGCGTTGGTTTTTAAATTCTAATCCCGGTAGTTTTATACCTACCAAGGCGAGCAAGCCAGTCCCAAAGATTGACCAGACAATTGACGCGACAAATAAAGGGTAGGGAATAACACCAACAATGGGTAGCTCGCTCACATATTGAGACAGCGTCCAAAGTACGGGTAAGAAGGCAAAGAGCGTCATCACCGCATCAATAAGTGCGACGCCGAGTGTCTCCATAATGGTAGCAAAGCGCATGGTGTCTTCTTGAACGCGTTGAGATGCCCCCTCGATATGGCGGACATTGTCCCACTGGCTGGTGTAATACGCATTCATGGCAGTTCGCCACCGAAAAATATAGTGGCTTACGATGAAGCGCGTCACTACAAAAACAAAAATAGCGAGAAAAGCGATCTCGGCAAATAAAATAATTAAATCGTAAAATTGCACAGCTTCTACATCGGCGTCTCGGCTTGGGTTAAGTGCCTCTTGAACAAGATCAAAAAAAGGTCGGCGCCAATTGTTAATGGCAACAGAGACTTGTACCGAAAAATAAGTCGAGAATAAAATAAGTGCCGAGCCAAGAATTGACCAGGTTTGCCATTTATGTGGGGCTACTTTAAACCAAAAACCGGCAAACAGTGCGATGGCCACTATGTAATAGCCATAAAATAATATAAAAGAATCGGTTACAAAGTGACCAAGGCCTATGACGGGTGTTGAGTTGTCGAGGTTTAAGCCAAAAAAACGTCCTATCTCAGCGTTGAGGCTATACCAAATAAGGCTAGTAATTGATGCCCATATAACGACAGAGATAAAAAACCATTTGGGATTTGGAAAAAAGGATCTAAACATAAGTAAGTTCTTTGAGTATTTTTAGTGTCGTTATTTAGGTCATCATTTTAGCTACACATTCTAGGCCAACGCATGGGCTTAAATACATCAGATTGATGGCTCATGCTAGTAATCTAAGATAACCGTCGCAGATAATATGACAGGCAAGCCGATCAGACAAGTAAAGCTATTAATTCAGGCCAGATTGCATAGGAATTGTACGATGGCTTTAGGCGCAAATAAAATCGGTCTTTTTAGGCTTTACCAGAGAGCATATTTGGCGCAGATGTTTGACAGGTATAGTTAGATAACATTGTTAAAAGACTGACTTAATGTGGCTTAAAGACGATGCCAGAGACGTAAATTAACACGTTGATCAATGCGACTCAGAAATTAAATCTATTAGTCTGCGGTTTTCGTAAGAGTGATGATCATATTTTTTAAAAAGTAAATGTCTTGAAAACACGCACAATGGCCTTATATAGTTTAGTGTAAAGTCCAATGCATGCCTCATAAGTGTTGGCATGTTAGTGTAATAAACAGGCATCGCCTTTTTAGCGCAGACGAATTCACATATACAATATAAAGGATAAAACTCATGTCGTTCGAACTTCCTACTCTACCTTACGAAAAAAATGCACTTGAGCCACATATCTCGGCTGAAACTCTTGATTTTCATTATGGTAAACATCATCAAACTTACGTAACTAAGTTAAACGGAATGGTTCCTGGTACCGAATTTGAAGGTAAAAGCCTAGAGGAAGTTATTAAGTCAGCATCTGGTGGTGTGTTTAATAATGCGGCACAAATATGGAATCACACCTTCTATTGGAACTGCCTAAGCCCTAATGGTGGTGGAGCTGCTACTGGCGCTCTTGGGGATGCTATTGTGGCTAAATGGGGTAGCTATGAGAAGTTTGTTGAAGATTTCTCTGATAAAGCCGTTAATAATTTTGGTTCGAGCTGGACTTGGTTGGTTAAAACTACAGCGGGTGAGCTAGAAATAGTCAACACTAGCAATGCCGGTTGTCCAATTACTGATGATGTGACGCCACTATTAACATGCGATCTTTGGGAACATGCCTATTACATCGATTACCGTAATGCACGTCCCAAATATCTAGAAGCATTTTGGAACCTTGCTAATTGGGATTTTGCAAACAGTAACTATGCATAAGCCAGTTTTATATGAGGCTTAAAAGCAACCTGTACAGTCAGGTTATAATTAGCAAGCCTTAGCATATTAAAAAAGCCCGCGATGTTAATCATCGCGGGCTTTTTAGTTTTTAGCGTCAGTTAACGCGGATCAATAATATGATTATAAATCGGGATTTAATGTATAGGTGCCCATCACGGTACTTTGCGCTAGCACATGCCCTTTGATTGCCGAGACTGCGTCTGCACCTGTAAAGTTTCCCGTTAAGCCCACGCTCGCCACGTTGAGTGCATACACCGTAAAATAATAATGATGCATGATGCTGTCGTTCCATGGAGGGCAAGGGCCATCGTAATCACCGTAATTACCACTCATGTCAGCATCACCATCAAACCATAGGGTATAGTCATTAATACCCGCTACCCCATAGGGTTTTTGACCAAAAGATTTGCCTTTCGGGGTTACACCCGAAGATGCCTCGCCTTCACTAATAGCATAAATACTCGCTGGAATATCGACTAGTACCCAATGATAAAAATCGATGCGTGGCAGATCCGCGGGAACTAGCCTACCTTCTTGGTTAACATCTTCGCCAGATGAGGGCACATCGGGATCGCAACAGATAATGGCAAAAGATTTTGTACCCGTGGGTGCGTCCTTCCATGAGATAGCAGGGTTTAGATTGTCAGTCAGTGCAACATGGCTGTCACTATCTTGCCTTCCAAGCGAAAATCTTTCAGGTATAGCTGCGCCGTCCTCCCAGCCTTTAATATTGATAGAAAATGTATGGCTCATAATGTTGCTCCTGTTAAACAGGGTTAATTGAAAAAGTTAAATCATTTGTTAATGAATAGATTAACGTGCTGCTAATAACGCACCACCGCCAGGTGCAACGGGGTTTAGCTTGAGAGTTTGTAAAATACTACGAGTGGTGGCTACCGCTGCCGATAATGTTGGCAAGCCCGAGGCTTTTTCAATTTTCTCAATCGACGAAAGCGATGGCATCTGTACACAAGCAGAGGCAATAATGGCATCGACACCGTTTACGTCAAGTTTTTTCCAAAGTTCAGCCGGAGCATTAGGATCTTGTGCTGCAACCTCTAAATTATCGGCAATTTCTAGGGCCATAAAATCTTGAACTTCAATACCTTCACTTTCAATATAATCGACAACTAATTGAGTCAAGGGCTTCATGTAAGGACATATAATCGATACTTTTTTGGCTCCGATCTCATGTAGGCTATCAATTAATGCACCTGCAGAGCTTACGATCGGAGATGGAAAATCATTTTTCAAGCTCGCTTCATATAATCTCTTTTCGGCGACGCGATGATAGCCTTGGCCTCGGCTCATTATGGCAACAAGACAGGCGTAAGCTTGAACGTCAACCGCGGCGTCTGATAACTCTAGTGCGCAGCGCAAGCTATCATCATCCATGCGTTCAAGCTCTTCTTTGGTCACATTCTTCATACGCATCCGCGATGAGTGAAACGTAAAGCGCTCAGGTAAAATGGCTTCACGAGCACGTAAAAGTGCGGGTATTTCTGTTTCCATCGTAATATTTGAGCTAGGCACAATTAGCCCAACTCGATAGTTCGTAGATTTTTTATTCATGGGTAACTACTCCTATTAACAAATAAATTATTGGGTCGAGCCCATTACAGCCTCGGGTAGCCAGGTGGCAATGCCGGGGAATAAATACAAAAGAAAAATAGCAACAATCATACAACCAACAAAAGGCAGTGATCCCAGCAAGATAGTTTTTAAAGAAATGTTGGGAG
>JBLIFG010000064.1:0-10453 GCA_047633635.1 Cellvibrionaceae bacterium | reverse complement strand
CTGGCGCTAAAGGTATGCCATTGATGCTAACGATACTCAAGGCATCGCCATCAGGGTCGTTATCGTTACCTAATAGGTTAAGTATTAAACTGCCGTCCTCGTTCACTGTTAGCACATCATCTACAGCGATGGGTGCACCGTTGACTTGAACTAAATCACCAAACTCATTAAGAGGGCTTATCTGCGCACGCCCAAAAACCGAAGTCTCAAAACCACTGACAGGCAGTAGTGAGTCGCCAGTTCTTTGATAGAAAATTATGTTCGATGCTGTACCATCTTCATTGGCGGCATCGTCACCAGCGGCGGTTGGATCTAATAATTCTTCAATGTTTTGACCTGCTTGTATGGCTAATTCTAATGCCGTTATATCGATGGCGCCATCGGACAGGGTACTTGTATCGGCAGTGCCCGCCTGCTCTAGCGAGTCGACGCGCTGGAAAAAGTCAGAATACAGTGGCACTTGTTGGTTTTGGCCGAGCACCAGCACGCCAGCATCCCCAAAATTGGCGATAACCGCGCTATCCTCTCGGCTAATTATCGTGTCGTTGAGGTACAGTTTGGCGCCTTTGATGGCCGGCACCTCTTCACCTGCGGCCCGAAAGAGACTGACATCACCTTTGGCTTCTAATATTTCACCACGTACGCGAGTGAATATCTCGGGAGTAACTGTAGGCACTACTGTATTTAAATCTTTCATTTTTCAATCTTCCGTTTCTTTGCTATCCGTGTTCTGTGTTCAAGCTTTCCTGCTCTGTGTTCGCTTATCATAATTAACTCTAAAACAACTAAGGATAGCTTACCTAGGGGATGGCTAGGGATGCCTTAAGGCTAAGGGCGGCATGTTAATTAGCCCCCCATCATCGTTAGACTGATTATCGCTACCAAGAACCCATATGCCGTTAATTCGGTCAACTTCTGGGAGGGTAAATGTCGAGACTAAAAAATCACTAACGGGACGAAGTGAGTCGCCAACTTTTTGGTAAAGAACTACTGTTGATGCGTCACCATAATCATTAGCTGCAGCTGCATTTATGTGGCCAGCAGCAATGGAGTTATTTAACAATGCCTCAATGTCTTGGTCTGCTTGTATGGCTATATTTAATGTTGCTATATCGATGGCGCCGCCTAGTTGGGGCCCATCGAATTGAGCGCTTGAATCAACAGTGGCCGACTGCTCTAGCAAGTCGATGCAATGAAAAAAATCAGCGCAAAGAGACACTTGTTGATTTTGACCCAGCACTAGAACACCAGCATCACCAAAATTAACGATAACCTCACTATCTTCTCGGCTAACTATCTCGTCATTGAGGTAAAGTTTGGTGCCTTTAATAGCGGGCACCTCTTCGCCTGAGGACAAAAAAAGACTGACATCACCCTTGGATTGAGAAATCTCACCGCGTGCGTGAGCAAACATCTCTGGAGTAACTGTCGATTGCGCAATATTTGCAGCTTTCATTTGCCCAACTTCCCTTGTTGTTTTCGGCTTTCCATTGCCGATTTCTGTGATTGTCTTTAAATAACTACTTAAAATGCTTTTAGTATTGTTGAGTAAAAAAGCAACGAATACAAATATTGTTTTATTCTTAAAACGGCTATTTTATACCCAATTTATTGGTTAGATTACCCTCTGCCTGCACCACTCTGTACCGAGCAAACAGCCGGTCATAATCTGCATTTAAATAGTTCCTTTTAGCATCGAGCACTTCGTTCTCTGTATTCAGTAGGTCTAATAGTGAACGTCGGCCTATATTAAATTGCTTTTGGTAAGCTTCCCGCGTAGCCACCACCGAATCTACGTAGGTGGTTAAAAACTCGATCTGCTGGCTAGTAAAGCTGAAGGCGCTCCACGATAAACGTAAGCCCTCTTCTACTTGCCGCTTAGTCGTCGCACGAACCTGTTGGGCTTCGCCAATAAGCTCGGCCGTTTGATTTTTGCGGGCAACATCCGCCCCACCTCTATAAAGGTTGTAGCGCAGCCGCAGGGCAATGGTCCAATCTTCATTGGTGCCTTCAACCCCATCAATATCTTCGTTAATAGTACGATCGCCCTCTAGGGTAAGGGTCGGATAAAATGAGCTTTTACTCGCGCGATACTGGGCCTTGGCGGCCTCTATATCTGCATCTGCCGACTTCAGCTGAGGATGATTAGCGAAGGCAATTTGAAGTGAGGCTTCAAGCTTATCGGTCAGTGAAAAAGGCAATGGCCGCTCCATAGTGCTCGACTCGGGAAGATAGCCCACCACGCCATAAAAATTGCTCACGGCATCCTGCAGGTTGTTCTGACCCGCAATATAGTTGCTTTTTGCCAGCGCAAGTCTTGCAGCAATTTGATCTAGATCTGAGCGGCTGCCCACACCCGCATCACTTCTCAGTGACATCTGATCATAAATATTTTGATGGGCATCGAGGGAGGCTCTGAGTAGCTGCAGTAATTCAGACTGCCTCAGTGCGTTGATATATACCTCGGTTACCCGCAAAGCAATTTGCTGCTCAGTGGCAAAGGTATCAAACAGCTGACTGTTATAACGTGCCTTTTGTCGATCAACTTCGCTTGCGGTGGCACGACCATCATAAATTAGCTGCCTGAGTCTTAAGGCACTTTCTTTACGCGTAAGTTCGACATCAATATCACCGGTTGCCGGCGAATCGGTGCCCTCGCGACCGATGCCTAGCTCTACATCTAAAGAGGGCAAAAAGCTGGCCTTGGCACCACTTATCTCACTTTCGCGAGACAGCAATTGCTGACGAGAGGATAGTAATTCTGGGTTAGTTTTTAAGGTATGTTCAACAACTTGCTCTAACGTTAAGGCATGTACACTGGCTACACTCAACAAAGTAGCCGCTAACATTCCCGCAATCGTTGACAACTTGACTATTTTTTTCATAAATTCCTTTGAAATAAAAGTGTGAACCACTTCTCATTATACACCTTTGACAACCTCATGTAATGACCGTATATCCGTTATACAAACCTCTAGTGGATATTTTATTCATTCTTTATTTAAAGCTAGTTGACTTGCATTAATAGGATCAGCAATAACTTGTATATATTTTTAATTATTAGCACTCATGGTAATTAACTAGACCTCTATAATTTACAGATATTTAAGAGTGAAGTATTAAAAAATTTAGTATCAAAATGTTACTCCAAAATGAAATTAATAATTTGACATGGATCAAATGTAGATATAAATAGTGTACAAAAGGAATTTATAGCAAAAAATTGAATAATATTAATAAAGTTTGTAATAACGCCTTATAAATAATTGATTAACATGTGTGAGGCTAAAACCATCACTATAAATGACTGAAATATTCGAGTTACTTATTTGCCTTCCCTTTTCAAAATCAATGTTCTTTTTATATAATTATTTTTATGGGGGGCTCTGTAGTAGTTAAAAAATTATAATTGATGAGCTAATTGTTATCAAAAGCACACAACATTTTTTAAAAACTACACTACCTTTCTCTTAACGCTAGCTGCTTTGTTTTTAAAATAGGCTTCAAAATATAATCTAGCACTGTCTTTTTACCAGTGAGTACGTCTACATTGACAGTCATTCCCGGAATAATTGGCAGTGAACCAGTCTCGGCACCTAAAAAAGATTCCTGAGTTTCTATTTGAACCAGATAAAAGCTTTCCCCCTCTTCATCTAAAATAGTGTCGGGGCTGATATTAACAACCTCTCCTTGTAACCCGCCGTGTATAGAAAAATCATACGCGGTAAATTTAACCATCGCCTTTTGACCAGGGTGCATAAATGCTATGTCAGCAGGCCTTATTTTTGTCTCAATTAAAAGGCTATCTTCCGATGGAACAATCTCTAGCAAATCCATACCGGGTTGAACCACGCCCCCTAAGGTTTTTACAAACATCTGCTTGATAGTGCCCGTAACGGGCGATTTAACCACGCGGCGATCGACTTGGTCGATAATGGCTTGAGTTGTTTCTTGCAATCGGGATAACTCTGCGTTGACATCATTGTAATCTGACTGCGCCTGACTTTTAAACGCGGACTCTTGAGCCTTTAATGTTTGCTCGAGCTCTATTAACGATGATTTAATTCTTGGTGTCGATAATTTAACCGCCTCCAGTTCTCCGCGTAAATCATTAGCTTGACGCTTTAGTCGTAATAGTTCTACCTGCGAGACAGCACCCTCGGCAACTAGTGGCTGAGTTAGGTCTAGCTCCTCTTTGAGTAGGCGATAGCTACGGCCAAGCTGTAACGCCTTAGCGGCTAACTCTGACAGCTCTTGCTTCTTTTGAGTAATTTGCTGAACGATAATCTGACTACTGGCTTTATTTTCTCGCTGACGTGCAAGATAGAGATTTTTTTCGGCATCAACTGTTGTTTTAGACAATGACGTTAATAGTTGCGCCACGGGAAAATCACTGCCCTCGGCCTCAGCTTTCAATCGCGTTGCCTTTGCTAATAATTGTGCTTGATTGACCTTAGTCTCACTTAACGACGATGAAAAGCCAATGCTATCTAAACGAATAACCGGCTCTCCACGTTTAACCAGCTGTCCTTCACGAACAAAGACTTCAGCGACGATACCACCTTCTAAGTTTTGAATTAACTGCACGGAGCGCGAGGGAATAACGCGACCCTGCCCACGCGTAAATTCATCGATTTCAGCATAAGCCGCCCACACAATAATGCCTACGACAAAAGCCATTATCATCCACAGTAGCTGTTGACCTCCGCGAGGAGATTGATGCAAGACCGCCGCCGCCGCCGATGAAGCAAAAGACAAATCCTCGCTAGATACAGGCTTATTAGACATGGGTAATGCTGGCGAATTAGGGTTGAGTGACACGGAGCTGGCCTTTTTTTAATGCATCAATTACGGATTCTTTTTGTCCATCGGCAATAAGTCTGCCGCCGTCGAGCACAATGACTCGATCGACGAGCGTCAGCAAAGACATTTTATGTGTCACTAATATTACGGTCGAATTTTTCAATGCGCCCGACAAATTCTTTTTTACTAAGGATTCAGTGCTGTTATCCATACCACTCGTGGGCTCATCTAAAAGACACATTGTAGGCTCGCCAAGCAATGCACGAGCAACACCAATACTTTGACGCTGGCCACCTGAGAGCGCTTGACCACGCTCACCCACAGCGCGATCAAAACCTAAGGGGTGCCTATCGACAAATTCTTTAACACCCGCTACTTCAGCTACTTTAATGATGTCAGCATCACTTGTGCTTGGCGCACCATAAACAATATTCGATTTAATCGAGCCTGCAAACAAAATCACGTCTTGAGGCACATAACCCATATGCGCACGCAGATCGGCTGGATCAATTTGCTGACTATCGATACCATCAAATAAGATACTCCCCTCTGTGGGTTGATAAAGCCCCAACAATAGCTTATGTATTGTAGTTTTACCCGAGCCAATACGCCCAATTATGGCTACTTTTTCACCTGGCTTAATCGTGAAAGAAATATTGTCTAGGGCTGCTTGCTTTTCATCTGGATAATTGAAGTTCACCTTATTAAATTGAATCGCGCCTTTAAAACTAGGACGCTTAACAAAAGGCTTTTCAGGATTACGCTCTTGTTTTTTAGAGACAATATCATCGAGTGCTGACAGCGCGGTTTTTGTTTGGTCGTAATTGACCAACAGTGTCGCGATTTGTGAGATCGGCCCCAGCGCGCGCCCTGCTAACATAACTGAGGCAATCAAAGCTCCCATCGTTAGCTCGCGCTCAGCAATTAAATAAACACCCATAATAACAATAGCAACATTGGCAACTTGCTGAATTAAGCCCGAAAACAAATTAACAGAAAGCGACAACATACGCATACGCTGCCCCCAGTGGGCAACGTGACCGACTGAGTTCTCCCATAAGCGCTGCAAAGAGCCCTCGGCACCGAGAACCTTGACAGATTCGAGCCCGACCAACGACTCGATAAGCGTTGAGTTTTTTTGAGCCGAGGCCATGAAGGTTTGCTCGATAGCATTTTTTATGGGTTTTCGCATCAACCAGCCATAAATCAAAATAAGAGGCAGTGCAATAATAGGCACCCACACTAGTGGGCCGCCCACATAATAAATAACAAGTAGAAAAAGAAATACAAAGGGAAAATCCACCAGCGCCGAAATACTTGACGATGTATAAAAATTTCTTACACTATCAAACTCACGAAACTGACTAGCGAATGAACCTACTGAACTGGGCCGTTGGTCATAGCGCGCACCGAGTACTCGTTCGAATAAAAACCCCGACAAAATAATATCTGATTTTTTACCAGCAACTTCAATAAAATAACCCCGAAGACCCTTGAGGACAATATCAAATAAGTAGACAATAAATACGCCTATGGCCAATACCCACAAGGTTTCTATTGCCTGATTAGGCACAACTCGATCATAGACATTCATGACAAACAACGGTGTCGCCACAGCAAATAAGTTAATAAATAACGAAGCAAATAAAACATCTCGATATATTCGCCAAGATGATTTCATTACCGACCAAAACCAGTGATCGCTTTTCTTTTTTGAAAATAATTCTTCTACCTGCTCAAAGCGAGCTTCAGCTTTGACGAAAATACAGTAGCCTGAATAGCAGCCCATTAACTTCGACAAACTAACGTTAAGCTCTGCATCATCGTCGCTGTTGGCAATAGTAGTCTTGACAATCACAGCTTTGTTTTGCGCTTTATCGAAGGCTTTCAAAACAACCGCTTTATTATTATCGAGTAGCAATACAATGGGTAGAACAACGTCAGGAATTTCGAGTAGATCACGCTTGATCACTTTAGCATCGAGGCCTGCCCGAGCTGCTGCTCGCACAAAAAGTTCGGGCGTAAGCAGCTGATCAACAAGTGGCAAGCCCGCCACAAGTGTTGTTTCTGAACAAGGAGTGGCTTTGAGACGAGTCATCTGCAACAGGCAAATTAGCAGCTCATCACGGATAGGCTCACTCGCCCCTAGGTTCGCTTGCTGAACACTCTGATTAGTATCATCAGCGCTTGACGAATCCTCATGGGGATCTTCTTGTGGCATTTAATCACCTTAAATAGACAAATTTATTATAAGACCTTCAATACAATAATGAATATGACATTAGTTTAGTCTATTCTATTACAAATACATTATCGCTACGCAAACATGCGCATTCACAAACCAACAGAGATGCCAATATGCCTTATATCAACCGCAGTCTTGACGGCTCAATCGAATCTCTTAGCTTATCTCTAGGTGATGAACACCCCGAATACATTTCTGCAACTGACCCTGAGCTTATCAAGTTTCTCTCCTTCATCAACGAAACCGAAACCTCAAAGCTTGCGCTGGCAGAATCTGATAAAGATATTGTTCGCGTCGCTGAAGATTTAGTGTATCTACTGATTCGTAAAAATATTATTCTCTTTACTGAACTACCTCAGGCAGTTCAAACAAAGTTGTTAGGTAGAGAGAAACTACGCTCTAGCTTAACCGACGCTATTGACAATTTTTTACATGATGATGAGACACTATAACTGACTCTTAATAAATTACATTAACTTATTAACGCAAACCCCTAAAATATCAATTCTTTAAGGGTTTGTATTTATTTCTAACAGTTTCAAGTTGATCACAGAGAATCTCGGCACCCTGCAAAATTCTTACGGTGTGTCTTTGCAGTAAATCAGGCGGAATAAAAAATAGGTTTTTATCGTTAACCGCACGCAAACTCCGCCATTTTGACCAATTATCTAACCAATCTGATCGCTCTGAGCCCATACCACTAGCAATAATCGCAGACGGATTGCGTGCCAACACTGATTCAATACTAATTTTTGGCGCAATAACTGCCGCATCTGCGAAACTATTTTGGCCACCACACAAACCAATCACATCGCTAATAATATGATCGCCGCTAATGGTGCGTAAAGGCTTATCCCAAACTTGATAAAGCACGCTAATTTTTTCACGACCGCTATAACGCTGCTTTAACACATCAAGTTTTTGTAAATATGCTTCGATGCTTTTTGCGGCCAACTTTTTTTGGCCTGTCATTGTTGCGATATCTTGAATAGATTTCGCAACATCTTCTAATATTTTTGGCTCGTCAATATACACTGTTAAGCCCAGATCAATTAACTTTTGAATGATATTCGCCGAGTGCCCAGTACCCCAAGCAATGATCAAATCGGGCTTTAACGCTACAATTGTCTCGGCACTGAATCCTTGTATATTTCCTACTCTTGGTATTATTTTTGCCGCCTCTGGATAATCAGAAAAATCAACCGCGCCAACGATTAGATGACCCGCCCCTGCAGAAAAAATATTTTCAGTAATATGCGGTGCTAAAGAAATAATTCTTTTTGCAGGGTTATCAAGTATGACTAAGCGATTAGCATAATCGGTCACCACCAACTCTTTCTGTAAACCGCCCTCCATTAAATCTTTATCTGCAGCCAGAGCAGCTTGTGATGAAACAGCGCTTACGGGTAGCACAAAAAAGAAGACTAAAAAATAGGCAGAAAACAGCAACAGAACAAATAAACCGATCAACCACTTTAATGACAATAAGAAATTAGTGATCGTAAAAAAATTTAGAGACATTTACACAGTACTCGTGAAAAAAATAAACCTGCAAGACTTTACTGATGTTTAGCTACTCATAACACTAGCCATCTATTTTAGCTTATGCCAATTATCAAACAGTAATGATCATTGGTTTTGATGATATTGGGTGTGTAGTAATTTCAACGTCGAGATTATATAAAGCTTTAAGTAATTGCTTTGTTACAATTTTCTCTGGGCTACCTGAGGCGGCTAACTCTGATTCGCTCAATGCTACTAATTTATCTGAATAGTTAATCGCGACATTAATATCGTGAACAATCATAACAATGGCCACACCTTGATTTGCAAAGTCACGAATTATTTTCATTAATTGTTGCTGATGACCTAAATCTAGTGATGCCGTCGGCTCATCTAAAAAAAGGAGTCTTTTGTCATTATCTTCTTCACGCCAAATCTGAGCCATCACTCGGGCTAATTGAACGCGTTGTTTTTCGCCTCCAGATAGCTGAGTATATAGACGATTTTTTAAGTGAAAAATGTCTAAAGCTTTAAGTGCCTCATTTATAATAATCGCATCAATTTTTTTACCACTACTATGGGGAGTTCTAGCTAAGCCCACCACTTCTTTCACGTTAAATGGAAAGTTAAGTAAGTTTATCTGCGGTAGACATGCAATTTGCATTGCCCTTTTAGCAAGAGGTAACTGCTTAATATCATGCCCACAAAATAACACGCTACCCTCTACTCGGTAGGCTTTTTGTATATCGCCCATTAGCGCATTTATTAAGGTAGTCTTGCCCGCGCCGTTAGGACCAATAATCGATAGCAATTCACCTTGCTCGACCTTCACTGATATATTATTTAACAGACAAATATTGTCAATATATACGCATAAATTCTCGGCGGTTAAAATAGACACTAGCTAATACCTATCGAATGTCGACGCGTCAATAACGATATAAAAAATGGTACACCAATAAAAGCCGTAATTATGCCAACAGGTAATTCAACGGGTGCTAATATGACTCGAGATAGATTATCAGACAACACCAACAAGATTGCACCGCCAAGGGCAGACGCCGGCAATAAATAGCGATGATCTGGACCAATTAACAAACGAAATATGTGTGGTACAACTAAACCAACGAAACCAATCACACCAGCCAAGGCTACACAAATACCAACACCTGCGGCAACGAACAAAATACTTATTTTTTTTAATTGCTCAGTATCGATACCCAGATGACGTGCCTCAGACTCACCCAACAATAAAGCATTCAAGGCATAACTATAGCGCGGCAACACTATAAACATTGATATGGCAACAGACCCAGCTAATAGAACATGGTCGAAAGTTGCGGCCTCTAATCCACCCATGCGCCACAAACTAATGCGCCTCAACATTTCGTTATCTGCATAAAACTCCAAAAAACCGGTCACGCTTCCTACTAGGGCAGTGATACCAATACCTGCTAAAAGCATGGTAGCAACCGATGTGCCAAAAGGATTTTTAGCCAAAGAATATACAAGGTAGACCGCCAACATCCCACCTAAAAAAGCACCTATAGATAGCAGAGACATATTCAACCAAGGGACTTGATAGCCTACAACGAAAACAATCACAAGACTCGCGCCTAAAGATGCACCTGCGGTGACGCCGATTAAGGAAGGATCAGCCAATGGATTGCGAAATAAGCCCTGCATAACTGCGCCACTAACAGCAAGAATAGAGCCTACAAATACGGCAAGAAGTACACGCGGCAAGCGTATATCAAAAATAATAGCTTGATAAAAATGTGGGGATGCTGTGTTACTTGAGCTGATACGCTCTAATACAGCGGAGTAAAGATCAGTTAATGGAATATTAACTGCGCCTGTTGAAATACCACAGACAATAAAGAGCGGTAAAACAATAATGAG
>JBLIFG010000063.1:0-10539 GCA_047633635.1 Cellvibrionaceae bacterium | reverse complement strand
AGAGGGGAAAATTCGAATAGTAAGGTCAACGTTTGCAGCGGTGACTTCGTCGGCTATAATTTGCGCCACTTTATGACGAACATCTTTGGTAGACCACTGATGAGATAGTTTTAGCTCCGTTGCGCTGGTGGCCATCGATGCAAAAAGTATGGTGCTGAGTGTTAAGTTTTTTATTATATTTAGTGGTTGCATGGTTCTTCTCCTGTAATTGAGTATACATTTTATATCTATATGTATTTTTATACAATATATAAATATACACTGAGCTTTATGTGTAACCGTTGGATGTTTAAATCCAATCATGATATTTTTAATGATTAAGATTCACGAGAGAAGATATGACAAGGGCTGCGGATAAGCTAATAGCACAAATTACCCAAGAGATTTCCTCTGGAGTCTTGCGGCCGGGGGATCAGCTAGAAGAATCTGTTTTAGCAGAAAAGTTTGGAGTATCACGGACACCTATTCGTGAAGCGATAAGAGCAATGGTAGGTTGTGGTTTTTTGCAAACAATACCAAGAAAAGGGGCAATAGTCCGAGTTTTGACCTCCAAAGAGCTACTAGACCTCTTTGAGGTGGCTGCGGGTTTGGAGGGAATGGCTTGCAGGTTAGCGGCGGCTTCACTCACCGATGAACATGCAAAGATAATTCAGGATAAGCTAAAAAAATGTGAGGTACTAGCTGAGGCTAACGACAAAGTTAACTACAGTATTGCGAATCTAGAGTTTCATGCAGCCATTCATCAGGCTACTGATAACCATTGGCTCATTGAGCAGCTGCGGCATATTGGGATACATATTAACCCCTATCGTTCTCTCCCTTACGATATTAGAGGGCGTCTTCCAAAGTCGTCAGAAGAGCACGCTCTTATTTGCCAGGCAATTCTTGCGGGTGAAGGAAATAAAGCCAGCGAATTAATGCGCGACCACATGATGCTGCAAGGCAAACGCCTGCCCTCGGTATTAAAGTTTTTGATGCGACAATAGGTTGTTTACTGATCTTAGATATGTCACTTAATAAAAAGCCTGCAATATTATTGTCGTGCGCTATTTTGTTGAACATTTATTGTTATAAAGGGGCTATAGAAATACGCTGTCTCGAGATACTAGGGCAGCAGCAAACGATAAGTCATAGTCACACAATTGTCGACACTGTTAAAATTACCATTAGCCCGCTGTATTTTGTCTAGTCTTAATGAGCGATATTTATAGGGCAGTACTCAGGTGGATGGTCTGGCACTATGTTGGTTTAAGCGATTTAAATAATTAACCGTCACTATTGATCTCTTCAATGAACTCGGCAAGTATTGCTGGGGCAAGAGTCTGTCTGCTCTGGTAGATGCCTTCGGCTTGGTGGCCGCCTCCTCCAAATTTGAACATAGGTTCGCCAACATTTGTTTGTGAGCTGCGGTCGAAGATCGATTTTACCGTTGCAAATGAGGTGTTTTTTCTTGAAGGCCCCTGATCACATAAATAGAAATATTATATTGCGGGAACAGCGCATAAATAACAAAGCGATTGCCTGCATGAGTCACTGCCAGGTCGCGTAAATCTAACGCCATAAGATTTATATAAACGCGAGAACAGTGTTGAAGCTGTTTTTGAAAGAAGACATTTTGTTCATTACATTAATCAATTCGCTCAATCTTGTCGGGTAGTTGAATGATCTTTTCGGTGGCATTGCCGCGACAGTAGTCAACTCGATTCATCACTAGGTTATAGTTGGATATTTTAAACTCGTTAAAGCGCTCAAGTTCTGTACGTGCGCCCATTAAAAAGTTCAGTAAATCCCAACCCTTAAAGTTGCGCACCTACGTCTTATGAAACTGAGCTGAACCGGCTTGGTCGCAAGTATTTAGCATCTTTTGCCATGATTGAGAAATACCTTTGCCCCACTATAGTGCTTCCAATCCACACGAGCAGCAGAAGTCGCTTCGGGAACGATAATATGATCATGATCTTTTTTATTGCGCAGTTACTCACATAAGTGATGGTTAAAAGCGAGTCTGGTGTATTTATAGTCATTGTGTCGAGATTGTTCGTTGTCTGGCAGCTTTATTATATTTGTAGGGTTATGAATTTATGTATTAGCTCATTCTTCAAGCGCTATTAATAGCCGACTAAAAATGAATAAGCGTGTGCGCTAGTAGACACTCACCTATATAAATAGTGGTAGCGTATATAATGTAGGTGCTGGAGCTGAGTCAGTAGTGATTAAGACGCTGTTTTATACTCAAGATTTTTGCACATGACAGTGGATGCATTAAAAGCAGGCAAATTTTTCGAGGTTTAAGGATAATGGTAGCCATAAACTCATAGGAGATGTGTCAGATATAAAAACTTGGCGTGTCAATTTTAAAACACAAGGTACTAACCAATAATGTTTGCAGATAATATATGATCGATGACGCTTTATTAATAGTCAATTTTTTAAAAATAAAAAACTATTCGAAATGTCTGTATATAATCGTTCAGCCTTTAATTTGTAGTTATAAGAGGCTCTATTGTTTGGTGTTGTGCCTGTTTTTGATAAGCTGTGGATCACCTAAAAGCGCCGAGGCTGTATTTGATAATTATTTAGATCGGCTATCTAACTCTTTAGACGTTGATCGCGAGGATGAATTAACGGCCTCAGCATTAATGCGGTATCCACTCAATCGAGAGTTAGTGCAAACTACAGCACCCACAAAAATTAATCTTTTAGATTTTTTAAAATTATCATCGTGTGATTTGCAGCGCCATATTGGCCAGCGTAACAGTAGTTTAGGGCTGTTCTTAGAGCCATCTCAACGCCTAATTTATGAATATAAATTTATTGATTTAGGCGATGTATGCCTACAAACACTAGCGGTTGATTCTGAATTGTATAATCTTTTAAAAGAAGCGTTAATTATTAAGCGAGAGCAATTGGCGATAGTGCGCTGGAATGCCGTTTTTGCGAGTGATGAATTTTCTGTACTGTTCTCGCTGAGCACAGAGCCTTTGAATGTTGAAGAAGTTATGCTTGAACCTAATGAATTGTATGCCGCCTTGGACGACATTTATCAATATGCCAACGCTAGTGTGATGTCTACAGCAGATGAGTTTGCGTTAGAACAAGCCTTTAGTGTGGTGGTGTCATCAAAAAGACTCGGTCAGATAAGGCATTCTTTACAGCTTTCGCGTTTATTTTTGGCAGAAGCCGATAAATTATTAGCGTCGCGCTTATCGACTCGGCCCCTATGTTTCAATGAAAGACCGAATCAAAAATTTGATATCGTGCAAACAGTTTTTTTAAAATATTATATTAATGAAATACAGCCTTATATTGCAAAGTTGCACCAACAAAGTGAACCAATACTTAAACGTATCGAGCGCTTGAGAAATCAATTAAATAGTGATCAAAGAATGTCTTTAGCATTTGATGATTTTTGGAGTGGTGTTTTTGTCAGCGAAGACAGCGAGTGGCAGTTATTTAATGCCGCAATCAAGCAACATACAATCAATTGGCAACAATTATTAACTCAATGTGGGCGCCTGCCCAGTTAAAACTTTCTTAATTTAATGGTCAGCTATCGCTATATAAGAACATCAGTTCGCACAATATTTAAAATGCTTAGCATATGGCAAGCAATAACAATAAAAGTAATTTTATGCCGTAGTGCTTTGTACCATGGAGAGTAATGTTGATTGACAAATAACTTTTCCCAACCGAGTAAAAGTAGAAAGCCGATCAGCATAATTGCGACTGCATAAAGGGGAGGTAAAAAATGACAGCCTAGGGGCCATAGCGAAAAAACAATAGCGCAGTGAACAGTGCGCGGGCTAAGATTGTTTTTATCATCCTCCGAGCCACTATTCTTTGATTTGACAACTAACGCGATGGCCCAAAGTGAACCCGCTAAAAAAACAAAAATAATTGCCGAGTAAAATAGAAAAAAGCGTACTAAAAAAGGTTCGCTAGCTATAAATATCCAAGGTCCAAATGCGCCTATAAAAAAAGGCAACAAGCCTAGATACATATAATTTGTAACGATATCTTGATGATTGTCTAAAAAAATCTTGTCTCTGTTATTACCTGTAGTCATTAAATCGCTCAATAATTATTACTAATAAGGTTACATTCATTCTACTGCTTTATAGCGATTACGCCTGCCTATCCTAAGCTATGCGTTTAGGAGATTTGATCGTTCTTACAATCAAAACCAAAGATACTGCTCTCTATGCTGGCCTAAAAGTCAGCGATAAGTTGATACACATCCGTTATCGTCAATTAAGGAGTTATATGCACTATAAAAATAATAGTCAACGGCGTATCAATGCTAATTTAATATTACCATTGATTGAGAGACTAGGTTGGTGCGAAATGAAGATAATCGAGAGGAGATGACGCATAAGTGAAAATAACAAGGCCCACCATTCTGACGCTATTATTACTGTCCCAGCCCAAAGACGACTAATTTAACACAGCTGTAAGTGAATAGTTACTTACCCTCTACCTCGGCGCAAATCTAAATTGCGAGGCAGCAGAGGTTAAGCCTTTGGTAGAAGGCTTTGATGATTATGGCAAAGCCCACCATTTGGACCAATTTTTTGAGTACAGGCTCATCTGCGGCCTACTTAATGCAGAGATAAGTGAGTAATCAGTTCGCGGTCATTCCCACCTAGTCGCGGATCCATGCTAAACCAAGGAATGATGTTTGAGATGCGTTTTCGCTCATGTCTAGCAGCTCCAAGTTGTTTTTCAATTAACCTTCTGCCTAAGAATAGTAGGGTTAGTACATTGGATGTAAAGCTGTAATAGCCTAGTGCACTTATGAGGTGAAACTCAGCCTATAGCGCTTTAATGAAGCGTTAATTGTGGCCTCTGCGAATGTAAAACGCGCTTAGATCAAAAATAAAGGTTATAAATTAAACATGTAATTGAAATCTTGTTGGATTTTCTTTGTCTTAAATTATAGTGTGTAGCGATTATAAAATAATAAATGTTATATTAGTTCTAGTTAGTGATCATAGCTGTCGGGTTTTTCCCCTCTAAAAAATGACCTTAAACGTTATAAATGAATAGATGATTAAAAAATACGATGAATTTTTATAATATGTGTCAGGTCAATAAAGTTACCTTAATTTCATTAGTTGCTGCATTTAGTCTTTGCACAATTATGAGTGCTACTGCATCAGTTAATTCAATAAAAAGTCATGCTCTTGCTATACACGGTGAGCCCAAATATCCCGCTAATTTTAAACGCTTTGACTACACCTCTGCCAAGTCTCAAAAAGGCGGGATTTTACGCTTGTCTGGAAGAGGCGCATTTGATAGCTTGAATGAGTATATTGCCAAGGGTAATCCCGCTGATAATTTAGCACTACTCTACGATACCTTAATGGTCACTTCTGCAGATGAGCCGTTCACTCAATATGGCCTGCTAGCGGAACAGGTCGAATATCCTGCAGATAGAAGTTGGGTTATTTTTCATCTGCGTACAGATGCATACTTCAGTGATGGGCATGCTATCGATACTGAGGATGTGGTGTTTAGCTATAAACTTTTGTTAGAGAAAGGCAGCCCTATCTATCAATTTTACTACCAAGATGTGATATCGGTAGAGGCTTTAGACGCCCAACGAGTTAAATTTAGCTTTAGGCAGAACAACAACCGTGAACTACCATTAATTATGGGAGAATTACCGGTTTTACCCAAGCACTTTTGGGAGGGTAAAGAGTTCGACAAAAGTAGTTTAGAGATACCGCTAGGAAGCGGGCCTTATACAATTAAAGACGTCGATGCGGGTAGAAACATCACCTATGAGCGCAATGCTAATTATTGGGGCAGGTATTTGTCCGTTAATAATGGGCTGTATAATTTTGATATTGTTAGTATTGATTACTATCGAGATAATAATATTGCTATCGAGGCTCTAAAGGCTAACGAATATGATTTTCGTTGGGAGAATAGCTCAAAATTTTGGGCGACAGCCTACGATGTTCCTGCCGTTGAAGCGGGACAACTTATTCAAAAAGAGGTAAAGAACAGTGCCAATAAAGGTATGCAGGCCTTTGTCTACAACCTGCGCAAGCCCATATTTCAAGATATAGCACTGCGAAAAGCGATTAGTTATGCGTTTGATTTTGAATGGTCAAACGAGATGCTTTTTTATAATGTATATAACCGCGCCTATAGCTTTTACTCGAATAGCGAGCTCGCGGCAACAGGGCTGCCAAGCCAAGATGAATTGGCTTTATTAACACCATTTAAAGAGCAGCTGCCTGCTGCAGTCTTTACTGAGCCCTACCTGCTCCCAAAATCTGATGGTAGCGGTCATAACCGGCCTAATTTACGCAGTGCCAAAGCGATACTGGATAAGGCGGGTTATGCTGTTAAGGACAACCAGCTTTATAATGCCGATGGAATAAAAATAAATTTTGAGATTCTGTTAGTTTCCTCAGGCTTTGAGCGCATCGTCAATCCCTTTATTCAGAGCCTTAAAAAACTCGGTATTTATGTGGATGTGCGCCTTGTTGATAGCTCGCAATATATTAATCGTAAGCGTAGCTTCGATTTCGATATGATCGTGCATGTTTTTGTACAGAGTGAAGCACCTGGTGCCGAGCAGCAAAATTTTTGGGGTTCTCAATCTGCAAAAATGGAGGGTAGTGGCAATTTGGTGGGTATTCAAAACCCAGCGATTGACGGCCTTATTGAGCATGTCGTTGATGCCAACTCCCGTGAGCAATTAATCGTGGCTACGCGTGCGCTCGATCGTGCCTTGCTACATAATTACTATGCTATCCCCCAGTGGTATAGCTCGTCATCGCGTATTGTCTACTGGGATAAATTTTATTTTCCAGAGACGTCTCCGGTCTATGATAAATATTATACTAGGGCGATCCACAGTTGGTGGTACAGCCCAGAAAAAGCAGCAAAGCTTGAGGCACAGTAAATTTATATGTGTAATTAGAGGCTAACTTCCCCGAGTGACAGAGCATATAAATAGTCTAATTAGTCGCTAAAACTAGTGATGTGTAACTAGTTTCAGTTTAATCATCTTCAACTATATAGAGCACAATAATAATATTATGGGCACATATATTTTAAGGCGCTTAATGCTCATCATTCCTACCTTGTTAGGTATTTTGGTCATTAATTTTTGCATTATTCAAGCAGCTCCCGGCGGCCCTGTCGAGCAGCTGATTGCCTCTATTCAAGGCGAGAGCTCCGGTGATACGGATCGAACGGGTGGTAGTGGTGGCTCTTTTGAATCATCGCCAACAGGTAGTTCGGACTACCGTGGCGCTCAGGGTCTACCGCCTGAAATTATTGCAGAAATTAATAAGCTGTATGGTTTTGATAAGCCCGCACATGTGCGTTTTTTTGATATGGTCGTTAACTATGCCCGCCTAGATTTTGGCGATAGCTTCTTTCGCAATGAGTCAGTGATCAATCTTATCCTAGAAAAAATGCCGGTTACTATATCGCTAGGGTTATGGAGCACTTTAATCATCTATCTCATTTCTATTCCGCTAGGCGTCTACAAGGCGATTTCTCATGGTAGTCGCTTTGATATATACACTAGTTTTATTGTTGTTATTGGCAACGCAATCCCCAGTTTTCTATTAGGTATCTTTTTAATCGTGATCTTTGCAGGCGGTAGTTTTTTAGATTGGTTTCCTCTTCGAGGTTTAACGTCGCCAAACTTTGATGAGCTTTCTTACTTAGGTAAAATTAAAGATTATTTTTGGCATTTAGCCCTTCCGCTCACGGCCTATACCTTGGGTGGCTTTGCCACGCTCACCATGCTGACTAAAAATTCCTTTTTAGATGAAATTAATAAACAATATGTGACGACGGCACGCGCTAAAGGCTTGAGTGAAAATCAAGTACTCTACAAACACGTATTTCGAAATGCTATGTTAATTGTAGTGTCGAGTTTTCCGGCAGCTTTTTTAAGCATTTTTATTACAGGATCGTTATTGATTGAGGTTATCTTTTCATTAGATGGCATCGGCCTGTTAGGTTTTGAGTCAGTATTAAATAGAGATTATCCAGTAGTTTTTGGAACACTATTTGTATTCACTCTATTTGGTCTCATCGTTAAACTTATTTCTGATCTGGTCTATGTGTGGGTTGATCCACGCATTGATTTTGAAAGTCAGCAGCGCTAGGAGAGATGATACGATGATGCTTTTTTCTGTTTTTTCCTCTGGTTTGTCGCCGCTTAATCAACGTCGCAAAGAAATATTTTTAAATAACAGGCGTGCATCTTGGAGCTTGTGGCTCTTTGTTTTTTTGTTTTTTATCAGTATGTTCGCAGAATTTGTGGCAAACGATAAACCCTTGTTAGTCGCTTATAAAAATGATTTATATCTACCTATATTAACGTCTTATCCAGAAACTACTTTTGGTGGGGATTTTGATACAGAGGCAGATTTTGGCGACCCTTATGTCATTAACCTAATTGAAACCAATGGCTGGATGATTAAACCCATTGTGCCTTACAGTTTTGATACGCACATATCTAATCTGCACGAGCCCGCGCCTTCGTCGCCTAGCTGGCAAAATTGGTTAGGTACCGACGACCAAGCGCGCGACGTATTTGCGCGAACACTTTATGGCTTTAGAATCTCGATGTTATTTGCTCTTATTTTAACAATAGGCAGTACACTTATTGGTGTCACAGTCGGGGCTATTCAAGGCTATTATGGGGGTAGGGTCGACTTGTATGGCCAACGTTTTTTGGAGATTTGGAGTGGACTACCGCGCCTGTTTGTATTAATTATTCTCGCCTCTATTATTCAGCCTAATTTTTGGTGGTTGTTAGGGGTGATGTTGTTGTTTAGCTGGACGCGCCTTGTCGATGTAGTTCGGGCAGAATTTTTACGGGGTCGCAATTTGGATTATGTGCGTGCTGCGAGAGCCATGGGGGTGAGTAATGCAACGATTATGTCGCGCCATATACTACCCAATGCCATGGTTGCGACAATGACAATGCTACCGTTTATTATGACCGGTGCCGTAGTCACGCTCACCTCCCTCGATTTTTTAGGTTTTGGGCTTCCCGTAGGCTCCGCATCATTGGGTGAGTTAATGTCTCAGGGTAAGAGTAATTTGCATGCCCCCTGGCTTGCGATTACAGCCTTCTTAGTGATTTCTACAACACTCACGCTATTAGTTTTTATTGGCGAGGGCATCAGAGATGCCTTTGATCCACGTTTGATCACCCAGTAGTTACGCAGGTCTTGTAACTTTAAAACAATAGATAAAATAAATAGCAGCGATTATGAGCCAAAAGAAAACCATTTTAAGTGTCAACGATCTTTGTGTCTCCTTTAGACAAGGCGATAAACATACGCATATCGTTAAAAATATCAGCTTTGATGTGCAGCACAACACCACGGTGGCTTTGGTGGGTGAATCGGGCTCGGGTAAATCACTGACGGCTCACGCAATTATGCGTTTATTGCCATACCCGGTGGCCTACCATCCAAGTGGTGAGATTTGGTTCTCGAGCGATAATGATGTTTGTGCACGCAATCATGAAGCGAATAGTAAACCTCAAGAGCTATTGTCGCGCTCACTTAAATCGATGACCGCTATTCGCGGTCACGACATAGGCATGATCTTTCAAGAGCCAATGAGTGCGCTTAATCCATTACAGACAATCGAGGCGCAAATTGGCGAATCGGTAAATCTAGGGCACTGCTCTCCAGATAAGGCTGCATCTCAAAAAAAACTTTCCAAAAATGCGACACGCGAGCAGGTTTTAGCGTTATTGAGGCAGGTGCATATTGTTGATCCTGAATCAAAATTAAAATCTCATCCCCACGAGTTATCAGGCGGACAACGCCAGCGGGTAATGATTGCAATGGCATTAGCCAATAGGCCCAAACTACTGATTGCCGATGAGCCGACAACTGCCTTGGATGTGACGGTACAAAAAGAAATTCTCGATTTATTAAAGGAATTACAGCAACAATATCAGATGAGTATTTTACTAATTACGCATGATCTGGGTGTTGTAAAGTATTTAGCCGATGAAGTATTAGTGATGCAGCATGGCGAAATAGTCGAGCGCGGTGATACTCAAACAGTCTTGCACCAGCCGCAAAATGACTATACCAAGCTATTAGTCGATAGCCATCCTAAGGGCGAGCCTGTTGAGTTACAAAGGCTCGATAGTGAGTGCTCAGTTGTCGTCGAGACTAAACATTTAAACGTGATATATAGTAAAAATAAGCCCATGTTTGGCAAGTGTAAAGATTTTTTTATTGCACTAGAAAATATTAATTTTAAACTTCACGAAGGACGCACGCTAGGTGTATTGGGCGAGAGTGGTTCGGGCAAATCAACTTTAGCTTTAGCTATATTAAAACTCATACAATCGAGGGGTGTGATTGAACTAGAGGGGCGAGATATATCCGCCCTTAACGAGAATCAAGTGCGTCCGTTGCGCTGCGCTATGCAAGTTGTTTTTCAAGATCCATTCTCAAGCCTTAGCCCAAGGATGAGCGCTAAACAAATTATTAGCGAGGGCCTACATTTACAAAACTTGTCCATAAAAAA
>JBLIFG010000062.1:0-10722 GCA_047633635.1 Cellvibrionaceae bacterium | reverse complement strand
GTGCGCGGGTGAGTTTTTTAGAATGGCAAATGAGAGCGTTTGATTGACTAGCATCTTCTGACTTGTTACTTTTTATTTCGCCAGACGCTCAATTTTGAATGTACTCCTCTGGTAAAGATCGATGAATATTCCTCAAGTAAATCAACACCATAAAGTATGGCCACCACTAGTATCGATAACTTTATAGCGACAAATGCATTAACAACCGCAATAAATACACCCATTGCAGCTAAGGTCCATATTGTAGAGGCCGATGTGACACTAACAACTATACCTTCTTTTGCTAACATTACCCTGAAGCCAAGAAATTCAACGCCAGTAACGACTTGACCAATAATTCGCGATGGATCAGATATATCCGTTGCCACATATATTGATGATGTAATAAATATATAAGTGCCTAAGATAATAAGGGGTAATGTTCAGATTCCCACAGGCTTACCCCGTCGCTGCCGCTCAAAACCTATAATGGCGGCACAAAATCTATCTTATAGCTTGTCACTCTTTAGCTTGCCGATAATATAGTTTATCGAAAATGACATTTTACCAAAAATAATTTTCAAAACGTACTCTACATCTAATCGCTTAACAAGGTTTTTTAAGGCCCTCAAAGACCTGCGTATATCAATCGTATATTTTTTTAGTATAAAAAAAATATCTAAATTACTGACAATAGTCACTGTATTTTTTAGCTCGTTATAAAAACGACTATAGCCTAATTATTAACGATCTATTAGGGAGTAAATAATTAGAGGACAAATTGTTATGACGGCTACTTTACTTAAACCTAGACCGTCGACAAAAATTGAAGAGGAAGCTAATAGCGATTTGTGTTCATATGTTTGCAAAATAATATTAACCGCTTGTCAAACTCGCCACATTTAAGGTTTCTAGACAATTTTAGCGTCGCAATGGGCAGCGGCACTGGTGGCGGACGATGATAATAAAAGGCCACAACCTAATGGCATGATGCCTAGAGCTTCAGGTAATGTTCTGAGTTGTAAGCTATGTAGAACATGTAAAAGCAACAAATGGCTCCTGCTATAAAGATCAGTGATCTTAATACGCCTTGGTTTGCCACATACGCTATGATAAACAATACCCTACAGATGACAAAGGTTATGCAAGGAATAACGATATACTTGGGGTCTACACCTGCTATATGGACTGCCAAAATACTGGCCATGAAAAATATAATAGCCTCCCACGTATTTGCTTGTGCAGCTACCAGCCGCCCAGCCACTCCCTGCAATTGAGCATACTGTGCCCGCGGATTATTATTATCGATTATACCTAGCTGTGACTTTCTAAAATAAGCAGTTATCCATGTTAGTGAGATTGGAAGCAAGATCAATATATTCAAACATATTATCGCCACTTTCATACTTGTTTATTCCTCTTTAATTATTAGATGAAGCACTGATAACCATCAAATAGGCAAACCAATGTCGCCTATGACATTGGGGAACCTAAATAGTTAACTTAGTTTTTTAACTGTTTGTTTTATGAGCCTATTTATTGATGACTAACGTCGCGCATGGGTTGTGATGCAATGACTTTACAGCCACACAAAATACTTCTTTAGATTCTGTAGGCGTAAACCTGACTGGTGAGAATTCGGAACCTTTATGAGAGCCATCACAAAAAGCTTGATTTTCATTTTTAACACAAGAGCACCAAAAACATTGTCTACCTTTTTCAACGTTTACTTCAAAATGCGTGTCGGCTGCTCGGGCTGGTTTAGACACAACATTTATCGATCAATTTATATACAAAATCAACCAAGCTAGCGGTGTGAATTTTCGCCGAAATTGTATTATTTATTGAGTTGAAACGCGTTGATAAAACTGTGCTCTAAACTAACACCAGGCGTTTGCCGTCTATATATTTTAAAGCTTCAGCGGCTTCAAAGGTTAGTTTACGATAAATTTCCTACTCTAAAAAGCTTGAAACAGTAAAAAGCCAGCGCTTAATTTTTTACGTGGCGAGATCGCGCTTTTGCTTCGCCCTAAAAAAGGGGGGCCTCACAAGCTTTCATCATATTTACTGCTTAGACGCACGACTAAATTGATAAGCAATTGATGTTTTATATTTTGTTGCTGTAGTATTAGTTTAAAATTCTATTGTGAAAATTTTACAGCACAAACAAAGCACAGCAACGTCATCGCTAGTAACTGCTTAAAGCATTTTTTTGGCCAATGTAATTGCATCCGCTAATGTCCCCGAGAAATGTACCTCTGCCGGTTTATCACTGATGCCGAAGCGATGTAACTTCAATACCATGCGCTCTTGCAAGCTACTGATGATTAAACAGATATTCTGTTTGGCCAAGCTCTCATTAATCGACTCCATTGCTACAATAGCACTCATATCAAGCATATTGACCTCGGTCATATCGAGGATGACAACCCGAAGGTTTGGTGTCACTGTTGAGATAGCTTGGAGTGCTTTTTGAGCAGAACCGAAGAAGAGTGAGCCGTTAATGTCATAGATAGCAATACTATCGGGCAGCTCACCATAGTTTGCATGGTTTTTCTCAACCTTGGTTGCACTCGTCAGGGTGATACTTCTGCGAATAAATAACACTGCCGCCAATCCCATACCTACCGCAACAGCCACGGTCATATCGAATAATACTGTGAGTAAAAAACAGATAACTAGCACAATAACATCATCTCTTGGAGCAATTTTAAGAGTCCGCATAAATTGTCTCGCTTGACTCATGTTCCATGCCACTACCAGTAAAAGTGCTGCCATCGAAGCCATCGGTATATATGCTAGCAATGGTGTTAAAGCTAATATTGCCCCAAGAATAAACAAACCGTGCACAACCGAAGCTAGTGGCGAGCTGCTGCCCGCCTTAATGCTTGCCGCTGTGCGAGCAATAGCCGCCGTTGCAGGTATTCCACCAAATAAAGGAGCAATGATATTGCCAATGCCCTGCCCTATAAGCTCATCATTCGAATTGTGTTTTTTGCCTGTCATACCATCTGCCAACACCGCACATAACAGTGATTCAAGTGAACCCAATATCGCAATTGTGATGGCTGATGGTAATAGCAGCCGAATAAGTTCAAAACTTAGGCCAATGGGTTTACCGTCGGCACCGGCTAAATTCCATGGCAAGTCGAAGGCTGGCAATATTGAGGGGATACCACTACCTGTTATGCCATCTATCTCATAGTGAAATCGACTACCAATTGTCGCTACAGAAAAATCTTGGCTGTACAAGCTCAACAGCCATACGCTGACGGAGCCTATAAGAAGGGCAACCAGATGGGCCGGTATTTTTGATCTTAACCTTGGCCAAATTACTAGAATAGACATTGTTAGCCCACCAACTAATAGTTCTTGCCAGTTAATGGTTGCCAATGAATTCGCTATTAATGTGACTTTATCGATGTAATCACCATCGAGGCTCTCTATGTCGAGGCCTAAAAAATCTTTTAATTGTAAGGTGCCAATGACGACGGCAATACCTGCTGTAAACCCTATTACGACAGGATAAGGCACAATCTCTATCAGCTTGCCAAGCTTGCCTAAGCCCATCGTTATCAAAATAATCCCAGCCATAAAACCACTAACAAGCAGACCGCCTATACCAAACTGTGAAGCAATCGGTAATAGCACAACAACAAATGCAGCGGTGGGGCCAGATATATTAACTTTCGATCCGCCACTAATAGCGATGACGATACCAGCAACAATAGCCGTATATAAACCATGCTGTGGAGCTACGCCGCTAGCAATAGCTAATGCCATAGACAGCGGCAGTGCAATTACGCCAACCGTTAAACCTGCAAGAATATCCGCTTGAATATCTGCAAATGTAGATTGGCTAGCTAAGGATTTTTTTAATGCTGAAAACAATGTGGGGTCCCTTTTTAAGCACTAGAGATTAGCTCGCGGGCGACTTTTGATAAGTGTTGTTGCTGAGTCGTTGCTGAGCTTTTCAAAAACGTTGACGAGACCAAAATGGTCAGTGCAGCTTCTTGGTAGATATGTTCCCTTGAGTTTGAACTAACAAAACAGGTATGACAATTGGCAGGCAGTTTAATGACTGTGTTAACCAACTCATTGAAACTTTTTTATAACAGTGAACTCAAGGCAATATCTGAGGGTTGAAGACACTTAAAGGTTATCTCTTCGTAGGTTTGGCACGCCTAAAATACTGCGTATACGTCATTACCAAGTCGTATAATTAGGGTAAGGCCTTACAAACTTGGTTATCCGGAGCTCTATAAAGAGCCCCAGGCCGTGATTGTAGGTTAATCTACTAGCTGCTAAGACGGGTACTTTCGGAACTGTCAGATTGTTCTGTAGGGACTAGTGCGCGAACTAATTTGCGCATATTCAACACGCCAACCGGTTTACCATCTTTCATCACGCGATAACTAAGAGAAGTGTCGCCCTCGGAGAGCGCAATCACCGATTCTAAAGTATCGTCATGATCAATATCGCCAGTCTGTTCAATGGTCGCATCTGAGCTCGGCAGCATCACGGAACGAACCCGCAGTACTCGAGCGCGGTTGATGTCGCTGACAAAGTCTTCGATATAAGGGTCTGCTGGATTCAGCAAGATATTTTGTGGCTCCCCCTGTTGAACGACGAAACCATCCTTAAGAATAACGAGGTGGTCCGCCAGTTTCAGCGCCTCATCCAAGTCGTGAGTGATGAACACAACTGTCTTCTTCAACTCGACCTGCAACTCGTTCAACAGGTCTTGCATATCTGTACGGATCAGCGGATCTAGTGCCGAAAATGCCTCATCCATCAGCATAATATCGGAGTTACTCGTCAGTGCGCGAGCAATGCCAACCCGCTGCTGCATACCACCAGAGAGTTGATGGGGGTACTGATCTCCTTGACCTTGCAGCCCAACGCGGTCTATCCACCTGCGCGCCTCATCCGCGTATTGACTCTCGTTCTGCCCATCAACCCAAGGCGCAAGACCGGCGTTTTGCAACACGGTTCGATGCGGTAACAATGCGAACTTTTGAAACACCATCGACATCTTGTGTTGACGTAGATGTCGGAGCTGTTTTTCGGTGTATTCTAAAATATTGTCGCCATCTACCCATACTTCACCCGCTGTCGGTTCAATAAGCCGATTAAGATGGCGAATGAGCGTTGACTTACCCGAGCCTGACAGCCCCATAATGACTGTCGTTTTTCCGGTGGGCACATCGACATTAATGTTGTTGAGTCCGAGCACATGATTGTGCTCTTCCAGTAGTTCTATTTTACCCATGCCCTCTTTCACCATTTGTAGGGCTGGCTCGGGGTTATCTCCGAAAATCTTATAAAGACTGCGAATCGAGATCTTAATTTCTGAATCGTTCATATCTTTTAATTCCTATCTCGACTGACTTACATTGATGCGGGCAAGTGCCGCCTTGGTCACGCGGTCAAGAATAATCGCAAGCAACACTATACCCAGACCTGAGAGCAGGCCAACGCCAAGCTCTAGTGAACGAATACCACGTAGCACTAGTACACCCAAACCTGGGGCCGACACTAGTGAGGCAATAACAACCATCGCGAGGCTCATCATAATTGTCTGATTAACACCCGCCATTATATTAGGTAACGCTAGCGGAATTTGCACATTGAATAATTTTTGAGTCTTATTCATACCAAAAGCATCTGCCGCTTCGGTCACATCGGGATCTACTAACCTAATACCCAGATCAGTGAGTCTTACCACCGGCACGATGGCGTATAAAATAATGGCAATACCGTAAAGTTTTGGCTCTGTTACCGAAAACAGGAAAATCAATGGTATTAGATACACAAAAGGCGGTAGGGTTTGCAGCATATCGAGAATAGGTATCATAATACGCTGGACTCGGTCGCTCCGAGACATGGCAATGCCAATAGGAACGCCCAACAATACACAAGTTAACGCACACACGAAGATAATCGCTAGCGTCTGCATTGTGTAAATATAATAATCAACGAAGCCTAAAAAACCGAAACATATCGCAACTAATGCGACTAGTTTAAACTGTCGGCCTACTATCCAAGCAACTAACATCAGTAGCGGAATCATAATGAACCATGGTACTGCTTGCATTACCCACAGCGCTTCTTCCAACGCCCAACTAAGGGGTTGCGTTATCGGATCGACAACGGCTTTTAAGCTGTCTTTAATAGATAGAAAGCCCTCTTCTAAACCACTCGTCAAATCCCGCGATCGAGCAAATGATGGACAGGCTTCGTGGAGCGCATCCATAGAGGGAAAAGGCGTCTCCCATAATGACGCGTCGGCATCGTTGCCCGATGTTTGCGTTAGCAGTTGCGCCATGGACATGGTCTCGCCGCCACCCCCACCGCTTTTTCCGCACCAATTGCGAAGTCCAAGCCCATCGAAAACGAAATCGTAAGTTGCCATGTATACCTCTTCCGGGCCCAGTATTGCGACCTTTTTTATAATTTTTTATAGTTTTTAAATGAATGACTGTGCCAGATCTTATTGATCTAGTCCTGTCTTGTATTAGGCCTTTGATACCAATTTACCCACTGGGGTAAATTGGTTAGGCAAGGGCAGCTTTAAAGCACCACCCCAATCAGCTTACTTCAATAATGCAGAAAGTTTTACCTTTGCAGAATCATTAATCCAACCACTCCAAGCGTCAGGATTGTTCTTAAGAAAATATACAGCCGCTTCTTCGTTAGAGGCGTTGTTTTCTTCTTTCCAAGCCAGAATTTGGCTCATGGTAGCTGTCTTAAAGGTCACGTTACTCATTAACTTAGTAATATCCGGATGAGATTCCATAAAGTCTTTAGTCACAGTTGTCACCACAGGTGCAGCTGGGAACGAAGAGACTTTGGGAGCAGGTGCATCGGCATTTTGATTCGCCGAGTGAATAACCTCGTCGTAACTACCTAGATCAACGCTGGTCATGTCGAACATACCTAGTGGTGTGGTAGGTCCCCAATAGTAACCAAACCAAGGCTTCTCACTTCTGTAGGCAGCTGCCATAGAGGTTGACAAGGTCTCACCAGATCCATGGTTAAAGACTTTAACACCACTTTCTTCAAGGCCTAGAGCACGGATTAAGTTGTCATTGACTGTTCTGCAACCCCAGCCGTCGGGACAGTTATTAAACATACCGCCAACTAATTCAGGATTGGCCATCACGCCTTCGATTGTGGCAAGTTCTGGATGTGCTTCGACCAGATAGGTCGGTAGCCACCAGCCTTCTACGCCACCTGGATCAAGTACGCTTGTGAGCTCTTCAATTTTACCTGCGTCAATCAGCTTTTTGTATGCATCACCAGCAGAGTTAACCCATAGTTCGGTAACTATGTTGGGCTCGTTGTTTTCAGCTAAAGAAGCTATAGCTGGTGTGGTGTCCGAAGGTACTACTGTTACGTCGCAACCATAGCCTTGTTCCATAAGGAATGTTGACACAGACGTTACGATCGCGGCTGAATCCCAGTTCATTTGAGTGATTGTAACTTCGCCGCACTGCTCTTGCGCTAGAACCGCGGAAGGGGCCGTGAGAGCCGCAACTGCTGTAATTGTGGCGCCTAAAATATAGCGTTTCATATCGTTCTCCTGAATTTTTGTTAGTTTAACGGGTAACAACGCTTCGCTGTCACACCTACAAAAAGCTAATAACCGCCGCGACCGCCATCCCAGCATTCAGCTTGGCGCACGTTTCAGTGATTATGGGAGGTTAGATCTGCGGCTAACGTATGTCACTTTAGAATTATTCTATAGCAATGCTGCGGTAATGCAACCGAGACAAAACACTACAAGTCAGACTTGTATAGCCCTAAGTTGCAGTATTTCATCATTAAAGCTTACTGAAAAAACATTGAGAAGTTAGCTTTAAATGTCATCATTGCCGATAACAAGATAAACCCTATCAGCACTCAAATTTAAGCGACAAAAAAGCCTCAAAATAACCCTCTTAGTGATGCTCGAAATGGCTAACAAAATAATGCCAATAAGCATTTTGGCATTTCAACGCTAGATTTTTTGATTTGATTTTTAAGGGCTTTCAGTTCTGGACAAAATGCAGCAAAAATAGTCGGCGCAGAATGTTGATTAAAGAAATATATTTTGGTCTTGTCGCAGTCGCGTTTTAAATGTTGACGAAAGCTAAAAACTAATTAGCTAGACAGCTACAAGTTTCTAACATGAAGCCAATAAAATAGGCCTTGTTATGACCTTAGCGGATTTGTCTCGCTCGTAAAGATTTGATGGTTTCAAACCTTAAAAATATTCTTCTATATTTTTCAAGCAGCCTTATATCTGAGGACGATACTGAATATCTAGGCATTTATATAGCCTTGGTTGTCGATAGGTTTGATCAGGATAAAGACACGAGCATGCCCCACATTATTGGGTATAAAAACGCATGGCTGCAACAAAGTCAGCAGACATTAGGCTATGGCTTTTTGTACGCACTTATCTCCGTCCGTTTTTGCATTTATTCAAGAGTCTTTTATTGACATTAAACAGGCAACTAAAAGACGCCAGAATAGCCCCTGCTGCTAAGGCGATATAGAAGGGCTAAGGTTAGGATATGTTCCTTAGTGGTCATATTTTTACAATTACTTTGACGTAATTAGCATCAAAAAAGGCGGTATTGGCACTGTTTGTTCTATTGCCTTTAAAATCCAATTTTTTTCGGCGTATTTAAATACAGCTGGCAGTGATGGTATCTTACGAACATAAGGGCAAAATCCTGCCACCAATAAAAAATTAAGTGACTCTTCAGAACGCGGCATAAAGCACTCTAAAAAAGATTTATTTAAGGTGCTGAAAATAATTAATAATTAATCTAGGTTTACGGCTTATTTAATCAAAATTTTGCTAGATTCCGATGCAGGCCCGAGGTTTTAGACATCTAGCTTATATTTCTAGCGCTCAATATAGTGTTTTTTAGGCGCACAAAAAAACGTCATAAACACATAAACTCCTAAAACACTGCTGTGGAGTAGGCATAAATATGTATCCAATGTAATTGACGCTACTGCATTATAGACCTACGTCATATTAATAAACCTCACGGCCAACAACACCGATCGACCAGTTACCGCTCTAATTCTGAATCAATCATCCAGTGGTGGCGGAATCAACACGAAATTGCCCACATGTTTTTTCATGAGAAACTCGCTTTGCGCTTGCGCAATTGTCTCGAGAGGAAATACCTTCGATACCAGTGGTTTCAGCTCACCGCGCTCGATATAAGCAATAAGGTTTGAAAAAACAGGTGCATCCCATGCCGTACACCCTATCAACTTTAAATCTTTCAGATAAAAAATACGCATGTCAAGGGTCACTATGGGGCCTCCTATCGCCCCAGAGGAGGCGTATCTTCCACCTCGCTTTAGTACCTTCAGCAGGCCTCCAAAAGCGGGGCCGGCTACGTTATCAATAACGACATCCACAGAGTTTTCGCCGAGACTGAGCGCAACATCCTCATTGCGATCGATAACACGATCTGCACCAAGGCCACGAACCTGCTCCATTTTTGCCTTAGCCGCAATCGCAGTCACTCGAGCACCTCTGCGCCTCGCCAACTGCACGACAGCCGAACCGACACCACCAGATGCTCCTGCAATCAGCACATGATCGCCTTTAGCTACCTCCGCACGATGCAGCATGTTTTCAGCAGTTCCATAGGCACATGGAATCGTACCAAGCTCAGCATCACTCCAATCACAGTCCACGACGAAGGCCTCCCCTGCAGGAACTTTGACAAACTGAGCGAAGGCACCATCAAAGTCAGAGCCCATCCAAATGTTGTCCATAGACTCAAAACCCAGCGGCCGCATGCATGCGCGTACAATGACTCGAGAACCTATGGTGTTTTTGTCGCCGTCAGGGGCAACGGCAACAATACGACCACAACAATCAGTGCCCTGAATAAAGGGAAAAGGCGTGGTCTTGTTCCAGCCGCCATCGGTCTTGAGTGATGCCTGCTGTGACTCGACCGTTGCCGCCGATTCGGTATCTGTTGTAACCGAGGACGAATACCAGCCAATACGTGTATTTATTTCAGTGTTGTTGACTCCTGCAGCGAGTACTTGCAGCAGTACCTCACCCGCTTCAAGCTCTGGCAGATCTACCACACGGCACTCAAGCTTTTCATAGCCGCCAGTGCCGGCGGTAATAATAGCCTTCATGGTTTTGCGCCCTTGCCGTATATCAAATCGGTCTTGTTTTGGATCTGTGTCCCAATTGGTTTTCATGCCAAAGTTTCCTTATGTAAAAGATATAGCGTTAATTAGCGACCGCCAACCAAACTCTTGTGTCGACTGTCATACCTTCAGCTATCTAAACTGAATGACACGTGATCACATAGAGCGGCTAAATGTAGTTGCTTATGTAGTTATTTATAAATTGGCTTATCTAGTTGCATGTTTAATGAAGAGCTGATGATTACACAAGCGCTTGCAATTTATCTATTTGAATATTCTACCCGCTATCAATTTAGCCCAGCCTAGCAGACCAGTTGCCACCATTCTCTTTTGTACAATTCTCTTCAGTATCATAGTAAATATGATCGACCACATTTTTCACATTAATATCGATGGCATTAAGCTTCAGCTGAATAAGAGCGGTAAGTTTGTTTTGACTATTTTCTGATATGAAGGAAGATAGCTTCTCATTGGTATCAAATACACACACAACCTTCAAACTTTTAGGAAAATTCGAATAATTGACCAAGTGAGTTAACCATTGAAAGCCGTCAATTTCCT
>JBLIFG010000061.1:0-10821 GCA_047633635.1 Cellvibrionaceae bacterium | reverse complement strand
TTATCTAGCATCACTATGTCCGCACCAGCACTTAAGGCTATTTGAAGTTCATTTAATGACTCCACTTCTATCTCAGCCGGTTTATCAGGATGATTTTTTTTTGCTGTTTGAATCGCTGGTGTAATACCGCCACAGGCAGCGATATGATTCTCCTTAATTAAGAAGGAATCGAATAAGCCAATGCGATGGTTGAGGCAGCCACCACAGGTGACGGCATACTTTTGAGCGGTGCGTAGACCGGGAATAGTTTTGCGGGTATCGAGTAGGCGAACGCGGGTATGTTTAACTATATCGGCATACTCCTGACATTTTGTGGCAGTGCCTGACAATAATTGTAAAAAATTTAACGCGCTGCGCTCTCCAGTGAGTAGCGCTCGAGCATTGCCTTTCAGTTCAAAAAGAAGGCTGTCCGCTGCGGCGCGTTGACCGTCCGTGGTATGCCATATGATCTGTGTGTGGGTGTTAAGTTGATGATCAAGCTGCTTAAAGACTTCATCTACCCATGCCGTGCCGGCAATAATACAGTCATCTCGAGTAATAACCTTAGCAGTTGATGTTTGATCAGCGGGTATAAGCTCTGCGGTTATATCGCCATCGCCTATATCTTCTTCAAGGGCGATCGCGACCATTTTTGTAATGTCGTGTTGGAGACTGATTAGGCAATTAGTGGGCAAGGTGTTATCTGCAGGCATAGTATTCACTTTAAAAGCGTTAAAGTTAGGTGTAGGAAATGAATGGTAATAAGTTATCTCGTTTTTATTTTGATACGCGAATTTATCTCAAATGTGGCACTGTTATTTAGCATAGTTTCTCGTCTTGCGAAAATGATATCAGACCCAACGACGAAAGTTGCTTCTGTATGTTAAATGTGTGCTTCGTCCGTTTAGGGGCTCACCGGTAAGACGCAATAGGTAAATGACTACAAAGCCGCCTTTGCCTAGCCTTAAAATAGTAGCGCCAGTGTTAGTAATAAGTGCAAATATATATAAAAGCATTATACGGTCGTAAGCGTTGTTTGAACTAGCTTACAAAAGAAAGTATTTCATCTTAATTGGCTAGGTTTCTAAAATTAACCTATATGAGCTTTATTGTTTTGAAAAAATTGTTAGCATCACTCAAAGAATTATTGGTTTTTAGAACGCTTTAGACTATTTTTTGTGATTCAGATAACTAAAAAAAGGTATAAAAATCAGGGCTTTATTCTATTTGTTATAAATGACTGATTTTTACTTTTTGATTGTGACAGGCATCTCGATACAGCACTTTAATACTACCGATGTTCTCATTAAGGCATACAATCAAAGCTCACAGTAAAAATTGTACGTTAAATAAATGGTAGCTTTTAAAAAATTGGAGTTATCGATCATTAATGTCTAAAATTAAGGTGGATTTATAATGGCTATTTCATCCGGTGAGACAAATGTTGTTACTCTGCAAACTAGGCAGTCGAGCCGAGCTCAAAATGAAGCTAATATGAAAGAGCGCTTGGCACAATTACCTCCCTCTCTACAGCTGATTTTTGGTTTATCACAGTCACACTTCAAAAGTACTATTCAGAATTTGTTCGATCATGTCGACGACTCTTTATTTGAGCTTGCCGATCGGGCCGAGAGTAATCTTGAGCAAAATGTCTTTTTTGAATCAATGCGAGAAATACGTATTCATCGTCGCGACATGGAGAAAACGTTTTTACGCAATATTGCTGCTCATTTCGTCAATGTCTTAAGTGGCCGCTCAAGTGATGTGCCATCAGACCTCCATGATAGTGATAGTCTTGATATAGATGATCTCTCTCTAGTCGGTAATGAAGAGTTAGAAGAGCTGGTCGCTATAGATTCTTTGGTTAAAAAGGCGTGGTTAAAAAATAAAAGCGCTATAGCTGCGTTAAGTGCCCGTATTAATTCAGTGGTGTCGTTGGATTTATCCGAGCGACACAGTCCATTAGCACCGCGGTCATTGGCAGATGGGTTTGTCGATGCAGCATCTGTGCTTCGTATTGATATCAAAGCTAAATTAGTCTTATTTAAGTTGTTCGACCGATATGTTGTTCAAGAGTTGCCGAGTGTTTTTAAAATTGTTGATCACTCACTCACTGAGCAGGGCATAGCTGCTCCTACCTCACCTCGAAGGCCGCGTGCCGCGCGCGCTGATCCTTATCAAAACAACTCTTCTCAAGGTAATTACGATCAAGGCAAGTCATCAAGCTTTAATGCCGGCGCGCAAGATAATCAGCCAACTAATAAAGGCGTAGGGCTAAGAGATAACAATAGCTCAGCCCCAAATGCTCAAGCTTTATATGATACCTTACAGTCATTATTACACGTTGAGCCTTCTCAAACTCAGGCCCGAGCCGATTTTTCTAATGCGTCATCTTATGCAAGTAATTCGTCTAATAACTCATCTCATAACTATGCACTAACAGAAGTATCGTTAGCATTAATTAATGCACTTTCTCAGATTCAGCAACAGCAAGTTCAACAGATTCCCTCACTAGGTGCTGTGCAGTCGAGTGAGGCACAGCCTACGTTACTATCAACTAGTCATCTTAAAACAGCAATCCAATCGACTGGTGGCGAACTCTTAGTAGATGAGCGCTCACAAGATGTGATGAAGCTTGTCGATATGTTGTTTTCGTTTATTTTAGAGGATAAAAATTTACCAGACCCCATTAAGCTTTTATTGGCGCGCCTACAAATTCCTTTTATTAAAGTGGCCTTAGCAGATGAAGATTTTTTTAAAAAAGAAGGCCATCCTGCTAGGCGTCTACTCAATGAAATGGCTGTGGCCTCTATTGGCTGGACCTGTGATGTTGGCGCTGAAAAACGCGATACGTTATTGATTAAAATAGAGGCAACGGTATCTAGAATATTAAAAGACTTTGATACAAATTTTGAATTGTTTACCTTGTTGCTAACAGATTTTATAGCCTTCATGGAAAAAGAGCGTCGCCGCGTACTATTATTTGAAAAACGCGCGATTGATGCCGAAGCCGGAAAAGCGAAATCAGAAATTGGGCGTAAAGAAGTCGATAAAAAATTGGCAAATCTGATTCACGATAAAGATATTCCCAACATATTTAAAGAATTTATAGTGGGGCCATGGGCCAATATTTTATTCCTTATTTATATGCGACAAGGCCTCGATAGCAAGCAATGGTCAAATGCCTTGAATATTGCCTCGGAGCTAGTTTGGAGCGCCCTACCTATCGAGGACGATACGCACAAAATAAAGTTGAGCATGCTGCTTCCACGTCTAGGTAATGCACTTAAAAAGAGCCTAGAGAGTATTTCGTTTAATCCTGCGAGGCAAACACAGTTTGTAGAGCTTTTTCATGAGCATTATTCGCTGTTATTTAAAAACTATCGTCAAAAGCCTTTTATTGAATCATCACTTAATGCAACAGCTGATACGATTATCAATAGTCATGCAGTCGATAAAAAAGCTGGCCTTAATCATAAAAATTTGACTGACAATAATGTTGAAGCAAGGGTCGCGGCGAATAGCACAGGTGCGCAAGCTCTTTTAGCTAAAGCAGATAAAGGTGCTGAAGTAATTAACAGTGCAGTGCTTGAGAGTAGGTCCTCCACAAGCGACTCTAGCAATACAAAGCCTTTCTCTGAGGTAGATGACGCCTCTCAAACTCAAGCCACCGGTAAGGCTCAAACAGCGGATACGCAATATATTAATCTAGTCGATAACTTTACTGTTGGTGTCTGGTTTGAAAAGAAAGATGATGACATTGTCTCTTATCGGTGCCGATTAGCGGCAATTATTCGCGGTACCAGTAAATACATATTTGTTAATCGTGCGGGGGTAAAAGTAGCCGAAGAAACTCGAGAGACCTTAGCCGTTTTATTACAACAAGGCAAATTAAGAACTCTCGATGACGGTATGTTATTCGATCGAGCACTGGAGTCCGTGATCACGAATTTACGCACTCCAAAGTAGTCTTTAGCTCGCAATTGCATTCCATTAAGCCAAAGCCTTGAGTATCATAGCGATATATCCTCTAACGCTAAGGTGAACCTTGTCGAAATTAGTACCGGAACCAGCACCGAACTCAATAACGCCTTCAGGTAGCCCGTTAACAATAAGTAAGGGTCGTCTACTAGTCGCTCGCGTCGTTAGCTCGCCAAATTTTAACGAGCGTCCAAAGGGCGAAGATGATATTGATCTGCTGGTAATTCACAATGTTAGCCTGCCTCCCGAGCAGTTTGGCGGTGATTATATTGAGCATTTTTTTTGTAATCAGCTCGATGAAAATGCCCATCCTTACTTTAAAACAATCGTCGATTTACAGGTCTCCGCGCATCTATTGATTACTCGCGAGGGCGAGATCATTCAGTTTGTGCCTTTTGGCGCCCGCGCATGGCACGCCGGACGCTCCTACTTTAACGGCCGCGAAGAGTGCAACGATTATTCAATTGGCATCGAGTTAGAAGGTGCAGACACCATCGCCTATACCGATACGCAATACCTTGTGCTGGCAGACGTTACCCATGCCATACTGCATTATTATCCGCGCATCACTAAACAGCGTATAGTCGGCCACAGCGAGATCGCCCCCACACGAAAAACAGACCCAGGTGAGGCTTTTAATTGGACACGTTACTTTGAGCTACTAGAGTCATAATGTCAGATCTATATTTAGCGTCAAAATCCCCAAGGCGACGCGAATTATTAAGCCAAATAGGTGTGCGTCATACAATTGTTGATGTGAATGTGCCCGAGGTACAAGGCATCGATGAATTGCCGCTTGATTATGTACAACGTCTGGCTTGCGCAAAAGCTAGGGCAGGGGCTTTACTGTTTAGCGACAAGCCCGTGCTCGGTGCCGATACTATTGTGGTTTTGCCGCAAGGTGGTGAGTTTGATGTGCTCGAAAAGCCTAAAAATAAAGAGCATGCTGTAGCGATGCTGATGTCACTCTCCGACAAGCAGCATCAAGTGATTACGGCGGTCTCAATTTGTCATCATCAGCGCTGCGAGACACGAGTCAATACAAGTATTGTAGAGTTTAGGCCAATTGATGAGCGCACAGCGCTGCGTTATTGGCAAACAGGCGAGCCCGCCGACAAAGCTGGGGCTTATGGTATTCAGGGTTTAGGGGGTGTATTTGTTCGACAAATAGTGGGCAGTTATTCCTCGGTCGTGGGGCTACCTTTGTTTGAGACCAGCGAATTACTGACCCAATTTAATGTCGACTACTGGCAGTGAATTTTTTCTCAGTAGTGTTATCTTCACCGGCAGATCAGTTAAACTAGCGCTGAAGCAATAACAGCAAATGAAAGGTCTTAAGCGTCATGTTAAATCAGTTGTTTAGAAATATTTGTTAAGCATGAGTAATTAAGAATAAATAATTAATCATATTAAGTACAGGCGGAGTATTTTATGCCCACATTCGATATCGTATCCGAAGTCGACAAGCACATATTAACCAATGCTGTAGATCAAGCTAATCGTGTCATTACAACACGTTTTGATTTTAAGGGCATTGATGCTAAATTTGAACGCAAAGATTTTGTTATAACGACTTGGGCAGAGGTTGATTTTCAGTTAGAGCAGCTGCTAGATATTTTACAATCGGCATTAGTTAAAAATAATATTGATATTAAATGCCTTGAGCTTGGCGACCCCAAACCTTTAGGTAAGCAGGTCAAGCAAGAGATCACTGTACAAACAGGTTTAGAATCTTTACTCGCTAAAAAGATCGTCAAATTAATTAAGGATAAAAAACTGAAAGTGCAATCACAAATTCAGGGTGATCAGGTGCGCGTAACCGGTAAAAAACGCGATGACCTTCAGCAAGTAATGGCGATGTTGCGTGCGGAAGAGTTAGATATGCCCTTACAGTTTAATAATTTTCGAGATTAATTTTACTATGCCATGCTCGTTGTGATGTCACCATGAACGGTTCTTCTATCGCACCTAAGTTAACGATAAAAAAAGACTGGCCCCTAAAAAAAGTAGTGTATTTAGCGCTACTAGGTTTTTCTGCGGGCATTCCTATTTTGTTAATTTTTTCTACTTTATCTTTGTGGCTAAGCGAGGCTGGGGTCAGTAAATCTGCCGTCACTTATTTTAGTTGGGCGGCACTGGGCTATTCCTTCAAGTTTATTTGGGCGCCTATCGTCGATAAACTGCCGCTGCCTTTTTTAAGCAAAGCTCTAGGCCGCAGACGCGGATGGCTGCTATTGGCCCAGTGTGCGGTTATTGGGTCAATTTTGTGGATGTCGAGTGTTGATCCTATTACCGGCTTGTCGGCAATGGCATTTGGTGCAGTGGCTCTGGGGTTCTCCTCGGCCACTCAAGATGTTGTTATCGATGCCTATCGTATCGAATGTGCCGAGCCAAAAGTGCAAGCGTTATTGTCCTCTAGCTATATTGCGGGCTACCGCATTGGGATGGTGGTTGCAGGGGCTGGAGGTTTATATTTAGCCTACCTTTTTGGTAGTCGTCCCGATACTTATATTTATGCGGCCTGGCAAAAAACTTATATTATAATGGCTTTAGTAATGGGGGTGGGCATCTTGACAACCCTGATAATACCCGAGCCCGAGCCTGCGACTGCGGGAAAGAGCGCGTACCCTTACTCTACCTCAAGTTATATGCGCTTTTTTGGGCTTTTTGTATTATCAGTTTGTGCGTTGATTATTACTTATTATTATTTTCCTAGCATCACTGTCGCGGCAAACGATTATCAAGGATTGCTTAAGTTTTTGATAGGCGCCTGCCAATTAACGCTATCTTTAATGGTCGCAATTGTTATTGGTTTTTTGGGCGCCAAGTATGGTTTAGCTGATCGCGAGATGGTTCTTGAAAATTATTATCAGCCAGTGATGGAGTTCTTTCATCGCTATGGTCGTATAGCTGTTTGGATTTTATTATTAATTGGTTTTTATCGGATCTCTGACATTGTTTTGGGAGCTATCTCCAATGTGTTTTATCAAGATCTTGGTTATAACAAATTACAAATTGCCAATGTGACTAAAGTGTTCGGTGTGATAATGACTATTTTTGGTAGTTTTCTCGGCGCTTTTTTAGTGCTGCGTTGGGGGGTGTTTAAAGTGTTGTTGCTCGGTGCGGTATTATCTGCGTTAACTAATATTGCCTTTATCTGGCTGTCAGTAGCGGCGACGCTTACCGAGCCATCTATTCAAAACTTAACGTTTGTAATCGCTATAGATAACCTCAGTGCAGGCTTGGCAGTAGCTGTTTTTGTAGCCTGGTTATCGAGCCTAACATCGGTGTCATTTACAGCGACACAATACGCTATCTTTAGCTCTTTGATGACGTTGTTTCCAAAATTACTGGGCGGCTATTCGGGCACTATGGTCGAGAACCTTGGTTACTCGTGGTTTTTTATTATCACGGCTTTGTTAGGTATCCCGGTTGTCGCGCTTATTTTATATCTCAATAAGCGCATTCCTCAGTAACAATCGCCTACTACTAATTAGTGTCATCACAAGTGCTTAAGTTAACCACTAATAATTTTGACGTCTTGCTCATCACTTAATTGGTGAGTTGAATAGTGGGAAAATTGTAGCTTAAAAGCGCCTTGAGTTAAGTCCCTGTCGAAGAGCGATTACTTGATATTCTTGCGAATAACCCCAAATATTAATAATAAGTCAATTAACTGCCTGTTATGATGGTTTACTGACAAGCGGCCAACGAGAAAAGTATGCGTATTTTGTTAATTTTGTTTGTATTAGTGCCTATTATAGAAATGTGGGTGCTGATTGAGGTGGGCAGTAACATTGGCGCACTGCCGACCATTGGTTTAGTGCTGTTAACCGCTTGTATTGGTTTAGCGCTATTGCGCAGACAAGGCGCCGGTGCACTAGCGCGTGCGCAAGAGAAGCTGCGCGCGCAACAAATGCCGGTACGCGAAATGGCCGATGGTTTATTTTTTGCGGTAGGTGGTGCTTTGCTGCTAACGCCTGGTTTTGTTACCGATGCCATAGGCTTCGCCTGCTTAACGCCGGGTATCCGAACCCTTTTAATGTCTGCAATTGCCAAGCAATTGGTTAGTAATGGGCGCATGAGCGGCTTCAATTCAAACGTGAATGCAGGGTTTAAGTCTCAAAATGACGACTTTTTCGATGCGCAAGCTAATCCCCCAGAAGTCTCAAAAACTAAGCCTAATAATATTATTGACGGTGATTTCGAGCGCGACAAGGATTAGTTGATCATTTCCACACAAAAAAGGCAGTTATTTTAATCTTTATGCTTGAAATGCTAACTGCTGTCCCCATCTGTAAAACACACTGATTTGTTATCGCGGAAAACTATTAAAAGATGCGTTAACGAACATTGAATTTAACTTGTTTTATCGTTAATAAACCCTTTCATTGGAGAATCAAAAATGAAAATTCGTCCTCTTCACGACCGTGTTGTCGTTCGTCGCCAGGAAGAAGAGCAAACCTCAGCAGGTGGTATCGTGCTAACTGGTTCTGCTAAAGAAAAACCAAATCAAGGTGCTGTTGTCGCTGTTGGCAGTGGCCGTGTTTTAGATAATGGCGATGTACGCCCCCTAGACGTTAAGGTTGGTGACTCGGTTATATTTGGTAAATATGCGGGTAATGACACTATTGATGTTGATGGTGAAGAACTTATCATTTTATCTGAATCAGATATTAAAGCGGTTGTTGAGTAAGCTGATTAAGTCGCTTAATAAACAAGTGGCTATTGGTATTAGATCAACAATAAAGCAATAAACCCATTCATCAATAATAAAAAGAAACTTTATTATTGGTGACAAGAAATTAAGGTAATTAATTATGGCAGCTAAAGACGTATTATTTGGCGATAGCGCCCGTAAGAAAATGGTAGCCGGTGTTAACATTCTTGCAGATGCAGTTAAAACAACACTAGGACCTAAGGGTCGTAACGTAATATTAGATAAATCTTTTGGCGCACCAACGGTCACCAAAGATGGTGTATCTGTTGCAAAAGAAATCGAACTTAAAGATAAGTTCGAAAACATGGGCGCACAAATGGCGAAAGAAGTTGCTTCTAAAGCATCTGACGACGCAGGTGACGGCACTACTACAGCGACTGTTTTAGCTCAGTCTATTTTAAACGAAGGTTTGAAATCTGTTGCAGCTGGCATGAACCCGATGGATCTTAAGCGCGGCATCGACAAAGCAGTAATAGCTGCTGTTGAGCATCTTAAGTTAATCGCAGTTCCTTGCACCGATACTAAAGCAATTGCTCAAGTCGGTACAATTTCTGCTAACAGCGATTCACAAGTTGGTGAGATTATTGCTGAAGCAATGGCAAAAGTTGGTAAAGAAGGCGTTATCACTGTTGAAGAAGGCAACAGCTTTGAAAACGAACTAGAAATCGTTGAAGGTATGCAGTTTGACCGCGGTTATTTATCTCCATATTTCGTAACTAACCAAGACACAATGGTTGCAGAACAAGAAGATCCACTCATCTTGTTAGTTGAGAAAAAAATCTCAAATATCCGTGAGTTGCTACCTGTATTAGAAGCAGTTGCAAAAGCGGGCAAGCCATTAGTTATCATTGCAGAAGACGTTGAAGGCGAAGCCTTAGCAACATTGGTTGTTAACAATATGCGCGGCATCGTTAAAGTATTAGCTTGTAAAGCACCTGGTTTTGGTGATCGTCGTAAAGCAATGTTGGAAGACATCGCAACGCTAACGGGCGGTACTGTGATTTCTGAAGACATCGGTCTAGATCTTGAGACAACTACTCTCGAGCATTTAGGTTCTGCTAAGCGCGTTACCATGAATAAAGAAAACACAGTCATTATCGATGGTGCTGGTGATACTGCTGCTATTCAAACTCGTGTTGGTCAAGTTCGCGCACAAATCGAAGATAGCTCTTCAGATTACGATCGTGAAAAACTTCAAGAGCGTGTTGCTAAATTAGCTGGCGGTGTTGCGGTTATTAAAGTTGGCGCTGCTACTGAAGTTGAATTGAAAGAGAAAAAAGCACGTGTTGAAGATGCTCTGCATGCAACTCGCGCAGCAGTTGAAGAAGGCGTTGTTCCTGGAGGTGGTACTGCTCTAATCCGTGCGATTACGGCTGTTGCTAACTTGAAAGGTGACAACGATGATCAAACTGCAGGTGTTGGTATTTTATTGCGTGCAATGGAATCTCCACTACGTCAAATCGTAACCAATGCGGGCGGCGAAGCCTCAGTTGTTGCCAATAACGTGATGAACGGAACAGGTAACTACGGCTTTAACGCAGCAACCGGCGAGTACGGCGATATGTTAGAAATGGGTATTCTCGATCCAGCTAAAGTAACACGTACTGCTCTTCAAGCAGCGGGTTCAATCGCAGGATTAATGATTACTACCGAAGCTATGGTTGCTGATTCTCAGGATGATGCACCAGGCGGTGGCGGTATGCCTGACATGGGTGGCATGGGCGGTATGGGCGGTATGATGTAAGTACCCTTACCCTCAAGTAACTCTTGGTAAGATATAAGAAAGCCCGCAAGCCTAGTGTTTGCGGGTTTTTTTTTGAGTGGTAATGTGCTGAGTTATTGATAACCTGAAGCAATAAGGTCAACATTTGAGTAGCACTTGTTCAGGCTTTATTGGAGTAATTTACTGCGTTTTAGCACCCGTAAAAAATGTTTGAAGATAACGTAAAGTATTGAAAATCCAAAGCCATCAGTAAGGGTGACGCTTAAATTAAGCAATCTCATCAAATGACAATAACAACTAAGGTGCAGACCGCATCTTAGCAAACATGAGTTTTAACCGGTTTCGCCGCAAATAAATTCAAAACCAAAATCGATAGACCGTGGCTCTAGTGAATCTTGATCTGCACTAACCAAAAACT
>JBLIFG010000060.1:0-10906 GCA_047633635.1 Cellvibrionaceae bacterium | reverse complement strand
TTACCGTAGGCCTCTGCACACACGCGTGTTAACGCTGCTGTAAGGGTTGTCTTACCATGGTCAACGTGACCAATCGTGCCCACATTGACGTGGGGCTTTTTACGTTCGAACTTTTCTTTTGCCATTGTGAGCGTCTCCGACTTTCTATGCACATTAACTGCGCGATATATCAATGTTGAAAAAATTTAAAAACTATTTTTGCTCTAGCCAAGGCATTAAATGACCAAAACATATACACAAAAAAACAGCCACCCGTTTATCTCTAAATAAAAGGTAACCGCCCTTAACTTAATACTACATGCCCTATCTACCTTGATGGAGCTCATGAGCAGATTCGAACTGCCGACCTCACCCTTACCAAGGGTGTGCTCTACCAACTGAGCTACATGAGCAAACTTTTCAAGACTGTAGCCAGCATTCAACCGATATCAACTCAAGCGCTTGCGCTAACTGGAGCGGGTAGCGGGAATCGAACCCGCATCATCAGCTTGGAAGGCTGAGGTTCTACCATTGTACCATACCCGCGAATTACTCAGAAAAACCGCAGCGAGATCGATAAAAAAATATGGTGCAGGGGGGTGGATTCGAACCACCGAAGCTTTCGCGTCAGATTTACAGTCTGATCCATTTGGCCACTCTGGAACCCCTGCGGCATTTCAGTCACACCAATAAGGCTGACATAAAATATGTAGCGAAATCTTTTTAAAAAGACAAGCTATAAAATATAAGCATTAAATCAGTGCGCCCAATATGGAAACAATGTACTAACACCATAAAACAATGGTCATCAACTAAGTGACAACCATTAAATAGTTGGAGCTGACGAGAGGAGTCGAACCCCCGACCGGCTGATTACAAGTCAGCTGCTCTACCAACTGAGCTACGTCAGCAAATTTCCATCAAATTAACAAAACAAGATATATTTTCTGTGATCATCTATTAATGGAGGCGGGATTCTAGAGAAACTTTCATTAAGACGCAAGATCTGTACACACATTTTGTCGTTTTTCTAGCAAATCTTCTGCAGAAATCAACTTTAACCACTTTTCATCACCTATTTTGGCCGCTTCACCCTCCGGCAAGAACACCCAAAGCTCTTTTTGCTCGCGCGGGACACCAACTATTTTTGGTTTATAACCCTGTTCTTCGATAGCTTTTTCCATTACTAACGCGCGCGCCTTATCCATAAACATCCCCAAAGAGATACCATTAGCTAAATTACCATCGGGGATAACATAACTATCTATGCCCCTAGCCTGCAATTCACTCAAACGCCGCAAAGCCTCTTTACGTGATTTTTCAGGCAACAAATGTAGCCAATAACCAGGCTCGCTAACCACGACTATGCTTCTTATTTCAGAACTTGCGCCCAGAGATTGCAGCTTCTCTAAAAAATACTCTGCCGATAATAATCTTGGGAATGGACCCACTAGTGTGCATAAAGGTGGACGCACAGGCTTGACTGTCGGCGCAATTGGTACCGCCGCTATCGACTGAATGTCAGCAGCTGAGCTTTTGGCCTCGATCAAAAGCTTAATTGATGTTGAAGAAGCCTTTGAATTCGAATCTATAGCAGCTGTTGCCTGCTCTGTATTTTTTTCTTTTGCTAGAAAAGATTGGGCGTATATAAATATACCCACATTGACGACCAACAAGCTAATTACGATCCAACGCATATTACTTCTCTTATTTTTTAGGCTTCATGTTAACTGATCACTATCTCTTGACCCTAGTCTTTTAGCTTGAGGATCAGCTATTTCCAAAGACTTATTAATAACAATTAAGCGCCTCTTATAAGCACCTATTTAATAACCACTTCTGAGTACCGCTCTAGCAAAAGCGATATGCCATCTAACACTAGATCTGACTTGAACTCCATTTTAGATACGAGCTCACTGGTCGAGTCCGCCGCAGGCGCGCCTCGAAAGAGGCCCAACAAATGCCCGCCAGCACCACCCGTAAACAGGACACAAGGCATCACTGCGCCCTCATCTAAAAGCCGCTTAAGAGCGAGATTAACCAAGCCTAACTGCATAGCCCACAAGCCTGCAGAAACCGCCTCTTGAGTTGTTGTACCCGGACTAAGCTTGCTATCATAACTAACTTCATTAAGCTTGACGCGATCCGTATCACGAAACAAGGCATTTTTCATTAATTGCACACCTGGAACGATATATCCCCCCAAATGCATGCCGTCAGCAAGCACTAAATCAACGGTACAGGCGCTGCCACAATCGACAATCAAGCAAGCCTGACCACCCATACTAGAATATGCGGCAAGCATGGCCAGCCAACGATCAATACCCATTTGCTCAACATAGGTATAAGCGTTCGTAACGCCTAGCTCAAGCTCGGATACTTTTAAATAATGCGGCACTAAAAGCCATCGTTGCTGACACCAAACACCCAAGTAATCTTTATTTTTATTAGACACGCTGGCAACACCGATCCGCGATGGTCGACATTTATCCATTGAGGCGAAGACATCATTGAAGCTGGTCTCATCGTAAATGTCTTTATTGGCAATATTGCCATGGCTAATTATTTTTTTGTTATCTTTAAGGCGCCACTTAAAGCGAGTATTGCCCATATCTATTTCAAGATTCATTACTCAACCTAAGGGATAATTCACCCCCATGCATTTGCTTTTTGACGCCATCGCTATCAATGACGAGCGCTCCATTATCGGCTATACCACGACAGACACCCGATATTTTATGCTCGCCAGAAATAACATCCACTAATTTGCCACTAAACGCATCTAAGCGTTGCCATTGCGCGACATAAGGCTTTAAGCCTGTCGATTCAAAAGTAGCTAATAATACGATTAACTCCTCGATGATGTTCGCCGCTAAGTTATTGCGCGACACATCGCCACATATACTTTTTAAATCGGTCCACAACTGATCAATATCGACGTCTTGCTTCGACATATTAACATTGATTCCCACACCGACAACGATGCGACAAGGTCCTGCATGATCGCCTCTAACATCTATTAGGATACCGCCTAATTTTGCACCTTTAATCAAGATGTCATTGGGCCACTTTAACGACACATCGGCCACGTCCATCCTAGCTAATGATCTTGCAATAACGACGCCCACCGCAAGACTTAAGCCTTCGAGTGCTGCAACACCGCCGTCAAATTGCCAGTCGATGGATAAGTATAGATTACTTCCATAGGGGCTTATCCACGCTCGACCTCGACGGCCGCGACCACTAGACTGATACTCAGCTAAACAGATATTGGCGACCGCTAAACTTTGGTTACTTTTGAGACGCTCTAGCAGATAATTATTGGTAGAGTCCGTCATCGATACAATATGTAACTCATCAATCAACGCTTTAGCTTTACCCGACAAATATGTCTTGATAATACCTTTATCTAGCAGCTCTACCTTTTGAGAGAGGCGATAACCGCATCCCTTAACGGAATCAACCGCTAAACCAAGAGCAGATAATTTTTTTAAACGCTTCCAAATGGCAGTGCGTGAAACACCTAATTGCAAGCCGATGTCTGCTCCTGAGTGAAAGCTACCGTCAGACAAAAAACGTATTAAGACTTCATCACTTATCATAACTAGCGCTCAAAAGATTAAATACATCTTCATCAGTGTTTTCATTGATATATTGACGCTGATAACGGCTGCCTAAGCTGGTCAGAATCTCATAGCCTATGGTGCCGGCAGCCAACGCGAGCAGATCGAGACATTCGTTGCCTTTAAATAACTGAACACTATCCGGCCTATGATCTAGCTCCGTCACATCAAAGAAAATCGAATCCATCGATACACGCCCAATCATTGGTACGGAAATACCATTACACCAGGCAAAACCGCGGTTACTTAAGGAGCGCGAAATGCCATCGGCATAACCACCAAAAACAACAGCAACGTGCATTTCCTTTTCGGCAGTAAATGTTTGTCCGTAACCCACAGACTCACCTTTTTTGATGGTTTTATATTGCATAATCGGCAGCGAAAGAGAGATGACCTGCTGCATTGGATTGCGCTCAATACCCGCATGAGACGCTACTGGATTACCCCCATAAAGGGCTATGCCGGGACGACAGACATCGAAATGGAACCGGCTATCTAAAAAAATACCTGAGGAATTACTTAAGCTTAATCGAATATAGGGAAAATGCTTAACCGTTTTTTTAGCTGCTATATCAAAAGCGGCGAGCTGTTGTTGATTAAACGCATTCTCATTGTCGTCGGCGCAGGCCAAATGACTCATCAATAAAACAGGCTTAAACAATGTAAACTTTTGCTTGCCAGAATCGATGGCATCGAACAATTCATCTAGTTCACCTGCAGACAACCCCAGACGATTCATACCGGTATCAACTTTTAAAGCACAGGCAAGGGCTTGATTTTGTCGCTCGCAAAAAACCACCCATTGCTGCACATGCTCGACGTCGTAAAGCACCGGTGTTAGATTAAATTTAGCCCACCGCTCACCGGATTCACTTTGATTAAACCCATGAATAATACCGCCTAAAACATAAATTGTAGGTTTGGGCCCAAGGATTTCTCGCAACTCCTCGCCCTCGTTAAGCGTGGCCACAAAAAACTCTTCACACCCTACAGCCAACAGCGATAGTGCAACGGGCCTAATGCCTAAGCCGTAAGCATTCGCCTTAGTCACTGCGGCACATACAGCCGACCCATTGGCTTGCTGAATATTATTTTTTAGATACAGCCAATTAGACTGAATGGCACCTAAATCAATCGTTAATAAGCCCGTGGATGACAAATCTTTTGATGACATAATATTTTACTTAGCTTTTTATGAGGATTCGCATTGAGCCTCTATTGTAGAGACATTTATCAATGTCATCACCCCCCAAAACAAGAAACAGACATTAGAGTGATAAACTACCAAGGTCAATCCACAAGATTCAAATAGCGTTAGTACGACCGCAACTTTTTGACAAGCCGCATTGCTGATGTACATAGCTGATTGCCGACACATCCACCGCATACAGATACACTTATAGGTATTTTATAAATGCTGATCGACATCTCTAGCGACTTGTTTAAAGAGCGTTAATCGGCAAAGCCCTGGTGTCGACCACTTTTCTCATTACAAAACTAGAGTGAACTCCGGTGACACCTTCTATTTTAGTTAACTTACCCAATAGAAATGCCTGATAAGCCTCCATATCTTGTACAACGACTTTCAGCTGATAATCTGCTGCTGACCCGGTTATCAACAAACATTCTTGCACTTCCGAATAACTTGACACTGCACTTTCGAAGTTATTGAATCGATCTGGAGTGTGGCGATCCATACTGATATTGATTAACGCAGTTAGGCTTAGCCCTAATTTTTTTTCATCAAGCATTGTCACAGTTTTTCCAATAACGCCAGACTCTGTAAGTGCTTTGACACGCCTTGAGCATGGCGAGGGCGACAGACCAATCTTATCTGCTAACTGCAAATTTGTAATGCTGCCGTCTTTTTGTAACTCAGACAAAATACGTTTATCTATACGATCTAAATCCAACATCGAATAACCCCACCAAGGTGTTAAAAAGCCACTTTAGGCTTGAATAAATTCTAAAAAACTAACCAGCAATATATATAAGCAATGATACTCCAATAATTAGATTTTTATTGATTAATTCTACTAATAAAAGCAATTTAGTTAGCTAGTTAGCAATTTAATTCTACTACTATTTAGCTATAATAATTTTACTGCTTTGCAATTAAGCCATTGTTTTACCCAAGCATTGACACTGCGAATGTCTCACGAGGATATTTGCGCTCGATAACCCAAAAGGTCGTCGAGCAAGATATTGCATCTCCGGTTTAAATTTATTCCCTATTTGAGCGCATCTAAATGAGCCAGTTTGATCACACCAAGTATCGTCCCTTTACTGTTATCAAAAATCCTAATCGTCGCTGGCCGTCGAAACAAATTACTCGAGCTCCTATCTGGTGCGCGGTAGATTTACGCGATGGCAATCAAGCGCTTATAGAGCCAATGAATATTAGTCAAAAACAGAAGATGTGGGCGCTACTGATTAAATTGGGATTCAAAGAAATAGAAATTGGTTTTCCATCGGCCTCGCAGCCAGACTTTGATTTTTGTCGTTGGTTAATTGAAGAAAATCAAATACCCAGTGATGTAAAAATACAGGCTCTAACACAGGCAAGACCAGAACTTATAGAGAGAACTTACGAAGCTCTTAAGGGTGCGAAGCAAGCTATCGTTCATGTTTATAATTCGACATCCCCCGTACAGCGCGAAAAAGTATTCAAACTTGATAAGCAAGGCATTGTCGCAATTGCCACTACGGGGGCCCAAAAGGTATTAGATGAATCAAAAAAATTTCCAAATACACAATGGTATTTTGAGTACTCCCCCGAGAGCTTCTCAAGTACCGAAATAGATTTTTCTATTGAAGTTTGCAATGCTGTTATTAATGTGTGGCAGCCAACACCCGAACATAAAATTATTCTTAACTTACCAGCTACTGTGGAGTGCGCCACACCTAATGTTTTTGCTGATCAGATTGAGCTCTTTTGCGATGCCATTAATCAAAGGCATTGCGTTATTATCAGCCTGCATACTCACAATGATCGCGGCTGTGGTATAGCCGCAGCTGAACTTGGTTTAATGGCAGGTGCAGATAGAATTGAAGGCACCTTAATGGGTAATGGTGAACGCACCGGCAACATGGATCTTGTGGCTATGGCAATGAACCTCTATAGCCAAGGCATTAACCCACAGCTTGATCTATCTAATGCGGACGAAATTGTCCGCACTGTAACCGAGTGCACCCAAATCGCGACTCATCCTCGCCACCCATGGTTTGGAGAACTAGTCTTTACTGCATTCTCTGGCAGTCATCAAGATGCCATTCGTAAATGCCTAGCCCAACAAAAATCAGGTGAGCCATGGGATGTTGCCTATTTACCCATAGACCCTAAAGACCTTGGTCGTGATTATCAGTCGGTTATTCGTGTCAATAGCCAATCGGGTAAAGGCGGTGTCGCTTATATTTTAGAGCAAGATTATGGTTTGCAGTTACCGCGTTGGCTACAAATAGAAGCCAGCAGAAAAGTCCAAGCTCACGCTGAGAAAGAGACTATTGAAGTCGCTCCAGAAAAAATTTGGGAAATTATTCAGTCGGCCTTCATGCACACCGATGAGACACAACAATTAAGTAATTACCACTTAACACATAATGGTAAACAGGAACATATTCGCGCCACACTGATCAGCAATGATAAGCAGCAGACACAACAGATTATTAATGGTCAGGGTGACGGGGCCTTGTCAGCATTTTGCGATGCGATAAAAAACCACTTTGGATTTCAACTTGAAATTGTACACTACCACCAACATGCTATAGGTTCAGGCACCGGTGCGAGTGCTATGGGCTATGTACAAGTTAAAATCAATGATAAGCGATATTGTGGAATCGCAAAAAATCGAGATGTTATGAGTGCAAATCTAAATGCTATTTTAGTCTGCGTTAAGCAGGCCTTAGATGACGCGGCATTTAAGCACTCAAGCCAAGCCCTGAGCTCATAGAAACCGCTATAGAAACTACTGTCAGCCCCATAGAAAAATATCTGCGAACGCGCTGGTTAGCGCCGGCATCTTTTGCACGTGAATCTATATCATTGAGATTCAGGCCTTGCCTATTGTCTAAGTTGCTTAGCTGGCAGTTGATCTCCCATTTTTAAACATCACGCTTAGCCATCGCACTTACTAATGGTCATTAACAAGGACTAGATAGGTTTATGTGGGTGTACAATAAATTACTTGCTGACGCTCGACATAGATATTCATGTCAAAATATACGCTTATCGATACGCTAGGCATAAAAAACCCCGATCATTATGATCAGGGTATGATTTAGCTAAAAAACTGGCGGTATATCGAATGCTCGCCGGCAGCATCCAATCAATTTGACTTGTTATCTGTATTACCCAATAAAGGTGCTGCCAGTCATAAAAAAATTGTCTCTGAATTAGTTTATAAAGAGCTCTTTATATTGATCGCGCAGTAGATTCTTTTGTACTTTACCCATTGTATTTCTGGGTAACGCATCAACAATAACTAGCTGGCGAGGATGCTTAAATCTCGCTAGCTGTTCTTTAACAGCAACCTCGATATTGCCTATATCGACTGAATCACTATCCACGACTAAAACACCAACGACGGTCTCGCCGAAGTCTGGATGAGGAACTCCTACTACTGCACTTTCTACAACACCTAGCTGTTCGTCGAGTACCAACTCGATTTCTTTTGGATAAATATTGTAGCCGCCAGAAATAATAAGATCTTTATTGCGCCCGACAATATTTAAATATCCATCCTCATCAACCAAACCTAGATCACCAGTTATAAAAAAACCATCGGTGCGCAGCTCTTCGGCTGTTTTTTCTGGCATATTCCAATAGCCTTTAAATACGTTGGGCCCCCGTACTTCAATCTGGCCGATATCACCCTGAGGTAACTCTTCTCCTGTAGCTGGATCTGTGATTTTTAATTCTATGCCCGGCAATGGAAAGCCTACCGTTCCCGCACGACGTTCGCCACTGTAAGGATTTGATGTGCTCATATTTGTCTCTGTCATGCCATAGCGTTCAAGAATACGATGCCCCGTGCGCATTTCAAATTGCACATGAGTTTCGGCTAACAGGGGCGCCGAGCCAGATATAAACAAGCGCATATGCTGTGTAAGCTCACGATTAAAGCGCTCATCACTTAACAGGCGGGTATAAAACGTTGGCACACCCATTAGAGTCGTTGCTCGAGGCAACAAATTGATGATGCGATCGATATTAAAAGTTGGCTCGAAAATCATCTTCGCACCAGCAGCCAAAGCCACGTTAGTTGCCACAAATAACCCGTGAGTATGAAAGATTGGCAGCACATGAAGCAGCACATCATTTTCACTAAATTGCCATACCTCTGTTAGTGTCTCGCCATTTGATAATAAATTACGCTGGGTTAACATGGCACCTTTGGAACGACCCGTTGTCCCTGAGGTATATAGAAATGCGGCAATATCGTCGAGGCCACGGTCGACTGTCGAAAATATAGATGATGAGCCTCGACAAGCATCGGGCAGATTACCTGATTTACCGTCAGTTGATTGGGTCATCAGTATTGTCTGATGTGCCTTCGCCACACTTGTTAGTGCCGCCTCTGATTCAGGCTTACAGACCAGTAACCTAGCGCCTGAATCTTGTATAAAGTAATCAATTTCCGACGCTGTATAGGCCGTATTTAATGGCAAATAGACGATGCCTGCCTGCACGCAAGCAGCATATAGCACTAAGGTAGCGACTGACTTATCGATCTGTGCGGCAAGACGCTCACCAGGCTGCAAGCCCTGAGCCACAATTGCATTAGCACATTGTGCAGATAATTTTAGAAAATCATCATAAGACACATCTTCATCGTTAAAAGAATCAATAATAAAAGTTGTTTTTTTACCTGCATAAGAGGCGAACAAACTATCGTACAGTGGATTCGACATTAATATTTTCTCTCAATATTGGTGTTAGATTTTCACTAAGCTTATTAACATCTTGACTAGCAGTTATATAGCCTGTCGCGGCAAATGTTTCGTGATTAGCGGAGATATCGTCCAACTTATAAATATAATTAACCATCGCCCCGCCCGATTGAACAACTCCCTTTTCCGATAGATCCGCATCATTATGTATAGCGTGTATCTTTGCTCCATTGCCTAAATGAAATCTTGCAACAGGATCAAGTGGTTTGCCGTTGGGAGCTTTAACATTTAATAAATAATAAGCTGCTAGAGCTTTCATGTTACTGAAGGGCTCATTAGTCGTATCAAGATCCGTGCTTTTAGCCCATTTTATTAGGCCTGGAATGGGTGACAGGGTGACGAAGTTTTTAAGATTACTAAATTTAGCCGATAAGTCTGCAGCTACTTGCTTAATCAATGAATTACCAAACGAGATTCCGCTTAAACCTTGCTGACAATTAGATATAGAATAAAATACTGCTGTATCGGCGCTACTGACGGATAATTCCTCACGTTCTTCCGACAAGATATTCTGCACAGACTTCGGAATACCGCGAATCAGTGCGACTTCAACAAAGATTAGCGGCTCATCTGGCATAGACAGGTGAAAGAATGCAAAACAAAATCGATCTTTTGGCTGCATACGCCGACGCAGATCACCCCAGCTATCGATAGCGTGCACCGCTTCATAAGCAATAATTTTTTCAAGTATATATGCGGGTGTCTCCCAGTTAATAGGGCGCATAACTAAAAAACCACGGTTAAACCAGGACACAAACAAGTGTCTGAAATCGAGATCCAGTGCGGCAAGAGTGTCAGACTGCTGTTTCAATCTTAATAGCTCTGCACGCATATTAACGAGCTTACCGGTAGCGCCCGAAACTTGGTTAAGGCGCCTAATCAGCTCTTGTCGTCTAGGCTCAACTGCCTGCATATAATCATGATAGGTCTTCTTAGACGGCTGTACTTTATAGTTTTCCACCGCTTTTTGGACAACGTCAAAATCAATATCCATATTACTAGATAAATGATTAAAGAATGTTAGCTTATCCTCGTCACTCGACACCTCAAATTTATCAAGAATCTGAGTCGCTAAGGCGATACCAGAAGATTCACCTGCTGTACTAATCAGTTTATCGACTAAAGCAATAATAGAACTGTTATCGTTTTTATCCTTTTCGAAAGGCGAATAGCGGCGATCAAAAATATTCGCCAATAACTCCATCATCATACTCATTAGTTTGTAGGCCCCATTACAGCCTCGGGTAGCCAGGTGGCAATGCCGGGGAATAAATACAAAAGAAAAATAGCAACAATCATACAACCAACAAAAGGCAGTGATCCCAGCAAGATAGTTTTTAAAGAAATGTTGGGAG
>JBLIFG010000059.1:0-11236 GCA_047633635.1 Cellvibrionaceae bacterium | reverse complement strand
TCAGCTCTTGTCTCAGCTTTAAGTCTAATTCTCAGCTAGAATCTAAAATAATGCGTACATACTAATACAGCGTTAAGTGCGTATACAAAATAATATTTTTTGAGTTAATATTGCAGATACGATTTAAAAATAAGTCTTTATTTAATGACGCTTATTATAAAATATGATGCTGATCCATAAGAGGTTTTTTATCTATCTTCGACGATGAAGACAAAACCTCAAGACAAATAGAATTTATATAGGGCTATAGTTTTTGATAAATTGACAGTATCTAAAGCTAAGAAATTTGCGGGACAATAAACTTATCGAAAGTGATCGTGAGCTTATATTTTTTGATGCATAGTAAAGGTATATAAAGGATAAAGATGAAAAAATTATTTAATTTAAAAAGAATAATGCTAGTTTTTTTAATCGTTATCGTGGCATTATTTTTAGTGTATCACAAAAATATTGTGCGCCTGTATACGGCAATCACCTTGTACGATCAAGATAAAATAGCCAACAACTTTGTGACTATGTATCAATCATTTAACGCGACAGTTATTCCTGCGAGTACTCAACCATTTCAGTTCCCCGTTGATGCTAAAATCTTGCCGGCTTCATTTGCATATGGTGACAGCCAAATATCGACTCAAGGCTTTATCAAAGCTAGCCAAACCAGTGGGTTATTAGTGCTGAAGCACGGAAAAATTGTCTATGAAAATTATTGGCTTGGCCAAGACCCGAGTAAGCAACACATCTCTTTTTCAATGGCTAAGTCCTTTGTCTCGGCATTAATGGGCATTGCGATTGAAGATGGTTTTATCAGTAGCATCGACGCGTCTGTTAGCGATTATGTGCCTGAGCTTATGGGTAGCGGGTATCAAGACGTCAGCATAAAAAATGTATTGCAAATGTCTTCTGGTGTGAGATTTAACGAAGATTACGGCGATTTCAACTCTGATATTAATAGGTTTTCTCGAGCCACTGCATTTGGGACTTCTCTCGATAAATTTACGGCTTCATTAAAAAGCGAAAGAGCAGCAGGCACCTATCACCACTACGTCAGTATCGATACCCAAGTGTTGGGTATGGTGTTAACTCGCGCCACAGGTAAAAGCCTAACGCATTACTTGTCCGAGAAAATTTGGCAACCTTTAGGCATGGAGCATCCAGCTTTTTGGCTAGCTGATGATAACGGTATGGAGCTGGCTTTAGGTGGGCTCAATGTTACTCTGCGCGATTATGCTAAATTAGGTTGGTTGTACCTTAACCTAGGGCAGTGGCAGAATGCTCAGGGGCAAGTCCAGCAAATAGTACCTAAACAATGGGTTATTGATTCTATTACCGCCGATGCGCCTCATCTTGTTGCAGGCGAAAATAATCCTGCCTCATCGTCATCTTTTGGATATGGATATCAATGGTGGCTGCCACTCGGTGCTGAAGATGAATTTGCAGCCCAAGGTATCTATGGCCAATATATCTATATCGATCCGGACCAAAAGCTAGTGATTGTTAAAAATTCGGCCAATTATCGTTTTACAGATAAAAGCCTAAACTGGTCAGACAAACACTACGCGATGTTTCGTGCAATTAGCGCGCACTTTTCACAACAGTAATGATATGACGGAGTTTGCCTATTTTTGACTCTTAATTGCCCTTAGAAATCGCCTGGAATGCGTTAGTCATAACAGAGTAGAGCGAGCACTGTTCGAGTCCCAATTTTTACAGCGTAAAAATGGTCGAGCGGCAACAGCGGCTGTTATTACTCATGCATTTGAGGTTTGCCGCAGGTCGATTTAATTGGGGGTGCCCTTTAGAGTTAAGAGAGGTTTGGGCAAGCAAATCTCTTTTATCGCAGCCGAGTGACCTCGGCAACTAACCTATTTATCGCAGCTGGGCGACTCCAGCAACTAAACTATTCCCCGCAAGTTTAGATATTTCAAGAGTGACTAACTTAGTGCCATCCAGGATCTAAACATAAATAGCCTTACATATATCTTCGTTACTTATATACTGATTTATAAAATGACGCGCTTGTTTGAAAAGCTTTTTAATGGAGTTTATACTGAATGTTAAATAAATCCTGTCCATTTTGTAAGATTGCCAGTGATACGGGCCATAAAGATATTCTCATACAAAATGCCTATGGCTTTGTTGTTCGAGATCGTTCTCCCGTTACAGCCGGGCACAGCCTTATAGTTCCCAACAGGCATGTGGGTAGCTTTTTCGATATTAGTGACGACGAACGCCAGTCACTTTTTTCTCTGCTTGATCTTGCAAAAGCCAACATAGATGCTAAGCATCAACCTGACACTTTTAATATTGGTATCAACGATGGTCCCGCCGCTGGGCAAACTGTTCCGCACCTGCATATTCACTTGATCCCTAGGTATGCAAAAGCCGGTGTTGATGCTCGCGGGGTGCGCTGGGTAGTGCCTGAAAAAGCAGCCTATACTAATGAATAAATCGAGCCTTCTGGGCCCAGTTAAAGCGAGAGTTAGCGTTAAGTATTTTTGACGACGAAAACGTAGCTTAAAAATAAATAATAGTTATTTTTTTGAGTTTTTATTTTAATCTAAAGCAAGTCGTCTCTAATTTTAATTTGATAATATATTCAAATTGAGCCCACAGTCGCGCCTATTAAAATTATAAATACGAAAGTATGCGGTCATTTATTCTTTATTGGAGTAGAGTTACATTTAATTAGTCATTAAAATAAGTGAAAAATTATGCCAAAGCAAACGCTACAAAATTTAATTTCAAGCCTCCATGATCAATTTGGTGATGATGAAACGAGTCCACAGCAGCAGCAGTTAATGCAAGATCTCGAAAGCCACATTCATGGCATGAATGAAGCAGCGCCAGTGGACGCAAATATTCAAGAAACGTTAACGCATCTATTAGATGAGGTCGAAGTACGAAATCCAAAGTCTGCAGCAATTATTCGCGAAGTGATGGATGCTTTAAAAAATATGGGCATCTAGGCTGACCCTCTTATTAGAGTCACTTGAGATGCTTAGTCTGAGTAAAATACGATTAAATGAAGAGTAGTTTTAAACGAATAAAAATCTAAGCGAAGAAAAGTCTTAATGACTAGTAACATTAAATGAATAGTGGCGTTGCATGACGAGCGGTGTTGAGTGAAGATTGTATTGTGTGAGTAGTGACGTGCGTGAACAGTGACGTGCATGAATAGTGGTGTTAAGTGAAGGCGGTGTTGTGTGAAGAGTAATGTTGCGTGAAGAGTAGCGTTAAACAGTGTGCGACATTAAACTAAGGCGAGTCAAGATTATCTCGACTGCGCTGTCATTCACCACGTACACGGCAAAAACGGCGCTCACACGCTTAATGATACAATCATTGAACTTAGCGTTATTCAGATCGGGATAAAATTGGTACAGATAAAAAATAAAACTTCACATCATAGATGATGAATATTTTTTAGTGTTTATACCAGCCTAAACACCCGACCCTGAACGCGTGATTCTAATTTACTGGGCAACAACTATGGGTGAAATGTTGTCTTTAGTCTCGGTTTCTTTCTCTAGCAGCAACTCTGGTTTACCTTTACAAGCTCTGGCTAGATTATCTCGGTTTTTAGCAAGTAAGAGCCCAATATCTTCACAAACTGACTCATCCACATTTGGGATATTTTGCTCAATTAAGTAAGAAATATTAGCAGCTAGCTCTAACATCTTGTCGTATTCTTCAGCTTCTTTCTTATCAGCAAACATTGTACCGTCTCTGTCACATTTCCAAACTGCAATTACAGCCATCGTTAAATCCTCTTTACTGTATTTATGTACAGTATTATGTTTGCTTTTATCCTATTAGTCAAGGTCTGTTAGCTCAGTGTTACTAGCCAAGCTCTGAAAGTTATTGTAACGCACCGAGGTGTCAGTTAGTTTGCCGATGCAGTTAAAAGGTAGCGTGGGCCATTAATCATTTCAGCTAACCAAGAACAAAATAAATTTTTGTGAGTAGGGTTTTAATGGGTGCCTGTAAATCTGATCAATGCCTAGCTATAACAATTTCAGCAGAGGCGAGCTTTTAGTCATTGAACTCTCTGCACAGTTGTTTTAGGGTGGGGTGAGTGAACGTTAAGAAATATGATAAAGATCAAACCATAGTCATTACAAAGGTCTATACTAAAATTGAATTCTAGTAATAACGGAGGTAGCACATTAATGAAAATTAATATCACTGGTCATCATGTAGAAGTCACCGACGCAATCCGCAGTGTCGTTAATAGCAAGTTTGATAAACTCAGTCACCACTTTCCCGATGTGTCCATACTCAATGTAATTTTAACGGTTGAAAAGCATGAGCAAATTGCTGAAGTTAGCACCCACTTTTTAGGTCAAGATTTTAGTGCAACCGCCAAACACGAAGACATGTATCAATCCATTGCCGACATGACCAACAAGTTAACCACCTTATTACAGCGCCAAAAAGATAAAGTTAAATCGCACTCTCATCAAAAGCCACCGGTAGCTGAAGAAGAAAGAGTCGACGATCAATAAAATTTGTTGTCGTAAAGTCTGACCACAATAAAAAAACAAGCAGGTCTCACACATGGGATGCTTACTTTAATCAATGAAAAATAACACGTGCTTATAAATTGGCGTGCGATTTTTTCATTGATTAAACGGCATAGGCAGGCTTTTGTTGAGTCGTAACAGACCTCTTATCATTCGGTACAAAACCCATATTCCAGTGGCAACAAAAATAATAAATGCGAAGGGAATGCCAATAAATGTCACGACTAAAAAGCCCGCGATCAGCATCCAAATTAACGCAAACCAAAACGTTCGAATGTGCCATCTAAAATGTGAATCTAAATAGGTTCCCGCTACATCAGCTCGCTTCAAGTAATTAAGCACAACGGCGATGATAGACGGCCAACCTGTCAAAAATGCCGTCAGTATAAAAGCCGACGACAACACACCACCGATAGCACTAAACAAGTGTAGTGCGTAGATTATATAGGTTAACGACACTAAACTTGCAGAGGGTTGCAGCGTCATATCAGGTTGGCTATTGCTTAATTGATGATTGTTCATTCATTGACTCACTCATTGGGTGATTGCCAGTAGCTCCACATCAAAAATCAACGTAGAACCCGGTTTGATCTTACCTGTAGTACTGTTGCCGTAGGCCAGTTCACTAGGAATAAATAAGCGTGTCTTCTCGCCAACCACCATAAGCTGAAGGCCTTCAGTCCAACCCGCAATAACCTGATTTAAGCCAAACTCTAGCGGCTGCCCACGATCTACCGAGCTGTCAAAAACAGTGCCGTCAATCAAGGTGCCGTGATAATGCACCTTGACCTGATCATTTGCCGTGGGCTTAATCGTGCCTTCACCGGCAACTAGCACCAGATACTGTAAGCCAGTGTTGGTGACCTGAACACCATCCACTTTTTTGTTCTGTGTTAAAAAATCTTCTCCTATTTGAATGTTTTCTACCGCCACATCTTTATTGTTGTAAAAGCGTTGAAACACGAAAAATAATAGAGCAATAGCAAGCACAACAGCGATAATTTTTGACACAATAGACATCCATTAATTTCATAAATAGTAGAGTATTGATTTTAAGCAGCAATACCGCCACAGACAAGTTATTTTCTCCATCCCGCTAACCAATATTTTTACTATAATTTAAAATACGATAACCCGAATGGTCATAAATTAAGGCTGTTTCACATCAATCTCGTCACTCTCATCCACACTTTACCTTGTAGCTAAGGCGCACACTCCCTTGCTGCGCAATGCACCTTGTTCTTATGATCTAAGTTCGATAAGTTAACTGTGTTCGATAGATGTCTAAACACGGCTAAAGGCGAGCTGGTTATTACGTCGATAAACAACGCGTAATGGGATTAGGTACACTTTGATAAAGATTAATAATGAACTCTCTCGCAGCTTTAATCAAAACCACGGTATGTTTATAGAGCAAAATTTTAGCAAAATATAAAAGTCTATAGCGCACTGCCAGCCAGTTATGGCAAAATCAGACGAATCGTGTATCTAACATGATCTATTTCTGGAGGCAGACAATGAAACTAATAATTAAAAGACTAATACCTGCAACATTAATTTTACGCTCGGTAATGGCATTGATACTGCTGATGGGCACGCAAGCCGCGTTCGCCGATGATGGTATGCGCAAACTGGTTATTCAGGTGAGTACCGACGATGTTCGCACTCAAAATATAGCAATGAACAATGCCGTCAATCTGCAACAGGCACTGGGGCAAGATAACATCATTATCGAAATAGTCGCCTACGGCCCGGGGCTATCGATGCTGACGCCAAAGAGCCCAGCATCAAAGCGAGTACCTAGCCTTGCGATGCAAGACATTATTTTTAGTGCTTGTGCCAACACCATGGAAGCTATCGAGAAGAAAAGCGGCAAAAAAGTAGAGCTAGTTGATGGGGTAGGAGTCGTTCAGGCCGGTGTTTTGCGCATACTAGAGCTGCAAGAACAGGGCTATGCCTATATTCGACCCTAGCGTTTAGATTGCACTCTAGGCTAGGTTGCGGTCTTGGGTAGGCAGAAATCCTCTCAAAGATAATACTGTTGTCTAGCATAGGTTCTCGTCACCACGGGAATAATGGGGGTTGTAGCTTTTAGTTTTCGGTTTTAAACGCCCTTAAAAATCGCCTAAAATACTTGAGCCACTTCAACGGTGAATTGCAAAGCAAGAGAGGGTGCGCTTGGGGTGTGCGAGAATCCATCTCAAACAATTAGGCTATGTTAAAATTGAGTCAGTTAATCATCAAATAATAAAACTAACTCTATTGAGTTTGTATTTATCGCTAGTTATTTTATGCTAGATTATTTTGTGACTTTTAGAAGCAGCTACTTAGCAGCGACCATGATTGTTTGTGGTTGATAAAGTGCGCTGAGCGACCGTGAAAACTATCTAACACTTTAAACATAGGCGCATTCTACTGAACGCGCTAACGCCCATGATTGTGGCATTTGACGAGAAAAATAATATGGAAATACTCATTGGCTTTGCACACATAATAGGATCAATCATTACGTATCTGATGTTTGGTTATGTGCTCATGTTGATGAATACATGGTCGCAAGACCAAACTTTAAAGCAAATAGCAGAAGAGGTTTCTGTCACATCAGGAATAAAAATTAACGTTGAAGATCTAGATAAAGAAGAGCATGCGCCCACATTAATGAAGTTTTATACTGAGAAATTTAGTAGCGAGTTATTTAAAAATAAAATGTCTGATTTTTTTGGGGTAATTCGAACACTTTGGAGCTGGCAATCGACTATAGTCCAATTCTTGATTTTAACGATCGTGATTTGGTACACAATAACAAACAGCATTGATAATGCAGTATATGCATGGCTACTAGTTGGGTTTTCTATTTTTTCATGGGTCATTAACGTGTTTGTGACTCAAAGCTGCAAGATATTAACGGGGCGAAGCCCAGGCGAGGCAAAAGCCGGTAGAAAACAAGCCGATCAATGGATTAAAAAAAATAGCTACCCATAACCACAACCCAACCCAAAAACCTGCCACCTTGTGACAAAGCGCCTTAAGCCGATGTCCTGTTAACTTAACCCATTATTATTATCAACACTCAGATCGAATGTAGCGAGATTCAAGTTCAGTTATCTAAAAATCAGGGCTAATTATTTTGATGTTAACTCCCCCTAAAAGTCGCCTGAAATACGTTAGCTACAACACAGTAGAGCGAGCACTGTTTGAGATCCTTGTTTACAGCGTAAAAATGATCGAGCGGCAACAGCGGCTGTAATTGCTCATGCATTTTGAGTCTGCCGCAGGCCGAGTTATCCGGGGTGCCCTTTAGTGTTAAGAGAGGTTTGACTTAGCAAATCTCTTTTATCGCAGCTGGGCGACCCCAGCAACTAACTAACTAACTTATCGCAGCCCGCCGACCACGGTAATAGTAAAACGACGGGAGGGTCTTCAACTTAATGATATTTTGACCTTAAACCCCCTTTAAAATCGCCTGAAATGCTTAAGCCATAACAGAGAAAAGCGAGCACTGTTCGAGTCCCAGTTTTTGTGCGGCAAAAATGGTCGAGTTGCGCAGCGGCTGTTATTGCTCATGTATTTAAGGTCTGCCGAAGGCCGATTTATTTGGGGGTGCCCTTTAGAGTTAAGAGAGGTTTGGGCAAACAAATCTCTTTTATCGCAGCCGGGCGACCCCGGAATTTGTAGATCTAATGAAGCAGGCCATTGCCTGCCTCTACCTAAAACGGAATGTCATCATCCCCAACTTGCCCTAATTTAGCAGCCTTAGTATCGAATATGCTGGCGGTTAAAGCGGCTGATTATATAATTAGTTTAAAAAATTACATAAATAGTGATAGTGTCTATATCACGCCTTACCGATCGCGAAAGCTGCCGAAGGCCCAAGCACTAGCAAGACGAATTATCGTCAACAAAAAGAGAATACAACATGCATGACATTATCTGCCCAAGCTGCGATAAAGCATTCAAAATTGATGAAACTGGTTATGCAGATATTCTAAAGCAGGTTCGCGATGATGAATTTAATCAGCAGTTGCACGAGCGACTTGAACTGGCAGAAAAAGAAAAGCTAAATGCGGTAGAGCTCGCTAAGAGCGAAGTGGGCAGCGCTATGCAAAAAGCCACTGCCGCCAAAGATACCGAGATACAGGCGTTAAAGGCAAAATTAGATACCGGTGAAGTATCTACAAAATTGGCAGTGACCGAGGCTCTTGGTCGAATCGAAAAAGAGAGAGATGCCCTAGTTAACGAACTTAAACAGGCAAGGCGAGACAAGCAAACCGCCGAGACGCAAGCCGCAACGCAGCTTGCTCGCGAGCTACAAGATACTGCCGCCAACAAAGACAAAGAAATTCAAACCTTAAAAGCTAAACTCGATACTACTCAGCTTCAGCAAAGAGTTGCACTCACCGATGCCGTGAGTGCGGTCGAGAAGGAGCGCGACGAATTAAAAAATGGACTTAAGAATGCAGAGTTTCAACAGCATCTTGCCGAGACATCGTTAAAAGATAAATATGAAACTCAAATCAAAGATCGCGACTATGAAATTGAACGCCTGCGCGATATGAAGGCTCGCTTATCGACAAAAATGGTGGGTGAAACGCTCGAGATGCATTGCGATACAGAATTTAATCGTATTCGTGCAACGGCTTTTCCTCGAGCCTACTTCGAAAAAGATAACGATGCGCGGCTGGGCAGCAAGGGCGACTATATCTTTCGCGATGTTGACGAGGCTGGCACCGAGATTGTCTCGATCATGTTTGAAATGAAAAACGAAAACGATACAACCGCCACCAAAAAAAAGAACGAAGACTTTTTAAAAGAACTCGATAAAGATCGCACCGAAAAGGGCTGCGAGTATGCAATATTAGTGTCGCTGCTCGAGCCCGACAGCGAGCTTTATAACACGGGTATTGTCGACATGTTTCACCGCTACCCAAAAATGTACGTCGTGCGCCCACAGTTTTTTATCCCCATTATTACCTTGCTACGCAATGCTGCCATGAAGTCGCTGGAATACAAGGCAGAGCTAGCAATGGTAAAGGCACAGAGTGTTGACGTAACAAACTTTGAAAGCGACCTCGATAAATTTAAAACCGCATTCGCCAAAAACTACGATCTTGCCTCTAAAAAGTTCAAAACGGCTATTGACGAGATCGATAAATCAATCGACCACCTACAAAAAACAAAAGACGCCTTATTAAGCACAGATCGCAACCTACGCCTTGCCAATGACAAGTCACAAGACGTAACCATCAAAAAACTAACCCGACGCAACCCAACCATGGCGGCTAAATTTGACGAGCTAGATAATTAAAACTCGATAAACAATGAACAATAGATAACTAATGAACCGGTAGCTCCATAGATAGATTCCCACGCTCTTTGGCCATTGCCACGCTCATCTTTTCATATCCTCCTGTCATCCCCGCGTACAAGGTGATTTGTGAAGCAAGAGAGGTTGCCCTAGGGTAGGCGGGAATGGCGCGAGTTGTTGTTTTCAGTTTTTGATTTTAACGCCCCCTTAAAAATCGCCTGAAATTAGCTAGTTATAACAGAGCAGAGCGAGCACTGCTTGAGCCCCAATTTTTACAGCGTAAAAATGGTCGAGCGGCAACAGCGGCTGTTATTGCCGATGCATTTGAGGTTTGCCGAAGGTCGATGTAACTGGGGGTGCCTTTAGAGTTAAGAGAGGTTTGGGCAAACAAATTTGTTTTATCGAGGCCGGGCGACCCCGGCATTTGTAAATCTAATGAAACAGGCCATTGCCTGCATCTACCTAAAACGGAATGTCATCATCCCCAGCCGAGAAATTACCTGGGGCCTCTGTGGGCGGAGAATAAGGCGCATTTTGATAAGAATTCTGACCCGCACTCTGATCAAAGTTCTGGGTAAAGTCTTGAGGAGAGTTAGCGCTCGTGCCTAAGGCCTGAATGCGCCAAGCTTTTAAGCTGTTAAAGCATTTCTCTACACTATCTGGGCTAGTCCAAAGCCGACCTGTCACATTAAAAGCCACGTTAATCTCATCGCCTAAGTTATAAGCATCTATCATCGCGCATTTGTCTTTGATCAACTCAAAGGTGGTGTGGTTAGGGTAGGCAACATTCTCGCCTTCGCCAGTTAACTTAATAACAAAATCTCTTTTGGTAAAGCCGTTTTGGCCAAACTCTTTAGTTTCACCTATCGAGTGGATTATTCCTTGAACTTCGTGCGTTGTAGACATGGGTACAGACCTTTGATTGCAGCTTATAAATAATTATGTAAAGCGAATTACAGGGTAATAGAAGCCGACTCGATTGAAAACCAACACAAGCAACTTAACCCTCTTTTTTGAACAATCATTATAACCTTATCGGGGCATGGGCTCTAACAGTAGAGACACCTTTTGTGCGACTTTATTTTTAAACGGCCCAAAACCACATGCCTACTTATAATTAACATGCCGCAAACAGCGTTTGTGCACCCCAATCAAAGCCCAGCGCACGTCTTTGAACCGGATCTAAACCCCCCTTAAAAATCGCCTGAAATGCGTAAGCCATAACAGAGAAAAGCGATCACTGTTTGAGTCCCAGTTTTTACAGCGTAAAAATAGTCGAGCAGCAACAGCGGCTGTTATTGCTTACTTATTTAAGGTCTGCCGCAGGCTGGGTTATCTGGAGGTGCCCTTTAGAGTTAAGAGAGGTTTGGGCAAGCAAATCTCTTTTATCGAGGCCTGCCGACCCCGG
>JBLIFG010000058.1:0-11350 GCA_047633635.1 Cellvibrionaceae bacterium | reverse complement strand
TGTAACCTTTAGCCTTAGGCTGTTTAGTTAAGATTAACTAAGCTAAGGGTTAGTTACTTCAGCTAGAGATGTTCACATGGGCAAGGCGCATCGACAACGCTCTATAAAATGTTGCGATAGTTGCGGCAACAGCGAAGCGGTGCTTTATCGCATTAAAGTGCAAATCCAAGAGCCTTGGATTTTCGCCTGTGGTGCTTGTCAATCGATCGCTAAACAACGATCGACTTATCAATATGGCGGTACTTGGAAGCAGAATAAACGCAATTAATTTATAACAGACGAGCTTGTAGCCAAGCAGAGACATCATTTATTTGTTCGATGCAAAGGCTGTGTTCCATTGGATAGGTTTTGTATTCGGTCGCATAGTTTTTGGCTTTTAATAAGGTATTAGCTTGCTCGCCAAGTATGCAAGGCACAACGTTATCGTGGGTTCCATGGGCTATTAAGATAGGTAGTTCTTGATTGGTGGGGCTTAGTTTTATTGTCTCTTTGGTTGCAAAATAAGTCGAAAAGGCCATTAAGCCGCCGAGGCGTTTTGGATGGCTAAGGGCAAGTTCATAAGCGACGGCACCACCTTGAGAAAATCCCGCTATAATAATGCGCTCGCTCGCTATCCCACGTTCTAGTTCGCGGCTTACAAACTCGCCGACCAATGTTGATGAAGCTGTTAATTGCTCGGTATCGATAGTTCGGTCAATATCCATCGCTAAAATATCGTACCATGCGGGCATTACAAGGCCATTGTTGATGGTTACGGCCAACTTTGGTGCATTGGGAAATATAAAACGAATAGCCAAAGTGCTTGGCAAATTTAGCGCAGGGATTACATCTCTAAAATCATTACCGTCAGCACCTAAACCATGCATCCAAATCACGCTAGCAGTTGCTGTTTGTGTTGGTTCAATTTCTACGGCGGATAAACTAGGTGTTGTGCTTGATGCGTTTGTGTCGAGAGTCATGATGAATAATCGCTTTAGTAATGAAAGGCTGTATAAGATTTAAGAATATTATACAAGTAACGCCACTAACCAGCATCAAGTTACTGGTAATGGCATGACTTAACCTTAAAAAATTTGCTTAATGACTATAAATTAAATCGACTCGTAGACTCATCGAGTACCTGCGACTGCTCAGATAAGCTATGCACATGTTTTTGTAAAACTCGGCGGGTAATTTTTATACTTTCACTTTGCGCGCTGATGTCCTTAACTTGATCACTGATGTCAGTTGTGTTGTGTGAAATATGCTCAACAGCAACAACAACCTGATCCATTTGGGCAACAATATTTTGAATTTCTCTTTCAATGGTCGAAAACGAGGTCATCGCGCTATGGGCGTTTTCTTGACCCGATGAAGCCAAGCTGGTGCCCTGCATCATCAGCGCGCTCATGCGTTTGGATTGCTCGTTAAAGTTATTAATGATTTTGCTAATACCACTGGTTGCATCGACTGTTTTATGAGCGAGTGCGCGCACCTCATCAGCCACCACAGAAAAACCTCTTCCTGCCTCGCCTGCACGAGCAGCTTCAATAGCTGCATTTAAGGCTAATAAATTGGTTTGATCGGCAAGCCCGTTAATTGAATCAACAATCCCCAGCATTTGTGTACTCGAGGCATCAAGATCTATGACCTCTTGATGAGTTGTCTGAATGAGGTCGGCAATTTGCTCCATGGAATCGACACAGGTATTAATTATAGTGCCGCCAGATTGAGCAATGTCAGCGCTCTTTTGAATCGTCTCACTGACATCGTTAGAGCGTTTGGCTACATTTTCGACAGAGCTAGATATGTTTTGAGTCGACACTGTCGATTGTTGAGTTTCTTTTTCAAGCTCTCTTGTTGCAGTGACCAGGCTATTAACTTCGGTTTCTATCTCTTTGCGAATAGTCAGTAACGTGCTATTGCCATTCACAACCTTAGTGAGTGCCTGTGAGATGTCATCAATCATCTGGTTAGAGGTTATTCTTAACTGTGTGAATTCATCATTGAGGTTATTGTTTACCGGCAGACTTTCAGAAAAATTACCCGCGGCAACTTGCTTTAATAAATGCTGAATGGCCTTTAGTTGACTATTTAATTGCTGGGTAACAGCGCAGAGGCTTAGAAAAATAATCAGACCCACAATAATCGCGACGGCAGCAATAATAATTTTGGCGGTATCAAGTGCTGATTTAGACTCGATACGTACCTGTTCAATGAGTGTGTTTTCAAAAAAACTATTTTGTTGTTTGACAACGTCAGAAAGCTGATTTTTAACGGGCAGTATAAGACTGATAATTTCTTGATCTTTTTTAATCAACACTTTGGTAGCATCAAATACTTTTCTAAAGCTGGCAATTGTCTTGCCAATATCTTTATCTTGCCAATTTAGTCGCGCAGACATCGACTCTAAGGTATCTAATGCTGAGTTAGTCGCTGATTCGGTTTCGGTATCTTGGGTGACGCTATATTTTTGTAAACTGAAACTTAGAGCACCCACTTTTTTCCTGATCGCAGAGAAAGACAAGCGTTCGAGTAAGTTCATGGCGGCAAAGAGTTCTTTTATCTTGCCTTCGTCAGTACTAAAGCCCAGCTGTAATCTGTTATCTAGCCATCCACGACGTTGTTCTGTGTACTGTTTTGCTAGGCCAGCTAATTGAGCTGCATAATTATTGGCCTCGGCATTATCGATGTTCTTCGCCGCCGCTTTCATAACAATTGTACTGTCATTGAACGCTGCCAAAGCAGTGTCGTAGATTGCGGTGTTTTCTAGAGTTAATTTATTAGCGGCAGCTTCAAGTTTTAGCAAACTATTGGTGAGTGCTAGTGCGTGAATCTCGTAGCTAACTGCTGCATCTTGCGTTTGAAAATTTTTGTTGATTGTACTCAAGCCAACAAAGGCGGCTCCGGCTACTAAAGACAAGCCGATTAAGGTAATGGCAATAACAATTGATAATTTTTTCTTCCATGATAAATGCAAAGTAAATCCTGACGTCATCGTAACCACCTTAAAGTCCGTTTAGAATCTGTGCTGTGAATGAATATCCTGTTATAAGAAGCACAATTTTAAGTGTAGTCAATAATTGACGATTTGCTGTGTTTTAATGAAATAATTGATGAGGTTTTTAGTCGGCTGATAGGTCAGCTAGATTGATTGGCTGTAAAAAAAGAAATGACCTGATTTTATGTTATCCCACTTTTTTATTGCAAGTAGGCGCGCTAAACGGATTGATTTTGCTGATTATCTGCCTAAATCTTGTGTTGCGCTTGCATCGATAGCCGTGGCGAGTCATCGTATTTTTAATGAAGGGTTAAATAGGATTTTAAAAAATTGGGCGTAAATTGATCAAAAACGATGAAATACAAAACAATACCCTATGGGTATTGCGACGTTAAAGTAAAAATTCGTCATCGACTTCAGCAGCTTATTAATTGAGGCGGTGCATAGATGTTACAAATAAGTCCAATTTTTTCATTATCCGAACTCAACGCTAGCCATATAATTATCGAGTTAAGCCCTTGTTGATGATGAAGTATTAATAGTCTTATATTTTCGTCAGGTGTTTTTAACGTTAAAGCTATACATTGTTAGTATTACTCTATGGCTTTAACGTGGATGTAATTATTTTTATATAATAAGTGCTCTGCAAAAAGAATGTGTTGAAACTAAAAAGCTATTTAAATACAAGACATACGCTAGCTGGGCAGTATAAACAAAATGTAAGTCGATGAGCGCAAATTACGCCCACTTAAGACTGGCTGCCCACTATCAGAAAATCGATTGGCATATCTAGCGGCAGCTTGGCCTTAGGCTAGATTTTACGGGGGGTGTGGTTGCAATAGGCTCAAAACTGAGTTGTTCAGTGGTGTCTCAATGAATAGTCTGTCGGTTTGTGTTCGCCGCTGTGCTGGCAACAGATATTATGATGCAACGGTAAGGTTGCATCATAATCGGCTTTATATCCATTTGCCTCTAAATCGATATAGTAGACACTCACTTACTATTGCGGATGCTTGTTGACCCGGTTGCTAGGTGTGCGCCAACTGACTGGGCCTAAAGTTATCCACTAGAAAAAATGAATTTTAAGCACAAGCAATATATATAGTTACTTCAAAAGGCCTAACGGGCATAATTTCATCGATCTATAGGCATTTATCGAAGCATAAGAGCGCAATTTTCGGTACGATATCGCGCTGCTTTTACTTATGGGTAAACGGTAATATGAATGGAAAATAAATTAAAGTGACTAAAAGGGTTAGGTGGGTATGAGTGATAGCAATTTTATCAATGAAGTCAACAAGAGACGCACCTTTGCTATCATCTCTCACCCCGATGCGGGTAAGACTACGATTACTGAGAAGCTCTTATTACTGGGCCAGCTTATTCAGTTAGCGGGGTCGGTTAAGGGCAAAAAAGGCCCTCATGCGCGCTCGGATTGGATGAGTATGGAGCAAGAGCGCGGTATTTCGGTAACATCTTCAGTGATGCAGTTTCCCTATAAAGGACGCATCGTGAATTTGCTCGATACACCGGGGCACGAAGATTTCTCGGAGGATACTTATCGAACATTAACCGCAGTTGACTCCGTATTAATGGTGATTGATGGCGCCAAAGGTGTCGAGGATCGGACTATTAAATTAATGGATGTCTGTCGACTGCGCGACACACCTATTCTAGCTTTTATCAATAAAATGGATCGTGATATTCGCGACCCTATTGATGTGATGGATGAAATCGAAAAGGTATTAAAAATTTCAGCAGCACCCATCAATTGGCCAATTGGTATGGGTAAACAATTTAAAGGTGTCTACAACTTGTATACCGACACCATTCACGTCTACCAGCAGGGTAAAGGGCATACCCTAAATGATGATGTCAGCATTCAAGGGCTTGCTAGTGATGAGGCGAGCCAATTGCTGGGTGCCTATGCCGGCGATGTCCGCGACGAGATAGAGCTGGTGCGAGGAGCTACGCATAAGTTTGATCAAGATGAATATTTTGCGGGTCGTCAAACGCCTGTGTTTTTTGGTACTGCGTTGGGTAATTTTGGTGTGCGTGAAATGCTCGATGGCTTTGTTGAATGGGCACCCACACCTCAGCCACGCCCAACAAAATCACGTGCTGTGAGTGGACTCGAAGAAAAATTCTCAGGGTTTATTTTTAAAATACAGGCCAACATGGATCCTAAGCATCGCGACCGTATTGCCTTTATGCGTGTGTGCTCCGGTAAATACCAGCAAGGTATGAAGATGCAACACGTGCGTTTGGGTAAGACCATTAAAATTGCCGATGCTGTGACGTTTTTAGCCGGTGACCGCAGTACGGTTGAAGAGGCAATCTCGGGTGACATTATTGGTTTGCATAATCATGGCACTATTCAGATTGGCGATACCTTTACCGAAGGCGAAGATCTCAAGTACACGGGTATTCCGCATTTTGCGCCAGAGTTGTTTCGTCGTATTCGCTTAAAAGACCCACTAAAAACTAAACAATTACAAAAGGGCCTGCAGCAATTATCAGAAGAGGGCTCGACGCAAGTTTTCTTCCCCATTAATACGACCGATATTATTGTAGGTGCTGTGGGTGTTTTGCAGTTTGAAGTTGTCGCCTATCGTCTAAAAGACGAATATAAGGTCGAGGCAATTTATGAAGCGGTCAATGTTTCTACAGCGCGCTGGGTAGACTGCGATGACGCTAAAGAAATGGATATCTTTAGGCGCAAAGTCAGTGATAGCCTGGCGATAGACGGTGGCGGACATTTAACTTATTTGGCACCAACGCGAGTTAATTTAAGTTTGAGTCAAGAGCGCTATCCCGAGGTAGAGTTTAGATCAACTCGAGAGCATTAATGTTTTCAACAGTTATTACAGTCGTTTTATCCATAGGTATCATCTGCTTGTTACTAGCGACTTTTGTATGGGTTAAAACTCCCTACTATCGAGTCGACGGCGAGCGTATGCTCAAAGTGCTAGAAATGATTCTTACCGGTCAGGCAACAGATAACGATTGGCACACAACCTTTGGTATGACCATTAGGCACTCGCCAGAACTAGAAGATATTCGTCAGCAATGTATAGACGTTGAAGATAAACATTTTGTTGGCGAGAGTACATCAAGCTATTTATTTTCGGGCGAGGGTTTGCTTGCCCTTAAAGAAATACGTGACGAATTATATAAGACACAACAGCTAGCACTTAAAGAGAAAGAGTAACTCTCAATGGCGAGTTCCACATTAAATCAGCCAAGTTTATCGAAAATATCAAAATTAAAAGACGCGTGAATCAAAATATTTGCAGTGGTCAGTTTAAATTGAATTGGCATCCGAGTTACACTGATTTTTATATCGATTATACAAAGAGCTAGAGAAAAAATTATGGATATTAGATCAACGCCCGTGACGCGCTTTTTATTAGTGCTGGCTGCTTTTGTGGTTGTGGTCGCAGGCATGCGCGCAGCCGAGTCATTGTTGGTGCCGTTTTTACTCTCACTTTTTATTGCGGTCATTGTGACGCCGTTGCTGAGTTGGTTTAATGGTCGCGGCCTACCTAATTGGTTATCTATTCTACTTGTGGTAATGATGATTGTTGTGGTTGGGTTTTTTATTGGCGTTATCGTTGGGTCTTCAATTAATAGTTTTCGAGCCGATCTACCAGAATATCAAATACGTTTAGTGGCCTTATCCGATTCGCTGCAACAAAAGCTAGCAAGTATCGGTGTGACTATTGACCCCAATCAGTGGCGCGACATTTTTAACCCAAGTGCTGCGCTCTCGATGGCGGGTAATACCCTGACGTCTTTTGGCAATATAATGGCCGATGGCTTTTTAATTCTGTTAACGGTTATGTTTATTCTTGCCGAAGAAGTTAACTTTAGCCAAAAATTACGCCGTGGAGTTCCCGGTGGCGAAAAAACTATAAAAGCGTTAAGTAATTTCACCTCCAGTGTTAATAAATACATGGCGATAAAAATGATGGTCAGCTTACTCACGGGTCTTATCGTGATGGCGAGTTTATATATTATCGGTGTTGATTATTTTGTGCTGTGGGGGCTGTTGGCTTTTTTACTTAACTTTATTCCTACACTAGGTTCTATTCTGGCTGCGGTACCACCGGTATTGTTAGCCCTTATTCAACTCGGTGTGCCCGAGGCGCTAGCAGTAGGGGCGGTGTTTTTCGGTATTAATACGATTATAGGTAATGTGTTAGAGCCGCGTTTTATGGGTAAAGGTTTAGATCTTTCATCACTCGTGGTGTTTTTATCGTTAGTTTTTTGGGGGTGGATACTAGGCCCAGTGGGTATGTTGCTGTCAGTACCGTTAACGATGACCGTAAAAATTGCCCTAGAGAACTTTGAAGGCACCTACTGGGTAGCTGTGATGTTGGGCTCAGGCTCCGGGATGGAAAAATCAAATGTAGATGATGTTAAGTTGGATAGTTTGGCGAAGATAGATAAGTAGGGGTAGGTTTTCAATTTCAATCTCTAGAATTGTTTTGCCTAAGGGCACATAATTTTCTTTGTATGATTAAAGCAATGCGGCAAACCTTAAATGCGTCAGCAATAACAGCAGCTGTTGGGGCTTGACCATTTTGCGATGCAAAATGGGGACTCAGACAATGCTCGCTTTTTTCTGTTATTGCTAACGCATTTAAGGCGATTTCTAAGGGGGTTTAAAGTCAAAAAATATAGCAAATAAAAATTCGCGTGACTTATTCCCTTTATCTAAACCGAGCGTTGATAACAATCTTCGGTTAAGCCAACAGGACGTTGGCTTAAGGCGAACCGTCACCGGATGTGACTTAGAGACGACCGAATATTATTAGCACAAGCGAGGAAACTCGCAGAGTTTAGCTATGGGATGTGTTTTCTTTGGTTACTTTCTTTATTCGCATAAAAAACAGCTTGCCCTTAGGCGAAAATTTTTAAATTATAATAAGAATCCAAGAAAAAATAATAACGCTAAGTATCTTTATATTCGTAAAAATAAATATTAAGCACCAATAATCGCATGACATGCGATAAAAATAAAAACCAACTACCCACCTGTTGTATTCATAAATCTTACAATTTCAGGCTCGTCTGACAATTCAAAATGATGGCGCTCAGGCTTTATCATCATTGAGTCGATGATGGCTGTTTTTAAGCGCTCAGAATCTTTTGGGTAGTTACGCACGACAGCTTTTAAGTCGACTGAGTGTTCGTTACCTAGGCACAATAATAATTGGCCCGTTGCAGTTAAACGTACACGGTTGCAGGTAGAGCAAAAATTATCGCTATGGGGTGAGATAAAACCAACACGAGAATGTGTAGTGGTAGATGTTGTTGCTGAAGATATAGACGTAGCTGCCGTGCCATTTCTTTTATGAACACCCCAATATTTTGAGGGGCCAGCATTGCTGGTGTCGGTATCCAATTGTTGCAAATCGTATTTCACTTTTATGATGTTGCGCAGTTCTTCGCTGCTAATAAATTCTTCATCGCGAGAGTGCTCGTCAATAGCGCCTAGTGGCATTTCTTCGATAAAGCTAATATCAATTTTTTTGCTAACTGCATAATCAACAAGATCGATAACTTCGCCAATATTGCGATTTTTTAAGACCACACTGTTTAATTTTACATGTAGGCCTGCATCAATGGCACTGTCGATACCAGCTAAGACGTGGTCGAGATTACCGGTACGCGTTAGTTCTTTAAATAACACTTTATCGAGGCTGTCTAGGCTAATATTAACCCGCTTAACACCTGATTCAACAAGGCCGGCTACATACTTTGGTAATTGCGAGCCATTGGTGGTTAGTGTGAGCTCGTCGAGGCCGTCAAGTTGGCCGAGATTTTTAAATAATTGGTCGATATCGCGGCGAACTAAAGGCTCGCCACCGGTTATGCGTACTTTATTAACACCTAATTCAACAAAAGCTGTGGTGATCTCGCCTAGCTCTTCAAGTGTTAATAACTGCTCTCTGGGAACAAAGACCATTTCTTCTGCCATGCAATAAACACAGCGAAAGTCGCAGCGATCGGTGACTGATACGCGAAGATATTTAACGATACGGTTGAATTTATCTTGAAGCATAACTATTAATCTTTAAAGGCATTTAAGGTTGTGTTAATTGTGCTTGGTTTTTTTAGCCGGTGATAGACGTTTATAACTATATTTATAACGGTAGTAAATGATGGCAGTCAATGAAGATAGTAACGACCTAGGCTAGCAAGCTTTGCAAGGTTATCGATCGGCGGCCTATTAAATAGTTTTAATGAAGCTGCCAATAGCATTAACTATAAGGCCGCGTTACTAGATTCGACCTTTAACAAACACCCAGATCTAAACGCTAACACAAATACAGTTTACCCCCGATCATATGCCTCATCAATCTTTGAGAGTAAATCTCATCGAAAATTGGCTTTATTGCGGATAAATAATCTACGCATTATGCATTGGTCATGAAACAAGTCCTTACGTTATCTATTGGTTTACCGTCATAAGGCTGCCTAAATGATTGAAGGTTATGAGTCTGGTGAGGGTGTGTCTGCCAATTAACAAACTGTATCGTTGTGCTACTTAATCGATGTTCTACAGTTTTATCTAGCTTCTTGTGAGAGCTTTGACCACCTTTTTACGCCGATGTAAAGACGTCAGCAGCATAATAATGTGTTAAGCCTATAAATTGTGTGGCATTATCGCGCCCATTAATGACTCTGAGATGATTAGTAACTCTATGAATAAAAAAGATAAATTAAAGGCCGCTACATTTTTTTGTTCGCTCTTTCTTATTTTAGGCTTTATGCTCGCTGCCTATTTTCACTTTACCTCGGTGCTTGTCAACACGGCTGATGATTTTTTACAATCCGTCGAGAGTAAAGCCGCGAATGCTCAATCAATCTTCTTGTCAGATGATTTTAAGCGTCACATTACCGAGTCGTCTTTTTCAAAATATATCAGTGCAACCGGGCTAAATAGTTATGTTTCTGCACAGTGGTCTTCGCGCTCAATAAAAGGTAATCGCGGTAGTTTGGTCGGTGTTATAACCACAGAGTATAGGGTGCTGCCTGCAACCATCAGCCTTGTCAAAGAAGATGCGCAATGGAAAATTTATTCACTACAAATCCGTACTGAGCAATCGCAACAAAATGAAGATATTAGAGAGCTGCCAGATCAGCAAACACAGCTCCTGCTAGCTAAAGAAGCACTGTCAACATTTGTTACATCAGTCCAACAAAAAAGCATGCAGCCACTTTTTAATAGTGCGGCTGCTATCTGGCAAAAAAATATAACGATTAATAAGCTTGATGCAGCCTTTGAGCGTTTTTACTCGGAGGACATAACATTGCTTAGTCAAATAAATAATCAGCAACCTGTTTTTGAGCATGTCGCTAAATTAGACGATGAAGGCTTTATGCTAATGGCAGGCTTTTACACGTTGGAGGCGCAAAAACTAAGCTTTGAGCAGCGCTATATTTATGAGGGCCTTGGTTGGAAGCTTGTTGGCTTAGATGTTCGCTTGGGTCAATAGGATCTTACCAATCTGCCAGTGTTTATCTATTGTGTAAGCGAGTTAGTATCTGCTGTGCATTAGTAAGGCGTTTAAATTTCAAATCATTATTGCTTGTAACCCCTATGAAAAATAACTATAGCTGTATTGGCCTTTGTAACCCTAAAACTCCGGAGAATGTCGGTTCAGTAATGCGCGCCGCTGGCTGCTATGGCGTCAATTCTGTGTTTTATACCGGTGAGCGTTATGATCACGCCAAACCTTTTTATACCGACACCCAAAAAGTGCATCAAACATTACCACTCATTGGCGTCAAAGAATTAAAGGATATTATCCCCTTTGGTTGTGTACCGGTAGCCGTTGAGTTGGTCGATGGTGCTAAGCCGTTAACTAGCTATAAGCATCCAGCTCGAGCCTTCTATATTTTTGGTCCTGAGGACGGCACTTTAAATAAACAGATCACCGACTTTTGCGAGGATATTGTCTATATTCCAACGAACGGTTGTATGAATTTAGCGGCCACTGTCAATGTAGTGCTCTACGACCGCCTCGCTAAGGGTGACAACTATTCTCACCATCAAGATATACTGCAGCGTAAGCCCAAGTCATAAGCTCGCGGCACTATTGCAGCATTTACGGCACTGTATTGATCCACAAAACCTTCACCCGAAGAATTCAAGACATCGATATTGATATCGATATCGATGTTTTGCAGTTTATGGCTTTTCGGATATACGTTGAATTAATTTGTGGCAGGCAAGAGCAGCAACTTCAGGTTTTGAATTAAGAGTCGAAACACCAGGCCAGCTACGAAAGTTTAACGAATCTTTTTAACCGTCAAAGAATGCATAAAAACCTACAAGAAAGCTTCAATCAGTCAAGT
>JBLIFG010000057.1:0-12124 GCA_047633635.1 Cellvibrionaceae bacterium | reverse complement strand
CTCTCCGGCATCAATACAAGACGAGTAACACCAAGAACGCTCGGGTGTCAGTCACCTGTAGACTTGATAAAGTTGTAAGAAGACATTTTTAAGTTGGCTCTGCAGACTCTTAAGCTTATAAGAGTGATTACTTTGGAAGTTTTTATCAAACGAGGGGATTTTAAAAAAGTGCCTGAGCTTCATTTGCCAATTTAATACAAATGGAATGGTGGTCTCCGCAAAGAAAATAGGCGACAAGCGTCTATTTTCTTTTTAGACATCAACGAGGCATAGACATAGGCTATACCTGCCGATCTAATACGTATTTAACCTGGTCGTTGCACCCAAGCACTGCAATGACCCGCTCCAGCTACTTGTTTGCCGGGGAATATTCCACAAGGACCCCATTCTGCATCTGGCCCACTTGAATAAAGTAAGCAGTTCGCGCAGTTCTTACCCGAAACTTCTGATTGATGAACATAAGCAAACTGTTTGGCCTTTGCTCCATTTGGGTCAACTTTATCTGCGTCGCTTGCAAACACACCCCTACTTGTTAATGCCAATAGCGGACCTGCAACCATAGCCGCCGCCGACATACCCAGTAAATTTCTTCGTGTAATTTTCTTCATCAATCGCTCCAAAGCTAGTTAATATGAAAATTGTCTAATGAAAATCGATAAAACAGTTAGTGACTCTATCAAAATCACCTATTTTACGTATGGTCTCTGTTAAAAGCCTACAAAGCGTAAAAAAACCATGCTTAACTCAAAGATTTCGAGGCCCTAAAGATATCTTAATATCCGCCGCAAGGGTCATTAAAAAGGCCTAGGCACGATTTTTTTGCAACTACTGCTGATGTAAGATGATATCAATTGCAGCTATAGTCGTTGAAGCTATCGAGCAGATGAATGAGCTTAGTCATCTGCTCGTGCTATCAACACCTCACCTTCACCTATACCTATCGCTTAATCGATAAAGACGACGCTTAAGTTCAGGTAATACTGATTAGTGGTGGTATTTCATGCTTTTCAATAACAAACTAGATGCATTAAAATGCGCGCTCTTAATCTACTATGATACCAATGACTGATATTATTGAAATTTACTTAACTATAGATGCCGACAGTTGCGAGTTCAAGGCCAGTCAAGTGCTAGCTAACTTCACAGGACTGTCTCAGGGTAAAATAAAAGACGCCATGCAAAAAGGTGCTCTGTGGCTGTTGCGAGGGGAAAATAAACGACGGTTGCGGCGTGCCAGTAAAACATTACAAATAGGCGATCAGCTAAATTTTAACTACAACCCAAAACTGCTCAACCAGTTTGTCCCAGAGCCGCTGCTGATCCACGACGCACATGATTACAGTATTTGGTTTAAGCCTTTCGGACTTGCCTGTCAGGGTAGCCGCTGGGGAGATTTTGCGAGCATCAATCGCTGGGTTGCAATAAATTTACATAAGCTCACTAATACGCCAGAGCGCTCAGTATTTTTAGTACATCGACTTGATCGTGCTACCTCTGGATTGATGTTGTTGTGCCATAGCAAAACTGCCGCTCGTTTATTTAGTGAGATGTTTATTAATGGCCAAATAGACAAGTGCTATCAAGCGATTGTGGTAGGTGATTTTTCTGTGTTATCACAAGATTATGAGGTCGACCTATTGGTAGATGGCAAAGCATCACAGAGTATTTTTTCTTATGTAGACAGCAAGAATGATTTCTCGCTAGTGAATGTCCGGCTGCTGACAGGCCGCAAGCATCAAATTCGTCAGCACTTAAGTGCGTTGGGATATCCTATTGTGGGCGATCGCCTTTACGGTAATGCCAGCAATAAGTCTAGAGACTTGCAGTTACAATCGGTGTCGCTAGAGTTTATTTGCCCCATCACTCAAAACCAAAACTACTTTACTGTTGCAGAAAATCAGCGACTCGCGCTTTGATTAGGTCTGCTCTAAAACGTAAAAAAATATCAAAGTACGCTTAAAGATTGTGGTATCCAAGCTTTGCACCTTAGTGTGGTGAAAATCAGCACGTAGCAATATTTTTTGGCAACTGCCTACACAAACTTTATTCTATGTGCGTCATTAAAATAGCCTAATGATAAGTGTTGATGTGTATGTATTTATATACAAAATTAGCAGAAAGAATTAACAGTGATTTTTATGTCGTGAGTAACATCGTAGATAACCTCGTGTATGGCTTGATAAATTATGGCTTAAGAGGCAGTTTAGATGGCCATTTCTGTCATTATAAAAAAGCCCGCTGTTGCGGGCTTTTTGGTTTATGTTTTATAAAAAATTAACATACAGTTTATGATTATCTATCAGCTATTTATTATTTATTAGTTAGCTATTAGTTGTCTTCTAATTAATAACCTAAATAACTACCAGCTGTTATACTTTAAGAATTTACCATTCATTGTTAGCAACACGCGATCGCCTTTTGGATCTTCAATTTTTTCAACTTCCATAGTGAAGTCGATTGCGCTCATGATGCCGTCGCCAAACTTTTCTTGAATCACTTCTTTAAGAGTCTCACCATAAACGCCAACCACTTCATATAAGCGATATATTAACGGATCAGTCGGTACCATTTGATCCCAAATTTTTGTTGGAAATGCCTCTAAAGCCGTCGCGACTTCAGCACCTAAACCAAAATAATCTGCAATGGCTTTAGCGCGATCAGGCGTTGCACTATTCATGCCTAAGCACGCCGACGTTACCCACACATCTGAATAACCTAGGTCTTTACCTATTTTTTCCCAGGTGAGGTTTTTTTCTAATTTTTTGCTGATAATCAGCTCAGTCATGCTTACCTTGTTCATAATATCTCCTACTTTATATATGTATTAATTAAATAATAGTTGGTTACACTAGATTAACTTTTAAAACTTTAATTTTTTATTTTTTTTACAATTTCTGCTGCAGCGACACTTGGTTGGTCGATAGTTTTTATTTTTTCAACATTAATTGCACTATCGATTAAAGCTGGATCGACGATAAGGGGTACATTGCCATGAGTATTATCAGAAGACGGAGTTGACTTAGGACAATTGATCAAGAAATTAACTAAGTGGTTGCGTATCTTGTAATAAGCTGGATCCTCGATAATTTCAGATCGATTTCTTGGGCGTGCAATGCTGATTTTAACCGACTCAGCAACGCGAGCATTTGGACCGTTAGACATTAGCAAAATATGATCGGCAAGCAGAATGGCCTCGTCGACATCGTGTGTAATCATAAAAACCGTTTGCTGTGTTTCGCTCCATATCTTTAAAAGCTCCTCTTGAATAACCCCACGCGTAAGCGCGTCAAGTGCACCAAACGGTTCATCTAACAACAATAACTTGGGGCTAGTTGCAAAAGCACGTGCAATACTCACGCGTTGGCGCATACCACCCGATAACTCAGAAGGTTTCTTTTTTAAGGCAGCGCTCAGCCCTACCATGTCGAGGTAGTGCGAACTGTGCGCATCTACTTTTACTTTACTCCAACTTGGGTTTCTTGCAGCAACGCCAAAACTGACATTTTGTAATGTTGTTAACCAAGGCAGTAGACTGTAATTTTGAAAAACCACACCGCGATCTAAACTCGGACCAGAAATTTCTTTACCGTCCATAATGACACTGCCACTGGTGGGCTCATCGAGCCCGGCAAGAATATTCATTATGGTTGATTTACCACAACCAGAGTGGCCGATAATACAAACAAACTCACCTTTTTTGATACCGATATTAACATTATCAAAAACAGTTACGTCGCCACTGGCCGATGGATAAACTTTACTTAAATTTTCTACACTGACAAAATCTTTTGACACGATTCACTCCTCATACGCTACTAACTTAGCAACAACACCTAATGCCATATCGAGCAACATGCCAATGATACCGATCATTAAAATAGAAAAGATAACGCTAATTAAATCGAGATTATTCCACTCGTTCCAAACGTAGTAACCAATTCCGGTGCCACCTACCAACATCTCTGCAGCAACAATAACTAACCAGGCAATACCAATAGATATGCGCATACCGGTTAGTATGGTGGGTGCCGCCGCTGGAAGAATCACTAAAAAAGCGGTTTTCAACTGGCTGAGCTCGTGAGTTTTGGCAACATTAACCCAGTCTTTTCTCACATTTGAGACACCAAAAGCGGTATTGATTAACATTGGCCAAATCGAGCAAATAAAAATAACAAAGATGGCTGATAACTCAGAATCTTTAATCACAAATAAAGCGAGTGGCATCCACGCGAGTGGTGAAATAGGTCGCAATACTTGTATAAAGGGATTCAGCGCTTTGTGCATGAGTGGTGACATACCAATCAAAAAACCCAAAGGTATAGCAATCACTGCCGCTCCAAAAAAGCCCAGCAGTACTCGGTACAATGAATAAGCGAGTTGAATACCAATACCTTTATCATTGGGCCCAGCATCGTAAAAAGGGTTGCTTAATTCTTCCCAAGCACGCCCGAGTACCGCCGAAGGTGGCGGCACCCTAGCCTCGCTATCAGAGCTACCCATCATAAGTTCATATTCCGTCAGAGCTTCTGTCGATGGCGGCGGCTGATTAAGCGCCTCCCAAATCCCCAACCCGATAAAAAGTATGATGAGCGACAGTAAAGCCGCTCTGGCATTAATAGAAGATGTCATGAAGGTGTCTTCTTTATAGCAAAGCTATTGATATACTCTTCTGGCTTGTTGTAATCAAACTCCTTGCCCATGATGGTGTGCTTCTTATAAGTTTTTGTAGGCGGTGTATAACCCAAATCTCTCATCACTTGTGCGGTATCGGCAGCAACATAGACTTTTTCGGCAATGCCTTTATAGTCGATATCACCCTCTACATAGCCCCAACGCTTCATCTGCGTCAAGATCCATACCGCCATCGAATGCCATGGGAACGGGTCAAAATCGATGCGATCAGGCACATTCAATATCTTATTTTGCAGACCATCGACATAACGGCCGGTGAGCACTTGCTTGACCACAATCTCTGGCTGATTTAAATAGTTTTTCGGTGAGATAGCCTTGGCAATTTCGACACGATTCTCAGCCTTCGCCGAAAACTGTGTCGCATCGACGATAGACTTAAATAACGCCGCGTAGGTGTTAGGTAATTCTGTCGCGAACTTTTGACTACAAGCAAAGGCACAGCATGGATGACCTTCCCATATATCTTTAGTGAGCATATGTAGAAAACCTATTTTTTCATACACAGCTCGCTGATTAAACGGGTCAGGTGATAGATAACCATCGAGATTACCGGCACGTAAGTTAGCCACCATCTCGGGGGGTGGTACCACTCGTATTTGAATATCGAGGTCTGGATCAAGGCCAAATTCTGCAACGTAGTAACGCAGTAAAAAATTATGCATCGAATATTCAAATGGTACGCCAAACTTAAAGCCTTTCCACTGTTTAGGATCACGCTTATCTTTATGTTTGTTGGCAAGTACAATCGCTTGACCATTAATATTTTCAATCGCAGGCATAATATAAGGTGATGCAATAGAACCAGCTCCCATCGACATAGCCAGTGGCATGGGCGACAACATGTGCGAAGCATCGTATTCGCCATTCAGTGACTTATCGCGAGCAACTGCCCAGCCAGCCGTCTTAATTACGTCCACATCTAGGCCATATTTGGCATAAAAACCCATTGGCTGCGCCATAATAATTGGCGTTGCGCAAGTAATTGGAACAAAGCCGACGTTGAGTTTTTTCTTCTCTAAAGGTCCGATAGAATCTTTGACCGCTGCTTTCACTTTATCCAAGGGGATAATAGTACCCAATGCCGCAGCGAGAGTGCCGCCGCCAACCATCTTAATAAAGCGTCTACGCGACTCGTCATTGTGTCCAAACATGCCGCGGACAATCGCACTCTCAACTGCGCGATCCATCATGTCATCACTACTATCAAAAGTAGGTGCATTGACACTTGGTAGAGGCTTTTGGCTAGTGTGATTATGAGCCTGTGTTTCTTGCGCCTCTATTTGTTTTTCAAACAGAGCGCCCTGCTCATAATCCGTTAGACCTTGAGGGTTTTCAGAGTGGCCTGTGCAGATTTCGCAACGACAGCCAGTGGTATGGTTAAGTCGAGTCTTTCCGTCAAACGGATTTCCTAAGCTTTTTGAAGTCATGTATTCAATCCTCTGTTTAATATAATGCTGATCAAAATCGTTAATTTTTTAGAAGTGCACATAAATCGCTCTACATGCATCGGCCATTACTAATTGTTTTTTCGCGCTTTCAATTAGTGCGCTTACTCAACCCCTGTACTTTTTTGGTGCGTATTTAAAGTTATCGCAGCATAGATACTTATAAAATATCTCGGCTTTTTAAACAATCGCCAATCCTTGGGTGTTGAGCAACTAGCATCCGTGACTAACACTACTTATTTTACTTACATATCTGATAAAGCAAGTGGTGTGCCAACCGACTTATCATTGTTAAGCATATGAAAAATATAGATTTATTTTTCATATGCCTTTTTTAAAAACTACGATATCTCGTTAATTACGAAATATTGTGATGTTGATTACGAGATCTCGTAATACTGGCTTAAATATTGAATGGTTTTTTATATGGACCGTTTTTATAGAGGAATACAAAGGTATGAGCCTAATCAATAAGCCCAATAACGAATCATCTACTATTATTAATGCTGATTTAGACGCCTCAAAAAATGCTCTGAATTTATCGTTGTATAACCCAGCGCACTTTCAATATTCAGCTACAGCGCAGCTAGTAGTCGATCCGATTGCCGACGCCGTCATCGCCGTCAACCAAGAGCTGTGTCGCCTATTGGATATGAATAGCGAGCACATACAATATATGCGCGTCAGCCAACTATTTATTGGCTGCTTTCCTACTTTTATTGTTTTTACTGAAGAAATAATCAGTCGTGGTAAAGCTTGGAGCGATCAACTTTTAATTGAAACTCAAAATGGAGAAGAGCGCGTCGAAGTTAATGGCCTTTACGAAGCTAATAATGCGGGGATGAAGGTTTATTTTAGTTTGCAACGTATTATCGAGATCGATCAGCACCGGGAGCATGCGGATGCTCACAGACACTATTTGTCAGGCATTGGGCACTGGAATCAAGTGTCCCGCACCTTTCAAGAATTTGAACGAGAAAATCGACTTTTGCTAGATGCCGCCGGCGAGGGAATCTATGGCGTTGATGCCGATGGCATCACCACCTTTGTTAACCCAGCCGCACAACAAATTTTAGGCTATACGGCGCTCGAATTAGCCGGTCGCAATATGCATAGCACGGTACATTACTCCCACTCCGATGGCAGCCATTTTAGTATAAAAGACTGCCCAATTTTTGCCGCTTTTAAAGACGGCGTTGTTCACACCGTCGAGGAAGATATATTTTGGAATAAGGTGGGCGAGCCTATAGACGTTCAATACACCAGCACCCCCATTAATGATAATGGTTTTATTGTGGGTGCCGTAGTTATTTTTCGCGACATATCACAAAAAAAAGCCTCCGAGCGCAAACTGATTGAAGCTCTCAAAGAAGTTGAGCATTTGAAAAATCGATTAGAAATGGAAAAGGCATATCTTCAAGAGGAAATAAGCTCAGAGTTTAACTACCATCAGATGATCGGTAATAGTCAGGCACTTAAAAATGCCCTGCAACAAATTAATCTGGTCGCACCAACAGACGCAACAGTATTAATTCACGGTGAATCGGGTACTGGTAAAGAGCTCATTGCACGGGCTATTCACGAAAACAGTCACCGTTCAGATAGGCCATTAATTCGGGTCAATTGCGCCGCAATTCCAGTCGATTTATTTGAAAGCGAATTTTTTGGTCATATTAAAGGCGCTTTTACAGGTGCTATCAGCGAGCGTCCTGGGCGTTTTGAGTTGGCCGATGGCGGCACCTTGTTTCTTGACGAGGTGGGTGAAATACCCCTGTATTTACAAAGTAAATTGTTGCGTGTTCTCCAAGAGCAGGAGTTAGAGCGTATTGGCGATAATAAAACACGTAAAGTCGACGTCCGCATTATTGCCGCAACCAACAGAGATTTAAGTGTGTTGGTAGAGCGGCAAGAGTTTCGCGAAGATTTGTATTTTAGATTAAATGTATTTCCGCTGAAGTCGATTGCATTGCGTGAACGCCGTGAAGATATTTCATTATTGACGCAGCATTTTTTAAAGAAAGCCTGTAGTCGCGCCAACAAAGTCGGCCTTAAATTACCCATCACCGAACTTGAAAAACTCGAGGCTTATCACTGGCCCGGTAATATTCGTGAATTAGAAAACGTCATAGAGCGACAAGTCATTCTCGCTACCAGCGATACCATTAGATTTGATACTTCGCTATTAGGGGCAAAAGAAATTTCGATGCCATCCGCTCACATTAATCAACATGCAATAATGACCGAGACAGAACTTAAAAATCAAGATCGACGCAACATATTACTTGCGCTAGAGCGCACTCAAGGTAAGGTCTTTGGCAAAGACGGTGCGGCCGAACTACTGGAGTTAAAGCCAACTACATTGGCCTCGCGCATCAAAAAATACAATATTGACCTTCGCGATTTTTAAAGGCTCACATAAGTATTTCTCAATAAGTTATGCGAGTATTTTTATGGTTGCCCATTTATACACAATATTTATACGATGTACTATCTAATAGCTTGCACCATAAAATGCTATCTAGTCTGTCAACTTTTTAGACACGGCTTGTCCACCCATAAGCCTTAGTTATGAAATATAACTAAGGCTTGAAAAGTTACTACTAAACCATCTAGTAGGCGGCAAATAATTTTATTTATGCCAATGATGGTGAGCGAATAACGGCGAGTTTTGTCACTTGCATTTCTTCATAGGTATAAGGAATTCCGCCAATACCATGCCCAGAATGCTTCAAGCCTGCAAAGGGCATCCAATCTACACGGAAAGCAGTGTGGGTGTTAATCATCACTGCGGCGGCATCTATTTGAGTATAAATATGTAAAGCCTGATCAATATTTTTAGTGAACACCGCCGCCTGAAATGAGTACATAAGCGAATTGGCTTGAGCAATCGCGTCGTCAACGTCATCATAGCTATACACACAAATAACCGGACCAAAGACTTCCGTTTTACTAATGGTGCAATCCTTGGGTGGGTTTAACAACACAGTGGCTTCATAGCAGTTATTGGGTAGACGTTTGCCGCCACACAAAACCTCAGCACCGCCTTCAATGGCTTCTTGAACCCACTGGTCGATACGGTCAACTTCTTTTGAATTAATTAACGGGCCGATTTCAGTTTCTGCCAAGGTGGGGTCGCCAATTTTCATGGCGCTGCCCAGTGTTGCTATGCGCTCAGCAAGGTCTTTTGCAATATCACGGTGTGCAAATACTCGCTGTACCGATACGCATACTTGACCGGCATGATAAAAACCGCCCTTGGCTAGCAGTGGCGCGGCATCATCTAAATCGCCGTCGGCTTCAACAATAATGGGGGCAACACCGCCGTGTTCTAGTGCACAGCGAACACCCGGTGCCAGCTTAGATTTCAACATCCAACCTACCGCGGCACTACCAATAAAACTAAAAAAACCCACGCGCTCGTCAACCACAAGTGCCGTAGCTGTTGTGCTTGAGTCAGTCACAATGGCCTGACCGTAGTCTTCGGGTAAGCCGGCCTCATGTAATATTTTCACAAATCTTAAGCACGTAATCGGGGTGGCGCCTGCTGGTTTAATGATAAACGGACAGCCGGTGGCAAGGGCTGGACAAACTTGGTGAACCGTCAGATTTAAGGGATGATTAAAAGCGCTCACGGCTACGACAACACCAATTGGCTCGTGGCGTGTAAAGGCAAGATGCCCTTCAGATGCCGGAGTAATTCCCATTGGAATCTCGGTTCCAGCATCGGTGCGAATACACTCAATACAGTTAAGCACGCCTTCGATTGCGCGATTGACCTCGACGATAGAGTCGGCTAGAGGTTTGCCGCCTTCGCGGGCACTCTCAATCGCAAGCTCATCAAAACGCTCTCGCATAATGGCGGCGGTTTTTTCTAATATCTCGATACGCTTTACTTTGGATAACCAGCGGCTGCGGTCTCGATAAATTTCATAGGCAGTGCTTAGCGCGCGCTTTGCACCCAAGGTGTCGACAGTAGAGACGCTGCCAATAACAGAGCCATCGTAAGGCGAGAGGATGTCTTTATGATTACCAGAATCGTCTATGCCAGCGACCAGTGATGGGTAGTGTTGATTCATGTAAGCTCCTATTATTTAAGTTAAATTGTTTGGTGAAGATTGTTTTTAAAAAAAATGCAATGAACTAGGCATTACGCGCACTTTTTTGAATAGCTATATCAACAGCTCTATAAATGATTATTTGATCAGCTTAATACCTAACGATCGATGCTTTAAAGCGGCGCCCAAAGTTGGTTACACATAGGTGTTTTGGTCACTAACAACAGGCTGAGAGTATAGCAAGATTCAAAGCACTCATTCGCATCAATCTAGAATAAAAAAAGGGGCTATTGTCAGTCGTAAAAAGTGATCAATTGATCTACTAACTGAGCATTAAGTATTAACATGCTATGACAGGGTATAAATTGCCAGCGATTTTTTTGGATAAATCATACTTGAGCTTAACTATTATAAGCGCTTAGAGGAATGCTTTAGATAGGATTAAATTTTATAGAGAGGTTTTACATGCAAAATAATGATAACCCCAGTGCTTGATGACTAAATAGTTGGCTAAAAGTGTTGAACAGCGAAAAAAATATCCATTAATTACTCGATCTCTGTACACAATTATCGTCATGTGCAGACCATCACTTTTACAGATTATTAGTCTTTTTAAAACTGATCCTTATATTGGACTTTTTGTGTTTTTAAAGATCAACATTACAGTAACTAATTTTTAAAAAGTTAGCCTTAAAAAGGACTAATACAAGTTATCAGCCCGTTAACAATCTAACAACCTGCGGTACAAAAACCTTTATGGTTAAAGTTCATTGTGACTCCACTCAAGGGCACATGCACAGGCATTTCACTCATTGTAATAAAGCGTGCTAAACGCGTACCGTCAATAACTTTACCGTCTTTTGTCGATGGCTGATTGGCGTGCGAGGCAATAACTGAGTTAGGCTTGACCAGTCTATTAACAACCCATGCAGCCTCTTTAGGCCCCGTGGTAAAAGTATCGCCAATATTCATCACCACTAGTTTAGCTTTATAATAATCGCCGACAACGGTTTTTTGCTCAGAAGTAATGCCCGTGTCACCAGATAGGTAAGCGACAAGGCCATTAGAAAAGGTTAAAACGTAGCCCGTTGGCGGCCCCGCATAAGCGCTCACACCGGCACTCGCTAACAATTTACCCAATTCTCCGCCAATTATCTCGGCAGATACCCCATTAGAATGAGCCGCAGGGACAGTTGTAATAGTTACCCCACGGATATTTTTTGATGCACCAAAGCGCACTAATTGAGATTTTTTTGGATCGCCGCCAAGAGCGCCGAGTTTACTCGCAAACAACTTGGGCATTTCGCTGCCAGTCAAGATAATTGCATCTTTCACCATCGCTATATTAACGGCACTAGTATTGGGCAAAGCCTCAACCGGAAAAGTAGTTTCACTACATTCACCATCACCACTTTCAGCAATGTGTTTATCGCCAACGTGATCGCCGTGCATATGGCTGACAAGAATCACATCAATCTTACCTAAACGTGAATCATCAGCGCCAGCTACAGTGCGACCAGGATCATATAGAATACGTGTACCATCTGGATCTTCAAAAATCATCGCGCGGTCAAGCTGGCAAAATTCACCCTCCATACTGCCCAGAGGCGTTATTTTTACGTCGGCAGCCACAGCGCTTTGGCTCGACAAAATCATGATCCCGATATAGGCATAAAGTATTGCCAGTGATACTCTTGTAGATTGAGGAATAATTTTATTTAGTTTCATATTGAGTTCCTTTTTTATAATTATGTTTTATCATTTAATCGTACTAGAAATTTATTCGTATGCATCTAAATAATTGATTGTTCGAATTATAGATTGTTGATTATAAAGCGTCGAGTACATTTATCTGGTACTGGTTGATATTGGCGCTATTAAATATTTATTTTATGTGAAAATCTTAAAAAATTACTAATTTGAGGATTGAGG
>JBLIFG010000056.1:0-12368 GCA_047633635.1 Cellvibrionaceae bacterium | reverse complement strand
CTTTAGTTGAAGTAGCTACAGATGAAGACATTGTAGATGAAGAAGCTTTAGTTGAAGTAGCTACAGATGAAGATAATGTAGATGAAGATGCAGTTGAGCAAAAAGCTATGATGCCGGTAGAGCAGCTGCAGAAAATTATTGAGAGTGCGCTAATGGCTTATAGTCAGCCGTTGACGATTGAAAAATTACAAACATTATTTACCGGCGATCACCTTCTAGAGTCTGGTGTTGAGACCGTGGTTCCTGAAAAAAATGAGATCTTAACGGCGCTGGTAGCGATTGCGGCAAGCTGTCATGACCGCGGCTTCGAATTAAAGAAAGTTAGCAGTGGTTGGCGTTTTCAAGTGCGAGTTGAAATGGCGCCTTGGATCAATAAACTATGGGAAGAAAAACCACAGCGTTACTCCCGTGCACTTTTAGAGACATTATCAATTATCGCCTATAGACAACCGATTACGCGTGGTGATATCGAAGAAATACGTGGTGTTGCCGTCAGTTCACACATTATTAAAACATTAAGTGAGCGTGAGTGGATTAAGGTAATAGGGCATCGAGACGTGCCTGGCCGTCCGTCTTTATTCGCCACAACAAAACAATTCTTAGATTATTTTAATTTAGAAAATCTCGAAGATTTGCCGTCCCTGCGCGAGTTAGCCGACATCGATTCGTTAACGCCAGAGTTAGATTTTCAGCAAACTAAAACACCGGCAGTTGATAATGCGGCCGATATTAATGACTCAGACAATCTAGAGCTCGATTTAGCATTAGATAACAAATTAGACACACAGTTAGATGATAATGAAAACGCAGTACTGGAAAAAAAAGAGATAGTGATCACAAATTCAGATACAGATTATCCAGAAAATTCTGAACGATCTAACTCCGAACAATCTAACTCTGATAATAGCGATGATCAGACGCTGAGCACTGATCACACCATCGATAATTTACCCTCATAAACTTACTAGCCGGGAGGCTCTAGGACCACAATGAAAAAACCAACACACGGAAAAAACAAATCAACACGCCGAGATCTAGATCCACAGGAAACTGTTGAACACAAATCGGCGAAAAATGAAAAGCTGCAAAAGGTACTGGCGCGAGCGGGTATTGGTTCGCGTCGCGAAATGGAGCGTGTTATTGCGCAGGGGCGTGTAATCGTTAACGGTCTGCGAGCAACCTTAGGTGATAGAGTCGACTTTTCTGATCGTATTGAAGTTGATAAGAAGCGCATTCAATTAACTCCTAACGAAGAAAAAAATGTCAAAGTACTGTTATATAATAAGCCCGAAGGCGAAATTTGTACGCGCTCTGACCCCGAGGGGCGTCCAACAGTTTTTGATCACCTGCCACAACTAAGTGGTGAACGCTGGATAGCAGTAGGTCGCCTAGATTTTAATACGAGTGGATTATTGTTATTTACTACCGATGGTGAGCTAGCCAATAGTTTGATGCATCCCTCGTCAAAGATTGACCGGGAATACCTAGTGCGTATTCAAGGTAAAGTCGATGATGATATGAAAGCACGTTTGATAGAGGGCATTGCCTTAGAGGATGGTACCGCGCGCTTCACCGATATCGTCGATGGTGCCGGATCGGGCCAAAACCATTGGTTTTACTGTGTTGTTATGGAAGGCCGCAATCGCGAAGTGCGCCGTTTATGGGAGTCGCAAGGTGTTAAAGTAAGTCGGCTCAAGCGCGTTCGTTTTGGTAATATCTTCATTCCATCACATGTTCGTGTAGGCCAGTGGACGGATCTTAACGTTAAAGAAATTAAAGAATTATGTACAACCGCAAAAGTAGAAATGACGGGCAACAATCAACCGTTAACACTTGCGCAAAAAGCTGCGCGAGAACGTCAACAGAAAAAATTACGTGCGGGCAAATCTCGACGTAGATAATTTTTTGATTGATACAACCTCCAATTGAAAAAGGTGTAGATATGTCGACGACACTTGCGTTTGATGTTTATGGAACACTTATTAATACTCATGGGGTGATTGATAAGCTTGAGACAATGCTGGATTCATCGGTTAATGCTAGTGATTTTTCACAGACTTGGCGCGAGAAACAATTGGAGTATTCTTTTCGGCGTGGCTTGATGAGAGCATATGCGCCTTTTTCTGTCTGCACTAAAGATGCACTTAATTATACGGCGGCTTATTATAGTGTGTCGTTATCAGCTTCTGAAAAATCAGAGTTGTTGGCGAGTTACGCGGTGCTTCCCGCGTTTGATGATGTGGCAGCTACTTTAAATAGCTTGAGTCAGAAGGGCTTTAAACTACTCGCTTTTTCAAATGGTACTGAGGATGCGGTTGTGGGTTTACTTAAAAACGCAGGCATTCATGATTTGTTTGATGGCGTTGTGAGTGTTGACGATCTGCAAACCTTTAAGCCAAACCCCGATGTCTATCACCACTTTACTCAAAAGGCAGGCTCAATTCCAGCGCAGACATGGTTGGTTTCGAGTAACCCCTTTGATGTAATTGGTGCAGTATCGGCGGGTCTAAAGGCAGCGTGGGTGCAGCGTTCAAAAGCGGCAATCTTTGATCCTTGGGGAGTTGAGCCAACAGTGACTATTGATAGTTTATTAAAGTTAGAGGCTGCGCTTTTAATGGCGCCCAGTTAATAAGTACTATCACCGAATATACCAGTATCGCCATTCTCGCTAACAAGGTGAATTGCGAAGCAGCCGAGGGTGCGCCTTTGGTACAAGGTGAATTGCGAAGCAGCCGAGGGTGCGCCTTCGGTACAAGGTGCATTGCGAAGTAGCTGCAGGTAGCCCTAGTATGGACTGCATCTATTTTAAATATGACACCTTTATGTTTTCTTATGAATGCTCGTCTGCGTGGTATTAGCGAAGTCGTTGACTTCGGTTCAAGCACCCTCAGTTTAAGCCATTCAAGTGCGCTCTTAGTGTAGGCTATTTGTGTAAATGCTTAGCGACAAATATCGATTAGGTTATTTATTATAAAAAATTAACTGTTTTAATTTTTAACTTTTAAACTCCATTCAAAGTAAAAATCACACACCGAAACTCCGTCTAAATTAAAGCCCTCAGATTTCATGGTGATAACTTGTCCTTCTCCTGTCTTTATCGATTCTTGTATCGCATTCGCGACAAGATCACCATTATGACATTCAAATCTAATTTTTCCGGTTGCTTTTTTGGTGAAACTAGCTTTTTGATTGGTCACTAACATTGAAAATTTCTTGTCAGAATTTTCAATCACATTCATCACTAAAATGGCCGTCGACATTTCTGCCGCCATACCTTGGGCAGCCCAAAACATCGATTTAAATGGGTTTTGATTAACCCACCTATGGGTGATTTTTACAATCGCAGACTTTTTATCGAATTCAACAACGCGAACTCCAGCAAAGTATGCAAGTGGTAACTTAAACAGCATAAAAAAATTTACTTTGCTGGGTGTAATCTTCATATTAAAAAAATCATGATAATTTTTTACCTATATTTTAAACGTTAAATCTAATACTAGGGCACCAATATTACTATTTTTAACCCTGTTTTTATACAGTACAGTAGTATATATAGGCACTTCTGAATTAAAGTTAAAAATATTAATACCTGTTTTTCATGCTTATTTTTAATAGATAATCTACTTTCGTTCGACATCTACTTCTGTTGGAAATATCGTTGCCTCAGATTTTATTTATTAGATATTAAATAATAGAAGACATTAAACAAACTAGTAAAAAGCGTTGTAAATTTAGACATATTATTTATCATTTAAGAATTAGTGTAGACTTTAAACCATAAAAAACCCGCCAATTGGCGGGTTTTTTATGGTCTTCACATATCAGTTGGCAAGTAAGATTACATTTTTACATCTTCAATTATTGTCGCTGCAATAAGCTTACCTGCGTCAGCACCTTTTTGGAAAGAGGCGATCTGATGGAAGTTCATGTATTTAAAAATTTCATCGGACATCGAATCAATTTTTGACGCATATTCCATATACTCTTCAACCGTCGGCAACTTACCAAGAATACCGCCAACTGCTGCAAGCTCGGCAGAGGTAAGGTAGACATTGGCACCGTCACCTAGGCGGTTAGGGAAGTTACGTGTAGAGGTGGATAATACCGTAGCGCCAGCCTCAACACGTGCTTGGTTACCCATACACAAAGAGCAACCTGGCATTTCGGTGCGCACACCGTTACGGGCATAAATTTCGTAATAACCTTCTTCTTGTAAAGTGTGCTCGTCCATTTTAGTGGGTGGGCATAACCAGAAGGTAGTCTTTAGTGGTTTGGTATTTTGCTCAAGCAACTTACCGGTCGCACGAAAGTGACCGATATTTGTCATGCAGGAGCCAATAAAGACCTCGTCTACCTTATCGCCGGCAACTTCTGATAACGGACGTGCATCATCGGGGTCGTTGGGACAGCAGACAATGGGCTCGTTGATATCGTTAAGATCAATTTCGATAGTTTCACAGTATTCAGCATCGGCATCAGCGGTCATTAATGTTGGGTTTGCCAACCATGCTTCCATGTTGCGAACACGACGCTCGATAGTACGTACATCGCCGTAACCCTCTGAAATCATCCAGCGCAGTAGTGCGACATTAGAGCGTAAATATTCAGCAATAGAGGCCTCGGGCATTTTGATGGTACAACCCGCTGCAGAGCGCTCAGCCGATGCATCTGATAATTCGAATGCCTGCTCAACAGTTAGACTATCGATGCCTTCAATCTCAAGAATACGTCCAGAGAAAATGTTCTTTTTGCCTTTTTTCTCAACCGTTAACAAACCCTGTTTGATCGCATAGTAGGGGATAGCGTGTACTAGGTCGCGAAGAGTTATGCCTGGCTTCATTTTACCTTTAAAGCGAACTAGCACCGATTCAGGCATATCCAGCGGCATTACACCTGTTGCTGCAGCAAATGCTACAAGGCCTGAACCCGCTGGAAATGAGATCCCCATTGGAAAACGCGTATGTGAGTCACCACCAGTGCCAACGGTATCAGGTAACAACATACGGTTTAACCATGAATGAATAATGCCATCACCTGGTCGCAGTGATACACCACCACGGTTCATTATAAAGTCGGGTAGAGTGTGCTGAGTTTCAATATCAACAGGCTTGGGATAAGCGGCGGTATGGCAGAAAGACTGCATGGTTAAATCGGCCGAAAAGCCAAGGCAGGCGAGGTCTTTAAGTTCATCACGCGTCATTGGTCCAGTGGTATCTTGTGAGCCCACAGTGGTCATCTTCGGTTCGCAATAAGTTCCGGGGCGAATACCTTTGTTATCTTCTAGGCCACAAGCTTTGCCCACCATTTTTTGCGCAAGTGTAAAGCCTTTATCGCTTGAGACTGGAGATTCAGGCACACGAAATAGATCGCTAACCGCTAAACCTAGCGATTCACGCGCTTTGGATGTTAAGCCACGGCCGATGATTAAGTTAATACGACCGCCAGCTTGGACTTCGTCAAGTAATACGTCTGACTTCAATTCAAATTCAGAAAGTACCGCGCCCGCTTCATTCAAGATTTTGCCTTCGTACGGACGAATTTCAATCACATCCCCCATACCTAGTTTATCAACCGGCGCTTCAAAAACTAGTGCCCCTGCGTCTTCCATAGTATTGTAAAAGATTGGAGCAACTTTGTTACCTATACAAACGCCACCGCCGCGCTTATTCGGCACGCCTGGCATATCATCGCCAAAGAACCATAAAACAGAGTTAGTCGCAGACTTACGTGAAGAACCGGTACCGACTACATCACCCACATAAGCGACGGGTAGGCCCTTGGCGATGATCTCATCGATCTGTTTCATGGGGCCTTTAACACCGTGCTCTTCGGGCGTTAAGCCATCGCGAGTCATTTTGTACATGGCTAATGCATGAAGAGGGATGTCGGGGCGAGACCATGCGTCGGGTGCGGGTGATAGATCATCAGTGTTCGTTTCACCGGTGACTTTAAAGACAGACATTTTAATGCTTTCGGCCACTTTCTTGCGACTAGTAAACCACTCTGCATTAGCCCATGATTGAATCAAATCCTTGGCAAGTTCATTACCTGCTTTGGCTTTATCTTCAACATCGTGAAAGGCATCGAACATAAGTAGGGTATGTTTTAACTCTTTAGCGGCCAGCGCACCAAGGTCGCTGCTGTCTAAAAGATCTACCAAGGTGACTATGTTGTAGCCACCATGCATGTTGCCTAACATCTTTACAGCGTCTTCTTTAGAGATAATTGGGCTTGAATCATCGCCTTTAACAATGGCTGATAAAAAGCCTGCTTTTACATAAGCGGCTTCGTCAACGCCCGGCGGCACACGATTTGAAATAAGATCAAGAAGTGTTGCCTCTTCGCCTGCAGGTGGGTTTTTGAGTAATTCAACTAAACTAGTAACTTGTTCAGGGTTTAGTGGTTTTGGAAGAATCGATTGAGCATCACGTTCTTTAACATGTTGGCGATAGGCTTCTAGCACTGGGTAATCCTCTTGGGTAATAAAAATAGTTGATTTAGCGTTTTATTCATTATTAATCAAATTAGCTAACGGCTAAACATCGACGGCTCTGGCTAGTGATTGGCCAAAGGATGTTAATATCAGATTTATATTTTACTCTGCCTAGCGCCGTAAATCTAATCGATTGCATCAATAACCATTATTCATCTTATTTATAGTATTATTGCAAAACTGTAATTTTGTTTATATTACTTCGCGTTATTCAGTATTTGAGTAATATTAGATTAAAAATACAACATAACGCCTGCCTGACCAAAGTTGGCGAGCTAAATTATACGGATGAGTAAAAATATGAATGTCGATGATTTCGATTTGAACCTGCTGGTCTGCTTTGACGTACTCATGCGTGAGCGCAATGTCTCGCGGGCAGCCGAAAAACTAAATATTAGTCAACCTGCTATGAGTAGTAGCCTCAAACGTCTTCGCGATTATTTTGCCGACCCACTTTTGGTGAGAACGGCTAGAGGTATGGAGCCCACAGAAAAGGCCCTAACCCTCGAGCCATTAGTGCGGCAATCACTTACCATGGCTGAAGAGCTGTTATCGCCTAGTGAAGCTTTCAACCCTCTAAGCAGCAAGCGAACATTTCGTATTTTAGTGAGTGATTATGTTGAAGGCCTGTTAATTTCGGCACTAGTCGCCCATATTCAGGCCTATGCTCCACAGTTATCCCTAGATATAATGACTTTAAGTGACGGTAGTTTTCAGGATTTAGAGAAAGGTGCGATCGATCTTGCCATTAATAATTTTGATTTTATTCCACAGTCTTTTTATAAGCGCTCAATCTGGAAAGATAGTTTTTCCTGTCTAATGGCCACAGGTCATCCTTTACTCGCGGCCAACACGCTGCAAAATTATTTATCTGCCTCACATATTTGGGTGAGTAAAACCGGTATTGGTGTAGGCACTGGTATGTCACAATCGAGCAGTAGAGGCTGGGTTGACAATACCTTAGAAGAATTAGGTCACGAGCGACACATCAGTGTATTTACTCGTCACTACCAGATTATTCCAAGGCTTGTTCGCCAAACTAACTTAGTAGCGACTATGCCAACACGTGCTGCGTTACTTTATAAAGATAATACGGACCTAGTCATTGTCGAGCCGCCCTTCAATATTGAAGAAATTGAAATTAGTATGATTTGGAGTCCACTTTTGCATCATAATAGCGCACACAAATGGATACGGGAGACGCTCATCGAATTGGCAAATAACTTAGCGTTAACATCGTTGAGCGCGCGCAAATAATGACTGCCAACTTGTGTGTTTATTAATAATGGATCATTAATTATGGTCTGTTTTGGTTCATTGAACGAATTTTATGTATATCTAAATTCAAAGGTTAAGTTAAATATGTTAAAAGTAAAGACACCATGCATTGGTGTGTGTTCCACAGGTATTGGCGATGTGGTTTGTCGTGGTTGCAAACGTTTTGCCCATGAAGTTATTGATTGGAATGGTTATACCGTGGAGCAACATCAATTAGTGGTCAATCGCTTAGATGGTTTTCTGAAGCAAGTAGTAGGCAATATGATTGATATAATAGATGAAGAGAAACTAGCATCACACATGCAGCACCAACAGATAAGTTTTGACAAGAATTTGTCGAGTAGTCGCTGGGTTTATGAGCTACTTAAACGCAGTAGTAGCCATATTAAGCAAACTGAAGACTTTGGTTTTGTTGTCAAAAAAAAATGGCAGCGCTATAACCTTGAACAAATTAAGCAATTTTTAGATCAAGATTTCTTCACGCTCTCTAGTGCCCATTATGAGCGGTATGTTGCCCCTCAATCTCCAGTGCGGTGATGCCATTGATATGGGCTTTATCGCAATAGCCCAAGCTTACTAGAACCGTATTTAGCAGCACTAAATTAAGCGCAAAAGATGCTGTTTCTACCCTATAAACTTGTGTCTAAGCCTAATAGTTGTATGGTGTCGACGAGTTCTTTTCTGAGTATTTTAGAGCGTAAGGATGTATGCTGTTTGGTATCTTGCGGCTGTTGGTCCTAAAAATGTCGGAGTAAAATAAGGTGGATAACGCCAAAGTTGATTTTATCGAAACAGAATCTGGTTGACACCGATTCGAATCAATTGCACATGCAAGCATTGGTGATATCGATGCTCAGAGTCACAGGGCCCAAGTGTTAAGGGTGACTAGCTATCAATTAATATAAAAAGCTAGTATAAAAAAACTAATAGGTGGTGACTTTAGAAGTGTGAAATTTGTCACCCAACTTACGCACTAAATCTATTATTTAACCAAAAATATATAGACAGCTTTTTGAACACTCAGGTGTGTGAATATTTGCAATTAGTAGATGTTGCTTGCTTCGATGGTATTGCTTTGCTGGGTAAAGTACTCAGCTTGAAGTAATTTAAGCTGAAGTAGCTGCTGTTTGTTATGGATTTAATAAAGGTTTAATACGATTTTTCTAATATTGAAAGCATCAACATCGCTTTTTGAATTTAATAATCCTGATCGAGGTAATAATAAATGACAAGTAACCACTCTTCTAAGCCCAATAGCTCGCTGCTCAAAAGCGGAAGTTACATTAATGGTAACTGGCTCAGTGATAGTGATAGTACCTTTGCTGTATTGAACCCAGCCAGCGGTGAAAAGATTGCGACAATTTCAAATGCCACCGCTGCAGATGCAACACTAGCAGTTGATGCGGCATCGAGCGCTCTATTGCCATGGCGCAATAAGTCTGTCAAAGAGCGCTCTCATTTGTTGCGTTGCTGGTTTGATTTAGTTATGCAGAATAAAGAAGAACTCGCCGAGATCTTAACGGCAGAGCAAGGTAAGCCGTTGGCAGAGTCATTGGGTGAGGTCATCTATGGTGCGAATTATATTGAGTGGTTTGCCGAGGAGGCAAAGCGTGTTTATGGCGATACGATTCCAGCGCCATCTGCCGATAAGCGCATCGTTGTAATCAAGCAAGCTATAGGCGTTGTCTCGGCCATTACTCCTTGGAACTTTCCGAGCTCAATGATAACCCGTAAAGCCGCGCCAGCAATGGCCGCAGGCTGTAGCTTTATTGTTAAAGCGGCAACCGAGACACCGCTATCTGCACTGGCGCTGGCAGAGCTTGCACATCAGGCTGGTATTCCACCAGGAGTATTCAATGTGATCGTATCCAATCACGCCAGCGAGGTTGGTCAAGTGCTGACTGGTGACCCTCGAGTTGCAAAATTCTCATTTACCGGTTCGACGCCTGTTGGCAAAATTTTATTGAAGCAATGTGCTGAGACCGTTAAAAAAACTACCATGGAATTAGGTGGTAACGCGCCATTTATCGTCTTTGATGATGCAGATTTAGATGCCGCTGTTAAAGGCGCAGTGATTTCTAAATTTCGCAATGCCGGACAAACCTGTGTTTGTTCGAATCGTATCTTGGTACAAAAAGGTGTTTATGACGAGTTTGCCAAACGCCTTGTGGTCGCAGTTGAGGCATTAAAAGTCGGTGTCGGTACAGCAGCTGGAGTGAACCTTGGGCCATTAATACACAGTGGCGCCGCCAACACAGTCGATAAATTAGTTCTAGAAGCCGTGGGCGCGGGTGCAAAAGTACTTACCGGTGGTAAAAAAAGTGATTTAGGTGACAATTTTTATCTGCCTACGGTGTTGTCTGATGTAAACCCAAGTATGTCGGTTGCGGTGAATGAAATCTTTGGCCCAGTGGCACCATTAATCGAGTTTGAAACCGATCAACAAGCTATAGATATTGCAAACGATACCGATTTTGGTTTAGCGTCTTATATATACACTCGTGATATTGGCCGAGTATGGCGTGTCTCAGAAGCGTTAGAGTACGGCATGGTCGGTGTTAATGAAGGTATTATTTCAAATGAAATGGCGCCTTTTGGGGGTGTCAAGCAGTCCGGAATGGGCCGTGAGGGCTCGAAATATGGAATTGAAGATTTTCTAGAGATTAAATACATTTGTATGGGCGGAATTGATACCTAAATTACAATTTAAGTGTTGAAGTCATGCATTGGTTAGCACCATATGATGACTAAATATTAGAAACTCTATACTTGTGTAGAGTTTTTTTTTGCTAAAATTTTATGTACTGTTAGCAGACTTTAACTTAATATTCTATGTCTGAGTGTAAAGTGTAAACGCTCACCAAAATTGTGCCTTTTAGAATTTTAACGCTATAGAATACAGCATATGTGCGTTTCAAGTATTTGTGCAGTTAGATATTGCTTTTGGTCCATCTATTACTGAATAAGATTGCAGGCTACGCACTATTTTTGTGCAATGGTTTTTATAGCTCGCACCATTATAGTTCGAGCTTGTCAGTAGTAGATCTTTTCTTTATCCATCTTGGAGGCTTCTACATACTAATTTTAATCTATTTTTTTAATCTGTTTAAGTCGTTTATATTTTAATTTTTATTATCTCACATGTTTTTAAAGATCTGGCCAGCTTATTGCTTGTAGTATGTAGGCTTGGTAGATCAGTAGGTAAATTTGTTGCTTTTAAAAACCTATTTTGAGGGTTCTTAATGTCTTCTAAAGCAGCTTTCAGACATGCTTGCTAGGCCGAAAATTGTAAATTTTTATAATGTCGTTTTTTTAGATATTTAAAGCTTAGCATTAATAATACCGGGCTAGATTCTGCAAACTAGCTCCCATAAATTATGCACATATATAGGCAAGAAATGAATATGTTAGAAACACAACAAGACTCTCAACCAACAGTCAATGACGAGAAAGTTAAAGCCAGTGACGTTTTTGTAAGATGCTTAGAAAACGAAGGCGTCGAATATATATTTGGTATCCCCGGCGAGGAAAACATTGATTTAATAGACGCCTTGATTGATAGCCCCATTCAATTTGTAACAACACGTCACGAGCAAGGTGCGGCATTTATTGCAGATGTGCTTGGACGTTTAACCGGACGCGCAGGTGTTTGCCTGTCGACACTCGGGCCTGGTGCTACAAACTTAATGACCGGTGTTGCGGATGCAAATATGGATCATGCACCGTTAATTGCTATTGCAGGTCAGGGTTCAACGGATCGTATGCACAAAGAAAGCCATCAAATTTTAGATTTAGTAAATCTGTTCGACCCGATCTCTAAGTATGCAACACAATTAATTGTTCCCGAGATTATTCCAGAAGTTGTGCGTAAGGCTTTTAAAATAGCTGAAGCCGAAAAGCCTGGAGTTAGTTTTATTGATTTTCCTGAAAACGTCGCGGCGGCTTACTTACCGAAGTCAGCGGTTCCTCTAAAGAAGCAAAGCGCAAGTGCGCCCGCAGCCCCGCAGCACAAGTGCGAGCAAGCTGCCAATCTTATTGCCGAAGCTAAAACACCTATTATTATGGCAGGTAATGGCGTTATTCGCGGCCACGCTAGTGCAGCCTTAGTGGCCTTTGCCGAGAAGCTAAATATACCCGTCACCACTACTTTTATGGCGAAAGGTGTCATCCCTTCTCGCCACCGCTTAAGTATAGGCGCCATTGGTTTAGCGGCGCATGATTATGTCTCGTTCGGTGTCGATGAGGCTGACTTAATTATTTGTATCGGTGTCGATATGATCGAGTATCACCCGCACTTGTGGAACCCAAAGTGTGATCGACGCATTCTGCATATTGATGTTAACTCAGCTGAAGTTGATCAACACTATATATTAGAGGCTGGTGTTGTCGGCGATATATCGAGTTCTTTAATACGCGTAATGAATTATGCCCAAGAGCCCAGCGTCGACACTAAAATACACAAGCTGCACGATATTGTGCACGAGCAATACAACGAGTTTAAAGATGATGTGGGGTTTCCGATTAAGCCTCAAAAAATCATCTCTGATATTCGTCAGGTGTTAGATGATGAAGATATTATCATCTCTGATGTGGGTGC
>JBLIFG010000055.1:0-12475 GCA_047633635.1 Cellvibrionaceae bacterium | reverse complement strand
TTCAATTTATGGGCTGGAATTTTAGGCCCGATTTGGTTTAGCGCGCGCAGTATCTGGAGCTGGGGCTTAAGTTTTTTACTCTTAGAAATTTTTGCGATAGTACAGATTGTCCGCGGTCTGTTTGGTGATCTCGCGGCAAGTGCCTGGGATAGAATTGCAAACATTGAAGGGACTTTAGAATTACGGCGTCAGCAACTCGCCGCAGCCATTGAAAACAATACTGATAAAATTGATGTCTATCAACGCACGGTTGAATCACTAGAAAACTCAATTGGCGGTATTCGACAAGAGGCCGTACAGCTAGAAGGCACCGGTTTTACTATCGCCATGACAGGTGTGATTGCGTTGCTAATCATTAAGCTTGGGGCCGCATTGGTCGCCAATACCGTATTAGAAAAACGTTTTTCTGATTGGTTGTCAGATTCACAGTTATCTATTGGTATGACTCCAAAACACATCGGCTTGGCGGTGGGTTTTGTATTGATAACACTAACGGCGACAGTGGTTCACTACACCTTTCCGGGTGCCTATCCTTGGTTATTAGAATTTCCTACAAAAGCGGGGATCAGGCTAACCAGTATTCAATGGGTAGAAGATTTCTTTGCTTATGCGATTGTCCACGGAGAGGTGTTTTTTGATTTTGTTACCCACGGCATTCGTTTTTTGTTAGATAGTTTAGAGCTTATTTTGGTGCAAACACCGTGGATGGTTATCGCCAGTTTTATCATCTTATTAACATGGTTGTCAGCGGGCACGCGCGCGGCCATTTTCTCTGGAGCTTTTTTATCCTATATGGGCTTTTTGGGCTTTTGGGAAAAAGCCATGACGACTCTGGCACTTTTAGGAACAGCCGCTTTGTTGTCAATACTGATTGGTATTCCGCTAGGTATTTTTTGTGCACGACGTGAGCGTTTTTATGCCTTTATTCGTCCGGTTATGGATTTTATGCAAACCATGCCAGCGTTTGTCTTTATGATTCCTGTGATTGCCTTTTTTGGAACAGGTAAGCCAGCTGCGGTGGTAGTGACAATGATTTTTGGAGGCACGCCGGTGGTGCGCTTGACCGTGTTAGGGCTGCGCGGTGTCCCCGATACTGTCAGAGAAGCAGCTATTTCTTTTGGCGCGAGCAAATGGTACTTGATGAGCAAGGTAGATTTGCCGTTGGCGGCGCCATCGATACGCGCAGGTATTAATCAAACTATTATGCTGAGTTTGGCGATGGTAGTGGTGGCCTCATTAATTGGTGCAAAAGGCTTGGGCGAGGATGTTTTAGAAGCACTTCAATATGCGAATGTGGGTCAGGGAATACTGGCGGGTTTCGCCATTCTATTTTGCGCTCTGATTTTAGATAGAATTGTACAGGGCGAACGCAAATAATATGAGTGCATCAGCTATCGCCAGTTCGGCAACACCAGCACTTGTATTTGTCCATGGTTATCTTGGCGGCAGCTTACAATGGCGCGCTCAAGTAGCAGATTTTTCTGAGCATTTTAATGTGATTACGCCCGATCTCCCTGGTTACGGTCTCAACAACACGCTTAAGTCACCCGAGACCATCGCTGGCTATGCTGCATATGTGTTGGATGAGCTAGATAAACAGGGCATCGATCGTTTTTACCTACTCGGGCATTCAATGGGTGGCATGATAGTGCAAGAGATGATCGCGCTTGCCCCCGAGCGCGTTAACAAGCTCATTTTATACGGTACAGGGCCTCTTGGCGTTATGCCGGGGCGCTTTGAAAGCATTGATGTATCAAAGCAGCGTTTGATTGACGAGGGCGTTGAAAGCAGTGCTCGACGTATTTCTGCCAAGTGGTTTGTCGACGGTGCCGACTCGAGTGTGTATCCGGGATGCGCAGACATTGCCGTTTTGGCTAGCTACCAGGCAGCCGTTGCGGGCCTGAGTGCGATGAGCAGCTGGTCGGGAAAAACCGCTTTATCCAAGATTAGAGTGCCAACGCTGGTGTTGTGGGGTGACCGAGATCAGTCTTATTTGTGGGCTCAACCCGAGGCGCTATGGAAAAACATACCCAGCGCAAGTTTAAGTGTGGTGCCGGGGTGTTCTCATGCCGTCCACCTAGAAAAACCAGCGCTATTTAATGCTATTTTACGTGATTTTTTAATGACTTAAATAAGTTAAACTTGAGCTGAAAATAAAAACACAAAGACTTACCAACATAAAAAATACCGATAAATCATATAAAAACTTTATTTAATGACCTATTGCATCCACGCAACAATGAGCTTAACAAGTTCGCCTTCCATGTCAGTAAAAAAATGATCGCTACCTCCTAAGATCATTTGTTGAGACTTTACGTGGGTATTGTTAACCGCTGTTTGTCTAAAAGGCGCGCTAGCTAAAACCGGCGCGTTATCATTTTCGCCATAAGCATCTAAAAAAGGCATAGTTATCTTCTCAAATACTTTTCTATAGTATTGCTGAATTTGAACTTTTTCTTTTATTTCTGCATCACTCAGATTAGCACCGAGCCCAAGTGTAACAATAGACACAACAGACTCAGTAGCACTAACATCGACATGAGCTAACCAATCTATTAGCATTGCGCTACCTAAGCTATGCGCAACAATAGTAATTCGGTTTTTCTGTTGTTGTGTTAAATATGAAATGGCTGCGGTTATTCTATCGCTAGAATCTGGAAACGTCGCTACATAATCTTCGTAGCTCGCTTCGTTCGATAATACCGGCATCTGAATGGATAAAGTCGGATAACCACTTTCAGCAAAAAGCTGCCTCAAAGGCGCTATTACAAAGGGCGTATCGGGGCCTTGTCCCGAGCCATGAATCAGTAATACGACACTGCCCTTCGGTGGCGGCGTAATACTTGTAGACACTTCATTATTGACGAGCCCTAAAAATTTATTATTTGCCTGTAACCAAACCGGCTCACCGTCAAAAAGTGCCTCTAAGGTTTGATCTGCAATACGTTGCTCTTTAGCTAGGTCAGTGGCCATGGCGATATTGCCAAGCAACATCATCAAGAGCGTAAAACCAAAAAACGACTTAACTATATTTTTAGCACACAATGAGTTATTCATAATGATAAGTTCTCGTTATTAATTTTTAGGATTCTATGCGCAAAACCCCTCGCAATTGAACACCCACTATGGTGCCGAGTAGGGCGGTGAAAATCCAAGCCCATCCATGCACACTCCCCGAAAGCACAGCGGCAATAAAACCGCCAATATTACAGCCTAAACCTATGACTGCTCCATAGCCCATTAAAAAGCCACCTAGTAGTGTTAAAGCAGATAAATATAGTTGCTTAGGAATAGCTTTGATAGAAGTTTTTGACTTTTTAAGAGCGCTTTTAATCAAGCTAATTTGCGCCCAGGTTGCCCCTAAAATAAAAGCAATGTTCATTAACGAGGTCACATCTTCAAGCAGTCCTAACTGCAACATAGATTCATTGACTGAAATGCCCCAGTAGTCCCAAAATTCGAAATCATAGTCAGCCCCAAATACTGGCGCTAATTTGGTCCCCCAGAAGGGAAAAGCCAGCGAGATCACCCAAGGCCTAGTTAACAGTATAAGAGATAAGAAAGACAAAATAGCCAACACAATAGAGCCCATGCCTAATGACCAATGGCCAAATACAAGCTCTTTCCAGTTGCTTGTGCTGGCAGTAGATTTATCTTTTTGCAATGCTGAGGTGCTGTGCTCGCTAGTATTATTGAATACACTCGATAAACTTCCATTCCAGCGAATTTCAAGTCTAGATAATATCTGCCAAAGCAAAGCCAATATGATTAATTGAATTATAATAGCAATAGGCCAGCTAAAATTACGCTGATATGAATAGACAAAATATGTCGGTAATTCTGCCCAGTAGCCGTAGTGTAGAGCTGCAAAAAAAGCTCCAATAACGATACCCAAAACAGCCAAAAACATTCTAGTTTTACCGCTTCCTGAAAGGTACATAGATCCTGAAGTACAGCTGCCGGCTAGCTGCATGCCAATTCCAAACACAAAGGCCCCACCCAGCATCATAAGGCCTACAGGCCTCGTGATATCGAACACCTGCGTACCAAACCAGCCCAGATGATAAACTGGAAACATCAAACATGAGCCCACGGCAATCCACAATAAGTGCGAGCGTACCCCGACCGTTGAACGACCAATGACTAGGTATCTCCACGCGCGGGTAAAACCATAGCCTGCGCGCAAAAAGGTAAAGCCTAATAGCGTTGCCACCCACCAAGCCATGGCGTGCTGCGCACCAAACTTTTGGTTCAGCCACGCAGAGAAAGCAACATTTGCAAGTGCCCCGAATGCAAGCAACATTGCAGGTCTAAAAATTAAAGGTGTATTGCGGTTAAAATATATAGAGGAGTTTTTTGTATTCATTTGCCATTCAAAATTGTTTTAAAGCGAAATTATACTAATTAACCCCAGTAAGCACCAACTTCTTTGTTGCCACCAACAATATTAATGATTAAATGACGCGCTTTCCTGCAGTTTTAAGCCCAGTTGTGCATAGGCTCATTTGTCAATTTAAACCATGATCTGACCAATAAATTTTTGCGTCCCCTAAATAGCCGCAATCTATGAAAACGATTTAATATATCAACTTTACCTATCAGCTAAATTCCTCAATAGTATGAGGATATAGAAGCAATTTAAGACAAAATTAAAGTTGATCGATAACGCTCAACTATACTCACTAACCGATAAAGGAAAAAAAATGCTTAAACAAGTTCCTAATGTTGTATTTAGAACACGTGTTCGCGACGAAAGTAGTGGCGAAGAGAATCCTTTCCGCTGGGAAGACAAAACTACTGCCGATGTATTTGCAGGTAAAAGTGTTGTGATTGTAGCGCTGCCTGGTGCATTTACGCCCACCTGTTCGAGTACTCACCTACCTGGATACGAAGGCAAGTATGAAGAATTAAAAGCTAAAGGTATTGATGATGTCTACTGCTTAAGTGTCAATGACGCTTTCTCAATGTTTCAGTGGGCTAAAAATCTGGGTGTGGAAAAAGTGAAAATGTTACCAGACGGTAACGGTGAGTTTTCTCGCGAGATGGGTATGTTAGTCAAGAAAGAAAATCTTGGTTTTGGCAGTCGCTCATGGCGCTATTCTATGCACGTGGTCGACGGTGAAATTAAAGCTCAGTTTGTTGAGCCCGGTCAAATGGACGATTGTCCTACTGATCCGTTCACTGTTAGTGATGTTGACACTATGTTGGCGTATTTGAATAAATAAAATACTTTATTTATTCTTAGTTTTAATATAGAGGGTTTAGGCCGAAACTGTTCGGCCTAAACTTAGTTAACATGTATTATCACTGCAGTATAAAATAGTGATTTTTTATTTGCGACTTAACCACTGCTCTTTACTTTGAGTTGTCTTGATACAGCTACACCAGTCCTGCTACCTCTACCCCATTACCTTTCTACTCATTATTCTTTAACCTAAAAACCCCTTTACAGTTCGCTAACTTCGGTTGAGACACTCTTTAATATTGCATCTATTGCTCGCTGTTCGGCGCGTAAGCGATCTAATGGTCATCGTTGCTTTATGAACTTGTTACCGGCTAACGAGTAAGTTGTTGTGTGGTAATGAGAGTGGCTAGATTTTGTGGGGTAATCATTCAGTTGGTTAATATTATCAGCACGCCAAGTCCCGTTGCACCTTATTGAGGTAGCATGCCTTCACTCTGCCCTCGCTCGAGATTTTTGGTTGACTGCAAGAGGCCATTAAGCCGGCGGTCATTGCACAAGAGGTCGCCGTTTGCGCGCGGGATACCTAAATTTATATCATTGGTAATGAGCTTAACAATATACGTTGAAAAAAGACTGCACTGAGAAGAACTGGAGTCAATAACGGCTGGAAAGCGAGAAGGTAGCTGAAGCAATATCTTTGTATCTTCAATCACTCGCAACTGATCTGCAGATAGAATATCAACTGTTTTGACGGTGGCTGTAGAGCTACATTAATGGCATTTTTTCGATCTTCAATGGTATCGTCGATTAGAACTATAACCCTCGGTCAAGCGAGCATTACGATAAATAGAACTAATTTGATGGTAATGACTGAAAAATCGTCTCATATTTTTGTACGCTTAAAGGCAAAAAGTCAATTCACTGATTATGCGCAAAAAAGCTGGAAATCTATTGAGTTAAGCGAGCTAGGCTTACCCGGGCGTAAGTTATTTTTTAGTATTTATTCATTCCTTTAAAAATATAAGTATTAATTAAAGTAGTAACGCAATGGATCTAGCAAATAGATTGGGTATAACTTGTTGATTTTAAATGATATTATAGTATGTTAAGAGCTGTTTTTTGTTGTAGAGTTACTTTATATTCGAGTTGCGTTTAGCGGGCTAAACTAAAACTTGTGTTTCTATTAATGGGGCATCGATGAATTTGCAAGGGTAGGCTGCTGATATAGCATTCTTTATATGGGCGATGTGTCTAGTCGGGCATATTAAAAAGGACTTGTGCAGATGCTTTTATTCTTATATCACTATTTAAAGGCACTAGGCAGCCGGTGTGATGGAGGCGGGGTCTCGAAGGCGTCTCATCTGGTTTGGTGATGTGTTGAGAATAAGGGCTTTTCAGCGGCGAGCAACTAATTTTAGCTGGAACTACTATTATTAAGTCTGTTGTCGAGAATTGAGAGCTAGAAACAGTGAGTCTCGTATAAATTATATTAGCGGATATCATTACCCTGCCTATGGACTTAAATGCAAAATTAGGCTAACTATTTGAGGAGGCGTGTTGATGTACAACAACAAAATATTCGTTATCGCATTGTTGCTGCTATTTCCGACGTCTTTGGTAAATGCCAATATTACGGTAAATTTTTTAGAGGGCGCTCCTAAAGATCGGTTTGTCGTCACCAATACAGGTCAATGTTCGCTGCAGGCGCTTCAGGTCGATATTGATTTGACAGATACCGCTGGCGAATTGATTTTTGATACGACAGCAACGGGTGCCGGCGTCGATGTATTTCAACCCTTTGAGGTAAGCTCAGGCGATATCCGGTTAAATGGTAAAGCCCGCATTAATGACGGCGATAAAGTATTGTCGATCATTATATCGAGTATTCAAGCGCGTGCATCGGTTAGCTTTACCATTGATGTCGACGATACCTTAGCTAACAGCGAGCGCGGTATGATTATCGTATCGGGTGCTGAAATTGAAGGTGGCAGGGTTACAGCTACGCATGGCTCACTGGGCGGATCTGGAACTTTCGACCGCAATAGCAACGCTTCAATTAATATGCCTAAATGTGTCTAGTGCACCATCAGTTTAAAGCGGGCAGCTTTAAGGGAGCTGAAGTTTAAATGATTGTTCTGGGCATTATTCGGTATCCTTTGCTCTGCCTGCTAATTTTCCATGCAAGGCTATGTCTATTAATTTAATACGCTCGGCGGCTGCGAATTCGCCTGTGCCATGATCGTTACTGTATGTTAGTAAATCGACGATTTTTTCATGTGTTACCGATTGCCATCAGTTTGTAGTAGATTAGAGCTACTGAAAAATTATTATTAGCTACTATCAATAGGGCTGAGTGATGTAATTTAACAAACTATTAATTTTATTGCGTCAATCGTGCTAAAAAGAGATAGTGAACTGTAGTAAGATAGCCCGCTAAAATAAGAATTTAGAAGGTCTTTGTCTACCGTCTAATGCCAGTTATTTTAAATAGAAAATCAAATAGGTTGGCGCAACATTTGTATTATTACAAGGAATGACAGCCATAACGGCATCTTTCATGGGTAGATATAACACTACTAAAATAGTGCTTATGTAATAAAAATATTAAAAAATCATATGATTTACAGCGATGCTTAAATACACAATTTATAAACACAAAACAGCTACAGAGTGGGTAACCTTTGTTCATGGTGCCGGCGGCAGCTCGTCCATATGGTTTAAGCAGTTGCGGAGTTTTGGCGCACAGTTTAATGTATTAATTTTAGATTTACGTGGCCACGGCAACTCAAAGCCTGCGCTAAGAGATGCCTTCAATAAAAAATATACGTTCGATTCTATTACCAGCGATATTGTAGAAGTTATCGATTACTTAAAGATTGAAGCCTCCCACTTTATCGGTATTTCGTTAGGTACTATTTTAATCAGAAATCTTGCCGAAAAACACCCGAGTCGTGTTCAAAGTATGATTATGGGCGGCGCCATCATGCAACTTGACTTTCGCTCTCAAGTACTAATGAAGCTAGGTATTATTTTTCAGTCGGTGGTGCCTTATATGGTACTTTATAAGCTCTTCGCCTTTATTATAATGCCCCGCAAAAATCATAAATCTTCACGGTTGTTGTTTGTCAATGAAGCAAAAAAACTATACCAAAAAGAGTTTGTGCGTTGGTTTAAACTAACCTCAGAAATAAATCCGTTATTACGCTTTTTTAGAGCAAAAGATACTACGATTCCAACTCTGTATATTATGGGTGAAGAAGATCATTTGTTTTTGCCGTCAATCAAAAACATAGCCTCTCAACATGTAAAATCTACATTGCTGGTCATAGAAAATTGTGGCCATGTAGTGAATGTCGAACAGCCAGAAATATTTAATAGTAAAACTATTCAGTTTATTAAAGCATTAACGCAAAAGCCCCTCGAAAACCTTTGCGCAACGTAAAAAAACAGCTAGGTTCGTACGATTACCAGTAGGCGTAAGACGTTATTTAAAGGCCACAATAGATCAGTAAGAGCTCCAAATGATGATGACAATACAATCTTTTTTTTGTCGCTTCTAGTTTAGTTTTTTAATTTATATGCGGAATTAAAATCTAAAAAATAATATATGTAAGAATCACAAATTCTTAAAATTCTTTATTTATCAAAACATCTAGTTGCAATTGTAAGAGCAACTAGATGTTTGTTGAGCCATTAAAGCGCCTTAATTCTTTCTATTTGTTGATGTAGTTTCTCAACAGCTGACTGTGCAGCAGCTAGGCGTTCTTTTTCTTTATCGACAACGGCGGCTGGAGCTTTATCGACAAAATTAGCATTGCTGAGCTTGCCTTTTAATTGCTGTATCTCTCCGCTGCGCTTGGCAATGTCTTTGTCGAGTCGAGCTACTTCTGCGGCTTTATCGATAAAGCCCGCCATGGGTACATGAATTTCCATCTCTCCAACCAATGCAGTCGATGACATTGGCGCCTCGTCGCCTAACTCTACCCAATGGGTATCGCTAAGCTTGGCAAGCTTCACTAAAAACTGTTGGTTGTCACTTAGGCGTTGTTTATCGACATCACTACCACCCACAAAATAAAGTGGCAGCTCGGCTGAAGGTGAAATACTCATTTCATCGCGAATTTTTCGGACACCGATAATAATGCTTTTAACCCACTCAAGATCATTAGTCGCTTGCTGGTCAATCTTACTAGCATCGGCAGTTGGGTAGGCTGCGTGCATAATTGTCTCGCCCTTCTGACCCGCGAGTGTTTTAACGCGCTGCCAGATTTCTTCTGTAATAAAGGGGATTAACGGGTGAGCTAGACGCAGTGTTGCCTCCAAGACTCGAATCAGTGTGCGCCGTGTGCCACGTTTTTGTGCATCCGTTGCAGTGTTGGTGCCGCTGTCTTCCCATAAAATAGGTTTAGACAACTCTAAATACCAATCACAGTATTGGTTCCAAATAAAATCATAAAGTGCTTGCGAAGCTAAATCTAGGCGATAAGATTCGATACCTTCAGCAACGGCTTTTTCGGCAAGTTGTAGTTCAGAAATAATCCAGCGATCGGCTAAAGATAATTCAACGACTTCATCACCAAGACCACAGTCTTTATCTTCACAATTCATTAATACATAGCGTGATGCATTCCAAATTTTGTTACAAAAGTTTCTAAAACCTTCGATACGACCCACATCAAAATTAATATCGCGGCCAGTTGATGCTAATGAATAATAGGTGTAGCGCAGCGCATCAGTGCCATAGGGGTTAATACCATCGGCAAATTCTTTGCGAGTTTGCTGCTCAATTTTTGCCGCCTGCTTAGGATTCATTAGGCCAGCAGTGCGCTTGGTAACTAATGTTTCTAGATCAATACCGTCAATTAAATCGATAGGGTCGAGCACGTTGCCCTTAGATTTCGACATTTTTTGACCCTGGCTATCGCGAACAAGGCCGTGAACATAGACAGTATGAAAAGGAATCTCTTTGCGAAAATGTAGGGTCAGCATAATCATGCGTGCTACCCAAAAGAAAATAATATCAAAACCAGTGACAAGTACGTCGGTTGGGTGAAAGGTTTTCAATTCATCGGTGTTTGCGGGCCAGCCAAGTGTGCCAAAAGTCCACAGACCAGACGAAAACCATGTGTCGAGTACATCCTCGTCTTGACGTAAATTAATGTCGTCGGCTAGCTTATATTTTTCGCGAACCTCACTCTCGCTGCGAGCAACATAAATTTTACCGGCATCGTCATACCATGCAGGTATGCGGTGGCCCCACCATAACTGCCGCGAAATACACCAGTCTTGAATGTCGCGCATCCAAGAGAAGTACATGTTCTCGTATTGTTTGGGTACAAATTGAATCTCACCTTTCTCAACGGTTTTGATAGCTTCATCAGCTAATGGTTGAGTTTTAACATACCACTGGTTGGTCAGATAAGGTTCGATTACAACACCTGAGCGGTCACCTGTAGGTACTTTCAAGTCGTGATCATCGATCTTGTCGAGTAGGCCGAGCTCGTCTAAATCAGCAATAATTTGTCTGCGTGCCACAAAGCGATCAAGGCCTTGGTAAGCTGCTGGTGCGTTGTCATTAATGTGTGCATCATCATTAAAAATGTTGATCAACGGCAAGTTGTGGCGTTGACCCATTTCATAGTCATTAAAATCGTGAGCGGGTGTTATTTTGACACAGCCGGTACCAAAGTCTTTATCGACATAATTATCGGCAATAATAGGAATTTCACGGCCCACTAACGGTAGCGTAAGCGTTTGACCAATAAGGTGAGCGTAGCGCTCATCTTCGGGGTGTACGGCTACGGCAGTATCTCCAAGCATTGTTTCTGGCCGCGTTGTAGCCACCACTAAATAACCCTCTCCCGATGTTAATGGGTAGCGAAAGTGCCACAGCGAGCCTTTTTTCTCTTTGCTGACAACTTCTAAGTCTGAAATTGCCGTATGTAATTTTGGGTCCCAATTAACGAGACGATTTCCACGATAGATTAAATCTTCTTCGTAAAGCTGAATAAACACTTCTTGTACGGCTTCATAAAAGCCGTCATCCATAGTGAAGCGTTCACGACTCCAGTCTGGGCTCGCACCTAGTCGGCGCAACTGGCGAGTGATATTGCCACCCGATTCTTCTTTCCACTCCCAAACTTTTTCAATAAATTTTTCGCGTCCAAGATCTTGACGTGATACACCTTCTGCTTCGAGTAGACGCTCAACGACCATCTGCGTGGCAATACCAGCATGGTCGGTACCGACTTGCCAGAGAGTATTTTTACCCTGCATGCGGTTATAGCGAATGAGGGCGTCCATGATTGCCTCTTGAAAGCCATGGCCCATATGTAAGCTACCCGTCACGTTGGGTGGTGGCATCATGATGCAATAGCTATCACCCTCACCTGAAGGCTTAAAGTAGCCCTTGTCTTCCCAAGTTTGATACCAAGATTGTTCGATTGTCTGCGGCTGGTAGGTTTTTTCCATGGCTCTAAAATGTCTTTTTTTAATAGTAAATAATGGGGTTTGAATTTAGTCATCGCTAAGTGGCGATCACTTTTATGACGACTACACAAGTGGCTACATAGTGGCAATATCACGACTAACTAAGCTCGTATTAAACACTGCTGCATAACAAATACAGGCTTTTATCAAGCTTTCTAAAAATAGAATTATATCGTGTTAGACGATCAATGTGGCAGATTAAGTGTATTTATGGCGCTGGTGTACGTGTTTTACTTCGATAAGCACACCCTCGGGCACGATATTATTTAAACGTCGATAACGACATTTGTAGATTTACTTCTTTGGGGGCGACTGCATGAGAGCTTGTTTTAATTGAAAGCGCAGCTTGGCTTCAATTTCTGGCAGATATTGCGCAATGAGCTCATCAACTAATAGGTCAATCTTAGCATCTGGCCTAGATCTAGGTTGTGCCAATTCAGGCTCTGCTTTGACTTCTGATTCAGGCCTAACTGGCGATGAATCTTTGTATAAGGATGTTTTATTGAGTGCTGATTCCAACGATTGTGTATTGCTAGAGTCAGGTCTAATCGTATTTAAAAAACTATTGGAGCTGAAAAAACGACGCTGAACAATTGAGTCGTTATCGACGGTCGCTTTTACAATAGGGGGCAGTAAAAAACGTTTGTTAGCATTGCCTGCTAATATGTCCTTTAAATCTGAGGGTTTAGTTAAGCGTTCACGAATATGCTTGGGTAAAAATGGATTTTCAGTGGTGCTATCAGCAGAGTTACCAGAAGAGTTACCAAAAGAGCTACCAAAAGAGTTACCAAAAGAGTTACC
>JBLIFG010000054.1:0-12875 GCA_047633635.1 Cellvibrionaceae bacterium | reverse complement strand
ACTAACGGACTAACGGACTAACGGACTAACGGACTAACGGACTCGCGCTCCCCTTAAAAGGTCTTGTGCCTCTACATTCAAAAAATAGAGAACGCTCTTTATGGTTAAAACTAGTAAGTCATGGTTAAAGCATATCGGCATCGGCGGCAGGTTGTTTCTGGCTTTTGTGCTAATTTCTGCCATCACCATTATCGTAAGTGGTCTTACAACCAATACTTATTTGCAATTACGAGAGCAATTATTACTGCTTAAATATCAAGATATTCCAGGCCTCGATGCTGCGGCTAGGCTGAATGATAAAAGCCGTTTGATTGTGACTACAGCACCCTTATTAATAACCAGTGATTCGAATTTCTCACGGCTAAAAGCAATGCAACAGCTGGATATTGCCATAGATGATATGACTACGCTGATGAGCAATCTACCTGATTACAATAGCTACTTTCGTGAATTAATTGTACAGATTCACAATGGGCTGGCGTTGCTTAATCAAAGCGTCGAGCGCAGTGAGCAGATTCGTAAAGAGCTAGACGATAAATCTCTGCTGATATACCCGCTTTTTCAACCACTCATTACCGGGCTAGAATCAAACGACGACCATACCAACGTTAACTCGATAACGGGCGTAATAAACCGTCTCTACTATTTTTCTGCCTTGGTCGAAAAAGTTCGCAACGACTCTTCCTACAACGAACTTGACTATACCTTTTTGAGATTAGAGCACTTTGCCAAACAGATTGAACAGTTACTTTCAAAACTTCCAAGCGGTTCATTAGCACCAAAGTATGTTGATGGCATTCAAACATTTCTAACCATCGGATCGCGCAGTAGCGAATTGTTTTTATTGAAAAATGAAGAGTTAAATTTGTTATATCAACAGAGCTACTTACTTGAAAATAGCCAAGACCATATCCGCCAGCTTACCGCGCAAATTAATCGCTATACGAATCAGACCAACGCGAGTATTAGCGGTTCATTGGTCAGTGCCATACATTCGATCAACATCAGTATCCAAAGCATATTGTTACTCTCCATTGCTAGTTTAGTGATCGCCGGATCTATCTCTTGGTTTTATGTTCGCAGCAACGTATTGCAGCGAATTTCAGAATTACAAAAGAATATGCGGGCAATCGCCTCTGCGCAACTGGACACCAAAATACACATACGCGGCAACGACGAAGTGTCGAGCATGGCGCGTGACTTAAAACATTTTCAAAATACAGCCATCGAGGTCAAGCGCACTAATTTGCAACTTTCAGCAGAAATAAAAGAGCGAATTGCTGCCGAAGCGCAGTTGAAATCGACTCAGAATGAATTGGTACAGGCTGGAAAGTTAGCGGCTTTGGGGCAGTTGAGTGTGGGTATTACTCACGAGATAAATCAACCCTTAACCGCCATATCTAGCCACCTTCATACAGCCGGTCGACGCCTAGAAAAACATCAGACGGAACAAGCCGTAGCGAGTTTAGGTAAAATTAAAATGCTGTTGGATAAAGTGGCAGGAATCACTCGACACTTAAAAGCCTTCGCGCGCGAAGCCGGAGCCGAGCGCAGCCCTGTGGATCTCGATATTGTCATCAAGGAAGCTTTAGACTTACTGTCAAACCGCTTAAAAGAGCAGCGATGCCAGCTGAATTATGTCGCAGCTGGCAAGGGACTCAGCGTATTTGCCGAGCCCATTCGCCTAGAACAGGTTTTGGTTAACCTAATTAGTAACTCTATCGACGCTATGGATAATTGCCAAACTCGAACCTTAGATATTCAGGTATTGGAGACAGGCCAAGAGGTTCAAGTCGATATCAGCGACAGCGGTATTGGTATTCCGCAAAATCAAATGGCACTCATTTTTGATCCCTTTTTTACTCAAAAAGAAGTGGGTAAAGGTCTCGGTCTTGGCTTATCTATCAGCTATAACATCATTCAAGATTTTGGCGGTCAAATCCGAGTGCAATCGGTTGAAGGTCTGGGTAGCTGTTTCACACTGATATTACAAAAGGCTAAATATTAAATGCTTAATGACATTCGAATTATTATTATCGACGACGATCAAGAAATCATCGAGGCGCTTTCTGAAATGTTAGAACTTGAAGAGTTTTGTGTCGAAGGTTTTTTACTGCCAGAAAAAGCGCTACTAACACTCGAAAAAAATAGTCCAGTGGTCATCCTAAGTGATGTCAAAATGCCTCGAATGAATGGACTTACTGTGCTGGCAAAACTACAGCAATTAGATGCCGATATTCCTGTTTTGTTGATGAGTGGCCACGGAGATATTCCAATGGCCATCGAGGCGATGAAAGAAGGGGCTTATGATTTTCTCGAAAAACCATTGCTCCCCGAAAAACTGCTGAACCAATTACAGCGGGCCGCCGATAAGCGTCGTCTGGTGTTAGAAAATCGCGATTTGAAACAGAACCTTCAACAACGCAGCGGGGTAGAAGCTTTTATCATGGGCGAGTCAGCCGCGATCAAGAGCATTCGGCAAAAAGTATTAGCCCTCGCACAAGCCAGCGTCGACACTATTATCTATGGTGATACCGGTAGCGGAAAAGACGTGGTGGCCCGAGCGCTTCATCAATTTAGTCCGCGTCATGAAAAACGCTTTATCGCTATAAATTGTGGCGCTATTAGTGAAAATTTAATTGAAAGCGAGTTGTTCGGCCACGAAGCGGGTTCTTTTACGGGTGCGAGCAAACGCCACATCGGTAAAATTGAGGCAGCCGATGGCGGCACATTGTTTTTGGATGAAATTGAGACAATGCCGTTACCGGTTCAAATCAAACTTTTACGTGTACTTCAAGATCGTGTCGTCGAGCGCGTCGGCAGCACCAAACCGATCCAGGTTAAGTTGACGGTAATCGCCGCCAGTAAAAACGATTTAGCGCAGCTAGGTGAGGATGGAAGTTTTCGGAAGGATTTATTTTACCGTTTGAACGTGGCCAGCCTAACTATTCCACCTTTAAAAGATCGGCGTGAAGATATACTGCCGCTGTTTCATCATTACTCTCTGAAAGCCGCTGAGCAATTCTCGCGACCCCAACCCGAGCTGAGCCCGGCCGCGTTAACAAAACTGTTACAGCACGACTGGCCAGGTAATGTACGGGAGCTAAAAAATGCCGCGGACAGGTTTGTTCTCGGTATCAGTGAAACCCAAGTGGCCACGTTGGATACAGAAGTAGACAGCTCTGGGAGTTACGATGAGCGCATGGAATTGTATGAACGTCAGATATTAGAAGAGGGGCTGATTGCGGCTCAGGGGCAATTAAATGAGGCGGCAGAACGTCTAAATCTGACTCGTAAAACACTTTATAGAAAGTTAAAGAAACACCAATTGGATAAACAGCAATTTAAAGGCCCTGAATAAAACAGACAAAACTGTCCCTTTTGTAATTGCAGAGTGGGACCAAAGTGTCTCATTTAACATAAGTACACTTGTTAAATTCTTCAAAGCTATTGATAAACATCACTATTATATACTTGGTGTATGTTTTGCAATCTTTTAATTACCTCCACTATTTATTAGCTGGATTCAAATAGAGTCACAGTCCAAATGTGACAATCATAATAATAAAATAAGAATCAGGATTAAACTAATGCCATATAAATTTCTATCGACACTCATCTTAACCGGGTCATTAATTTTTAGTGCCAGCGCTGTCGTGGCCGAAGACTGTGCTAATCGTGGTGTTCTGGACGACAAATTCTGTGATGAAAATAATGACATGGTCGCAGATTCACCTAAAGATGCTGCCAATTGGAAAGACCCAAGCACGCTTGTGTTTACCTACACACCCGTTGAAGATCCAGCTGTTTATAAAGATGCATTTTTTGAGTTTCAGCAACACTTGAGCGCCATTACCGGTAAAAAAGTGGTTTATTACACCGTTCATTCAAATGCAGCCCAAGTTGAAGCAATTCGTTCTGGACGTCTTCACATTGCGGGTTTCTCAACTGGCCCTACTGGTTATGCGGTTAACTTAGGTGGCTATGTTCCTATCGCTGTCAAAGGCACCGCCGATTCTTTTCAAGGTTATAACCTGATTGCTATTACTCGAAAGGATAGTGATATCAAGTCGATGAGTGATTTGAAAGGGAAAATGGTAGCTCATACCTCTGCGTCGTCCAATTCAGGTAATTTAGCACCCCGGGCATTGTTCCCTGCTTTGGGTCTAACGCCCGACGTAGATTACACCGTTAAATACTCTGGAAAACACGACCAATCTGTTATGGGTGTGTTGGCCGGCGACTATGATGCTGCGCCTGTAGCGTCCGACGTATTTAATCGTATGGCGGCGGCTGGTCGCATTAACGAAGATGATTTTCGTATTCTTTATACTAGCCCACGCTTCCCGACATCGGCTTTTGGTTATGCACACGACTTGCACCCAGACCTAGTCGCAAAAATCAATGAAGCATTCTTTTCATTCCGCTTCTCTGCAGAAATGAGTAAAACATTTGGTGGTGCAGATCGTTTTTATCCGGTGACATTTAAAGAAGATTGGAAAGTCATTCGCGATATTGCACATGCGACCGGCACCGCTTACACGAAAAAAGGCTTGCAACAGCTGGCTGAAAAAGACGCAGCCAAAGCTGCCAAAAAAGCAGCTGCAGCTGCTGCTAAATCGAGCTAAAACCTACACGAGCGCTAGTATCTCTGGCGCTCTCTCGACTAATAAATCTTTTGATGATGAGACTCTTTAATCTCTAAAAGTCGACTACCTGACATAAGCCGTTTACCCAGACCTTATTCATTGGGTATTACCACGCCATTTATTATTTGCAGGAATAAATATGACATCTGCTCAAGCCAATCTTGAGGCCTCTCCTTTTCTTGAAATTAAGGGGCTAGTAAAAGAATACACGCCAGGTAATCCGATCCTCAAAGGGATTGATATCACTATTGACGAACCAGGAATCATTGCCATTATTGGTCCTTCAGGTACGGGTAAAAGCACTTTACTGCGTTGTATTAATCGGTTGATCGACCCTACTGCTGGGCAAATAATTTTTGATCAATCAGATCTATGTAAAGCCAACGGTCAACAGCTGCGAAAACTTCGTCGTCAGGTGGGCATGGTTTTTCAAGAATATAACTTGGTTGAGCGACTTACCGTCATCGAGAACGTTCTCACCGGTCGTCTAGGTTACATGTCTGCTTGGCAAGCTTGGCGACGTCAGTTTAGTCGAGAGGATATCAATACTGCTTTTGAATTGCTCGATGCTGTTGGCTTAACCGAGCATGCAAAAAAGCGTGCGGATAGCCTTTCAGGTGGCCAGCGTCAACGAGTTGGTATTGCGCGTGCGGTCATGCAAGACCCTCGTATTTTACTGGCGGATGAGCCCACCTCTTCCCTCGACCCAAAAACAGCGGTAGAGATTATGGAGCTGCTCGAAGGTTTCTCCATGCAAAAAAATATTCCCGCGTTAGTGAATATTCATGATGTGTCTTTGGCTAGCCGTTTTGCCAAACGTGTCATCGGTATGAGTGAAGGTGAGATTGTTTATGATGGCAGCCCCAGTGATATTACCGATGAACACTTGAAGCAGATCTACGGGGGTGAGTCATGGCTCGTTTAGAAGCAGCGGCTATAGAGCTTAGAAAAAACCCGTTCAAGCGCAATTGGTTAGTGACAAGTGGTTGGGTGGTGCTAGCGGGCTATATGGTGTTTTCGTTCAATGCTATGGGGCTAAGTTGGGAGCGTATCCGCTTGGGTCTAGGCATTGCTGGCAAGCTTATGGATCGAATGTTTCCACCTAACTTCAGTCGCTGGGAGTTGTTGTCAAGCGGCCTCGCTGAAAGCATGGAAATTGCAATTATAGCCAGCGTTGTGGGTATCTTTTTATCTTTGTTTTTTGGCCTATTTGCAGCCCGTAATCTAATGCCAAATTGGGTCACCGTACCGATGCGGGGTTTTATTGCGTTATGTCGAACTTTTCACCCAGTGATCATCGCAATTTTGTTCGTAAAGAGTGTCGGCTTTGGTGCTCTGGCGGGTATTTTGACGTTGATTGTGGCCTCGGTCGGCTTTATTGCCAAGTTGTTCGCCGAAGCTATCGAAGAAATATCCTTAAAGCAGGTTGAAGCTATCCGAGCTACGGGAGCAGGTTTTCTCAGTATTATCTTATTTTCAGTGATGCCTCAGGTGTTTTCTCGCTTCATTGGTTTTTCAACCTACCAGTTAGATTCTAATCTGCGTAACTCCACTATGGTGGGTATGGTCGGTGCTGGGGGTTTAGGGGGCACGTTGTTTTCAGCTTTTCAGCGCTTTGATTACGATTTTGTGGCCGCCATTCTGATCACTATTATTGTTTTAATTATGATTGGTGAAGTCCTTTCTAACGTTGTTCGTAAAATATTTAAATAAAACAGTGGAGACATACAAAATGAACACAGTAAATCACCACTGGCAGCGCTTCACTTTAAGCCAGAAATTATCACGCTACTCCGTATATCTGGTATTGGTTTTGTCATTGTTCGTCTCAATTCGTACTGTTGAAGTCATTCCAGAATTCTTCTTTGATGCGCCCGCGCAGATGGCCGATTTGTTTACTCGGATGTGGCCAATCGACTTTGCCTATTACCCTATGTCTGTGCATGAGGCGATGATAGAAACACTCAACATCGCCACCCTAGGCACTCTTCTGACTTTAATTTTTGCAATACCCTTAGCGCTGATGAATGCTAGCAATATTGTTGCATCAGCTTGGGTCCACTGGATTTCACGTTTCTTTCTGGTCTCGTCACGATCCGTTAACTCACTCGTATGGGCATTAATATTCGTCGCTATCTTTGGCCCCGGTATTATCGCTGGAGTTCTGGCTATTGCCTTTCGCTCGGTGGGTTTTGTCGGCAAATTGTTAGGCGAAGCCATCGAAGAGGCGAACATGGGCCCAATAGAAGCTTTACAGGCAACGGGTGCATCTTGGATGTCAATATTACTGAAGGGTTATTGGCCACAAGTAATGCCTGCATTTTTCAGTATCGTGTTGTTTCGCTGGGACATTAATGTTCGCGAATCTGCAGTACTGGGCCTAGTGGGTGCTGGCGGTATTGGTGTCGTTATCAACGATTCGATGAACCTTTTTGAATGGGATCGAGTAGCGATTGCATTGTTAGCCATTTTTGTAGTCGTCATCTTGGCCGAAATAGTTGTCGTTAACATTCGTAAAAAATTGATTTAATATAAGATAAAAATAACCACCATCTGATTTATGCGGCACGAACAAAGCACTACTAATTTATCAATTAGAAAAATGGTTTTACCGCCACCACGAGTCGAGCCTGGTTTTGGTAGGCGCTTTTTGGTGATAGGTAAGGAAGCCCGATACCTATTATCTGGCTCATAGACTCTCGCTTACTTTCCGTCATTCTCGCGTAAAAGGTGAATTGCGCAGCAAGAGAGGGTGCGCCGTTGTGTCGTCGAGTAATAAAGATCCACACCATGTATTAAAGTCTCATACTGAGTAATAAAGTTACATAATTAATACACTAGAGAACTCAATAACCCCCAGTGTCATAAAGAGGCCGCCTTAAGGGGTTGCTCACTCAGCATTTGATCGACAGCCTTACTTGTCCAGAGTCTGCTATGGAGGGGTGAGCTGTCTATTAGCTTAAAATGGGGGTTACTTCGGTAGTTGACTCAAAGCGGACTTTTAGGTCATCTAATATTAGGGAGACAGACCATAATAATTGGCACTTCCGTTTATTACGAATAAGAGTGGGAATCAAACTTGCGCGGCTGTGCAATGTTGAGATATTAAGTCGCCAGATCGATTCCATAACTATTCATAACTAGTTTTAACTATTTATAAGGTTTTAGAATTAAAACAGTTTTTTCTTATAACCATTTATAACCATATAATAAGTTTTTAGAATTACAGCTATTGTTTTTTATAACCGTTATAACCTTTTGTAAGGTTTTTAAAATTAAATCTATTGTTTTAATATATAGAATGCTAAATTAGCCTAATATAGACAATTCTCTACTGAGAACTAAATAAGAAAAAACTCAAGTTAATCTACAGAATAACTTGGCAATACTTTAGTTAACCTGCAGCGTTATGGTAGCTCAGTTTCTTTTGCTACGGTCCGTAAATAATTCATTCTCCCTGGTTACCAATATAACTAATTGTAGCCATTTATTGGAGGCATATAGAGCACAAAAGCTATCAAATAATATGAATCCGCCCTTGCTGCGGACGATAGCGATTTCAGCTGTCATTTAGGTAAAAATATTTTAAGACGAGTGATCCACTCGTCTTATCAATTTGTGTTGATTTTTTAATTTCGTATTGACTTTGTAAGTGCTGTTCGAGTTCGAATACCTGCGGCCGATATGGCTTATCGGCAAAGCTGAAAGTACTTTAAGTTTTCATTGTTAGTTTTGATCATTAGTTTAGGGAGTATGCATATGGGATCAGTTCTGTTTTATAGAAAACCAGTTGTTTTAAATAGAGAGCTTCACGCTAAAACAAAGATAAAGGAGCTATCCGATGGGTATGGCTTTGCGTCAAAAACAAATTCAATCCCACTAGTGTTGGTCGAATTTGTCGATGCAGCAAAAGAATATCCGGTTGTTTTTACTGAAAAAGATGGCGATTATTTTCCAATTGCGATCGTCGGCTTTAACGAGAATGAAAATCTATTTGTTGATGAAGATGGCCAATGGAAGGTTAATTATATTCCAGCATTTGTAAGAAGATATCCATTTATTTTGGCGGATAAAGTTAACGAAGATGACTTCAACGTATGCCTTGATTTTGAGTATGAAGGCATTGATGACATTGATGGTTTGCCACTATTTGATGAAGCTGGTGAACCAGCCCCTACGCTAAGCCAAGCGATGGTTTTTTTAAGTGAGTATCAAGGGGAGGTTAATCGCACTCGTAAATTTACCGAAAAGCTGAAAGATTATGGTTTATTCGTTCCAAGAGAAGTGAAAATAACTCTGCCGGGCTCAGATTTAAAAACCTTGCAGGGCTTTAGTGTGATCGATGAGGAAAAGTTTAGGGCCTTAGAGGACGAGCAAATTTGTGATTTGTTTAAGAGCGGTTACATGTCTTGGATCTATGCACACCTAATGTCGATAAGGAATGTTAATCAACTTCTTAAGTTGTCGCAGGAATAAGTTCCCAAGATATTTTTAGATGTTTTTTTAGATGCTGTCATTGTGTGTGTCTTCTCAGTTCGCGGAGACTACACATAAATAATAGCGACAGAATCATTGGAGATACAAGATGTTTAGAACTATTTTCGCAACAATTCTTTTCCTAGTTATTGCAGGCCGATGCCACGCTGTCAGCTTGGTAGATATATTCAACGAGGCGCTTAACAAGGATCCAGGTTTTCAAGTGGCAAAGAATGAGTTGGATGCGAGCGGGTTCCTCCAGGCGCAAGCCAAGGCTGGTCTCTTGCCATCGATACAGCTGGAGGCATCTCATAGTAACGTTAATCAAAAAATCATTGCGAGCTCAAATGAACTTTACCGCAATGGGTCGACGGACTATCCGACCAAATCTCTTGCGCTGACGGTTACGCAACCCCTGTTTAACCGAAGTTTATGGCTTGGCTATAGCCAATCAAAGACTAGAGTTAAACAGGCTGTTGTCTCCTTTGGTGTGGCCGAGCAAGATCTCATATTGCGAAGTGCAAATGCATATTTGAATGCTTTGGCGGCCCATGACGTTCTGATGTTTACTGAGGCAGAGCAATCCGCAGTCAAAGAACAGCTTGATTTTGTTCAGGTGAAGCATGATAGCGGCTTGGTTGCTAAGGCTGAACTGCATGATGCAATTGCAAGGTTTTCCTTGTCTCAGGCAGATCTTATTTCGGCAGAAAATGGTCTTGACGATAGCCTGCAAGGGCTGCAGGAGCTTACAGGATCTGTGGTGAATCATGTTCGCCCAATGCGAGAAACTTTTGAATTAAAACCACCTTCTCAAGAGAGTATCGAATCTTGGATTCAAGATGCCTTGAAGCAGAATCTGATGATGGAGAGCCGCCGTCTATCCGTGGAGGTTGCTGAGCAGGAAGTCCAACGCCAAAAAGCCGCGCATTTACCTGTCTTGGATTTAGTGGCGAGCGGTGATAGAGAGGATACGGGTGACAGTTTATTCGGCGGCGGTAGCGATGTAGAAACGATTAATGTGATGGTCAAGCTGAGCGTTCCAATTTTTAGCGGTGGCGGAACGGTTGCCCGTGTTGGCGAGGCGGTTACTCGTATTGATAGCGCCAAGGATGAATTGGAGCGCGAGCATCGTCAGGTTGAGCGAAAGACCCGCAGTGCTTATCGAGCCGTTGTCGGAGGTATTGCTCGTGTTGAAGCGCTGCAGAATTCTGTGATTGCACAGGAGAGCGCTCGCGATTTCAGAGTAATGGGCCAGTACGCGGGTACCCAGACGACATTGGCAGTATTGGATGCGGAGAGAGATCTTTACTCGGCAAAACGAGATCTTGCACGTGCGCGCTACGAGTTTCTGTTAAGTCGTCTCATGTTGAAACAAGCTGTCGGCACCTTGAATATAGAGGATATTATAGAGATCGATAGCTTGCTCATTGAATAATGAATGAAAGGATCACTTTTAATTTCATTAATAATTTATAACTGCCCTCTAATCAGGTCTGTCTTTTTATTTTAGTTTGATGTTAGGTAGGAATGCGATTTATGAATCAAAAATTCTCTCTGAATAAGCTCTCTCAGGCTGTATCTCAGGTCTTTACTTCAAGTTCAAAAGAGCACTCGCGCGCTCAGCGCGCACCGCTCTTTGAGGCCTTAGAGCCGCGATTTTTGCTTTCCTCGGATGGATTGATTCCACCACCACCGCCTGAATCTACTGTTACGCTGACATCGGCGCTACAGGCAAATTTAACAGTGACTCCCTCGCAGAATTTAATTGCGCAGTCTGTTCCCGCTGCGTTGACCGCAGCCTCGCTCGATTACATGTCCGATGATCTGAATTCGGTGCAAGTTCAAGCGGCTAATTCAAGCGACACGATAACGACTAGTCAGAACTTATCTGGTCCGAGCCGATTGGTGATCGTAGACCCCGAGGTCGAAGACTACCAAAGTTTAATTTCTTTACTAGATAGTCAGCTGGGATCGACAGAGAATAGTGACGCATCGAAAGATGTCTGGAACCTGGCATCTACTACTTTCACGCTATCGGGTGTTGATTCTGAACAACCACTAGAGCTTCAGTCGGGTCGCATTGGTGATACACAGGTGATTTTGCTCGATTCTAAGCTCGATGGCGTTAGTCAAATTAGCAGCATTTTGACTAATTTTCAGGGCTTAGAGTCAGTGGAGATTCTCTCTCATGGCAGCACAGGATCGCTGCGCCTGGGCAGTGGCGATCTTAATCTATCAACGCTTGAGAGCAGAAGTGCTGAAATTGAAGCTTGGGGTCATGGGCTAGCGGATGGCGGCGATATTTTATTGTATGGCTGTGATGTCGCCAGTGGCTCCACCGGTGTTGAGTTTGTGCAGGCGCTGGCGACTGCCACCAATAGCGACGTTGCCGCCTCTACCAACAAAACGGGTGCCGCGAGCCAACAGGGTGATTGGACGCTAGAGTATAGTACGGGTGTTATCCAGACCCAAAGTGTTTTTACCTCGGTGTCAGCGGCTTCCTATGCCTACTTACTCGATCCCTTTGTCAGCACCCCTGCCAGTGAGAGTTTCTCCGGTACTGTCGAGGACGACACCTTTACCTTTAGTAATGGTTTCGGTCAGGATACCGTAACTGATAGCTCCGTTGATGACATCGATACCCTCGATTTTTCATCGGTAACCACCAATCTCTTGTACACCTTTTCCAAAAATGCCACTGACGAGTTGGTGGTGAGCGTCAGTGATGGCACAAACACCGTGTCTGCTACCAACATTGAAAACCTGATTGGCGGTCAAGGCAGCAATACTATTATTGGGTCCGACGAGGATACCACCTGGTCTATTACTGGGCTCAATGAGGGCAGTTATGCGGGTCTAGTCACTTTTGAGGGCATTCAGAACCTGAGCGCAGGTGACGGCCTAGATATTTTCAATATCGATGATGACGCTAAAATTACTGGCCTACTCGATGGCGGTGGGGGTTTAAATGCCATCGATCTGTCTGATTACAGTACCTCGGTCACGGTTAACTTGATTGATTTGACGGCGACCGGTAGCCTTAATTTTGCGAATATTGATGATTTTACGGGTGGTTCTGCCCTTAATGACAACTTTTATGGGCCGGCGGTTGACGCCGTATGGCGTATCACGGATGTCGATACCGGACAGATCAACAACGAAATAGATTTTGTAGGTTTCGAAAATTTATACGGCGCTGACGCTACCAGTGATGGCTTTGTGTTTGAAGGTGACTCGAGTCTTAGGGGTCTCTTGTCGGGCGGATCGGGTGCAGGCAAAGACACCCTAGTTGTGCAACAAGGTGTTGATGAAAATCTTAATGTGGTCAATGTCGCCAGCGATGCTCAAGCAACACTGACATTTTCCGGTAAAACCATCACATACGTGGGTATTGAGCCTGTTGTCACTCTTAGCGGTAATGTCTACAGCGTTAATGGCACCAGCGTAGACGATCGCTACGAACTCAGCGGTGATGGCGTTAATACCCTAACGCTGACTAGTACAGCAACAGCATTTTATGACGTGGCCAGCGACTCGCTGCTATCGTCACTGACGATTTCAAACATAAGCGCTACCTCGCAGATAAATTTCGAGCTGGGTGCGGGCAATGATTCGCTAACGCTTGGGGATACGTTGATACCAGGCTTGAGTCTAAGTGTTGCGGGTGGGGCCGGTATTGACAGGTTGCTGGGCTCTAACCAGTTAAACGAGTGGCTCATTACCGCGGAGAACACCGGCACGCTCAATACG
>JBLIFG010000053.1:0-13124 GCA_047633635.1 Cellvibrionaceae bacterium | reverse complement strand
CAATTATCTTATAGCCACAATAACTTCACGTTAATACATAAAGGGCACCTCTAAAAATAGTGATTTTTTCGTGAGTGCACCAACAATAGGCGCTTCTTAGCGAGGAGGCACTGCGCGGAGAACCGCAGTGTATAGGGTATACATGAGGATCCGAGCGCGGAGAGAGCCTGCACAACAATCGCGGAAAAGTGCGTTTTTAGAGATGCCCTAAAGACGCTTAATTTAACCTTGTTGCTTAATACCTGACCGACAAGGTGTTCTTCGTAGCATTCATTAGTTTAATGAGCTATCTTTATCCTATGGTTTATCAAATAATATTAAAAAATAAAAATCATGTTACTTGAAATCAAGGATCTTGCGATTCCTGTTTGGATATATGATATCGATAACTATTGTATTCAGTGGGCTAATCAACCTGCGTTGGCACTTTGGGAGAGCGACTCGCCTGAGGAACTCTACTCAAGAGATTTTAAGCCTGTTACGTCTAAAGCGGTAGAATCGAGGCTTCTGGAGTATCGGCGAGCATTTAAAGAAGATAATGCTTTATTTTATGAAAATTGGCATTTTGAACCGAAGGGTATTTCAAAATTCGTATTTTGTCAGTTTTCACGGTACATCTTTGAAGACGATGGACGCATAGCAATGTTGGTTTCAGGTTTGCCTAGCTCTAAGCTGAATCATAATATGCAGCTTAATTTAACTGCAATGCTGTCTGACTATTCTAGCGAGGGCAAATTTATTAGTGGTAACCCACCTTTCTTAGATGCCGTCGGTCATAAAATTACTCATCTAAAAGATCTCATTGTAAACCCTTCTGCACTTAAAACAATTTATCGTAGTCTTTCTCAATCAGGACGTTTCGAAGATGATGTCTTAATGAGCGGGTCACAGGGTGATCGTTGGTATCATTCAGTTGTCGTTAAGGTTCACGACGAAGATGAAAAAGAAAAAATACTCATACATCAGTATGATATTCACCGTCGTAAAATGAACGAGGTGGCTCTTTCTAAAGAAGTACTTACAGATGCTCTAACAGGCTTATTAAATCGTCGTGGCTTAGATAAGAAGTTAGCAGAGCTTGGCCATAGTAAGAAACCATTTCTCCTCTATTATATCGACCTCGACGGATTTAAAACGATTAATGACTCCTTTGGGCACGGGATTGGCGATCAAGTATTGCAGACGGTTGCTGATAGATTACTAAGCTGCCTGCCTGAGAATAGCTCTGTTTGTCGTTTTGGTGGGGATGAGTTTGTTGTTATTGTGCAACTTAGTCATCTAGAGACAGATAAAGCGGAGTTAGCTGGTGCTTTAGTTAAGTCTTTATCTGATGCATATTATGATGACTCGAGGTCTATGGCATTGTCTGCAAGCATTGGTCTTGCACAATACCCGAACGATGCCGATAAAGTATCTGCTGTCGTTAGTTGCGCCGATGCAGCAATGTATCAGGCAAAGCAGCTAGGCAAGCGGCGGTGGATAAGTTATGAAGCGGGTATGGAACAAATAACATTACGTCAAAGTGCCATCGCCCAACAGTTGAGCTACGCACAAAGTAATAAAGAGCTACAATTATATTATCAGCCAATCTGGGAGATTTCAAAAAATAGACAAAAGAAGATTATCTCATTTGAGGCTTTGTTGCGTTGGCATAGCGCCGATTTGGGGATAATACCTGCAGAGGAGATTATGCCCGTCTTAGAAGAGTTAGGTATCGTGATAGATGTTGAAAAATGGGTTGTCGAGCAGGCATTGTCTGACTTGCTGACTTTAAGAGAACATATTGGTTCCGATGTTACTGTGGCTGTAAATTTATCGGCTATTCACTTGCGTGAAGCAACGCTGCCGGATTTTTTATTGGCTGTGCTTGCCAAGAAAAAGCTAATGCCAAAGGACTTGATGATAGAGCTAAGTGAAAGAGCTCTTGTTGAAGAGATCGATGATGACAACAGCACTATTGTCCACAAGCTAGTTGAAGACGGCTTCAATATCAGTATTGACGATTTTGGTAAAGGCTATTCATCGTTAGCTTACCTGCATCGTATACCAGCGGTTGTTGCGAAAATTGATCGTTCTTTTGTAAAACAAATTGAATATTGCAGCAAAACACTCACACATATCCAAGGCCTAATTGAAGCACATGGAATGCGCGTATTGGTTTTGGGTGTTGATACTGAAACACAGGAAGAGTCACTGCTTAAATTTGGAATCTACTTGCATCAAGGCCATCAAGTTGGGTGTCCGCAACCATTAGGCTATTATATTAAAAATAATTTTTCTCCACCATAGATCATTTTATTTGCTGTTATTTCTCAATAGTATAAACAATATCTCCGCCACTTATTTCAGCCGAAGTTTCTGATATTAATTTCCAGTAGCGACTTAATGAATACTCAAGTGATAAAACATTAACGGGCTTAAAAAGGCCTATACCATAACTCACATAAAGCTCGGGTGATAAATATTTACCCAGCACCAATTCCGCTAAACTATTATCGTTGGTAGAGCCCGCCTCATTAGAACCTGACTTTATGCGCAGTGTATCTAAATTAAAAGTTTCACCTAAATTACTAATTAGAGCGTCGCCCTTACTTAAGCTGAGCGATAACAGTAGCTGGCTAATTGCATTGCTTTCGCCTTCTGACGACTGCTCCAACGGCTGGCCTAGAACTAACCAAGATAATTGCTCAGATTGCGACATCGAGGGTTCTGAAAAAATCGTTAAATCTGGTTGTGATAAGCTTCCGCGAGCGAATACACCCACGGTAATGCCCTCGGCTGGTCGCCTTAAAGCTTTGAGATCAATGCCCGGTCTGGTGACAGGACCACCGGTAAATAAAATGGAACCCTTATCTATAATCAAGCCTTGTCCAAAAGCCCGATACTCACCACCCACAATATTTATGGTGCCATTAGCTAGTACGGGCCCCTGTTGTTTAATGATTTTTAGCGAGCCTGTGGTTGCAGCCTTAAAGCCGAAGCCGTCTATTTGAACATTGTCACCTAGAATAATATCAATATTAGCCGCTATATTTTGTTGGCTTTGCATTGATGATTGGTTTTGTTCGGCATCAACAATGATTTCATCCTCGGTTGAGGTGATAACTGATTGTGGAATTTTTTGAGGCGTAATACTCGCTTCGGGAATGGTGATAGAGCCATTGATATTAATTAAGTCGCCAACAGTGGCGATGGTAATATCAGGTGATGCAAAGATTAATGCCTCGCGAGTATCAAACACTTTGATGCGCTCGCCTTGCAACGATAGCTGCAGTTCAGGCGCTTGCTTACCATCAGCTAATTTCATTTTGCCAGCGGCTCTTAAAGTACCGCCACCTGAATTAAATGAGGCTTGATATTCGATACCTGCTTGTTCATCACTCTTTAAGTTAAGCGTTATGTCTTCTAACAAAATTCCTGGGCTAAGTAACAGCAGCTGCCCCTCGCTTAGGGCTAGTTGTCCATTAAACCATGGTTTTGCAAGTGAGCCCCCTATACGCCATTGGCTATCGAGCTTACCTTTAAGGCCTTTTGAGTCGGGAATAAAAAAGTTTAAAGGTTCTATATTATCTAATGCTAAACTTAATTTACCCTCAATATCACCTTCTATTAAAGAGTCTTTGTTATTGCGTATAACTAGCGAGCTATCAAAGCCTGTTTGCGCCTCGACAGGAAGTTTCAATAACGCTTTGATTGCTTGATTATCCGAAGTGATAGAAAAGTTGCCAGCCCCTAACGCAATAGATTGCTGAGAGTTGTTATCATTCGAATGACTGGAGTTATCCTGTATAGATAAAGTTTGCCAATTAAGTTTGCCTGCTGTCGTTTGTAAGTGTATATCAGCATCAACCTGCTGTAATGCTGAGGGCTGATCGGTAATGATATTAATAGTACCTTGACCGTTTATAAAGCTATCAGTCCAAGAAATTCCTTCGGGAAAAAAGACTGAGAAATAGCCAACAGATAATTCTTCAAGCTTAAAACTTATCTCACTCAAACTACTATTGTTGTTGGCATCAAGACAAATTTTAGCTTTTTTATCATTACTTTTAGCATCGCTTAACCAGCAATGATTATTGATCATCTGGCTACTTTTGGAAAGTATTCCGCCCATGCTGTTTTGTAAATACCATGGCGCTAACTCAAAAAGAGTCACCTTGGCTGACTCTACAATAAACTGCCATTCTGGTGCGTTAGCGTTGTCAATTAATTGGCCCATTAATTGTAAATCGATATCGCCTTTAGTCTTTTGTAAATCTATTTTTAGCTGATGTTTCTCGGGATCACCATTAAGCTTTGCCGATAAATATTTTATGTTGAAAGAATCATAAGAGAGTTTTTCTGAATTTAATGTAAGCGTGTTTTCATTACCATTTTTATTGTCTTGCCAATTAATATCAGCAAGCGTTGTCAGTGTCCCGATTTTTATATTGAAGGCTACTATGTCAGATGCGCTAAGAGTCAGTTTGGTTTTAATGGCGTGCAGTAAGTCATTCACTGTCGGTGTTTTAGACAAAGGCATATTGATGTCAACCGATCCTTTTGTGTTTAATGTTCCTTTAGTGTTAGGTATCAGCTCCTCTAGGTTATTACTCGATACTAACCAGTTTGCAGATAAGGTCTTATTGACTTCAAATATTGCGTTGGCAGCAATACTACTGCCACCCGAATTCAAAAGTAATTTTTCGATGGTCAATAGATGATTTTTATTCGCATTAACCATAAGCTCAGCGACTGTTTTTAATGCGAAGGGATGATGTCGCAACTGTCCTGTGGTATTAAGTGAAGCTTGAATCAGCGGCGAGCCATTGGCGGTAGTGGTGGTGTTAATGGCTAGTTCGAGTGCAAGGTCTCCAGGCCAGCTTGGAGAAACTATTGCGGGGTTCAGATTTTTTGCCGATAAATTAAGTGCAACAACAAGGTCTGGCTGAAGGCTAATACTACCTTGCCCGTTAAGTGTTCCAGCTGAGCCACTTAGAGCAATATTTTCAAAAGTTAGTTGCTTGGTATTGCCTAGACCTTTTAAGCTTAATTTACCTTTTGTTAACTCTCCCTGTTGATTCTGTAAATTTGTAGCGAGAGATGTATCTAAAGCAAACTGATAATTTTTTAAGTTTCCGGTTATTAACAGCACGCCCTCTTTGCTAGAGAATGTCGTTGGCGTCGATTGCGAAGATGTCTCTGCATCAATAGTGTCGATATCAATCAGGTCCTTTTTATCGCTGACTTTCTCATTGACATCAGTTAAATTTAATTTTTTCCATGTAAACGAAGCAGCGATTGCCTCTGCATCTTCAGTTGTTAGTAGCTGTGGTTGGATGCGACCTGTCATGGCAAGCTGTTCAACTATACCAGGGATATCCGTAGACACATCAATAGCAAGCTGGTTATCTTTCCAGTCGCTTTTAATCTGAGTGTTAATAATAATATTTTTATTGAGCTCTATTATTTTTAACGTGCTAAGAGCGCGAGCTGCATCAATATTACCATTAATATTCATCGTACCTTGTACTTGATAGTTAGGCCACTCGGAACTGATGTTAGCTAGCTGAATATTTTTTAATTCAATGGTTGATGATGTGTCTACATCTTGCAGTAAAGCATTGATTGACACATCGATAGAGGCATCATAGGGCGAGGCCAGACGGTTATTTATTTGGAGTTTATTAATATTCCCGCTTAATATTGTCTCGCCATTAATCGCTTTTATGTCCGCTATTTTTAATAACCAAAATAATGCCCCGTTAATATTATCCTGAGCGCGATCGCTAGCTTTTAAACTTAGATTTACATTGCCTTGTACATCTAAAAAATCACTTTTTAGTTGAATTTTTTTTATTGATATTAAGTCTTTGCTGGCGCTAGCTGATAATGCCAAGCGTTGAACGTTTATCGCTTGGTCGGATTCATAGGCAGTAAAAGTAGCATCGCTAATCTCAACAATATTGATATTAACGTCGACAGGTAATTTTAATTGCTTAAATACTTCATCAAGTGATAAAGCGGGTGTTGCCGCCTGAGTCGGAGCGGTTGCCGCTGCGATCTGCAGGACATCTATATGGGACGCTCTAAGCGCATTCATATCAATAGTGCGAGAGAGTAATTGTCTAGGATGCCAGTCGAGGTGTAAGTCTTTAACGGCAACTTTAATTTCTGCATTTTTATAGTGAATATTTTGCAGCGTAATAGCACCGATTAAACGCCCCTCATAATGCTCAATAGTTAGCTGCGGGACAGCGGGTAACAATAAACGACCAACAATCCACTGAAAGCCTGATTGGCTGGCGACTAACCAGCCTAAAGCCAATAATAGTATCAGTAGAGCCGTTAAAAATGCGACTAGGGCCCAGTGTACGCAGCGTTTAATGATCACAAGTCTGGACCTATACTGATATGCAAACGCAAGTTTTCATTAGGGTCATCGAGAGGGTGAGCAAAATCGACACGTATCATCCCTATAGCCGAGCGATAGCGAAAACCGACACCAAAGGATTTTTTTAAATCTAATTGAGAATCTATAGTCGCATCCCCTGCGTCAAAAAATACTGCTGCGCCATAATTTTTCCACAACAAATAATCGATTTCAACACTCATGGCGACTAAGTACTTTCCCCCAATATTATTTCCAAAGCTATTTACTTCACCTATATCTTTGTAGTCGTAGCCTCTAACGGACTGTCCACCACCGGCAAAAAAACGTTCAGACGGGGGTAGGTCATCAAAATCATCGGTCACTATTAAGCCAAGATCCAGACGCTTGAGCAGACGCGTTTTATTGTTGAGGGGAATCACCGAGCGACCCGAAACATTACTGTATAAAAATGAAGTGTCGGTGACAGAGGATTCGAGACCACCATGGATGTTGGCCGAAAAGCTATAACCTTTTCGAGTAAGTAGTGCGTTGTCAGCTTTTTTATAAGTGAATGTTATTCCCGGCATCAATAAATTAGCAGTCTGGTCAGATTCATTGTCAAAAGAAAATTGTTCTTGCAGTAACGTGATTGAAAAGCGAGCTCGACCATCCCATAAATTTTTATTAACTGCCGAGCCAAGACTATATTGCACAGACTCAGTGTCGTTAATATTCTCTTTATCTATATTGCTAAAAAAATCTAATGACTCTTTATTTATACTGCCAATAGGAATTTTGTACTGAGCGCCAAGATTACTTTCTACTGCCGATAAGCGCGTGCTCAATTGAAGATTATGGCCATAGCTATTAACACGTCGATTCAGTACCCCGAGACCAACTCGTGGTCCAGTGTCTGTACCAAAGCCCACACTCGTAGAATACTTTAATGTTTTTGAAGGTGTTGCCGTAATTGTAACGGGAATGTGTTGCGAAACTGCGGATTCTTTGTCGATACTGATTTCTGTATTGGCGAAATATCCGGTATCCATGAGCCGCAGCTGTAATTCTATGAGTCGGTCTGTATTGAATGCGGTTTCATCATTAATTATCACCAATTTTTTAACTAAAGCATCTTCTACGACAGATTGTTTTATCTTTATTGGTCCAAAAAAATACTTAGAGCCGCTATCTAGATCGAGAATTATGCTGGCGTGCTGATTTTTTATATCAACACGGAGTTCGCTTTTTGCATATTTAGCATCGATGTAGCCAAGGCCAAATACGGTGTCGAATAGTAGTTTCTTGTATGCGCTATAAGGCTGATGCGTTAATTTATCGCCCTCTTTAAAGGGCAGCTTAGCGATCAACGTTTTGACGGTAGCTTCGTGGGCGGCAGCTCCTAAGACTTTGACCGCAATTGTTTGAATTTTTATTTGCGGTCCTAATTCAACAGCGTAAAGTGCCTGCCATTGATCAGCTTTTATGTTCAATGATTGCTTAATAGTTGCTTGATAAAATCCAAAAGGCGCAATTGCTTGCTCAATTTCTTTTTGGGCTTTGCTGTGTAAGCGCTGAATAGTTTGTGCTGATAGGGCGGGTTCATTATTGGGTTTGGCGGCTCCCGCAACCAACCTGCCCTTGCGGAGATTACCGATTACCTGATCTGTGAGCGCGGATAGGTCAGTTTTATTTGTCTGCTTGGCTGCCGCCAAAATAGAAAGGCTCTTACTTATATTATCGAGCACCTCACCCTTAACAACACCAGATATTTCAACGCTTAGAATGTTAGCGGCATAAGCCATCTGCGCACTTATTAGCAATAGTACCAATATTATGGCCTGACAATAGATAAGCTTAGGCGTCAGTGATGTGCTTTTGGGTGATATAGACAATTTCATGAGAGTGAGTGATTTCTTGGCCTCACATCTTATCATCTGTATACTGCTTGCTACTATCATATACGTTCACTTAACTAAGAATTATGTCCTTAAATCATGTTTGAAAACTTAACTAGTCGTCTTTCCAAGTCACTTAAAAATATATCGGGCAAAGGCCGCCTGAGTCATGCCAATATTCAAGATGCATTACGCGATGTGCGTAAAGCCTTGCTAGAGGCCGATGTTGCCTTGCCTATCGTTAAAGACTTTGTCGATAAGGTACGCAAGCGTGCTGTTGGTCAAGAAGTTGCCCGCGCCCTGAGCCCATCACAGCAATTTATTAAAATTGTTCAAGATGAGCTTACCGCCATGATGGGTGATTCGAATGAGTCGTTGAATCTCGCCGCGCAGCCACCCGCAATAGTGTTGATGGCTGGCCTTCAGGGCGCGGGTAAAACTACCTCAGTGGCAAAGCTCGCTAAGTTTTTGCAAGAGCGCGAAAAGAAAAAAGTGATGGTAGTCAGTGCTGACGTTTATCGTCCAGCTGCTATCAAACAATTAGAGACTCTTGCCGCTGAAGTTGGGGCTGTTTTTTTCCCGTCGTCGACAGATCAAAAACCTGAAGCTATCGCTAAAGATGCGATTGCTGCGGCGAAGAAGCAACATTTAGATGTGGTGATTGTCGATACTGCGGGTCGTTTAGCGATTGACGATGCCATGATGGCTGAAATACAAGGTCTTCAAAAGGCAATTAACCCCATCGAGACCTTGTTCGTTATCGATGCAATGATTGGTCAAGATGCTGTCAACACTGCACAAGCTTTTAATGAGGCGCTGCCGTTAACGGGTATTATTCTGACTAAAGCTGACGGTGATGCGCGTGGTGGTGCGGCCCTGTCAGTCAGAGTCACCACGGGTAAGCCTATTAAGTTTTTGGGTATGGGCGAAAAAGTTGATGCGCTCGAGCCATTCCACCCCGATCGTATTGCTTCACGTATTTTGGGTATGGGTGATGTGCTCTCGCTAATTGAGGATGCTGAGCGCAACATTGATAAAGAAAAAGCTCAAAAATTAGTCGATAAAGTTCAAAAGGGAACTCGTTTTGATCTTGATGATTTAAAAGAGCAGCTGCAGCAAATGGGCAGTATGGGTGGCATGTCTGGCATGTTAGAAAAAATGCCAGGGATGGGTAATATGACCCAAATGGTTGAGCAGGCGAATATGGGCGGCCAGTTTAAGAAGATGGAAATTATTATCGATTCGATGACGTCCGTCGAACGCAAAAATCCCGATATATTAAACGGTTCGCGCAAGCGCCGCATTACGCAAGGTTCCGGCACACACCTTCAAGATCTAAACCGTCTGCTTAAGCAACATAAGCAAATGGCAAAAGTAATGAAGAAAATGAAAGGCGGCGGTATGAAGAAAATGATGCAAGGCCTCGGCGGTATGATGGGTGGTGCAGGTGGAGGCGGTGGCTTACCGCCGGGCATGGGACGATAAAGCCAAACGCGGGTGCGGTTTTACCGAGCTAGCGCTTGTTAGTGTTGAACCAGCTATAGCTGTAAATAATATGTTGATGGATGCCGGTTTGCTCACAAAATGTAGAGCAAGAATGCCCTCGAACAGCCGTTGATGCTCTAAATAAGTTCATCTGTGCCTGTTTGTGACTTGTTTAACTGTAGTCACTCAGCCACCACTTGGCAGCCAGTTTTTATGTCGTGGCTATTTCATCGACAAGGCCTCGTGAAATAACTATGAAGATAATAGTAATAAGGGGCTATCTTTGGCCTTTAAAGCCTATACACTCAGTTTTTTTTCCCGTAAACTACGCCGCCTTCTTATGCTATAGATGTGTTCGTTTTGAATGTTCTATACTTAGGTTAATGAATAAGAATTTGTCTTGCCGTGAGGCAATACCTTAATTAAAAATTGATAGGATAGAAGCCAATATGGTTACCATTCGTTTAGCTCGAGGCGGTTCTAAGAAGCGTCCATTTTACCATTTAACTGTTACCGACAGCCGTGTATCTCGCGATGGTCGTTTTCTTGAGCGTGTTGGGTTCTTTAACCCTGTTGCCCGCGGACAAGAAGAGCGTGTACGCATCGATCAAGAGCGTGTTGATTTCTGGTTGTCAAGAGGTGCGCAACCTTCTGAGCGTGTTGCTAAGTTATTAAAAGATCAAGCTAAAGCAGCTGCTTAATCTTTGATTTTGCTAGATTTTTGTCCTATAGAAAATCAAGGCATAGCTGCATTACTGTTTAATACTTGTGTTAAGTGTATATCTGTTCGAATAACAGCTAGGCGACCGCTAAATTAATGAGTTTAATTAACAGTTTGTTTAATGATGAGTAATCTTATCAACGTCGGTCGTGTAACTGGTGCTCATGGCATCAAAGGGTGGGTAAAAATACACTCTCAGACAGAGCCATCGGAAAATATATTTAACTACCAACCTTGGTATGTAAAAACAGCTCATGGCGTTAAAGTCATAGAGCTACTAGAGTGGCGTAATCACGGTAAAGGTTATGTTGCTCAGATAAAAGGTATCGAGGATCGCAATCAAGCAGAGGCTTTTTGTCCTGTTGTTATTGCGATAGAAAAAAACAGTTTACCTAATTTAGAAAAAAATGACTTTTACTGGTTTGACTTAGAAGGTTGTCGAGTCATTAGTGCTTTTGATGACGTCAAGACTGATCTTGGTCTGGTTAGCCGTATCATGCCAACCGGTGCTAACGATGTTTTAGTGGTTGTCGGTGATGATCAAAGTGTTGATCTAGGCGAGCGCTTAATACCTTATGTACTGGGTCAGTTTGTGATTAATGTCAATATTGAAGAGAAGATTATTGATGTTGACTGGGATCCCGCATTTTAAGGCAGCAGTAAAAATTGTTAGTGCTAATCACTAGTGCATATTAAGTCTTAGCTATAAACAAACAGAGAGCATTTTAATTTTTAAAGGATCATCGACTGTGAAAAAAATAGCCATAGTCACATTGTTCCCTGAAATGTTTTCTGCACTAACAGACTACGGAATTACCAGCCGTGCAATCAAACAAGGTTTGTTAGCGATTACTTACGTTAATCCTCGAGAGTTTACTGAGGATAATCATCAAACTGTCGATGACCGTCCTTACGGGGGTGGACCTGGCATGGTGATGAAGATTGAGCCATTGAAAGCGGCTATAAGCCAAGCGAAAGCTTGCGTCGGTGATAATGCTAAGGTGATTTACTTATCACCTCAGGGACGCTTGATTAAGCAGTCAGTTGTTAAGCGTTTTGCAGAAGCTGAAACCTACGCACAATTAGTGTTAGTTGCCGGCCGTTATGAAGGTATCGATGAGCGCCTGATTGAATCGGAAGTCGATGAGGAATGGTCGATCGGCGATTACGTGTTAAGCGGCGGTGAGCTGCCTGCGATGGTATTGCTCGACGCGATTATTCGTTTGCTGCCAGGTGCTCTTGGGCACCCAGATTCTGCTAGTGAAGACTCGTTTAGCCAAGGTTTGCTTGATTGCCCACACTACACGCGGCCAGAAGTTTATCGAGACCAGGTAGTGCCAGCCGTGTTGTTATCGGGTAATCATAAACATATAAGAGCGTGGCGAGAGCAGCAATCTTTGCAGCGAACATGGTTGCGGCGACCAGAGTTATTAACCGGTGTTGAGTTAAGCCCAGCACAGCAAAAATTATTGGAGGAAGTTAAGCAAAGCGATAACTTCTCCTAATTTTAATGATAAAGACGACTCTAGCTGTGAAGCTACAGACCCAATGAAAAGAGCTAAATGTTATGACCAATAAAATTATTCAAGCGTTGGATAAAGAGCAATTAAAAACTGATGTGCCGGAGTTTTCTCCTGGCGACACCATCGTTGTTCAAGTAAAAGTAAAAGAGGGCACTCGCGAGCGTCTACAGGCCTTTGAAGGCGTTGTTATTGCCAAGCGTAGTCGCGGTATAAACTCAGCATTTACCGTGCGTAAGATTAGCCACGGTGTTGGTGTCGAGCGCACCTTTCAGCTACACAGTAAGTTGATTGATAGCCTTGCCGTTAAGCGTCGCGGTGATGTGCGTCAAGCTAAGCTTTATTACTTGCGTGAGTTAACCGGTCGTGCCGCACGTATTAAAGAAAAGTTGGGCTAATATAGACTTTGCCCTTTTAAAAACCGGAGTCTTCACTCCGGTTTTTTTTACCTTTTTTTTGGGTGATCAGTCACCACTATCTATTAAATAGCTACGCCAATATTTTGTTTGCATTAAGCTCGCTGAAAGATAGCTAGCCACTTTGTTGTCTAAGTTTTTAATAATAACTCTTATGGGTTATTATTAAGCTCTTCAAAATATATTCTTCCGCCCCAGCTTTGAAGCACAGAACTTATCAACACGAAAATCTTCGATATGGAATGCTTAAACGTGGAACTTTGGCGGTTAGTCGCCCTCATATAGGGTGTATTCATTAATCAATTAAATGGTGAAAAGTAGTGATCAATTTTTTATATGGTAGTCATCGCTTATTTATAGGCGTCGTATCTGTCTTTGTTATTTTTTGCGCTAGCAGCTTTGCACAGCCACTGTTATCAGATAAGCCACAGGCTGAATCGGCTGTTACGTCTGCTCAGCAAGCTAAAATTATTAATAAATTAAAGCAAGCTCGTCCAGAACTCAACTACACCGATATCGAAAGTTCGCCCGTTGCCGGCCTGTATAAAATTAAAATTAACGGGCAAGTCGCTTTTGTAAGTGCCGATGGCGGCTATCTTGTGGCCGGCGATATGTTCGAAGTAGCCGTTGGTAATTTGATTAATCTGCAAGATCAAGATCGTCGCGAAGCTGAGGTTGCCTTCGAATCTGAGCGCGCCAAAATGATCAGCGCCGTTGCTAAAAGTGACATGATCA
>JBLIFG010000052.1:0-13278 GCA_047633635.1 Cellvibrionaceae bacterium | reverse complement strand
AAATGGCTATAGGGGCAAATGGCTCAAACATTTTTGCAGCCGTGATAGTTTCAATGGCGTGCGTTTGATCTTATGTTTGACAAGCAACACTTATTTCACTGTTGCGCAGCATGTATTTTTAATAAATAGCTGAGCTTAATAAAGTCGCGTTATCTCCTCAAAGCTTCGAGTAATTTTGATTAAATTAATCGTTTCTTTAAAAAGAATTTTCTTCTATTTCTAAATAAACAAGACTTACATGCTTACCAAAATTAGTCTCGAAGCCCTCCCAAGAACTTTCTATTTTGAAAAACGGTAATATTTTTTCTTTGATCTCAAAGTCTGCAAGACCTGCGTTATAAAAATATTCGGTTTGTGCGTACAAAGTTTTCATGTAGTCACGATATTGCCGAGTCAATGAAGATCCCTTTGATGTCGGCCCGTGGCCTGGCACATAAATAGTTGCATCTAAGGCTATCACTTGATCAAGAATTTCTATGTTGCGAGTAAAACTTCCATCGTCCATGCGACCTACTTGGTGATGCACGCCAATATCGCCCAAAAAAATTACTTTCTCGTCAAACTCGCGCTCAGCCAAAATAATAAGGTCGGTTGCTGTATGAGCTTTATCGCTACTGCTGACCACCTTTATAGTGGTGTCGCCAAAGCTAATCACATCGCCGTCTGATACAGCCACTGAAGGTGAGAAAGGGATAGTGCCATTAACCGCTCCATCAGTAAGCTGCGAGAGAATACCTAACCAATCGTCACCAACACCCGCGCGCGCTAATTTAATCATGCCCTTGTGGGCATAAAACTGTGCCTTGGGAAAGCGCTCATGAATAATATTATTTCCCAACCAATGGTCACCGTGTATGTGTGTATTAAATATGGCGACAACTGGCTGTGAGGTGATTTTTGATATCGCATCAAGAAGTTTTTTTCCGTGCTCGCGCGAGGTACCCGAGTCAACAATAATAACGCCGGCTGAGCTTATAATAATACCTAAATTAGCTATCTGGGCTTGATTTAGCGGCGTCGGTGCTTGAGCAGTGCCGTGAAACACATATACATTGCGAGCAACCATCGCGGCTTTCATCGCAGCGATAGAAGTTGGCGGTGTGTGGAGTACTTCTGCAAAAAGAATAGCGGCGGAGAATGTTAATAGTAGTGCAAGTGTAGCGCGCAATAAAAAGGATTTCATAACTAGTAGCTGCCAGTTGAATTACATGGGAATAATAAAACTAGATAGAGGATATCTAATTTTATGTTAACTGTTAGCACTAACAAGTTGTCCGGTTTTAATTAATGGCTTAACTGTATTTAATGAATCAACCGCATTTAATGCAGTCATTTTAACTAGTTGCTCAGCCATAATTGGTATAAGCAGTTGTTATTAACCGCTCAGCTATCGGGCAGGTATTTAGCGGTCGACTAATCAGCCGAGCTGATTTATTTTGAGCTTAATTATAAATAGCGGACGCGAACTTGCCGCGGTTATTTACAATAAAGCTTATACAAAACTTCGATCACTTCCTCGGCATCACTGCTAGCGATACTGTAGTAAATCACTTTACTGTCACGTCGAGTGTTCACCAGGCCGTCGGTGCGCAAGCGCCCTAACTGCTGAGATAATGAGGGCTGTCGAATACTAAGCTTCAACTCTAGCTCCCCAACACTTTTCTCCCCCTCTATCAAAGAACAGAGGATAGTAAGCCTGTCGATATTTGCAAGCGACTTTAGCAAAGCTAATGCCGCTGCGCTGCCATTAGATTGCTCTAACTTTTCTACAAGTTTGTCTCTAGGTAATGTCATAAAAATCCATTTATATCTTTAAAACAATCAATAGCTAAATTATACGCAAACCTTAGGTATGTTTCATCATCTAGATTAATTAGTTGTCTACTAAATCATTTGTCCGCCGTATTTTTTTTAAGATAGGCGATGAGAGACTCGAGCTCACTGGCATCTTGCAAGCCACCGTAGGGCATTGTTGTTCCAGGCATGAACTCTTGAGGGTCACTTAAAAATTGTTTTAAATTATCTTCCGTCCATAGAGCATCTGATAATTTTATTGCCGCAGAATAATTGCCAAAGCCAGCAACTGAGGCAACCTTCTGCCCCACTATATTATGTAGGCTCGGACCAAATTTATTTTCACCTTGGGCTACTGCATGACAAGCCATACACTGACCCGCAAATACTGCTTCACCTTTTTGGCTAGAAGCCTCGGCAACAACAACTGATCCCTCGGCGCTCGGCTCTTCATCAGGAGTCACATCAATTTGCTTTGCCTTACCAACCACCACGGGCGCTTTAGCGAAGCAATTACTCATACAAACGGTTTTTGGTGGGGTATCAGGCCGTGTATCACTGATAAAACCATCTTTATTGGGCATTTCGACTTCGGGCAGCGTGTTTTGGTCAAGAACAAAATCATCCTCAATAATATAACTTGAGTATAAAATATAGGCCGTTATTCCGTAAACCTCGTCATTAGTCAAACTTTGCGCATGACCGTAGGGCATAGCTCTGCGAACGTAATCAAAAACAGTCGAAGCATATGGCCAATAGCTGCCAACCGTTTTAACAGGATGTTGAGACGCAAGAGAGTCCAAACCGCCAGCTAATGCAGGATACCTACCAACGCCTTCAGCAAAGTCACCATGACAAGAAGCGCACTTTTGAACATAAGCCCCTTCTCCGTCAAGGGCACTGCCACTGCCCAACGGTAAGCCTTTACCATCAGGGCGAATATCTATATCCCAAGCAGTTATCTGTGCTTCAGTTGCGGGCACTCCCAGGCCAATTTTATCTGCTGCAAATGCATAAGAGCTTGTTAGGCATAACGTTAATAACAGAGCTTTAACCATGGTTGAGACTCGCAGTTTATTATTTAATTTCGAGTTATCCAAGACGTACATTCTCAACATCTCCATTTTTATTAACTAGCCAAGTTTGAATGCCGTTGTTGTGATAGACGGAGTTAACGCCTCGCTCTTTATGCAGCACGCTGGGCTGAGGCTGGACATAACCAAATTCATCCATTGCCCGGCTTTGTAAAAGCACTTCTTCTCCATCCCAATTCCAGTCGAGATAGAAACGCGTTAAGGACTTGGATAAAACCGGCGTATCAAGTCTTGCCGTTACCCAGTTCCTGCCACCATCTAACGATACGTCGACGCGCTTAACAGCCCCGCGACCCGACCATGCGATGCCTTTAATGAGTTGGCGACCACCACGTCGTATAGCATTTTCTGGACTAGGCGAGGTAATAACGCTCTTGGTATCCATTACCCAAGTAAATTCACGAGCTTTGCCGTTTTCGAGAAGATCGGTATATTTTGAGGTCTCTTCTCGGTGGTGCCAAGGTTGATCGCCAACTTCTATGCGACGCAACCATTTGATCCACATATTGCCTTCCCAGCCGGGGACAACCAAGCGCAGAGGATAACCTTGCTCTGTTCTCAGTCGCTCGCCATTCATTGAGTAGGCGACAAAACAATCGTCGAGTGCTTTATCCATTGGAATACTTCGCGTCATTCCTGCCGCATCGGCACCTTCAGCTAATATCCACTTACCTTTGGTTTTAATACCACATTCATTAAGTAAGGTTTTTAGACGAACACCGGTGTACTGAACACAGTGAATCATTCCGTGAGTGTACTGACAGCCATTAAGCTGAGCACCGCGCCACTCCATACCACCGTTGGCGGCACATTCTAAAAAAAAGGTTTTGGTTTCTGGTGGAAACCGAACAATGTCTTCCATCGAAAACATAAGAGGCTGGTCGACCAAACCGTTAATCATTAATTGATGATCACTGGCTGGAATCTCGGGCGCACCACTGTGATGCCGCTCAAAACACAAACCATTAGGCGTAATGATGCCGTCGAGTGCGTGAATAGGCGTAAAGTTTATTGACGATTCTCTAGTAGCCGTTAACCATTCAACGCTACGACGTACCACCTCACTCTCGTGGGGAGATGGCATACCATATGGAAACTTATCAACACTATTGCCAAGATACTGGCTCCATTTAGGCAAGGTAGTAGACGCTTCAGCTGCAATTAGCGGCGTCGCAACACTGCTTGCTGCAGCGAATCCCGTTAGGCTCAATCCTGCTTTTAAAAAATCACGACGATTTTTAAGATTTTTCTCGTCAGAACTGTCTGTAGTAAATTTACTGTAAGGTATTGGCTTTTTGAAATGCATAGTGTTACCTTTTTATTTTTTAATCTTTATAGTGTTTAAATTTTATTTGAACACTATACTAAAATAATAACACATTATATAATTATATATAATGATATTATAAATAAAATCAATAATAACTAGTTTAAAAATAGATTAAAAATATGTTAGAGATATCCGACACATCGTTCCTGCTTGCAGTATCTGGTTTTATTCTTGGTATTCTTTTGGGCATTACTATAATTCGCACTCGATTTTGTACAATGGGTGCCGTTGCAGATATTGTTTTTTCTAATAATTATGGTCGCATGCGCTCTTGGTTATTAGCTATTGTCATTGCAATAATTGGCACGCAGCTAGCCATTATCTTTGGTGTTTTGTCTATTGAACAGACAAGCTATTTGCAACCTCAACTTTTTTGGTTGGCCGCCATTGTCGGTGGCTTATTATTTGGCTTTGGCATGGTCCTGTCCTGTGGATGTGGCTCACGTAATTTAGCGATGTGTGCCAGTGGCGATCTTCGTGCTTTAGTCTCGATAATTACTCTGGGCATTATTGCCTATATGACAATACGAGGCATATTTTCAATACCGCGAGAATGGTTTTATGGCACAGCGACTGTTGATTCTTCCGCCTGGATTGCAATACCCAGTATCGATGGCGCAATCTCAAAGCTCTTATCTATTAGTGCCCAATTAGCACGGATCATTGCCATGCTCGTTATCACCAGCCCACTGCTATGGTTTATATTTAAAGACAGTGAATTTCGTCATACACCAAGACGCATCATTGCGGGCATCTGCATAGGGCTTCTTGTTGTTAGCGGATGGTTGTTAAGTGGTTGGATATTTAGAGATGAATTTGCACACGCAACCCCAGAATCTCTGACTTTTGTAGAGCCGGTTGGCGACAGCCTTCTCTATCTTATGATCTGGACTGGCTCATCGATTAATTTTGGTATTGCCACTGTTGGCGGTCTTGTTGTGGGTAGTTTTATCACTGCCCTGTATCGCAAAGAATTTTATGTGCGTGGCTTTGAAGATTCAGCAGAAATGGGCCGCTATATCATCGGTGGTGCATTGATGGGTATCGGTGGAGCACTTGCTGGTGGCTGTACTTTTGGCCAAGGTATCAGTGGCATGTCGACTCTTGGCTTTATGTCTATATTAACCTTTATGAGTATTATTCTTGGCGCTCTTGTCGGACTTCATTATATTCAGCAAGGATCAATTTCAAGCCTTATAAAAAGCATACGGAAAAAAGTGTTATAAACTTTTTTTATTGAGCCGCTTTATACTTTTCGCAATGGCCTCCTCCAAGTAAAAACCATAATAGTCACGTGAAGACATCCCAATAATGGGCTTGTGTAGCTGATCGCCATTGGCTGATAAAAATAACACGATAGGCGCAAACTCAGCACTATAACGACTTGCAAAATTATGAGCGCCAATGGTGCCGCCATCAAAATCAATGATCGAATAATCTTGAAGACTTAGCTCACGTACAACGGCAACATTATTAAAATAATCCGCTGCTATCATAGGCTCAATAACATCTTCTTTCACGAACTCACAAGCAGAGCACGACGGCAAGGTCACTAGCACCAGCACTACCAAGCCTTGTTCTTTTGCAAGTGCGGCATCTACCTGCAGATTATTTACCGCTATTATTGATGATTGCGCTGCATAGCTTTGACTTGTATTGAAATACAATAAGATAAAAGCTACAAAAAATACATGGCGGTTGATTATTTGCATATTACACGCGACTAAAGCCTGGATTATCTTTAACATTTTTAAGTTTTGGCTGATTCAGCTTTTTTATTTTGACTTGCTTTTCATCCCTTAAATATTCACTAACCACATCCCAAATTGGCTTTCCAGGGGACTGTGACCCCACTGTTGCCCAACCGGCCACCTTGTATTTTTTAGTGGCATCTATGATAGTGCCGTCATCTAACTGCATATTCGAGATACGAAAGTTTATTTTTTCTAAGGGATCACAAACATAATCCATACCACCAAGACGCACCATGTCGCCACCTTGTTGATAGTAGGGATCAAGATTAAACAAGTTGTCACAGACATCTTCTAAAATTAGTTTGATTTCAGCGCCTGTCATTTCGCGGACATAGGTCTCGGGATAAGTAATGGCAGTTTGGTCCATTACATTTTCCATCGTAATTGGCTGACCCGGCAGCACCGTAGTGCCCCAACGAAAGCCGGGAGATAGTGAAATTTGTGCATCGCCAACAGCTCGCTGTGCGTCGCAGATGACCTGATCAAAGGTGCCGTTAAAGTTACCACGGCGATATAGAAGATCATCACAAACCGCGAGTTCCTCTGATAAGGTTTCAATATAAGGTTGTCTCACTGTCTCAATATAGCTGGCCATTTCTTTGTCTGCCTCTAATAAATTAGAGAACACAGGTAGCAGTTTATATTGATAGCCTTTAATTTTTCCATTTTGAATGTCTAAATCCATCACACCCAAGAACTTGCCATTGGAGCCTGCATTAGTCACCAATGTTGTACCACCTTCGTTTTTGACTGGAATTGCGCCAGGCACACCGTCATGGGTGTGACCACCAAGAATAACATCAACACCTGAGACAATTGATGCCATTTTTAAATCGACATCCATACCATTGTGCGAGAGTACAACAACAGCGTCTGGTTTTTCGTTACTGCGAATATCGTTAACCAACTCTTGCATATCATTATCGCGAATACCAAAGCTCCAGTTAGGAATAAAGCGCTGCGGATTAGCAATAGGTGTATATGGAAAAGCCTGGCCAATAACCGCTACACGCACGCCATCCATTTCTTTAATAGTGTATGGCTTAAAGGCATGGCCCGAATCAGCATCGTAAGCTTTAGCATCGTCAAAGAGTGCCTCTTCGGTGACACGTATATTTTGTGCAATAAATTCGGCATCAAGCTCATCGACTAAATTGTGAATTTCTTCCTCTTGGTAAGTAAATTCCCAGTGACCAGTCATCACGTCAACACCTAAAATGTTACAAGCGCCCACCATATCTCTGCCACGCGTCCAGTAGGCTGTACCACTACCTTGCCAAGTATCACCACCATCAAGCAGTAAAGATTTTTCAATACCAACTTCTGAGCGGAGTCGATCGATAAGCGTTTTTAAATGTGCAAAACCACCGACTTTTCCATATTTTAAAGCAGCCTCAGAAAAATTTATGTACGTAAAGGCATGTTGCAGCAAGGGATTTTTTAATGAAAATTTTTCAATTAATGCTTTGCCAACTAAATGCGGTGCTTTGCCAAACGCAGGTCCGTAACCTAAATTCACATTGGGTTCACGAAAATAGATAGGATTTAATTGCGCATGAGTATCGGTAAAATGCAGTAGTCGCGTATTACCAAATTTAGGGATGGCATATGGGTCTTGCTTAGCAGAACCCGCAAGTGCTGAAACTGGGCCCGCAAACATGCCCGCACCAACGGCCATAGTTAATAGTTGATTAAATTCACGACGATTAAGATGCATAATTATATTTCTATTGTTTTAATATGAATGTTTAGATGCCAAAAAGCCTAACATCAGAAAATCTGATATCAAAGAGTTTGAGGTAGAAGAATTTGATATCAAATAAGATGTAGAAATTCTAAAAGGTAATGCACTTTTACCGTGCCTAACAATTCTGTGAAGCGTGTTCATAATCTGTCATGCCACAAAAATATAAAATAAAAAATATTTCTGCAACATGACTCACCGTAAAACCAATGAACGACTATTTATTTTGGTATGCGCGATTGCCAAAGATTTGATTCAATCGACGCTTGCTTGATACTAGCATCGCCTTGGAACTCGGCTTTATTACACATCTTAATTGCGGCTTCAAAGTCTCCAGCTTTTAGAGAACTGTTAGCTTTTTTGATAAGCTTAGCGGTTGTGGTCCATTCCATTTTGACTTGAGCTGCAGCTTTACGTGAAGTTTCTGCCGCATCACAAGCCGCGATTGCCTTAGCCTCTGGGTTGGGGGCAGATACACAGCCCACAACCAAAGCTATTGTCGATAACAAGATTGTGCTTTTTATTATTTTCATTTTACTTCCTCAACACTGCTTGATTATTTGCGTGCGCCAGGTCCATTAAGTTCAAGACCATTATTCATGTATGCTAAAAAGTATTCTAGATTGCGATACTCTTCGCCTTGCGAGGCAAAGGGTTTGGCTCGAATATTTTTATTACAGCCACCAAAACGTCGCTGAAGAGTGCCTAACTCGCCCCACTTTGAACGATAAACTGGAAAGTGCGAGGTATGACCTAGAGCACCACTTAATCTGTCAGCACGAACGTTTTTACCCGCATTATTCATATGACAATCGGCACAAGAAAAATTTAGCTGGCCGCGTTTAGAGTAAAAAAACTCTTTACCATCTTCATAAGCAGCCATTGCTTTAGGGCTGTCAGATGGTATTGATACATCAATCAAATTTCCTCGACCTTGCATAGCGATGTATGCCGACAGCTGCGCAATTTTTCCTTTTTTATACTTTAATGGTTTTTCTCCATTAGCCACACGACAATTGTTTATATCAAGTTCTAGGGTAACAACCATTTCTTTCTTGGTGTCCCAGTTAGGGTACTTACCTCGAATAGAGCTGGTGTCGCTACCAAAGCAGCTAGCGTAGGATTTTCCATTGGCAAATGGGGTTTGATAAAGCACTTCACCTGCATCGATATCAAGCTCGTAAGGAGGGAATTCTTCAATTTCTTGCCACTGCGCCCGCTGATCCGCATCAAGAGCGTAGATGCCATTAATATATTCAGCTGTCTCTACATTTGAAAAACGGTTGTTAAAAAAATTGGTGAAAGCGGCTCGGTCGTCTTCAGGTGTCGCTAAAGTCGAGTGGCTAAAACCAAACGAGGCTACTACTGTCAGTACTATAGTACGTATCATCTTATTATTCTCCGTTGCTACAGACTCGTTAAATGTATAGCTAAGAAAGGATAGACAAACACTTTATGTCGAAAGTCTTAATACATCAATTGTTAACTATTTTTTATTTAACACTATTAATATTTATTATTTATTTAACTTTTTACTTTTTACTTAACTATATCTTCTTTTTTTTCTACTTATTATATGTAAATTCTTCACTAAAGTTTTACTTAACTACAACATCAGCGCTTTCACTTTTGCCGGTGTTATCGACCCAGGAGATATTCAGGGTATCGCCTGTTTTTTTACCGCCTAAAACTAGAGAGGTGTATGGATTTTTAGAAATGGCGGGGCCATACTCTATCGTCATTAAGACCTTTCCAGCAGATTTAACAGTAATCTCAGTAATATGATTAGCGGGTATTTTTTTACCGGCTTTATCTTTACGAAGACCTGTCTCCATGGGGTGCTTCATCAGTGTTTTAATTTCAACAAAGTCACCGCTTTGCTTTGCTTTTACTTTAATTCCAGCCATTTTGAATATCCTCTAAAATTATTTCTTCGAAAGTATAGTTAGTTTTATCCGCCACAGCCGCCAATAGTAACCTTAACGTTTTTACGTGTTGCGTATATATTGCCGTCGGATTCAACCAATGCAACTACATTTGAAGTTTTACCCATTTTAATACGTGTAGACACATCAGCTTTAACGCCTTCACCTAGATTAAAAGCCGCCGTCATCGGCGTTGGATTTTCTTCGACCAAAATTATTATGCGCTTAACATTTGGCAGTGAAGATTCAACACTAATTGGCACAACTGCACCGTTTTCTGCAATATCAGGCGCCTTAAGAAAAATATCTCCAGAATCTATAGGTGATACTGCACCATCAAAGAGTGCTGCCATCACTTCATCCATCGAGCGCCCTGCAAACGCATCTTTTGGCCAAGCCGCAAATGCTTTTGGAGTAGCTAGTAGTTGAGCAACACCGGTCATTCCAAGCGCTATTGCCATTGCCGAACCTTTTAATAAGGTACGTCTTTCTTTATTGATTGCTTGCATCGTTTCAGCTCCTATGTAATTTAAAGGGTGAGCAAATAAGTGGTTATTTTTTCTATTTCAGCATCAGTCAAAATACCATGACGGCCAAAAGGAGGCATTAGGGTATTTGGGTTTCTGATAGTTGGATCAGCAATTTGCTGCGACAACTTAGATCTATCGGGATAACGAGCTTGCATCACGATCATTGGAGGCCCAGTATTACCTGCAAGATCGCCACCTTCGATTGCATGGCATGCCAGACAGTTGCCTTTTGAGCGATCAAACGCCAGTTTCTTACCTTCAGCTACATCGTCGGCGGTACTGGCCACGCTTGTCATACTGACTAGCATAGACATCACTACCGTAACTGATAGGGCTAGAAGCTTTACTGCGGCGCGGATTTTCATTAATGGTTTATGCATTGTATTGACTCCAAGATTATTAATTATTGTTTTACTATCTTGTCTTATTGCTATACTTTATATTTTTATATATTAAACACCCAATATGATTAACCGTCAAGCCATACAAATTTATTTGCCAATATGGAGTCAATCATTATGAAAGCGACATTATTTACTGACCTCCTTTATAAATCAATAAGTTACTTGAAATACGTTCTGGTATCTATGATTTTTCTCAACCTTAGCGCCACTAGCTTAGCCGACAACCCTATACCAAAGTTGTATACGGATCTAGACACTGAAAACTTGCAACAACTGCTCGTCAACCGCAATGACATTGTTTTAATTGATGTCCGCATGGGCGAGGAAGTTGCCCTTGAAGGCACCATAGATGCTGGATATCGCAATTATAATGTCAGTAGAGGGTGGCTAGAAATTCTAGTCGGAAACCTTGCTCTCGATAAAGATACCCCGATTGTTATGATCTGTAATACTGCCACTCGCAGTCCGTTTGCTGCAAAAACGATGATCGCAATGGGTTATAGCAATGTATACAACTATACCGATGGATTCTACAAGTGGCGCGATGCGGGCTTACCTATTCGGGTCGCTGATGAATACATAGGCTCTATGCTTTATCGCAAACCGATAGAGGTTAGCGATGGCATATGGACAGCCATTGGGGCCACGGCACCGCCAACGCTCGAGAATTCTGGGCATAATAATAACTTATCATTCATTATTACCAAAGCAGGCGTGGTAGTTGTTAATGCTGGGGGTAGTTATTTGTTAGCTCAAGCTCTACACGCTGAAATCAAACAATTAACAGATTTACCGGTTAAGTTTGTCACTCTAGAAAATGGGCAAGGCCACGCGATGCTTGGCAGCGATTACTGGCAACAACAGGGCGCTACTGTCATCGCACATGACGATACTGCCACCGAAATAGAAGATCATGGATATGAAGTGCTGGCCAGAATGCAAGGTATCCAGCGCGACAAAGCGATGGGTACTGTGTTATCTCAGCCCAACATTACATTTACTGATAAGTATACGATTGAACTCGGTGGCGAAAAGATAGAAATACTCAACCTAGGCCCATCACATAGCCATGGTGATGTCGTTGTATGGCTGCCCCAGCGAAAACTTATGATTGCGGGTGACATTGCATTTCATCAGCGACTACTCCCAGTATTTGATGATACCGATACTGCCGCATGGATTGAAACTTGGGAAGCCTTCGCAGCAATCGACGCGGATATTATTATCCCAGGTCACGGAGATCCAACCGTACTTAGCGAACTCGAAAAGTACACCGTTGATTATCTAAAATATATCCGCAGTGAAGCCAGCAAAATAATAGAAGCAGGCGGCACGCTCGAAGATGCCTATAAAATCGATCAATCGGCGTATGCTCATTTGCATACCTTTGATGAGTTAGCCAACAGAAACGCCGGTAGAATATTTCGTGCGATGGAATTCGAATAATTTAAAATTATTTACCGCGAGCACTCATCTTGAAAAATAGAGCCATACGACATAGCGCAGTGAGTCGCTTTCTAAGGTACCAGCATGAGTTTAGCGCAAACAGACATATTTTTTAAACACAGGTATTTTTAAGTCTTATATTGCTCTTAAAGGTACCTAGTTTAGTTGAACACATCCATCATTAAACCAAAGGCTAAGCTACCAAGCTGGTAACCAATTTGATGTGGAGCCTTAATAACGACTAAATTGTTTATTTTAGCCTTTGCCAAGATAAGCAATAGTCCCCGCAACATCAGTGTCGTCGATCATCTGAAATCTGCTGTTAGATCCTGCCTTTCTTGCACTACCAAATGGCGCATATTCAGGATCTGTGACGAATGCGGTTACAGCTTCCGCATTAGGAAACTCCAAAAGCGCTATTAACGTATTCGGTAATGGCTCCCCTTCTAAGACTTCAATATTTGCGCTGCGAGACAAATATTTTCCTCCATGCCGATGAACAATATCATGAACTTTTTGCGCATATTCTGCTATCCATGCGTCATCAGTAACCTCAATATCGGCTATAACGTAAACAGTCATTATTACCTCTCCTTACAGTATTTAATTAGATACCTTAGCATATGCTAAGACAAACTTTTCCATGCTAAAACACACAGCAGCTACAGGCAGATACACAATAGAATATGGGTTAATACTGATGCCTATTCACATCAATTAGTTATCGACTCGCTATGGCCAAAAAAGTGGTTTCGTCCCCGATGCTTGGCCTCATCTAGTGCCTTGTCGGCCTTAGTAATTAACGCCTCCACTAGCTTACCTAAATCAGCTAACTTTTTATTAACAAAGCGAAAATGACACGTACCTATCGATACTGTTATTGGCTCAGGCGTTATTGAAAGCGCCGCTATAGTGCGCAAAGACAATTGCACTGACTGCTGGGTTTGTATCCGTCAACCAAATAAGAAGCTCTACTCCGGCTAAGCGTGCAACAAATTTATAAGCACGTAACGAGCGAATGATTTTTGCGTGATAGCGACAAACACCTCACCACTTTTTTGATGCCCGCGAGTTTCCTTTAGCTTTTTAAAAAAAATCGCTAGTGCAAGTGAGTGCTCACCTCTGCTTCGACTTGACTGATTGAAGCTTTCTTGTAGGTTTTTATGCATTCTTTGACGGTTAAAAAGATTCGTTAAACTTTCGTAGCTGGCCTGGTGTTTCGACTCTTAATTCAAAACCTGAAGTTGCTGCTCTTGC
>JBLIFG010000051.1:0-13958 GCA_047633635.1 Cellvibrionaceae bacterium | reverse complement strand
ATCTACAATTAGACTTAAAAAATAATGGGCAAGACAAGCTAACGCAGCCATTAAATACCAGCAGTTTGACTAATCTTCACGGCTCTAAAAGTATATCCTTCTCAAAAGTATTGTGATCGATATACTCTAGCGTTATCATTCATAGATACACATTCCATTGAATGGCATTTGTTAGAGCATTTAGAAATATTATGCTTGGTTTTTTATAACTATATGACTCACTGCAAAATATCGATATATAATTTTATGAACACAATCGACAATGTATCTATCGCTAACGACCTCCGCAGCAAGCGCAAATCTTGCAGTCAATGTTCACTTGTTGACTTGTGTCTTCCCATGGGTCTTAGTAAAGATGAAATTGGTCAATTAGAACAACTCATACAACCGTCGCACACCTACAATGAAAACGAATTTTTATGTCGTCAAGATGACGAATTTAAAGCTGTATATGCGATTCGCTCCGGCATGTTTAAGAGCCAAACGTTAGATCAGCAAGGTAATGAACGCATATTAGGCTTTCACTTACCAGGAGAATTAGTCGGATTAGATGGTATATATGGCCAACATTATCCTTCTAACATCATCGCTCTCGATACCTCGACAGTCTGTGCCGTCCCTTATAACGGTTTAATGTCGCTAGCAGAAAAAATTCCGAGCTTACAACATCAATTATTACGTCTACTTAGTAAAGAAATTAATAATGTAAGTGCATTAACCTACGATACAAGTGCCGATCAACGCTTGGCGTCTTTTATTTTTAGTCTATCAAGACGTTACGAGCAGCGCGGTTATTCTGCCACACATTTTAATTTAGTGATGCCGCGTCGCGATATCGCCAACCACCTTAATATGGCGGCCGAGACAATCAGTCGCTTATTTAAGCGTTTGCAAGATAATGGGGTTATCACTATAAAGCGTCGAGAGTTAAGTATCGGTGACATGAGTAGGCTTAAAAAAATAGCGGGCTGCTCTGGACAGTAATTTCATCCCCATCAACCTAACTAGAAGACTCTTTTAAAAAAAGTATGGCCGACAACTGATCATCCGTTGAAAAGCACCTTACTTGGACCCCCGTAAACAGCTTAGACTCGATCTTAGCAACAGACTCTATCGATTTTTTATCGGTTAAAACTGCTACTTTTTTGATGTTGGATAAACCCACATCAAATAGGTATTTAAATTCTTTAATAATGGCCGCCACTTCGATACCGTCAAAGGAATCAATCTGTTCAAAAAAAACGATATCACCGTATTGATCAACTTTTTCGCTCGCGCGCTCAAGCACTACCGACATATCGGCTTCGGTGACTTTGCCCGACACACGAAAAGCAACGGCATTATCAATATCGATATCAATTAACTCCAACATAACGACTCCATTTTATGACTAACGATAGCCGTAAATAAGCAAACTAATATCACTCGGGGCTACTATAAGTCGATTTTTTTAGCTCAATTTTATCCGCTTCTTTTTGATCTTTCTCCATATGGCATTTAGCATACTGCCAAAGATGAAACATCATGTAAATAGAGACAATAATGACCAATAAGCTCGCAATAAAAACAGTAAAAGTAAACATAAGGCACCTCGTTAATAGCTGGCTGTTGATTTTATATTGCTAGAATAACTTAAGCGCAATCACTCAAATTGATACAGATCAAGATAGCAATAAGTTTCTGCCTAAGCTTAAAGCATGTATCATCTCGCTATGAATACAACAAATACCCAAACGCTTTATCAAACTCTTGCCGACCTCATTTATGTGTGGGGTCGCGAACTTGGATTTCAGCAAATAGGCATAACTGATACCGATGTGAATGAACATGCAGAGTATTTACAAAACTGGCTTGATAAAGGCTACCATGGTGAGATGGCGTGGATGCAGCACCATCAATCGCAGCGAGAAAACCCAGAGTTATTAGTACCTAATGCTTTGCGCGTGATTTCTGCACGAATGGATTACTTGCCTGAGAATACACAACAAATAAAAACCTTAAAGCAGGCCAACAATGCTTATATTTCGCGTTATGCGCTTGGGCGCGATTATCATAAACTGATTCGCAAGCGCCTTGCGCAACTGGGAAAAAAAATAGAAGTTTTTTGTGAAGAGCATGAGGAAATAACGATCGCTCTCGAACAAACCTTAAACCAACGGCCTTTTGTTGATAGTGCGCCCGTGCTCGAAAAGGCTTTCGGCGAAAAAGCCGGACTTGGCTGGATAGGCAAGCACACGATTCTAATCAACGAAACTGCTGGCAGTTGGTTTTTTTTGGGCGAGCTCATTACTAATCTCCCGCTACCGTTATCTACTTTTACCACCAATGATAATGATTCTAGTGATGGTGCAACTGACAAAAAATACCTTTCTAAAAGTAGTGCTGCTAAACATAATAAAACAAACATTGAATTTAAAGAAATAAAAGAGCCCACATCAGCGACAGACACAACAACAAAACCTATCAATAAATGTGGAGATTGTAGCGCTTGCCTTAAAGTCTGCCCAACAGATGCCTTTATTGCTCCCTACAAGCTCGATGCACGGCGCTGTATCTCTTACTTAACAATAGAGCTAAAAGGTAGTATTCCCATTGAGTTTCGGGAGCCCATGGGTAACCGTGTATTTGGCTGTGATGACTGCCAATTAATATGCCCTTGGAATAAATGGGCAAAACCCACACAAGAACAAGACTTCACTCCACGCCATAGCCTAGATGACACTGAGTTAACTCGATTATTTTTATGGTCGGAAGAAGAATATCTTAAATATACCGAGGGCTCTGCAATAAGAAGGCTTGGATTTGAACGCTGGCTTCGCAATTTAGCTATTGGTCTTGGCAATGCAGAACCTAAAGCCGAGAACATTGCTGCCCTCGAATCTAGAAAGAACTATCCATCCGCTATGGTACAAGAACATATTGAGTGGGCATTAAAGCAGTTACACAATCCTAAAAAGCGTAAACGTAAAATAAAAAATTTAAATAAATAATTTTCAATCATGGTGTCAATTAAAAAATAAAGTTCTTTATGATTAATGTTAGTGTCGGCGCATTTTACAAGCTTTAAAATTATTATCCCTAGTGTTGAAAATTATTACGCTACTGTTAAAGCACCAGCTACATCGTATCGATTTGACGCTACGAGTATTAGATATAAAGATAGCTTATGAATCAGCATCTTACTATTGTTAATCATCTAATGGGGCCGCATAAGCTTGTCTATGAGGTCACACGTAGCCTCGAGATGACGACAAAACGCGAGCGTAATCTATGCAAGAAATCCATGCCCCGTTGTCTCTGATAAACAGCTAGCACTGGTGTCTTTATTGCGCGCGGGCAATGACGTCTTAGATTTGGTTCCATCTGCACGCTTAGGCTTCGATGAGCGCTATCGCGATGAAGCGACACTTAAGTCGGTAAAATATTATTTCAAAGTGCCCATCAAGCTAGATTAGCGCCTTGTTATTGCTGCTGGGCCAATGCAAGCGACAGGCAATTCATCGGTTGCCGCAATTGATATTTTTAATGAAGGAGGGAGCCAAAAAAATTCGCTTTTTATGCTTATTAGCTGCGCCCAAAGATGTTGTTCGTATAAAGGCAACTCACCCCGATGTGCCGATCATTACTGCAAGCTTAGATGCATGCTTAAACGAAAAAGGTTACATTTTTTTGGGCTTAGGCGATGCTGGCGATAGAATATTTGGCACCAAATAACAATGCCATTAACCAACACCCGTTTATTTTTTAAACAGCCGTCAATAAACTCGAGCACATAAAAGTTTCACACCTCGCCTCTAGAATCATACAGTCAGACCACCTTAAAATCTGTGGTCTTCGCCCTTAATTGCTTAGCCATAGTGCTTAGCTCGCTAAGATTTGCAGTGTTAGTCTGTGCACTCGTTATAGCGCCTTCGGCCCGACTTTCAATATTTTTTATATTGCTATGTATTTCTGCCGTTACAATGGTCTGCTCTTCAGTCGCCGAGGCAATTTGTTGCGTTAAGGTATCGATAACTTCCATGGAGGCTATAACTTGTGTGAGAGAGGCCGTCATATCCTCTGACTTTAACACGCTCTCTTCAGACTGCGCTTTACTTTGATTCATCGTCTCTACCGACGAGGCCGTTGTCTCTTGTAAGGTCGCAATCATTTTATGAATTTCACTAGTCGCCTTTTGTGTCCGCTGTGCTAGGGTTCTTACTTCGTCGGCAACAACGGCAAAACCTCGACCTTGTTCGCCAGCTCGCGCAGCTTCAATCGCTGCATTTAATGCCAGTAAATTTGTTTGTTCTGCAATATTACTAATGGTGTCGGCTATACCACCAATCGATTCGGAAGCCTCTGCAAGTGCCTCAATTTGCATCGCGGCCTTATTAACTTGCTTAGCTAGAGCGTGAGTTAACCCAATCGTGACTTTCACAATCTCGTTGCTTTCGAAGACATCGTTTTTGGCTTTGGTAGCAGAGCGTGATGCCAATTGAGTATTTTCGGCAACAAGCTGAACACTGGACGACATTTGAGTCATCGCAATAGCAACGCTCGTTAAGTCTTCTTGTTGATGTGTCATGCGCTTACGGCTTTGATCCAATAGTATATTCATATCGTTCAGCTTTGACTCTAGCTGACTATCTAATTGACGAGTCGTTAGATTTAAGTCTAAAAACTGATCAACCATACGATCAAAAGCATTAGCAGCTTTCGATATTTCGTCTTGACGCTTGGCATCCATACGCAAGGTTAAATCTTTTGTCGTCACAATCTGGTTTGCGGTTGACTCAAAATACCTTAAACGATTAATAATGAATTTCTTAACGGTCCAGTAGGCAATGGCGCCATTTGCTAGTGCTAAAAGACTAAAAATCAATGTCATAATCTTTAAGTTTTTAACCTTGACTGCCGCTTGCGTCTCAAATAACTCTACGGCGACATTCATCTCTTTTAATATTAGGAGCGAGTCTGCAGAAGTTTCATTGAGTGACTCGGTTGTTGGATTCTTTATAGAGGCAGAGATACCTTGCTGGTACCGGTCCCAAATTACCGCTACCTTCAATAATTGTTGTTTGATTTCGCCCTCGACTACCGCGGGTATATTGAGTGATGCATCACCCTCAATAAGCCCTACAAGGGTTTTATTAAAGAGTGTTTTAGTTTTTGTGAACTGCTCTAACTGATCGAGCCCTGCAATAGTCAATAACGCCTCTTTGGTCATCTTTTGCGTAAGCATGCGCTGACGACCAACTAAATTAATAATCTTGCTATCATCTTTAGCACCGACAGCCCAGAGGTTGATGCCAGCTGTCCCCATAAACATTAAACCTAAAAAGGCACCAATTAATAAAATTAAACGTAATTTGATACTCATAACATTCCCAAAAAATAATCAAATAATTAATAGAGCGATCTAATTAACAAAGTATAGGATAATTTGAAGATATTAAAAGATTAAAACAAAAGAAATTCAATATGATTAATTTAGTTTCATAAAACATAAATATGGTCGATATAGGGCTTTCAATTAACCCATATTACTCAATATACAATACACAATCATGTAGCTGCACAAAGTAGATAATTACTTGATCGCTGGCGTTGAGCCAGTTTTCATATAATGAGAGCGTCTACGGCTAATAAATAGATGATTACCCGCTTTAAGCTTTGCTTGTTTTTTTGCATTGGTAGCGAGTTCAGTGATTTCGTGATATGTCATGCTTATCGATGTCTCAGGGTTCACCACACCGATTGCAAGGGACAGCAAAGAGAAGAAGCCTTTATCTCCACGACGGTCTTTACACCAAACACCTTGTTGCAGAACCTCTTCTTTTGAATAAAATTTTAAAGTCATGGCTTTAAAATGTTCTAAAATAAATTCACATTTTCTTTGCCAATCGTTACTCCGATAAACCACAATAAAGTCATCGCCGCCAATGTGGCCGACCATGTCAAACACTGGAGCACTATGCTCAAGCAAAATGGCCGACAATAATTTAATGACGTCATCGCCGGTGTTATAACCGAAATAATCATTAAATGGTTTAAAGTGATTGATATCAAAATAGGCCAAATGAAAGTCTTGCTGCTGGCTAATCAAAGATTCTACGTGATTATAAATCAATACATTACCTGGCAACAAGGTAAGTGGGTTACTATGCCTAGCTCGCTGAATTTGGGCGTCAGTTAAAATTTTTAATAATGTGCTCACCTTACCTACGCCACAATAGCGCTTATCTTTAGTAATAATAAAATCGATATTTAGATTGTTGGATACATCACCCGTAATTTTTTCAGACACACTATGCAGACTTTCTTCGTGCCCAACTATAATGGGTTTAACGTCCATAAATTCGGTGATGGTCTTTTTTCCATAGAGCGGATATGAATAGCGATCAGAAAATAATTCGCCTATTTTATTTCTCGAAATAATTCCAATCGGCTTATCCTGTTGAACAACGGGTAAACTCTGCAGACCCGGATTGTGTTTAAATAAGTTATTAACCTCTGCAGCACTCAGAGACGCGTCGATAGGTACAATATACTGAATCATACTACCAACAGTTTCTGCATGACGGGTATGGGCTACGTGTTGTACTTTTGAAATTAATGGGAAGCACTGATTGTTGGCAAACTGATGTGAAGGCTCTGCTTCAGGGCGATGTAATAAATAGCCTTGACCTAAATTAATACCGATTGCATTTAATATATCAAGCTCTTCACTAGTCTCTATACCCTCGGCAATCACCTTACAGCGAAGGCCAAGCGCAATCTCAATAATAGAATGGGTAAACTCTCTTTTAACAGCGTCAATATGTATACTATTGATGAAATGTCGATCAATTTTTACAAATTCGGGAGTAAGCTCTGCCCATGAAATCAAACCTGAATGCCCTGCTCCTAAATCATCTATCGCTATGAGTGCGCCATGCTGGCGTAATATTTTAATATACTCTTTTAATTCACAGAGATTATGTAGTGGATGTTTTTCAGAAATCTCAAAGACAATACCTTTTAACGCAGAATGGGATTTATTGATTGGAAGAAAGGGCAGTATCCTACCTAAATTGACAGGTAAAATATTGACAAATAACAAGCCCGATAACTTCTGTCTCATGAAGCATTTAATGGCTGATAGTACACAAAAACGATCGAACTCTAATAAATAGCCTTGACTCTCTGCCATGGCAAATAATTGATCTGGCGCTAAAGGTAAGATAGCGGGAGTCGACCGTATCAGCGATTCAAAGGCAAAATAATCTTTCGTATGCAAATCGATTATTCCTTGAAAATGAGGCTCCACTAGCTCTTTTTCAATAATAGTAGCGATACATTGTTGATTTTGCATAAACGATAACAGACCAAAAAACTAGCGAGTTTTAATTAATAATCATAATCACTCAACATTATACTTTTATGACATTGCGAACAGTCAGTGCTGGTGCCCGTTCAATTGAGAATAAAGCAGAGCTGAATTACAAAACAGTCGAAGACCATTAGGGGTGGGCACAAATCCATTTTAATAGAGTGTCGTGATTAAGCATGAATCTCGCGCTCGCGACAATGAAAGTAGGCGGAGCCGCCTCGAACATTATTTAGGAGTGAATGAGAATTTTACAGCGCGGCATATAAACAACCTACTAGTTTAGCTGCAGGGACGTAGGAGCAGTTGTCGAAATGCAAAAGGGCCTTACATACTCGGCTAAGCTTCTTAAATACTGTGAATGGAGTAAACGCCATAGCTTAGCGAAATAAGACTTTACCTAAATCGATTGAGGCAACGGCCGACCAAGATGCGGTAGCTGTGCCAGTCCTTTAGAAAGTCGATCATGTACTCTCCGTCCATGGAGGGCATCTTTTGCGTGATAGGAGCGAGACGACATGTGCAAAGCAGGCTTAAGTTAGCGCCGTTGCGATCGAAGGTGGTGATTCATTTTCAGGTCTTAGATTATTAACAGCATCGCCGAAACCATAATTTTGTCGATCACGCCTGTTTGTGCCCAGGCAAACTTTAAAATTTTTATGTTAGCGGGTTTGACTTATTATACGAGTACTGAGCAGGTACTTTGTGAATTTACTCTGAAGACTCATTGTCGCGCAGACGCTCAAGTCGCGCCTCTTCTTCAGCGAGAACTGCTTTAATATCTTCTAAAACAGAATCGACATCAGCGGCATCGGCATCGTCTTCAAATAAACCAGTAAGAATTGTCTCGGGGTATAGCTCGCCATCTTCATAGAGAGCCCAAATTTCTTTGGCGTATTGCGTCTTTAAAATTTCTGGCTCAAATTGCCCGTAATAACTCCGCATATTATTAACATCGCGTTCGAACATAATTTGAGCGTTATTGTTGGCTGACGCATCCACAGCCTGAGGCAAATCAATGATAACAGGGCCTTGGCCATCGACAAGTACATTGAATTCAGACAAGTCGCCGTGGACTAGACCTGCGCACAACATACGCATTACATATTCCATAACCAATGCATGATCCTCTAAGGCTTGCTCAGCGGACATGCTAACATCACCTAGGCGCGGCGCAACATCACCTTCATCATCGGTAATTAACTCCATCAATAACACGCCATCAAGGCAGCCAAAGGTCTCGGGCACACGCACACCAGCTCGAGCGGCACGAGAGAGCGCGTCGACCTCGGCATTTTGCCAAATCTCCTCCGCTTGTTTACGACCAAATTTAGAGCCTTTTTCCATTGCGCGCCCGCGTCGACTATTGCGAACTTTACGCCCCTCTTGATATTGAGCCGCTTTTTTAAAGCTGCGTTTAGCCGCCTCTTTATAGACCTTGGCACAACGTATATCAGGACCACAGCGCACCACATAAATATCAGCCTCTTTGCCGCTCATTAAACGGCTAATCACTTCATCGATCCAACCATCATCGACTAGCGGCTGAATGCGTTTTGGAATTTTCATGCGTACTCTATTACCCTATATTTTACGTTTGGCGCGACCACCTATCCTATCACTGATAAGGCCTGGAGCGAGGAATCTGTGCAAAATTAACTATCTAGAAATCATCTTTAACGCCAACGCTTCACTGGCTTCACATTTCACTAAAAATACCCCCACCCGCAAAAACAATTAATGCAAGCACCTGTACTCAGTTATTTGTTATAGCTCAGTCGTCAGCTCACCCAAGACACTGATTCGAGCTAGCGTTTTATATCAACACCAGCAGAGTATAAATACAAAAACACTAACGCGCTAAAAACTCTATACTTCATCTTTAAAAAATGTTTTTCGATAATACTTAAGCTCTGCTATCGAGTCTTTAATATCATCCATGGCTAAATGAGCGCCAGTTTTTTTAAAGCCTTTCAATAACTCTGGGCTCCAGCGTTGTGCGAGCTCTTTAATTGAGCTGACATCGAGATTACGGTAGTGAAAATAGGCTTCTAAGTTGGGCATGTAGTTGGCTAAAAAACGACGATCTTGGCAGATGCTGTTGCCTGCCATTGGCGATTTACCTTTAGGCACCCAAGCCTCCAAAAATTTAATCGTCACCGCCTCCGCAAATGCCGACGTTATTTCGCTCTGACGCACGCGCTCGGTGAGCCCAGATTTGCCATGCTGATTGGTATTCCAAGCATCCATTCCCTTTAGCCGCTCATCGCTTTGATGAATTGCGTAGACGGGGCCTTCGGCGAGAATATTTAACTGACTATCGGTAACAATAGTGGCAATTTCGATAATGACATCATTATTGGGCTCAAGACCGGTCATTTCTAGATCGATCCAAATAAGGTTTTCATCTTTCATACTGTGTTTATCCTTGTTTTAGGCTATTCTACCGCGAATCAGGTCGTGCGTAATCATTTGCTAGGGCAATTTGTCGATTGATTATGCACTATTTAACCAGTGGCTATCGAAGCACTGACTTAAGATGAAAGCGAATATTAACCTGCACCTAAATCTAAGCCTTACAATGAGTATTGAATGAGCAAACGTAAATTATCGCGACGCCAAGCATGGCGAATTGAAAAAATTCAGCAAGAGCGTCAAGCTCGTGCAGCTAAACGCGATGAAAATGTAGGCCGGCTCGCTGGTGATACCGATAATACCGGCGACAAAGCCTCTGGCAGCAATAGCGAACTAGGGCCAGAGCAATTAGGCTTAGTTATCGCCCACTTCGGCACTCAAGTTGAAATCGAATCACTTAGCTTAACGCCAGATGCGAGCAGCCAAGATAACCTCGCCGAAAAAACGGCGACAACCGTGATTGCCGGCGAGCCACAAGAGCGTATTCGCCGCCGCTGTCATTTTAGAGCTAACCTTGGTTCACTAGTCACGGGCGACCACGTGGTGTTTCGAGACGGTCAGCCTATGGGTGTGGTGGTGGCGGTTAAAGAGAGGCAAACCGCACTCTCGCGCCCAGACCCTTACGGCGAGCTAAAAACAATCGCGGCTAATATCGACCGTATTTTGATTGTCATTGCGCCAGTCCCAAAACCACACACACAGCTAGTCGATCGTTATATTGTCGCCGCCGAGACCCTAGGTATAAAGGCCGCACTCGTCATTAACAAAACGGATTTAATCGATGACAGTAACCGTGAGACCATTGAAAATTTTGTCGAGATCTACCGCAACTTAAACTATGAAGTGATCACCGCCTCGACCTACAAGACTATCGACACAAGCGTTGGTGGTGTTGATGACAACGAACAGTTGGAGTATGAGGGCCTAGCAGACCTTCAAGAATTTTTAGCTAACCACACCTCTGTTTTTGTTGGGCAATCGGGCGTAGGCAAATCATCGTTGATTAATGTGCTAATACCCGATTTAAACTTACAGGTTGGTGAAATTTCTGAATCCAATCAAAAAGGCATTCACACCACAACTACCGCGCAATTGTTTCATTTTCCGAAAGGGGGTGATTTGATCGATTCCCCAGGAATCCGTGAATTTGGTTTATGGCATATGAGTGTCGAAGATATTTTAGAGGGCTTCATAGAGTTGCGACCGTTTATTGGCCACTGTAAATTTCGAGACTGTCGACATAAGAAGGAACCGCAATGTGCGATTCTCAATGCCTATACTGATGGCAAGATTAGCCCTTATCGAATGGAGAGCTATGAAGCCTTAAGAGAGAGCACAGAGAGGTGACCTAGAGCGTAACGGCTTTGCGTAAGGCGCACTGACAAAGCATTTATAACGGGCTCACTTGGCAGATAAGATAATCCTAAGGCGGTGACAACATCAAAATACGAACGCTATAGCGGTTTAGAATTTTCGACTAGTTTGGCGGCCTTTTCTAACATTTGATGTAACTCATTTATGTTTTCTTGCACGCGATTGTTGCCTAGCTGATTACTCATCCGCGCCAGCTCTGGTAGCTTTTCAAGCGTTTTTTTACCCGTATCAGTACTATAAAAAGTACTAATGTCTTTTAACTCCTGCACCGAGAAACTTGTTGAATACAGATCAACAATATCTTTTTTTAAGCTGTCGTAGCTCATATGTTTCGCTAAAAACTTTTTCATCACACCAAGGTACGGTAACAGCTCGGGGCTTTGCTGTATTTGAAAATCAAGATTTTGAGTAATGGAATTTTCAAAAATTTGCTCCATGCCTAGCTTCTCTAGTAATTTTTCTGCCTCGACTACTGACTCTTCATTTGCCCAAGCACTCACAAAAAATAGAGGAGACACTAAAACAAGGGCACAAAAAAATAACTTTTTTACATTATTCATGGCTTAGCTCTTAGATCAAAATTTATAGAATTAAGGTTTGGCTTTGTTCATTTATCTACGTATTTATATTAATTATAATTTGCAGTTGTAATCTATTAACTGGCAGCCTGAGTTTTACCCCATGTTAGGGCTCGATGCTCAAGGTATTCTTTTGCTGTAGCAATGGCTGATTCATTACCGTCTGTGCTCTTTGCAATTGCTTCAATAATAGCTACAAAACGCACTTTATCTGCATCATCGATATCGGTATTAATAATCCTTGCTAGAGTATTTACGGTGACATAGGTAGGGCTAGATTCAAGCGATGTTAATAACGCCGGCACATAATTTATGCCTGAGTTCTCCATTAATGTCACTAAGGGCCCAGGATTGCCTAGTTCTATGTCGGGGTGTTTTTCATAAAAACGAAAAATTTCCGCCAGCACATCGGTTAATTCTTGCCCCTCCAACATATCGCTTAGATCGTAAAGGGCGAGTTCTAAATCTGCCGTTCCAAAATCGCCACTGCTTAAATAATGATTCACATCTAATGCAGCCAAGCTGTTGCAAAACACTTTACTATTCGAATCCATAATAATCTCTGTAATAGCCACTTAATAATTGGCCAAGTAATCGTTATTTGAGTTTAGCTCCAGGCATAATGCCTTCCGCTATTTATTTGTAATTAGGTTATCAACTATAAAATTTAAAATATACTTTCAACAAGGGCAGCAAAATAGTCAATCTTGATCTATATTGTAATGAATTAATGTACAAATACTACCATCTAAAATGATCGCTACAAACATGCAAAAGCCAAAGCAAGCAAATTCTCGTATTCCGCTGTGGCTACAAAAGTTACCCGGTCACACTTTGGCAATTAATCATCGTGTCGCTAAAAAAGTATTAAATGAGATTGCCGATCAAAATTCATCGGCTCAAGGTATTGCGTCACTCATACAACAAGACCCAGTATTATGCTTAAAGCTATACTTGAAGCTTAGACGCCGTTTGAATAATAAAGATACACGCTTACAAGGCTTAGAACACCTAATCAGCTTAATGGGTACCGAGAGTATTAAACTACTTATTAATCAGGCACCTAAAAATAATCAAGCCAATCATGCCACCAGCGACAGTCAACAGGAGCTTTATGCCGCCAGTTTTTTTGCCGCACAACTTGCCCGCCAATTACTACCCGAAAAACACGGCACTCCCGGCAAGATATTCTTTTTACCCGCCATGCTGTTGAATGCTCCTTTATGGCTTATGTGGATAGCAGCACCCAACTTGATGGAGCTGGTAAGAACAACAAAAAGAGGCAAAAAAACGACAAGTCCGTTAGAGAGCCTATTTGAGAAAAAGCTAAGCTTTCCTATTCAGGATCTTTTAGAGCAAACCCACCGCTACCTTCCGCTGCCCGAGCTTAGCTTAAAGGCACTGACCGCACGGCTTGATAAAGACACCGACTTTTGGGGTAAAGTTAACTATATCCCGATGGCACAACTGTTGCCTTGGATGGCCCAAGATATCGCTGCCAAGCGTCGTCTTTATGCACCCGAGACAGGGCTTTATCTACTCAATCACTATGCACTTGCAATTTATTTTGACGAACAAGGTAGGCATATTAAGCGCTTAGGCAGACTAGCTGCACGGCATTTAAATATTAGTGAAGATGACTTTAATCAAGCCGTCACCACAATTGCGAGTACGCTTGAACTACCCCAAGAGATGAAGGGTCGTTTTTCGCCAATTTATCGCTACCGCAGCCTTCATAAAGAACTTAGTGGCGACAAGGCCAACAGTAGCACCGCCATACTCAAGCAGTATTTATTTAAATTAAAACAATCTAAAGTTAGTCATAACAGCCTACAGTTAGCACTTGAGGCATTGACTCATGGCGCCGAGGCACAGAGAAGTATGATTTTTGTACTCGAGGAGAATCGCCTATCGCTCAAATACCAAGCAGGCTTTACTAACACTGCACTCAAAAACTTAAATATTAGTTTGAATGATGCTGGCGAACTTTTCTCTTATCTATTACACCAGCCCGTGGTGGTTATTGCCGATAAGCTTAAGTTACCCCTTATCACGAAACAATTGCCAACAGCTCTTGCCCAGAATTGGGAGCCGAGACCCTGCGGCATCATGTCACTGTTTAATCATGATGAACCTTATGCCATTATTATTTGTGAACACTACGATTGGAGCGCCCAGCGTCACGAACACTTCAAAATAATTGGTAAACACCTCCTTAGTAACCTTAAGCGCTGTGAATA
>JBLIFG010000050.1:0-15924 GCA_047633635.1 Cellvibrionaceae bacterium | reverse complement strand
CACCAAACAGACCGCGGACAATCTGTACTATCGCAAAAATTTCTAAGAGTAAAAAACTTAAGCCCCAGCTCCAGATACTGCGCGCGCTAAACCAAATCGGGCCTAAAATTCCAGCCCATAAATTGAATGTCCAAGTAAACTCTGCGCTACTGCCAATTTTTTTGAATTGTGTCAGATAATAGTCTTGATTGGTTTTAACAAACTCGGGAATTCGCGCTTCACGCTCTTTTGCGTACTGGTCGCTGTTGCCGCGTAGCAGCTCATCACTGGTTTTAATATCGCTCATACTCATGATGTTTCTGCTCCCTCGATAACGGTTTGCAAAATATCTGCGCGATTGATCACTCCAACTCGGCTGCCATTGTCTTGCACTACGATTGGCGCATCGTTATCTATGGCTAACTGAATCAACTCGCTCAAGGATGCATCTTCATTAACAGTAGGGGCATCATCAGCAATTTCACCATGTGACGCTATATAGCTTTGCAGCGATTTCATTATGGCGTGCGCTTTTACAATCTTCAGGCGAGAAATACCGGCAACAAAATCAGATACATAATCATCAGCGGGATTCATCACAATCTCTTCCGCCGTGCCTACTTGTATTAAACGTCCATCGCGCATGATTGCAATACGATGTCCAACACGCACGGCCTCATCGAGATCGTGAGTAATAAATATGGTGGTCTTCTTGAGTACTGCCGATAACTTAATAAATTCATTTTGTAGCTGATGACGAATTAATGGATCAAGCGCACTAAAAGGCTCATCCATCAACAAAACCTCGGGATCAGAAGCCAGTGCTCGAGCTAGGCCTACACGTTGTTGCATACCGCCGGATAGTTCGTGCGCGAACTTATTGCCCCAAGCATCTAGCTCGACAATTTTTAACATGTGAGCCGCTCTGCGCAGGCGCTCATTTTTATTGATTCTTCTGATTTCCAGTGGCATCGCCACATTATCCAACACTGAGCGATGCGGTAGTAAAGCAAAGTTCTGAAAGACCATACTGATTTTTTCGTTTCTAAAAGTTTGAAGCTCCTTTGTGCCCAACGACATAACATCGGTACCATCGATGACAATTTTGCCTGCAGTAGGCTCAAGCAGGCGATTAAAATGTCTTACTAGGGTAGATTTACCACTTCCGGATAAACCCATTATACAAAATATTTCGCCACGCTTTATATTGAAACTCACGTCGGCTACACCGACAACTACATTGTATTGCTCTAAAACTTCGGACTTAGTCAGGCCTTTTTCTTTTATCGCTTTGAGCGCTTCGTCGGCACTCTCACCAAAAATTTTCCAAACGTTAGATATTTCTATTGAAACATCATCACTATCTATTGCTGGCGATGTATTTTTTGAAGTAGTAGACACTTAGAAATCCTTTAAGTGAAGGCGTTGTAGCAAGAGGCAATCTGCTAGCAACTGCTCTTCTGGGGATGAAAAAAATATAATTATTATTAGTTATGCAAAAAACGACCCTCCTTTTAAAGGAGGGTAAAGCAAGCAAGATATAAAGTTTTACTCAGCGTCTTTCGAACACTTTGAAAAGAATTTATTAGAGACCTAACCAAGCATCAACACGTGCAGGGTTATTAGCGATCCACTCTTTGGCAACTTCGCCAGCATCACGACCTTTACCTGAAATCTCATAAGCAAAGCTACTAACATCATCTGCTTCAAGAGAGAAACGTTCGAAGAACTCAGCAATCGCAGGAGATCTTTCTTTTAACGATTTTGACCAGGCTATCTGAACATTTTTCAATGCATCTTTAGTGGCAACTGAAGACTCTTTAAACCAATCAGGAGAGTCTGAAGGCTGCACCATTTTATATTTAGCGGCATCAAAAGCAGGCTCTGTTAACATTTTAACATCAAACATAAACCATACAGCGTGTGGTTTATAACAGTAAAAAGCGTAACCTTCATCTTTTGCAATAGCATCTTTGATGCGTGCAGTTTTTACACTCTCATCGGCGCGAATAGGCTCGATAAATGACATCAAATCATAATCACGTACTTTAACTTCATTAACGTTGGCCGATGCCCAGCCTGGCGCACCAATCCACATTTCGCCTAAACCATTGCCGTTACTATCCATTTTTATAGCAACATCTGGACGACCTAAATCGGCAATATCTGTAATATTATTAGCTTCACCAAATTTTGTCGGTACACAAAAGCCTTGATTGCCTTCATAAGGATTTTGACTAAGTTGCACTGTGCCAGCACCATCAACATATTTTTGAGTAAAGCTTTGCTGATTGGGCAACCAAACATCAGGATGCACATCAATATCCCCTTTACCCTGATCCATACCCTGAAAGATGGTAGCATTGTTACCCGGAACTAGCTCAGCTTCTCCACCAATACGCTCTGTAACGACTGCCGCTAATAAATTAGCAATTGCTTGCGCGCCAGTCCAAGAGGGCACCCCAATTTTAACTTTTTCAGCTGATATAGCTGATAACGACGTAAGACTTATTGCAACGCCTAAAGCCATACTTAAAATAGTTTTATTCATTATTATTTATTCCTTCGTTTATTGAGTTCGATAACGCGGTGTAATGATTACTCAACCTTACCTTAAACATTCTAGAAAAATTGACCAATTCTATTTCAGACTACAACTATTCCATTTAGGAATAGTTGTCTTTACTTAAACCTTTGTTTAAGGACAGCTGAAGAGAACTACGTTGAGTCATGGGTATTGTCTGTTTGTATAAATTTAAGCAACGTATAATCTGAAAAAAACACTGCTTTGTTCTACCCATTTAAAAAGGCAGCCTCGCTAAAAAATATCGCTCTAGTGACAAGGTCTTGTTAATTTTACTTATAACTTTTTGAACGCTCCAACACCATACATAAGCCGTCTGCTGAACACTTTTTTAAATTCAACTTACCTACTGATTTGTAGCACAACATCGATTATAGGAAATAATTTATCTGTTAGATATAAGCTTGCAGTCGTTTCCTAGCAGAAACAGTGCCAACTTTTACAACTGTTTTTAATGGCTTAAAAACTATTTTAAGCGCCGAAGCACTACAATAGTGCAAAATGTTTTTTTATGTTTGACTGCCGCACCAAATTTGCTCGAAAAACCATTTGTAGTGCAAACCTATCAAGGAACTTATCGGTCGCCACTTAATAATGTTATAAATTTAACTCTATTAGTAAAACTCATAAATAAATTAGTTGCGAACGATGCTTTAAGATAATAAAACGGAGATTAAATCAAAATAATAATAACGACGCGCTAAAAAACCAAGCACACATTATTGTAAACGCGTATGACTAACGACTAATTAGCCGCTCCCTCAGCTGCGTCTAAATGCGCAATTTGCTTCACTGCTAAATCGCAAAAATCTTCGTCGATATTAATAGTTTGAAAGGCTATGACGGGGGCGCCTGAATATATTATATTGAGCACTCAAAAACATGAATACTTGTGACTTAATGATTCAGCAATTACTGCTATTTATTGCTAAAAATGCCCAACTTAGCTTCGAGCCTATCATCGCCTATTAATATGATGATAATTAACGGCGTCATTATGCCAAGCGCAGTCATTGCTCGAAAAAAATACTTGGAGCAAAGCTGCTCATTATTTATCCACACTACCGACCCGCTCCATTGTTTATCGTCATAAAGTTCAATGTTATATTTTTAATATTTAATGAACTTAATGGGCTTAAGTTGATCCGCGCTTTAAAAAGATGCGTAAAGAAAACTAAGTCGAGTTGACGGATTCCATTTTATGGATATGTTTTCTCTAGAATGAGATCTTGGCTTGTTCTACTGGAGGTGCCGTATCTTTAGTTACTATAATAAAAATGCTGGTATCAATAATAAAAAGTATCTACATCTAGGGGTTATTTATGACAGATATGTTACCAGCTGACGATTATGTCGGCATGTCATTTTGGTTAATATCCATGGCACTTACTGCCGCAACCGTCTTCTTTTTTATCGAGCGCGATCGTGTGCACGGTAAATGGAAAACATCACTAACTGTATCGGGACTTGTTACTCTTATAGCAGCAGTTCATTACTTTTATATGCGCGATGTATGGGTTGCTACTGGCGAGTCGCCAACAGCATTCCGTTATATCGATTGGTTACTAACTGTACCGCTACTAATGATCGAGTTTTACTTGATTCTTTCTGCTGTTACTAAAGTACCAGCCGGTGTTTTCTGGCGTTTGCTAGGCGGAACTATAGTAATGCTTGCTTTCGGTTATGCCGGTGAAGTAGGTTTGATGGATGCCAAAATTGCTTTCGTTCCATCGATGGCAGCTTGGGGTTATATCATATGGGAAATCTTTAAAGGTGAAGCTAGCAAAATTAATGCTGGATTAGCCAATGTACATGTCCAAAAAGCTTACAAATATATGTTACTTCTAGTAACTGTTGGTTGGTCAATTTACCCATTAGGATATTTCTTCGGATACTTCTTTAGTGCCGCAGATCCAGGTACTTTGAACCTTATCTATAATATTGCAGATTTTTGGAACAAAATCGCATTTGGTCTTGTTATCTGGGCAGCAGCAGTTGCTGATTCAGAAGAGAAAGACCAAATGGCTGCAGCGTCAGCTAAAGCCTAGTTTTATTATAGTTAATTTGTTCGAAAACCTGAAAGAGCCAGCGTTGCTGGCTCTTTCTCTCCTGACAAAAAAATAATAAAGTAACCCACTACAGGTTGCGTCTATAAGGGTACTAACTATGTCCCCAATAAATTTAAGTGAAATAAAATCATTACGCTCGTTGGATGCACTCTATCGACGTGAATTGCCAAACATTAATAGTAGCTTGGCTCCAGCAGCTAGCTATCATTTCAAAAACCCTGGCAAGTCTTTCAGAGCACAACTAGCACTTTCTAGCGGCTCGGCCCTAGGTCTAGACGAAAACGACAATTTACACTGGGCAGCTGCTTGCGAGCTGCTGCACAATGCGTCATTAATACACGACGATATTAGCGACGCCAGTACCCACAGACGTGGACAAGAGAGCATCAATGAGCACTTTGGCTCTGATATGGCACTCTGCCTTGGCGATTGGATGGTGGCAAAAGCCTTCGAGCTTGCCGCTCGCAATAATCGCCACGGTGGCGCTCTGGTAGCGCTTTTAGCGACAGCAATGCAGGAGACTTGCAGTGGTCAAATTTCTGATATTACACAGCGTCAATGTGCCGAATTAGAAGAGTGGCAGCGAATTGCTAAAGGCAAAACTGCGCCACTGTTGATTGCACCTATAAAAGGTGCTGCATTAGCGGCAGGATTATATAGCAGTCTCGGTGGTCTTGAGCCTCTAGGCGGATTGGAAAAACTTGTCGGTTTTTGTGGTCTAGCTTATCAAGGTCGCAATGACATTGATGATATTATTCCATCAAGTCACCGCTCATGTGATTTAGACGGTCGCAAACCAAACTTGGTTATCAGTTTATTCGCCATTCAAGGCAATGGTCGAGATGAGTTTAATATTTGGTACCAATCTGAAGACAAAATTCTGCTAGCACGCTGGCAGCGCCGTATTGCATCTAGCGATGTGATATTGCAAGCCAATGAATCTATTGATTATTGGTTACTTCAGGCCGATCAACTAGTGAACACCTTGCCAGCTCAACTGCAACCAGTTGCTCGCAAGCTAGTTGCATCTGTTAAACATAAAACAGCAGTTAGACGACAAGGGCAGATAGCTTGACCTCAAGAACTTTTGGAGCCGGTAAAACGGCAGTAGTTATCGGCGCAGGCTTTGCCGGCATAGCGACAGCATTAAGACTTAGAGCCTTAGGCTATCAGGTAACGTTGCTCGAGCGCCTCGAAAACCTCGGGGGTCGCGCTCAAGTATTTAAGCGCGGTGGCTACCGTCACGACGCTGGGCCCACCGTTATCACCGCACCTTTTTTGTTTGATGAATTGTTCGAGCTCTTCGATGAAAAGCTCGAGGATCATTTGAAATTCGTGCCGCTTGATCCCTTTTATCGTTTTCATTTTGCCGATGGTAGTCAATTTGATTATCGCGCCAGTGTTGAAGATACTCTTGACGAGATTCGTCGCTTTAGTCCCGAAGATGCAGATGGCTATCTTAAGCTACTCGACAAGTCTAAAAAAGTCTACGACGTTGGCTTTAAACAGCTTGTGCATCGACCCTTTACCCGTATCAGCGATATGATTAAACAGGTTCCGGCGCTACTGCTATTGAAATGTTATAAAACCGTCTCGCAGATGGTCAACAGTCATTTGAAGCACCCGTTGATTCGTCAGGCCTTTTCTATTCATCCATTATTAGTGGGTGGCAATCCCTTTAAAACCACTGCTATCTATACATTGATTCACTATCTTGAACGTCGTTGGGGTGTATTTTTTTGCATGGGCGGCACCGGTAAATTAGTGAAAGAGTTGGGCGCGCTGATGGAGCGTCACGGTATTAATATTATATTTAATGCCGATGTCGACGAGATAGTACTTGCCAACAAAAAAGCGACTGGGGTTCGACTCAGCAACAACAAAATCATTGATGCGGATTTGGTGGTCTTTGGTGGCGATCCCGAAACCTGCTATCAGCATCTATTGCCCAAAAGCAAATTTAGCCTGCCAACCAGCATTAAAAAACAATACAGTATGGGGCTTTATGTCTTGTACTTTGGCACAAAAAAGCTCTACCCAGATGTCGCCCATCACAGTATTTGGATGGGACCACGATTTAAAGAATTACTCTCGGAGATTTTTGATAACAAACAGATGAGTGAAGATTTTAGTCTTTACGTACATCGCCCCACAGCAACCGATAAAAGTTTTGCACCGGAGGGCTGCGAGTCTTTTTACGTGCTTTGCCCAGTGCCTAACTTACAAGGTAATGTAGATTGGAGTATTGAGGCCGAGCGTTTGCGTGATCGCATAGTCAACGCGCTAGAAGAAACTATACTGCCAGACTTATCGTCAGTTATCGAGGAGGTGTTTTGGATGACCCCAGAGGATTTCGCCAAGGACTATCGCTCTATGCATGGCGCTGGTTTTTCGATTGAACCACGACTAACACAGTCTGCTTGGTTTCGTTATCACAACCGCGACCGCGCGATTTCTAACCTTTATTTTGTCGGTGCGGGTACACATCCTGGTGCAGGACTGCCCGGAGTCGTCAGCTCTGCTAAAGTGGTTCAAGAATTACTTACAGGTGTTGAGGTCGGTTCGGGCGGGTAGACCATGGAATACAGGTCGCCCCATTCATCAAAACAGCCTTCAACTCTGCCAGTAGCAGCTCCAGCGCCAAAGCAAATACTGGCACTGCATGGCAAGTCATTTTATTGGGCGAGTTTATTTCTCGGTTCACAATTGGCAGATCGCTGCGCACATCTGTACCAGTTTTGTCGGTTTGTCGACGACCTTGCCGATGGCGACCTTCCCAATCGCGAGGAATCTCTCGAGGATATCCGCACTCGCCTAGACGGCAGCGACAAAACTGCTGGCGCAGAAGTTGAAGCCTTCATGCGGCTCGCCAAAGACAATAATATTCCGTTGATAGCCGCTCGAGAACTGCTCGACGGCATGCTCAAAGACCAACATCCCACCGCCGTTAGTAATGAAGCCGAGTTACTGCGCTACTGTCATGCTGTGGCCGGCACTGTTGGCTTAATGATGTGCCGCGTACTTAACTGCAAAGAGCACCGTGCCGATAGCTTTGCCATTGATCTTGGTATTGCCATGCAACTGACCAATATATCTAGAGACGTATTGGAAGATGCTAACATGGGCCGTCGTTACCTACCCGCTAGTTGGATAGATCTGCCTGCTTCGGTGATTGCCAATGCAGATATTGCTTGTCAGCAACCAGTAGCGGATGCAACCAAGCGCATGCTCGACCTTGCAGAGAATTATTACCAAAGTGCCCTACTGGGTATTCAACTTTTGCCTTTGCGCTCGCGACTTTCTATTACTATTGCCTTGCGTGTCTATCGTCAGATTGGCTGGGTCTTAAAGCGTCGCGGTCTACTCTGGTGGCAAGGTCGAGTTTTTGTATCAAAATCAGAAAAAATGCTTCTGAGTCTTCGCAGCCTCGGAGACTTAATACCAGTGAAAGTGCCCGCTCATAAAAAAGCGCTGCACCAACATTTGCAAGGGCTAGCGGGTGTTCAAACTGAATGATAAAGCCAACAAAACCATAGATCTCGATATTGCTATTATTGGTGGCGGCAGTGCGGGTATTACTCTCGCTGCTAAGTTACGTAATTGCTTTGCTGCCGTCGTCGAACCGCGCACACCAGCCGAGCGCGACTGCAGCTGGTCACTATGGGCTGATCGTCTTCAACAAAAACAATTCGCCACAGCAACTAAAGGCAGCTGGCGGCAATGGCGGTTGATCGACCATCACACCGAGGTACTCCACAGTAGTGACCATTACCGCTATACAAGCCTCAGTTCTGCTCAGTATATGACGCAATGCGAGAGCAATCTGACCGCAGGCGTCGCGCTTGTTCGGGCAGCGGCAGAGGATATTGTTGCCACTGGCAAGGGTGGCTCATTTACCGCGGCGGGGCAGCATTACAAAGCAGCTCAACTCTATGATAGTCGTCCACCAAAAATGGCTGAGCCCAGTCTTAAGCAACATTTTCTTGGTTGGGAGATCCGCACCAAATCTGCTATTGATGAACCCGAGATTGCGACACTGATGGATTTTCGTGTCGATCAATCTCGTGGGCTACATTTTATTTATGTGCTGCCCTTTTCTGACCGCAGACTATTAATAGAGTCAACCATGATCTCTGAACACTTGGAGGACAAGGACTGGTATCGGCAGGCTATTAAGCAATGGCTACAAGATCAGAATATTGAGATAGAAGAAAAACTGCGTGAAGAGGTTGGTATCATTCCTATGCAGACGGTAATTCCAGTAGATACCGACATTGCCAGTATTGGTGCTGCTAGTGGTGCGATTCGACTATCCTCAGGCTATGCCTTTACGGGAATTCAAGCACAGATTGGTCAATTAGCGCAGAACATCAGTGTGGGCAATTACTCGGTTCCCGCCCCAATTTCACCCACTTTAATCCGTATGGACAAAATCTATAATCGCGTCCTTATGGCGCAGCCAGAACTGGGAGTTACGATGATGATGAAAACCGCTCGGGCTCTTGATGCCGATGGCTTTGCGCGTTTTATGCTCGGCTGCGCAACTATTGTAGACTGGAGCCGAGTTATTCTGGCTATGCCTAAAATGGCCTTTATAAAACAGGTATTGCGGCGATGAATTATTGGGATATGCTTGCTATCGCCGCGATTTTATTACTAGGCGTACCCCATGGTGGTCTCGATGGCGCAGTTGCACGACGCATTGGTTGGCCGTCGGGGCTTATGCCTTGGCTTGGCTTTCATCTTGCCTACATCGCTCTGGCAACATTGGTCGGCGTCGTTTGGTGGCTATTTCCACTGTCCAGCTTGGTCATATTCTTACTGATTTCGGCGCTGCACTTTGGCGCTAGTGATATCGCCGATATTGGCAGTGATTGGCTACCCTGGATAACCCATGGCGGTCTAGTGTGTATTGTGATTCCCAGCCTGCAGGCTACATCGGTAGAGCCGATTTTTGCCGTGCTTACTGGTGTCACTAATGCTGATCTAATAATGACGGGCATCAGCACTTTATTTATGCCTTGGGCATTTTTTTTTATTGGCTACTGTGGCTTTACTTACTTTAAGCCCCAATACCGAAAACCATTAATTAGCTTAATGATACTGGTTGGACTGGCTAGTATACTGCCTCCACTGATCAGTTTTGCACTGTACTTTTGTCTCTGGCACAGTCGTGGTCATATGTTGCGATTATGGCGCAGCCTAGCGCCGTTAGAGCGCAGTCGCAGTCTTCGTGAGGCGGCTAGCTACACTCTTTTAGCATGGATTAGCCTAGGCATTATTTTCTATTTATTAGAGGGTACGGCTACTGCCTCGCTGGTGCAGATAACCTTTATTGGCCTTGCTGCACTGACTCTGCCACATATGTTGCTAGTCGACTTTGCCGACAGCAAAAAAAATAAAAAAGAAGCGCTCTTATGACCGACATCCGCTCTCGTAAAGCCGACCATATTGCTTTATCACTGCAGCCTAAACACCAGGCTTTACAAGGACCAGGACTCGACCGCCTGAGCTTTGAGCCCAACCCGCTTCCACAGATGGACTTAAAGGACGTCGAGCTTCACCGTCAGTTTTTAGATCTGACTGTATCGGCTCCATTTTTGATTGGCGCCATGACGGGGGGTTGTGACAACGGAGAATTAATTAATCAACACCTTGCAGAAGCCGCTCAAGCTTGCCAAATTCCAATGGCTCTGGGCTCTCAACGGGCAGCTCTTGAACAGGGTTCACAACCAGATATTCGACGCTGGGCACCCTCGGCTATACTATTGAGTAATCTTGGTGCCACACAGCTTCAGCAACAGGGGCTCGATTTAGCTCGACGGGCTGTGGAGTCGGTTCAAGCCAATGCCTTAATTATTCATCTCAATCCATTGCAAGAGTTGATACAGCCCAACGGAGATCGCGATTGGAACCGAGTATTAGAGGCAATCCAAAACTGTGCTTCGAGGCTTGAGGTACCCATTGTTGTCAAAGAGGTCGGCGCTGGTATTGGCCCGAGTAGTGCCATAAAATTGATGGACGCAGGTGTTAAGTGGATTGAAGTAGCCGGTCGCGGTGGTACCAGCTGGGCCAGCATTGAACTGGCACGCAATGGCTCTGAACGCGAGCGAGAAATTGCCGCTCCATTTATTAACTGGGGTATGGATACTGTCGATTTATTGCCAGCCGTCTATGAAGCTTGCCCAGGAATAGGCCTTATTGGCTCTGGTGGTATTCGTCACGGTTTAGATATTGCCCGCTGTATTAGACTTGGAGCGACGATGACTGCCCTAGCACAACCTTTTTTAGCGCCAGCCTTAGAGTCTACAGAAGCGGTCGTCGATAAAATTTCGATATTACAGGAACAACTGCGCTGGGCGATGTTTTTGACGGGCAGTAGAACGCTGTCAGATTTGCGTGTTGCGGCTGTGCAATAAGGGCTGATCCGCAGCAGCTAATTAACAGCTACTAATCAACGGCTAACGATAACTAGTTAATAGTGGCTAGACAGAACAGCGCTGCCTTATTGCAATAAGATTAAGCTAGACCATGTATGAAAAAACTAAGCAACATATCACATAATTTTTTTTGCAGTAGCCGCGGAATCTTCCTGCTATTGCTACTGTGCTTTATGCAACTGCACCCCCGTGCAAGCGCCTCCGAAATCTTTGCTGACAGTCACATTCACTATAACTGGGACCACCGCGAAGAAACCTCTATAGAAGAAGTTGTCAACATACTTAAACAGCATAATGTCGGTCTCACCATTGTCACCAGTACACCCTCAGAATTAGCCCTAGAGCTTCGAGAGCAAGGTGGCGACTGGATAATTCCTTTTTTTAGCCCCTATATTCACGAGCTTGGAAAGCGCAACTGGTACATGGATGAACAGGTGGTTAAAAATGCCGAGCAAGGTCTTAAAAGCGGACAGTATTTTGGCATTGGCGAAGTCCATTTTATGAGTGGCTTTCGACCAAGAACCAACAATGCAATTTTTCAAAAACTGCTCAACTTAGCAGAGCAATATAAAGTGCCCATGATGATTCATATCGACTCGGGAGGCGAACAAGCCTTTATAAAACTTTGCTCAGATAATCCTAATATCAAGATGATCTTTGCCCATGCAGGAGGTAATCTGCGGCCAGGGCATATCGAAAAAATACTGCTAAAGTGCAACAATGTATGGATAGACTTTGCCGCCCGTGACCCTTGGCGCTATGGCGGCATAAGCGGCGAGGATTTGACTTTGCTGCCCGCATGGAAAACTCTGGTGTTAAATTATCCAGAGCGTTTTATCACTGGCACTGATCCCGTATGGAACGTGACTCGAATGTCGACTTGGGATTCTGGTGACAAGGGTTGGACACACTATCAACAATTATATGACTATCACTGGACTTGGTTGAATGACTTGCCAGCCGATGTCAGACGAAAGATTGCCTGGGAAAACACACAGAAGCTGCTCAAAAAAATGAGGCAATAAAGCTAGTTTGGAGAAGTGATAAATGTCGTACAAAATATTGCTGACGTCTAGATTGTATTAGCGTGATGCATCCCTTCATTTGAAATAAATTATCTTTCGCAATGGCGGTTCAACAACAAAAATCTGCAGCTGCGAGCAATAAACTACCAACTGTTGTTATCCTGTTAAGTGACTTATAGTTTACTTCGTCATAATTTTATTTAAATCTTCCGGAACAGGCATTGGCTTTAATGGATTAACATTGGCTCCGCCTGTGTTTCCTGTAGGAACCCAAATTTTGGAAAACAATACGGCAGCAATTATTCTGATTATCTGCCCAAAAATTTCCCAAAAATAATTTTTCTTGAAACCAACTTTAAGCATCCACCAGTGGGATTTTGTATGAGGTATTATATAGCTCTGACCAAGGATATGAGCTCTCTCTAAATGATGAAATGCAGAATCAAACTCATTTAGTTCATAAAAACGAATAGCCGTCTCCATTTCTAAACGATAGGCATTTTTAATTTTTTGTCGCATAACTTTACTCATTAATTTATCATTAAAAATCTAGAAATTATAAATTGCTTCCTACTACGCGTGCAAACATAACGCCCAGCTCAATTGCGGAGACGCGTTAGCGTCAAAGTCAATTGAGCTGATTGTTAAACTAGCTTCCCTATATCTCGATTTTCCTCACGGGCGCGGATGTATCTCGACTTCGGAGCAGACGGTTTCCTCCATCTCATCTGCTGCGCACTCTCGAAATTCACCACGGGCCTGAATAATAATTTGAAATGAGGAATAGAAGAACAATCCAGACATCAGAAATGCAACGATCAGATCTGGCCATTTTGTTTGCGTGTAGTAGACCGCTAATGCAGCGAACATAACTGCAACATTACCAATTGCATCGTTACGACTGCAGAGCCAAACCGAACGGACATTGGCATCACCGTCGCGATAGCGTAGCAGCAGCAACACACTTATCATGTTCGCTACGAATGCCAGCATCGCTACTGAACCCATCATCACTTCGCTTGGAATACCTAGAATTAGTACCTGATAGAAGGTTGACCCAAGTACCCATAACCCCATAAGCAGTAACGTCACGCCTTTAAACATCGCAGCCGTTGCTCTCCAGCGAAGTGAATGACCTATCGCCAACAGGGTAATTCCATAGGTAAGGGTATCCCCAAGAAAGTCCAGTGCGTCAGCGCGTAACGCCATTGAATCTGCTGCAACACTGGCCACGGTTTCGACCACAAACATGAGCGCATTAATCATGATGACAATCCATAATATCGCCTTATAACGCCCTGAAACACCTTCAAACTTTAGATCATGTTCGCAACAACTAGCCATAATCATTTCCAAATCAGTTAAATTTAAGATAAGTTTACAACCTACAGTTACTGTAGCTGCAAGAGGAAATTAGCATGACCGAAGAATTTGCAATTGGTGAGATGGCTCGCACAGGGAATTGTAAAGTGCAGACGGTTCGTTATTACGAGGAAATCGGACTGATGCCCAACCCCAGGCGAAGTTCAGGCAACCAGCGAGTTTATTCCCGCCAGCAACATGACCAGCTTCTATTCATTCGGCATAGCCGGGAGTTGGGGTTCTCGCTAGACCAGATTCGTCAGATATTGGCGCTGAGCGATGAACCTGCACATTCCTGTCAAGAAGTCGACCATATCGCTCGAAATCACTTACGTGACGTCGAGTCCAAGATCGAACGCCTGCAAAGTTTGAGGGGAGAATTGAAGCGAATGATTACCGAATGCGACGGCGGTCAAGTCGCCGAATGTGGGATTGTCAAAACCTTGTCCAACCATTCCTTTTGCTTAACTGACGATCATTCGAAATAATAACCGAGCAAAATAATATACTTCGGCACTTAACTTGCTATCAACCTAATAGAAAACTTGGCAAAAAGAAAAAACTTCAAAGAAAAAACTTCAAAGACACCCGCTCAATATTGACTTCATAAACATTATCTTTTTTTAGTCTATTAATTTAGGCGTTGTTCTTAGCGGTCTCAAGCTCTTATCATATGCCTAACACTTATCGCCGGGCTAACTCTTAAAATATTTTATTCTGCATCGCCTACTTGCTTTCATTTGGTCATTTAACCACGCCCCACAAACGGCATTTGATTGGCCATTATTGTCATCGACAAAATATTTGTGCTGAGAGGTAAATTTGCCATATGCAGCACCGCATCTGCAGCATCACTAACATCCATCGTTGGCATTGGGCCATTATGCTTTATTAAGTTTGCTACCAATTCTGTATTTGCATTACCTATGTCTATTTGACCACAACATATTTTTAAATCACGACCGTCGAGCGCAATACTTTTAGTGAGACCTGTAATAGCGTGTTTGGTGGATGAGTAGGCTGCAGAATTAGGCCGCGGTGTAGATGCTGAAATAGAGCCGTTATTGATAATACGCCCGCCATTATCAAGCATGTGACGAAACGCTTCGCGGGCACAAATAAACATACCGGTTAGATTGATGTCGACTGACGACTTCCAGGCCTCGAGAGATATTTGATCGAAGCGTGAACCTGGTGGAAAAATACCAGCATTGTTAAATAACACATCGATACGACCAAAGTGGTTGGCAGCTTTTGCGAAACTCGCAGCTACTGCATTTTCATCAGTAACATCACTCACAAGACTGAGGGCGCGGTCATACTTAGAGGCAATCTCTTCGAGCTTGTCTATGCGCCGAGCCAGCAGCGCAACGTTCCAGCCAGCCTCTAAAAATTTATGCGCAGTTGCGGCTCCAATACCACTACTTGCACCCGTAATTAAAATAGTTTGTGCCATGACTATACTCTCCAATAAATTATTTGCTCGATTGTAAAATAAATTAACCAGTTACTAGAGTAACGCATCAAAAAACTCGCTCCAATCAAGAAGGAGGCGAGTGTTGCTGTTTATCAGCTTATGTTTTAACACTTTGTAACGCTAACCTTAACGCTTTATTATTAAACCGTAATTCTTCACGCTTAACTATAGTGGATCAAATAAAGCCTTTTTTAAGTAGGTTTTCATGCAAAGCTTTAATGTGGGCCGGTCCAATTTCGCAGCAGCCACCAATAATTGATGCGCCGCCGCGAACCCACTTTAAGGCATGCTCGGCATACTGTTGCGGATTCAAGTCTTGTCGAGCCTCAAGTTCCTCAACGGTTCCGCCGGGATGCAAAGAGGCGATCGATACAAAGCCATTGGCATAGGCACCAAATCTAACCTTCGAATCACTTAACTGTTCCCAAGAGGCGCTAATCGCCTCTGGCTGACTACAGTTAAGAAGAATTGCATCAGCACCTAGAGCTTCTATAGTAGTAACCGCATCCCTTAATGATTCGCCACCTCGCAACTGTCCGGGCTTAACATCGCTAACAGTTAATGCAACCCATACGGGCTTGCCACTCTCAAGACCGGCTGTACAGGCCGCCGTAGCCTCGGTAATAGACGCCATAGTTTCGCATATAAACACATCGCTTGCCGGAGCTTGTAACTCGACAAGCTGACGATAGCCGGCGAGCGATTCATTAAATGATAAGGAAACATCCGCTCTGTAACTCGCTACTAGTGGAGGCAGGCAGCCGGCTATTAAGACATCACTGCATTGAGCAAGTTCGATAGCAGCGATGGCAGCGTTCATAGCGGACTGATGCAGTTCTTCCATGTAAGCGAGCTCATTTTCTCTCGCTAGGCGCTGTGGTGTAGCGCTGTAAGTATTGAGCGTGATGACCTGAGCACCGCTGGCTATAAAGTCGCGATGTAAATCTCGAACAAGCTTTGGCTCGTTTAGCATAATATCGGCAGACCA
>JBLIFG010000049.1:0-16094 GCA_047633635.1 Cellvibrionaceae bacterium | reverse complement strand
AAAAAATATTGACTCCAAATATAGCCCAAGATTACGGTCAAAACCTAATGGCCTGACCCTACAAAAAATCGACAACCATCAAAGCATTAGAGCCAATAGCAATATTGAAACTAGCGACTCAAGGCTTGCTAAATTTTTAAATAAGTCAAACTTCTACTGGCTCATATAAGGTTTAGGTTAACAGCTGCTTAAAATTTTGTGCCCCACTTAAGGCCGGTGTAGTTAAAAACTTACCTTGTGACAGACACATTATCTGTTGTAGATATACTATTAAGCCTTAATTATTGCCAAAGTCTGCTTAAACGTCTCTTGTATAATCAATGCGTCATCACTGGCTCGGTGACGCGTGAGCTTTAGCTCGCTGGTGAGCCTGTCTTTTGTTTCATGCCAAACTTCCATTTGTAAATCAGACAGTATCGCCTCTAGTGGGCTGATGCTAAAGCTCATCGATATTCCAGCCTGACGAAACAAAGTTGTAAGCCATGGTTTGTCTACTACCCAGCCATCGGAATAAAGCACCATACCAGCCAACATTTCGTTAAGTTGGTTGGCTACCGTGCCAACAGGCTTCCCATAAGCGCTGAGCATTTCACGCGTCACTTTATGAATTTTCTCCGCCTCATTATCCCAATGGGTCCACTCTTGTGCGGGTAAAATTAAAGAGCAAAATCTTTGGCCATCATTTAGCACAACACCCACTTCGATAGGATAGCTATCATATCCAAATCCAGATGCTTCAATATCAATAATAAAAGGAGTCGTTAAATGCTGCATATCGTCTTTTTTCTCTAATATTCACATAACACTACTCTTAGCGAGCTTAGTGAAGGTTTAAAGTGTTGTAACAAACTTTGTGCACTTTTAACACTTAAGTGGGCATGACCGATTTAAAATTAACGCCATGATCATTCGCTTCATGACTATTTAACACCAACAATACAATAATCATCATAAAACCAATTATTGGAAACAAAAATAATTAACTGTCACCAACCACTTCGACCCGTATCATGAAGTTTTTTTAATGAGACGATACATTGATGTATCTAAGATTCGCCTTATTAATAACAAGATTTTAAACATCAAATGTTTCAAACACATGCGTAGCGCTATAAATTGTTGTCATTCTACTGTTACTTACGCCCTAATATGCTTAAACTAGGCAGTGATCAATTGATGATACCGATGTATAAAGCGGCGGCGCTAGCAATAGCGTTACCTGATGTTTTTTGAATTTTTTTCCCGGCTCTGGCCCTAGCCGTGGACGATATAACCGCAAAAAATTAACACCACGATCTATCAATTATTCTTTGGTAAACGCTAAGAATACATGTTTCGACAAGCTCTACGACGAAGACAAAAAGCAGAGCAATAAGAGTACCCTTAAATTTTCGGGTAAAGCCAGTTATCCAATAGTTTTGATGCGAAGGGCATAACCGGGTAAGTTAACAGCGCAGACATGACGACAACGTTTAGTAATAATGACAAATTAAATGAGAGGTGATCAGTAATGGGGCTGAGCAATATATTTAATATTAAAATCATGGGATAAACTATAGTGACTCCTAACGCAACTTGTTTCCAGTAGGCCGATTTTTGGCTGCCAGCTTTGTTGGGTCGATTAAACCAAATATCTAGTCCTGATGTCTGCTGCATACTCGCAGTTTCTTGCACTAAATCAGCATGCTTTGATAGCCACATATCCTCTGCCTCCGACTCTCTCCAGGCAGCCAAATTGAAATAGTTATCAAATTTGATCAAAACCGTATATTCAGTATAGCTAGATTCACCAAGCCTAATTACTGCAACATCCATAAATCCGACAGCACCTTTCATGTCTCCATGGATACCGTTAAGCCAGTTTTCGTAATGTTTAATTTTTTCTGGCTTAACCTTATCAACAAACATTATTGTTATTGGGTCTTCATCCTCATTTATTTTTTCTGTAATATTCATTGCCACCCCTACTATCTATTTAACATGCAACAAGCAGCAATATTTAAATTAACTCTTAACAAACATAGTCTGGCGGCAAGTCGTACGTAGTAAGCTATATAATCGATAGTATTTGTTCGAACTATTACTTAGTTTATTTCTGTCGTGAAAACTTCACGATAACTTATAGCGCCGCTATCACCGCAAGCGTAAGTGGAATAACTTACACTGCTATCTAGCACAGTAAAAAGCAGTGTAAGGAGTGTAAGGAGTGTAACTATTTTAGAGTTATAGCATTGTTAAATTATTGATGTGACGAACTATGGACAATTCTAAAAAATAAGTGTCTATTCAACTGCTGCAAAACCCGCCAAAAATTCACTTAGCTCATTAACTTCTTCTTTAAGATATATATTGGAATCGAGGTATAATTCTTTGCCCTCTTTTTTAAAGAAATCTATGTAGTACTTGAAAGTAATTTCTTGAATTTTGTTGAGCCCGTCGGCTGACTCAAAGTTTTGATGTATGGACTTTGAAAGTTTAGCGCCGCTTATCTCTCGGTCTATATAGTCTTTCAAAGATAAGGCTATTTCTGCTGTAAGATCTATTTTCATTTTTTACTTCTTTGTTTGAATTTATTGTCTTCTAACCTAATGCCGCAATAAGCGGCGATCAACCTAGCTGAATGTCCTGTATGCTTTAACGCATATACTTAATAATCTTGCGGCGTATATCTAGAAAAAATACCTCAATTGATCTCTTATAGATTTTTTTCAGTTCTCATGTACTTCAGATTTTCATTCTCATCAGACCTTGACCATACCTCACTCTAGCTCAAATACCCTCTCTTTCAAAAGGCTGTTGATTGGTGTTAAGACTCACTCAAGCATTTTCATTTAAGAGACGAGTAAAATAAGAACCTCTGTCATGATTAACACCTTGATTCATCTCTGCTCTAAACCCACTAGCAAGTATTATTGGCCAATACACTGTAACTAGATCAACAAATTTACCGTTGACGCCAGCATCATCGTTTGAGTCCTCAAAATTTCACCTATTTGGACTAACTCAGCATTTAGAGTATCTCGCGTCCTTATCATCGTCAGCTTAAATAGTATGAAGATGATATACAACCCAAAAGCATGATTAGCGCAGGGATTAAATATGGCGATATTCTTTATATATTTCTTATTGGTCAACTATTTAATTTTTGAGACTGTAAACATAATAAAACTGTGCGCCGCGCTCAAAAGCGAGCGACAGCTAGTTTAGTCTTTGATTTTTTCTAAGGAGGGGTGATTTTTAAATATTGGTAAACTTTTTAATGAGAGTCATAATATTGATATCAGCATTCTGACGCTCAAAATAACAAGCAAAACAGCAAATATCTTCTTTAAAATTGCCACCGGTAATTTGTGTGCCATTTGGGCGCCGTAGGGAGCAGTAATAAAACTTGTTATAGAAATTAACACCACTGCCGGTAAATACACATAACCAAAAATATATTCATTAGGTACGGAGTTGCTCCATCCATTAATCAAGTAACCTAGTGTTCCTGCAATGGATATAGGTAGACCGATGGCAGCAGAGGTACCGATTGCCTTCTTAATTTCAACATTCTGCCACGTTAAGTAGGGTACCGTTAACGAACCGCCGCCAATTGAAACCAGCGCTGATATGGCCCCTATGCTAGAGCCTGCGGCAAATAGCCCCATGTTGCCCGATAGCTCTCTTGAAGGCTTAGGTTTTTTATTTAAGAACATTTGGCTCGATACAAACGCCATAAACAAAGCAAAGAATACCCCAAGATATAATGAGCTTAAGTGCGAAGCTAAAAATGTCGCTAAAAATGTTCCTAAAATAATACCTAATACCATGCCTTTGACAGCCTTCCATACAACACCACCTTTGGCGTGATGTGACCGGCAACTTGAAAAAGTAGTGATTACCATAGAAGCCATAGATGTGCCTAAAGCTAGGTGCACCACATTATCCATAGCAATGCCGTGGGTGAGAAATATAGTGGTTAGTATAGGTACCAATATCCCGCCCCCACCGATACCTAACAGCCCAGCCATGAAACCTACAAAAGAGCCTAATAATAAAAAAATGAATATCCATTCAGGTTCCAACATGTACTTATTCCTCATTTATAAAATATATTATTACTGTTAACGTCTCAATTGTAGGCTAAATCAACGAGGGCCGAACGGTAGTCGACTATTTTTAGTCCTAGTTATTCTTCTCGCAATCTGGCTTAAGAAAAATTGTCAGTAATTTTTTACCTGCAACGCAGACCCTCAAACCTAACATGACCAAGCTAGTCCCTATTATTTCTTTTAAATTTTCATTTAAAAGAAAGCTTCGGGTGTGGCTTGAAATTACAAATTTTATCGATGTTTATAACTGATTGTAATCGCGTATCCAGTCCCGTATTTTCGACTAATTTGTCCAACATCTCTTGATTACCATTGGACAGTATAGCGAGTGGTAAACCTTTTAAGGCATCTAGTGCTGAAAGACAATCGGGATAAGTATCTAGATGTAAGTATTTATCAAGTATACGATCAACTGTTGCCTTTTCAGTTGGTAGTCAAATCGCTTTCAATGTGTAGATAAGGGACTCTTCTGAAATCGGCCAAAAGCTACGGTAGACCTGTATCTGAGAGCACAATCATTTATATTCCAGTTGCGTCAACCGCCATACTTGAGTTATTAAGTCCCTTTGTCCGGGAAACTCTTGCTCTGTGAGTTGTGACACAGAATGGACATCATATAGTGTTTCATGGGCATCAAATACAAATGCTTTGATTGTCATGTATAGCTCTCTATTTGATATAAAAGAATATTAGTTAGCTAAAAAAGTAAAACTGGATATAAAAAAAGCTGCAGAGCTAGTTGCCGCCAAGGACCTCCAGATAGACCAGTTATGTGCCAAGAGTCTTGCGGTGTTGTATAAAAATAAGCATAAACAGTAGAAAAATAAATCCTGCTAGGGCTGCTAAATGATCACCAGAATAAAGCCAATAGGCAGCTGACAGGGCGCAAACCCATAACGGCAATGATGCCGACGAAACCAAACTGAAAAGATGTGTGATTTTTATATGCCCACTAAAAACTCGAACCATTGCCCAAACAACTGCGGAAAATCCCGCTCATAATGCGATGGTTTATGCAAGACCGCCTAGAGCTACATATATAAATGCTGAATTGGCTGAGCACCTACAATCGCTAGTTTTTCAACATTTAGCCAGACTACAGCGAGACTCCATAAGAGCCCCACAATTGGAACATTAACCATTCGTATCCAAGATTTATGCGTAGCCCTGTTATTTTTAATGGCATTCACCATCGAGCAAGCCCCCAAAGCAAGTTAGGTAACCACAGTACACAAAGGACCAGATACGATACTACCTACAAACGCGCCCCAAGAATTTATCCGAGTCGACCAAGCGCCTAACAACACCCTGTTCGGTGCTGACTACGAAGCTCTTACAATCATTGAAACCGCTGCAATCATCTCAAGGAAATTACTAAAGTCGTAGAGCGTACCACTCAAATCGACCTCAATTACTAATAAGTTTTATCGAAGATAATAATGAGGATGACGAGATCTACTTGCTACCTGAAAAGAAAGATAAGGAACATATAGCCCAAGGAGTAAAATTTTTGACCGAGCAGATAGCGAGTCGATAATTAATGTCAGGGCCTAAAAATAGTGACTAGTGAAAAAGAGTAATCAAAAAAATTGAGAGATATGGCTGTCTCAAAGTCTTTATTATTGGGGACTCAAAACGTTCTTTTAACAACCCCGTGTCAGCATAATAATGAAATATTAAGCTATCATCGCTTTTCGAGCGGATTATTAAAGGACCACTGTGTGTTCATATGCTATAAGAACTACATAACCCAAATAACAAAAATATTGGTTGATCATATTTTCGTTAACTCATCATTGCGACAAATCCTAGACTATATGTTATTAGCTAGCGTCGATTGTCTAGCCAAAACAATATTTTTTGGCCTGGGTTTCACCACACACTGCCCACGACGGCAGTTACTTGTTGTAGAGTCAACTAAAGGAATTCTAGCTTCTTTATTATTTTTACTTTTATGCTCTCGACACTAAAGAACTTTAACGTAGGAGACAGCTTCTTTAATTGGCATTGGGCGGCCAATAAAATATCCTTGAACAGCATCAACTTCTAATTCTCGGAGAGTATCTAACTCTTCAATTGTTTCTACTCCCTCTGCAATAATGCGGCAATTTATTGCTTTAGAAAACGCACACAATGCTTTTGCGAGTAAATATTTTCTTTTGCTAGAGTGAATATTTTGAGTAAGAGTGATATCTAGCTTAATAATGTCAGCTTCAAGCTCTAAAACATGCTGAAAACTAGAGTAGCCAGAACCCACATCATCAATCGCAAGGCGCATTCCCAATTTACGTAGTGGCTCTAATGCCTTTCGAAAATCTGAATAATTATTAATAGGAGCATGTTCAGTAATCTCTAGAACAATTCGCTCTAAATTTATACCTTCTAAAACGCGCGCTATAGCGCCATTTAAAACAAATTCTGGAGAAATATTGATAGCAATATAAGTATCGTTATTAAACTCATCTATACCTTTAATCGCATTTTCAATAGCCAACATTTCAAGCTCTTCACCCAAATTAACCTGAGATGCTTCTTTAAACCAAATATCTGGCGTCTTATAAGGTGTCGTGCTAAATCTAGACAGCGATTCATATCCTGTAATTTTATTACTAATAAGGTTAAAAATTGGTTGGTAGTAAATATTAATTTTATTTTTATCTAGAACTGAAACAATCGCTTTTCTCATTTCGTTATAATTAAATTCCGATTCTACATTTTTTTCGATCAATTCAGATGCAATCTCGGCAATGGCACTTAAAAACGACAAGTCACGTCGATTAAGCGTGTCATCTGGTGAGTGCTTGTAACAACAAAAGGTGCCGTAAATTTCACCCGAGGAAAATTTGATTGGTGCACCTATATACGAACCTATTGACAACGTATCAGTAATATTCAGCTTGCTAGATACATCATTTTCTTTAGTGTTGCGGATAATATTTGGAATGAGATTATTAGCCATTTGTGAACAATAAGTTTCATCAATCGGATCTGAATCACCTACATTTATTGGTGCCATATTATTTTTAGCATCAATATTTTTAAAAACCCGCTCGTTATTCGTGAACTTTGATATGAATGCTACTTCCATATCGAGATGTTTGCGAACAATTGATAATAGTTTATTAAGTTTATTATTCACACTATCCGAGTCATCGGTTTCTTTTACAGAGACAAGGCCTTGAACTACTCCATGGATAGAATCAGATCGCATAAACTTTCATACCCATATTAATATGAGTAGATCTTAATAAAGCATTAATTAAATTAATAATATATATTCTAGAAACCACAACTATTCCTTTAGAAAAAAGATAGTTCATAATAACTCTTATCAGTATATATGCAATATAAAAATTCTTAATCCCAACTCTTTAACGATCAGACATCTATAAACACATAGATTTAATTATTTGAAAAGTATTACATCAACTTGATCCTAAGGTAAAAATTTGAATTTAACCGTTGATGTTATCAACTAGTAATTATGAGAAAATATAGTTTGACCGTTCGACCTTAAAACACTTTATTGTATTTTTTGCAAGTTATAACAATCGTTGGTGATAAAGCTGTTACTGGCATTCAATAAAAAATAATCGAAATTTATATCAGTCGAGTGAACATTCTTACAATTTATTTCTATGGTTTAATCGGAAGAAGTAAAAAATAATTGGACTTTGGTGTAAGTCATTTGTCAATAATATTTCAGTACTTTTTTATTAATAAATCGCCTCGTGTTTATACATCAATGTATACGATCAATAAGATACCTTTGAGAAAAACGTAACAGTATTGATTATCAGAATAACTTTTAGAGTAAATCAACAGATAGTAAAAAAATCATATGAAAAAATATAAAACGACAAAGCCTATTTAGAAACCTCATTGTTAAATATAGAACAGTAAATGAATCAGTTGATATAACAGACTGGAGTCGCGTTGAGGTAGGCATAAGACATTTAATTTCAATAGAGTCAGCACTATTGAAATTAATACGCCATCATTAGCGCGGGTTTAACAATAAAAACGAGGCATGCACCCTATTTTTCATCTTGCACATGACTATAAAGTATTCAGTAGCACATATAAGAACGTGCTAAACTAATTGTGATATTTTCTGCGCCAACTCAAAATCTTTCTTCGATATTCCACCGGCATCATGCGTTGTTAAATTGATAACCACGCTATTATATACATTAGACCATTCGGGATGATGATCCGCTTTCTCTGCAAGTATTGCGACTTGGGTCATAAAACCAAACGCTAAAATAAAGTTGGGAAATTTAAATTCTCTGTTTAATTTTTCTTCTTTTACACTCCACAAATTTTCAGAGCCATTATTGAGCTCTTTCAGCGAAGTCTCTACAACATCTTGACTATAACTTTCCATCATCTAAATCTCCGAATAACTACAAAATTAAAATTTATATAAGCACTTTAGGTGTTTCCTAAACAAGGATACCTAGTGTATTTCAAAACATAAGGTTCAGTTAATAGCCTAAACAAAGCCTGCTGTATTTTACCTTTTGCTAAAACTTCCTTATGTTACTCACAAGAAAGCTCTTTAGATCAACTGGTATTACCATCGGCTTTAATAGGTATACGTTTTCACCGTTAGTGTTTCACAAAGGTACACAAATTTTAGACCAGAGTATAGAGGCAATAATTCTTCTTTATCCCTGAAATAAATGGGCATAATACTATCGAAGCCATTAATGAATTTCATAAGCACAGGCTTTATAACCATACTAATTGACTTGAAGCCCAATTGCCCATGAAGAAAGTAGCAAAAATCATCTAAAAAAAGTGTTATTAAACATAACAGTGCTAGCAGAGGGAAAATGGGGTTTGATATATCAATAAATTGGGGCAGCAGCGCCAAACAATATAAAACAGCCTTAGGGTTAGACAGCTCTATAACAAAGCCTTAAAGAACACTTTATATCCGCTACCTTGCTTTTGCTTAGATGGATTAATACTTAGAGGACCAGCATGGCTGAAAATAGCACTTAAACCTAGATAAAGAAGATATGCAACATCCGCGCATTTTATGGTGAAGAAAAGAGTATGCGAAGCAATTAACCGCGCAGCGATTCTGGTTACAGGCATGATAAAGAAAACTACATATGCTATGGCAACACTCAAAATCACCTAAACAGATCGCCATAACCATTGGACACAGATGCGGCTGTTACTGCAATTGCAGCGGATTCTGACGAAAGTACAACCACAATTTTAGCTGCCTGAAATAGTATTAACGTTTCAAATAAAATTACTACATTTTCCTGAATGTTTATAAATATTATGCCTCGATAATGTGCATAAAATAAATTTTCAGAATGTCAGGCATAATGGTATTAACCGATTACAATAAACAGGATTAATTTAACGAGGATGTAGAAGAATTAAAATTATTCCTCACACGCACTTTTGATTATTATTCAGACTAAAAATACCTTCGGTTTTTGAATATACCGTCATCATAGTACTGAAAAACTATTCCAAGCCGCTCTCTGTTCAGTGCGTCTTTTAAAACCTTATCTTTCTAAATGCTGACGCCCATTTAACTATAAACCAATCGCGCCTAAGTAGTGCCACTCTGCAAATTAAAGTTCGTGATGCCAAGCTTGATTTAATATCAATACCCTCGTCAAAACACTGAATACTGGATGAGCAAAAACGCTATTCATAATGATTAGATTTCTTTAGAGTTTTTACCTCTCATTAACTTAAGCGCACTATTTAATCCTGCTTACAGGGCTATCGCTTAATTTTTGAGCATTTGTAGCTCAGTACTGATTACACGCCGATTAATCCTTAGGAGAATTATTAACTTTCTAATGTTAATTATCGAGTACTTAAACGGAGGGCAAATTTTGAGCTAGCCATTGTATAAATTGTGGTTTCGGTAAAGCCCCTGACATACGTGCAATCTCTTTGCCGTGATGAAATATCATTAAAGTAGGAATTGAACGAATATTATGGCCACCGGCGGTGCTTTGATTGTGCTCTGTATCTAACTTAATAAAACAAGCCTTTGTAGACATTTCACTTGCCACTTGCTCAAAGGTGGGTGCAAATTGTTTACAAGGCCCACACCATAACGCCCAAAAGTCGACCACTACGGGTAAACCATTGTCTGTAATAAAACGATTAAAGTTTTTATCGCTACCCACAACAGGACTTGTTGAAAGCACAGCTTGTCCACACTTCCCGCACACGGGTTTATCATTAAGCTTAGCTTTAGGTAGACGGTTTTTTGTACTGCAACTTTTGCAAACTATTTGAATTGATGAATTAGTCATCTTAAACCTTTATTGTTAGCCTTTATTCCCATTCTATTTCAGTAAAAACTTGTTGTGCGTTTCTTCCTGAAAGATTTTCATAATTTAACAGGTAGTTGAATTTTGACTGATCTACACGACTTATTTCTGTTAAATCGCCACCGTTTTCCATGAAGTCAAAAACCGACTGGCGTAGAAAAACTAAATAATCATAAGTATCTTTTTTTGCTTGGGATAAGTTTGTTGTCTCACCATGCCCGGGGATCAAATACTCGGGGTTATATGTGGCCATAGCTTGAAAAGCGTCGATCCAAGTCTTACTGTTTGACTGAGCTCCAACGCCCAGCATACGCTCGACATAGACGATATCACCAGTAAACATAACTTTCATTTGAGGAAGCCAAATAAAACTATCACCCGGCGTATGTGCCTGACCTGAATGGCGTATATTGAAGATGGTATCTCCTTTTTTAAAATCAAACTGCTCTTTGAATGTTGTTTCTGCATAAACAGCATCTGTGCCTCTAATGCCTTGATCCCCAACCAGATTACCTAGTATAAAAAACTGATCTTGAGTCCGTGCTTTTTGATCCGTCACCGCATCCTCACTAGCAATGATTTGAGCACCTAGTTTTTTAAAGTAGCCGTTGCCCAACCAGCGATGATCTTGTCCGCCAGAATTGATCACTGTCACTACCGCTTTGTCTGTTACTGTTTCAATGAGTTGTTCGATTTTTTGCGCCCCCAAGTAGGTACCACCCGAGTCGATGAGTACAACGCCTTCTGTAGTGACCACAAATCCAAATGTTGCATTATTACCTAGGTTATCTGCTGTTCGATTACCAAGGTCACCAACAATCGCATAGACATTTTCGACTACTTTCTGAAGCCTTAGCTTCTCGTCAGCCCATACTTGACTAGAAGATAGCACCAACAGTAAGAGCCCCCAAAAAAACATAAATCTCTTCATTTGTTAGACCTCCATTTTTATGACTGACGCCACATATAGCGACTGAAATTTATTGACTAAAATCAGCGAGCAACACTTTGCTTACATATCCTAAATCAGTTGTGTTGAACCGTTAGCTCACTGTCTTGCAACTCAGCGATCAAATCATCAAAGGCTGTACCTGAGTCATATTTCTTTTTTAGGTCGTATTCGGCCCAAATCCAACCATTATGCTGATCCTCCGGAAGATCTGTTGGCGGTGGCGCCTCGATGTCGGTTTGATAACTCCAGCCTGAGTGAATTCCATGCATTGCGTCATCTACCCCCTCAATCCAAACTACTTGAAGAATGGTGGTCTCCTGCCCCCAATAACTGCTCGCCGACGGGTGCGGTGGCTGCAAGATAGCAACCTCACCGACCTGAAACTTTGGTTCTGATTTACTCACAAATTATACCCACACACGCTATTATCATCATGTTTGTTCTCTGTTAAATACCAGCATAAGCTCGAGCTTGGCCAACGGACGTCTAAATAAAGGCAAACAGTTGTTGGCTAAGGTCAGCGGAGTGCAGGCAACAAACATCTGCCTTAAAGTTTTGTTTATTTCTTGTTATATTGGCCTTCGGCTCTTATTAAGGCAAAACTGCTTAACTATAAAAGGCCTCAACCACGCCTTTTCGAGTCAGCAAAAGTGGTTGTCCTCGACGATCTAACGCTTTAGGAGAAGGAATTTTAACCCAGCCTTCACTGATGCAGTACTCCTCGACATTGGTAAGCTCTTTTCCGTTCAGCCGGATACCGATATCGTGCTTGAAAATTTCGGCCACATGATGGGGGCTACGGGAATTACCCGAAAGGCGATCGGGTAAAACGGGAAGTGATTTAGTGTCGTTCATGTTGATGACCTGAATTAAATAAAAGTCGCTATTGTAGACAATATATAATTAGCGCTCAAGAACTGCCTGAGAATTCAATGCGTTCCAAATCATTGGTGATCTGATCTGTTTTATTAGATACCGTGAAATCTCCAATTCATCTGAAGTTCGATATAGCTTCATAAGGCCCTGAACATATAGAGCTAATTAGCCTGAGCCTATATTGGAGCAGGTTTTACCTAAAAGATCCGCAGACCATCGCAAACACCCATATAACTTTGAAGATAAACTGGCTTTTGTTGGATACATTAGCACGCGTACAAAATTTCGCAAAAAAAATACAAAAAAATGTCTTGGAGATAACTAAGCAGAGCCGACACTATACCAAGGCCCCTAAAAGACCCGAAAACTGAGTTAAAACGCTGATTGCATGGTTAAATTTTGTACGTAAAATTAATTTATGCCATCTTGGAAAAAGCCTAGAAAGTGAACGTACCTAGGCAGGGCATGTGAAGTGAGACTTAGCCAACAAAGCTACTATAAGAGTTTATGACAACTTTATAATAGTTCAACTTACTTATAAAAATATTTCTCATGTTGTATATTAAACACTTAACGTATAGGTGCGCTTAAGCCTACCTTTTGACTAAAAAGTACGATGTTAAGCCGCTTGTTATAACAGGCGAGCTCAATACTTATACTTCTTAAATGTAAAAGAACAAAAACATAGAAACTTAAGACTTGATGCACTAGTTTAACGGCACACTCGTTTTGAACAATATACTTTGTAGCAACAAAGTAGAGATTGCTGAATTGACATGCCGATCTTCCTTGATACCGGTTTATCAAGGTATAGGTTAATACTTGCTACACAAGACATTAATTTAAGAACTCTAGTCGTCGTCCGCATTATAATACCGAGTTCTTTAAGTTAGGCGAGGTAGCGAGTCTTTTTCTTGTAGCATTAGTGGATGCTCGTGAAATAAATGCTTTACGACAGCGAGAGTAATGACATGATCTAGCATCACGCAGACTACTTTTTACTTGGTATTTTATCTTACCGAAAAAAATCGCCGGTAATTGCAACCTTAATCTTCATGATACTTTACGCTGTGATAATTTATAAACTTGAAATTACTAGCATTAAAAAGCCAGCTATAAGCGCTAAAATAAAAAATAACATACAAATGGATTTTCTACTTTGAAACGCAGCTTCTTTTTTTACAAATAGCTGTTGTAGCCTAAGCTCGTCTAAATGATGGCGGTGAGGGCACTTGTCAAAAGAGACGTGGTTGTAATGCAAGCTACAGCGCTTGCAAGGCTTCTTTTTCATTTGTTCTTTTAATAGCGCTGCTCTTGCACCAAGACCGCCAATTCTCATTTTAAATTTCCTTGTTTATATAACGCGCACATTCCGATGAGGCTTTAAAGTAACAGACGGTAACTGCTTATTAGACGGTAAATTATTTATAGAGCTCATGATGAAACTTAACTTCTCCGATAGCCTTAACTTGGTGAATAATCGTTGGTTCAACGAAGTCATATCTATTTTTGTTAAGTATCACTATTTCAGATTCAGGTTCATTTATTTTGTATTCTAGCTCTCATGCGGAGACAAAAAATAATTCCATACACCTTCTTTAGCTTGGTGGGCCTTCGACGGGCCCTTAGGTATAGTCGATTCATCAAAATCTGGAGTTTGCTTTTAAATAATTAGATTTACAGAAAGTTTTTTCATATCGCTCTACTCTTCTAGTGTTAAAAATAACCCAACACGTTTTTTGCAAAAGCAGAGAATTAACTTATTAGATGTTTAGTGAACTTAACTTAACTTCAGGTACTTTATTTTTGATATAGACAGGCATTATTTTAAATAAAATGCTGCGCGATCTGTGCCAGAAACCTGACAGTAAAAGTAATGAAAAGCCAATAATTACGCCGACATAAGCAAAACCATCACTAGCGAAGCCGTATATTTTAAATAACTCTGTTAATGCATAGAGAACGTAAGCTAAGGACGAAACCATAAAAGCTCGCCGATCAATTGCTACAGATATAACGGAAAGCAGTATATATAAAGCTACAACGATGATGACAATTAGAGCACTATCATTGCCTTCTAGTATTCCGAGGTTGGTAAATATTGGGTGTACAATAAGCGGCGCAGAAACCAAATGAAGCCAAAATGCTACATCTGTTTTACCTGAGATTCTGTTCAAATCTGCAGCATCCCAACGCATGGCGACATAAAATACGCAAAGGCCAGCCACAAAAATAAGATATGAAGTATATTCTTCAAGAGATGGAATTAGCGATACGGCAAGAGCTATTATAAAAACTACAGCGGTAACTGCACCTGCCGCCACGGTTATCGGCACCTTAAATCGCCGCCAATGGAGCCAGGCCGCCACTGATGACATAGCGCCTGAAAGCATCAAAGATAGTTCGGATAAGCTTCCAAAGGATGATTGTACTAAGGCGAATACAGCTCCTACAAATGTAATTAATAAAACGATTGCAGGCAGTGCCATTTTTCGTTTTAGAACAAAAAACTCCGCCAACCCCCAAGACAAAATTGAAATAGATGCCATAGCCAGCACAGGGTTGATATTGTAAGTAACCCAGCTTGTTGAAAACAATAGTAGCGCGCAGGCAATTACAACAAATATGTCGTTAAAACTTGCTAACAATTTGAAGTTTTCTTCATCTACAATAGGTGTCGCTCTCTGCGAAGAAATGTGATGCCGAAATTTTTGAATAGACTCTTCTGTAAAGATTCCTTCCGTTACCGCATCTGTTAAATTTTCATCCGTGTACATATTACCTCTTTACAATTATTGTTAGCCCAATACCTGTCTTGGGCGGCCTAGATTTACTGGCACTACTGCAAACCTTGTTAGTGCGTACCAGCTTAAAACCTTTTCGAAAATGCACGCGGTCGTACTAGAAACCAGCTCGCTAACACCAGCCCACCAAAGACTGTATAACAAACCAAAAAAACCCATGGTGATGCTTGATAGTATAAGAGTTCGCTCAACCAATGCGCAATAAAAGAGACCTCGTAGATAGTTTCTCCCGCTTTTGATCGTAGACTCATTTCCCAAGTTGTTAGAGGGCAAATGACACCGAGCCAAGCCTGCAAAACAACAACGCTAATGCCTAGTAAATGTGTAACACGAAGCCACGGGTTTCTAACCCACCGCCACGATAATAACTTACCTAAAAGAATAAAAATTAAGCCAAGCACAACAAAAACTACGAACACTACATGCGTTACAAGCATGGCATCAGCGACCAACAAATAAAATGTCTGGGATTTCATAGTACCTTCTAACGTTGAGCTCAGTCGCACTCAGAGCATCGCAACGCAATAGAGACTCTTAAGTGTCAACTGGAGAAATTCATTTAGATTAGGTGGATATTTTGTGCTCACTCAACAGCTTAAACCACTAACTCTAAATGCATAGACTGGGGCAAAACCAGGGCTATATATTTTTTTACTGAGATTTCTGACCGAGTGGAATCATACCATCTTGAATGACGGTTAACTTGGGTACAAAACGAATGGCGATATCTAATTTGGCCTGCAGTTGATAGCTGATATTCTGTCCTTTACTCACCATGAGCGCCCTTATCACCTTAATGCCCCCCATTAAACTAGTTGATACAGGCACCGTAAAGCTTGACTCACCGTAAGCTGCTACGGTGGCAATGTCTGCTGGCAACACCATGAGCTAAAGTCTCTCCTGCTTCGCTTAGTTGATAGCCAATACCATTAAGCGGTATTTCAAAATTATTAGGATTGATTAACTTCAAGCCTATTTCAAAATTTTTTCGAAGCCATTAGCTGGCAGAACCTTAAGAGAAACCAATTCGACACAAAACCCTTCATAG
>JBLIFG010000048.1:0-16246 GCA_047633635.1 Cellvibrionaceae bacterium | reverse complement strand
ATTTGTACCACTGCTATCCGGAGTTGTGCGCTAATGTCGCATCAGCCCAAACTCTTTACAGCGAAAAAAACACGCAAGCGAGAATTAATGGGTATCTTTATAAGAGGTTTAGCAATGGGAGTTGCTGATCTGGTGCCAGGTGTCTCGGGAGGAACTATCGCTTTTATTACCGGTATTTATGGGCGACTACTCAATGCGCTAAAGTCTTTAACGCCAATAGCACTAGGTATCTTAATAAAGCAGGGGCCAGCGGCCTTTTGGCGTGCCATTGATGGCAAGTTTTTACTCACGCTTTTTATGGGTATTATTTGTAGCATCATCATTTTTGCTAAAGTTGTGAGTATTAGTCTAGAGCGCTATCCTATCTTGGTCTGGTCTTTCTTTTTTGGCTTGGTTGTTGCCTCGGTAATCTATTTAGTGCGCCAAATTCCAAAATGGCAGGTTAAAGAGTTGGCGGCACTAATTGCAGGCACTGTCGGCGCTATTGTGATTACATTTGTACGGCCAGTTGAGTTGCCATCTGAGTGGTGGATGGTATTAATAGCGGGTAGTATTGCTATTTGTGCCATGATTTTACCGGGTATATCCGGTAGTTTCATTCTGTTATTAATGGGTATGTATAAAGTATTGATACAGGCTGTTGAAGAGCTAGATATTGCCTTGTTATTTAGTTTTGCTACTGGCTGTCTGTTGGGTTTGCTGGCCTTTAGTCATTTATTAAGTGCTCTGCTCAAACATTACGAATCAATTGTGTTTGCGACATTAACGGGCTTTTTAATAGGCTCCTTAAATCTATTGTGGCCCTGGAAACAAGTGTTAGAGACTACGGTTAATCGTCATGGTGAGCTTATTCCTCTAGTGCAAGTCAATATTACACCTTTTCAGTATGTCGAGGTGACCGCTCAACCCGCCTTTTTGGGGATGGCAATGGTGTGTCTATTAAGTGGCTTGGTGTTGATTTTATTACTAGAAAAGATAGCAAATACTAAAGTTTAGAGAGCCATTTAAATGACTTATGTCGGATAAAAGTATTAAGCGATGAGAATTTTTAGTTTTTCTTATAAATAATTTAGAGTTATTTGGTCTAAATCAGTAAGATCAATAACTAAAAGTTATATAAACGGTTAAAATATGACCTGTCAAAATAAAAAATACCAAAGTGAGCTTTACGGTTATCTATGCCGTGACCACTTCAGAGTGTTTGTTATTCTGATCGCTCTGTTCTTTTTATCTGCCTGTATGTCAACCTCACGGCAAGCACCCGTATCTAGTCGATTACCACCGCCTTCTATAAAATCATCACAACATATAGTGGCAGCAGGTGAGACGCTCTTCTCAATTGCATGGCGTTACGATTTAGATTATAAGAACTTGGCTAGAGCAAATGGAATTAGTTCTGCATATGAAATTTATCCCGGCCAAGCTATTTTTCTAAACGACAAAATCAGTCCCAAATCGCAGCCAAATCCAACAATAAGTCGCTCTAAAGTTAATCCTAGGACTGCCTCGCGGACGCTAGCTGAGGCCAAAAAAGCGCCAATCACGCAGCGCTCGGCCAACAATTCTGGGACTATAGCTTCAAAGCAAGAAATTGCTAGTGCTCGTTCAGAAAAAAAAGCAAAAATGATAAAAAAATCACCCGCATCAACTAAAAAAGTGGGTCCGCTGTCGTGGCGTTGGCCTGCAACTGGAATAGTAACCACTAACTTCAACACACAAAAAGGCTTGCGCAGGGGTATTGATATTGATGGTAAAACAGGAGATTCTGTTCATGCGGCAGCTTCAGGCAAGGTTGTATATGCTGGAAGTGGTTTAAGAGGTTACGGTAAGTTAATCATAATTAAACACAGCGAGATTTACTTAAGCGCATACGCTCACAATAACCGGTTAAACGTTAGTGAGGGCGACATTGTTAAAGTTGGTCAGCGAATAGCTGATATAGGTTCTACTGGAATAGGTACTAAGGCGACGCCGCGATTGCATTTTCAAATTCGGCGAGATGGTAAGCCCATAGACCCATTACCATTGCTTCCCAAAAGATGAATTTGAAGAAAAAGCTAAACTCTTTGATATGTTGACCGATAACATAAATGTAGGTGTCAATAAATTGATGAATCTGAATTAAAAACAGTGAATGATAATTTAAAGAGAGTTAAGCAGTACTTGAATAAGTATCTCCAGTAAACATTCTGTATAGAATTATTGGCTGGGTAAAGGCTAACCTAACAAAGAGACGATGACGATGGCAACGCAACAGACCCTTAAGGTAGACTCGAATGAGTATGATGATCATATACATGCAGTGATGGATATGGATATCAATGCAAAAACTAAAAAGCCAATAGCTAAAGCTAAGGTGAGTAAAAGTAAGGTGAAAACTGCTGATCCAATCAAAGTACAAAAAACATTAGACGCGACCCAACTGTATTTAAATGAAATTGGCTTTTCTCCGCTATTAAGTGCGGAAGAAGAAGTTTATTTTTCTCGTAAAGCTCTTAAGGGCGAAGAAGCTGCCCGCAAACGCATGATTGAAAGTAATTTGCGCTTAGTGGTTAAAATTTCACGGCGTTATGTTAATCGTGGTTTAGCGCTGCTGGATTTAATTGAAGAGGGTAATCTCGGACTTATTCGCGCGGTTGAAAAGTTTGACCCAGAGCGTGGCTTTAGATTTTCTACCTATGCCACTTGGTGGATTCGTCAGACGATTGAACGCGCTATCATGAATCAAACGCGTACTATCCGCCTACCTATCCATGTAGTTAAAGAGTTAAATGTCTATCTTCGCGCAGCTCGCGAGCTTTCGCAAAAATTAGATCACGAGCCATCGCCAGAAGAAATTGCCACCCTCTTAGAAAAGCCAACGGCCGATGTTGAAAAAATGCTTGGCCTCAACGAGCGTGTCAATTCGATCGATGCAACTATCGGCGTCAATGGCGATAAAACACTGTGCGATACGATTCCTGATCACCAAGCATCTGATCCAATGACCTTGTTGCAAAATAGTGATATGAATAACAGTATTGATGGTTGGTTAACCGAGTTAACTGAAAAGCAACGCGAGGTACTTTGCCGACGCTTTGGACTTCGAGGCCACGAAATTAGTACACTCGAACAAGTTGGTCGCGAAATTGGTTTAACTCGCGAGCGCGTAAGACAGATACAAGTTGAAGCTCTTAAACGCCTACGTGACATTATGCGTGCAGAAGGTCTAGATAGTGAGAGCCTGTTCAGTGCGATGTAGTTTTCATTAAAATAAGTTTTGTGATGGAAGCTTTAAATTATAAAATATATTTTAAAATGCAAATTACAGCCATAAAAAAAGCCTTGTTGAACAAGGCTTTTTTTATGGCTGTTTTGTCTAACTAATAAGTTTGCGCGTATTTTCAAGACCGGCTATAAAAGCACGATGGCTAGAGTTTAGCGTTTTAGATGTGCTAATTTTCCTTCGACACCATCCCATTCTTCAGCACCCTCAAGAGCATCAATTTTTTCAGTAATATTGGGCCACACCACCGCAAGCTCTGCATTCAACTCTAAAAATGACTCTTGTCCTTCGGGTAATTCATCTTCGGAAAAGATAGCATCAACGGGACATTCAGGCTCACATAGTGCGCAATCGATGCACTCATCGGGGTCGATGACGAGAAAGTTAGGACCTTCGTAAAAACAATCAACCGGACATACCTCTACACAGTCGGTATGTTTACATTTTATACAGTTTTCACCAACAACAAATGTCATTGTGACATAGCTCCTTTGATCTTAAGGTTTTGGATTATAAATAACTATTGTTTATAAGCTTAAAACTACGAAGAATAAGTAGCTCATAAAGGACACAAATGCTTTGATTTGTGCAAAGCATTCTAACATTTTTTTAATTAAGGGTTAAACCTAATCGACAAAATAATAGATAAGAATAGTTTATTTGGTCAACTCTTTCAGATGATAAATCAATTCTAAGGCTTGTTTAGGTGTTAAATCATCGGCATCAATTTTTTCTAAGGCCTCTACTGCCGGGTTGCTAGTGGTCACAAACAATTCGGTCTGCTGTGGTTGCAGTGACTTTGTTTTTGACGAGTTAGTTATAACTGTTGGGGCAGTAGTAGCGGTTGATTCATTAATAGAAAAGTTTGTGCGATTATAGGTACTGTGTGGATGTTTTCCATTTTCTAGCAGGTGTAGTTGATGGCTGGCCTCATCGATAACAGAATGCGGAATACCGGCTAACTTGGCTACTTGCAAGCCATAACTTTGGCTCGCTGGGCCCTTTTCAATATGATATAAAAATACAATGTTATCGTTGTGCTCCGTTGCCGACAAATGCATGTTGTGTACGCCTGGGCATTGTTCTGGCAGGCTGGTGATTTCAAAATAATGAGTGGCAAACAAACACAATGCCCCTATCTTTCTTGCTAAGTGTTCAGCGCAGGCCCAGGCCAATGAAAGCCCGTCAAAAGTGCTCGTGCCACGACCAATTTCATCCATTAACACTAAACTACGTGCGCTCGCGTTTTGAAGAATATTGGCAGTTTCCGTCATCTCTACCATAAACGTCGAGCGGCCACCGGCAAGATCATCCGAGGAGCCAATACGCGTAAAAATACGATCGACAATGCCAATGCTGGCAGCTGCTGCTGGTACAAAACTACCGGTATGAGCTAGTAGTGTAATTAACGCAGTTTGACGCATATATGTTGATTTGCCGCCCATATTAGGGCCGGTAATAATGAGCATGTTGCGCGAGCTGCCATCATCACTAGCCTCGCCAAGTTCAACATCGTTGGGTACAAAGGGAGTTGTATTGCTTAAGTTTTTTTGTAACACGCGTTCAACCACCGGATGGCGCCCGGCGGTTATGTTAATACCGCGAGCATCACTTAATTGTGGACAACAAAGATTCAGTGCATCTGCGCGCTCGGCAAGAGTATTAAGGACGTCGAGCTCAGAGATGCCGTGAGCAGACGTTTGCAGAGATACTAAGTGTAAGTTGACTTCTTCAACAAGCGCTTCATACAAAGCTTTTTCGCGAGTGAGTGAGCGGCTCTTAGCTGACAGCGCTTTATCTTCAAAAGTTTTTAGCTCTGGGGTAATAAAGCGCTCGGCATTTTTTAACGTTTGTCGACGAATGTAATCAATGGGGGCTTTCTCCGATTGAGCACGACTAATCTCGATGAAGTAGCCATGGACTCGGTTATAACCGACTTTTAGCGTGCTAATACCTGTGCGTTCTTTTTCGCGCGTCTCTAAATCAATTAAAAACTGACCGGCGTTCGTGCTTAAGGCTCTAAGTTCATCTAGCTCGCTATCGTAACCGGTGGCAATGACACCGCCATCGCGAATGATTACCGGTGGGTTTTCTTTAATAGCCCGATTCAGCAATGTGACCAGCTCGGGAAACGTACTAATATCGCTAGCAAGTTGGTCGAGTCTCTCCGAGGTGTTCAATGCGGTCGAAAAGCCTGTCAATAAGCTTTGCAGTTGTGGATAGACCGCTAACGACAAACACAGGCGCGATAGATCTCTAGGGCGGGCAGAGCGCAGGGCGATGCGGCCCAATATACGCTCCAGATCTCCAATCACTTTTAGCGGCGCCCGCACGACCTCAAAGCGATAGTCTTGCAGCAAGGTGCTAATGGCATGCTGGCGTTGCTCGAGAATGCTTTTTAGACGCAACGGTCTGTTTAGCCAGCGGCACAAAAGGCGACTCCCCATGCAGGTAGCAGCAGTATTAAACAGCTCAAACAAAGTGTTGGACTCACCTCCTGTAAGGTTCGTATCTATTTCTAAATTGCGACGAGTTGCTGCATCCATAGTGACGGCTTCATCGCGATCTTCAGCCTGAATACGATTGATATGCGGTAGTGCGGTGCGCTGGGTCTCTGTCGCATAGGACAAAACACAACCAGCAGCACCAATGGCTGTTACTAATTGCTGGCAACCAAAGGCTTGTAGGCTTTTGGTGGCAAATTGTTCGCACAATAAGCGCTCTGCAGTATCAAATTCAAATTCCCAGGGTGCTCTAAATCTTACGCTTTTACAGACGTCTGCAAATTGCTGGTTTTCAAGCGCTTGGGTTAATAGCAGCTCGGCGGGGTTAAGCCGTTGTAACTCGGCTACAAGCGCATCTTCGCCGATGACTTCAATAATGTAAAAGCGACCACTACCTAAATCTAAGCTGGCAACACCATAGCAATCGCTTTGTGCGTCGTAATTAACAGCAACTAATAAGTTGTCGCGCCGCGCTTGCATCAAGGCTTCGTCTGTTACTGTGCCCGGCGTTACTACCCGCATCACCTTGCGTTCAACGGGCCCCTTACTGGTGGCGGGATCGCCTATCTGTTCGCAAATAGCAATAGATTTACCTAAATTCACCAACTTTGCTAAATAACCTTCGGCGGCATGATAGGGCACACCTGCCATGGGGATAGGTTCACCATTAGACTTGCCGCGAGCGGTTAAAGTAATATCTAACAGCTCGGATACATCTCTCGCATCATCAAAAAATAACTCATAAAAGTCGCCCATACGATAAAACACTATCTCATTAGCATGCTCGGCCTTGATGCGAAGATACTGCTGCATCATAGGCGTGTGTTCGGCGGTAGCTGTGGGCGTCGTCATAAATTTGGTCTTATTGATGAAGGGATTTGTCAATATAAGTTATATAGATATTTAAGTACGCGAATTAGGATGACTAATCATCTCTAAAAGATCGCGACATTTTACGGGTTCAAGGTGTTAATAACCAGTGAGTTAATAGCTAGTCAAGCTATTTAATGGAGGTGATTATAATTCGGCCAAGATAATATTTAGCTGGCGATCTTATAAAAATTCTCAGCGCTAATAACGATACATTTGAGTAGCAGGTAGATTGGTAATATCTGTTTTAGCTATGAAACTGTTTATATATACAGTATATTGATTGTTATGCGTTTATATGTTGCCGAAAAACCTAGCCTTGGCCGTGCTATTGCCGATGTGCTGCCCAAACCTCACAAAAAAGCTGAGGGTTGTATTTATGTGGGTAATGGCGATTGCGTGAGCTGGTGTGTGGGTCATCTTTTAGAGCAGGCCGAGCCCGATGCCTATGATCCCGCGTTTAAAAAGTGGCAATTCGAACACCTGCCAATTATTCCAGCGCAATGGTTGCTGAAGCCAAAGCCCGCTACTAAAAAGCAATTGTTAGTCTTGAAAAAGCTTGTTAAAGAGGCCGATGAGTTAGTGCATGCCGGTGACCCCGATCGCGAAGGCCAGTTATTAGTAGATCAAGTCTTTGAGTATTTAAAGGTGGGCGCGCGCAAGCGAGATAACATCCAGCGCTGTTTGATTAATGACTTAAATGCGTCAGCGGTTAAGCGCGCGCTAGCGCAGTTGCGCTCTAATAAAGAATTTGTGCCATTATCAGCCTCTGCATTAGCCCGCTCCCGCGCCGATTGGCTTTATGGTATCAACATGACGCGCGCCTATACTATACAGGGCGGCAAGGTGGGTTTTAAGGGTGTGTTGTCAGTCGGGCGCGTGCAAACTCCTCTGTTAGGTCTGGTGGTCAAGCGTGACGCTACGATTGCAAATTTCATCGCCAAGCCTTTTTATCAAGTGCTGGCGCATATTAAAACCAATACAGGTGAGCGGTTTGTTGCAAAGTGGCAGCCAAGTGAGGCCTGTCAGCCTTATCAGGATGAAGATGGACGCGTCATTTTAAAAGCCTTGGCAGAAAAAGTAGTCGGCAGCATTACCGGTCAACCAGCAACTGTTATCAAAACCAATAAAAAAGATAAAAAGCAGCCGCCACCATTGCCTTATAATTTGTCGGCGCTACAAATAGATGCCGCAAAACGTTTTGGTTTAAGCGCAAAGCAAGTACTAGATACTTGCCAGGCACTCTATGAGCGCCATAAGTTATTAACCTATCCACGCTCAGATAGTCGATATTTACCAAAGCAACATTTTCTTGAAGCTCCAAAGGTGCTCAATGCAATTAAGCACAACAGCGAGCAATTGTCAGCGGCGATTGGCGATGCCGATACCCAGTTAAAAAGTAAAGCTTGGAACGACAGTAAAGTTGAGGCTCATCATGCGATTATCCCAACTGAAAAACAGGTAAATATTAAAGCGTTAAGTCTTCCAGAAAAAAATATTTATGAATTAGTGGCTCGACAATACGTTGCGCAGTTTTATGCGGCTCACGAGTATTGTGATCGTGAAATTCAACTAAAAATTGCGGGGGGTCAGTTTGTTGCTAAATCTCGTGAGGCGACAAAAGCGGGTTGGAAAACGCTCTATGTTTATAAATCGACCGATCAAGCTAGTAATGATGGAAAATCTAGCCATGATGACATCGCGCTCAATAAACGTTTGCCAAACGTAGCTATAGGCGAAGAGTTATCTTGTAGCCATGGCGAGTTATTGGAAAAACAAACAAGCCCACCTAAGGCCTTTGATGATGCAACATTGTTGGCGGCAATGACAGGTATCGCCCGCTACGTGAGCGACAACTCGTTGCGCGCAATACTAAAAGAAACCGATGGTCTAGGTACTGAGGCAACGCGAGCGGGTATCATTGAGTTATTATTTAAGCGGGGTTTTTTGCAGCGCAAAGGACGAAAAATTCACGCTAGCGAAGTAGGCAAGGGTTTGGTTAATGGTCTGCCTGACATGGCAACTGAGCCAGACATGACGGCTCGTTGGGAGATGGAGCTCAATGCAATCAGCCGTCGTGAAACCTGTTACAAAAACTTCATGCAGCCTCTTGAATTATCATTACATCAGCTGATCAAACAAAGTCAGGTTAATGATCTAGGTGGCTTAAAAAATGTTGAGTCTAGCAGCGCACCTTTCAAAAAGAAAAAGTCTGCTTTTAAAGCGCAAAGTTCCTTTAAAACGAAAAGTTCCTTTAAAACGAAAAGTTCTGTTAAAACAAAAAACTCGATTAAAGCAAAATTATCTGTTTGATTCGCAGCTATTTTTAAAAGTAACTCCTCTGTAAAATAACTCATCTGTTAAAACTAAACTTTTATTATCAGAAGTAAAACTCAAAAATAGAATTAACATAAAAAATAAATTCGTTTAAAAAAAGCTTTGCGTTGATACAAATAACAGATCAAAGACATAGGGCTTTGTTTTGGGTCTTTTTTGAAGCTGATTTTGGCTAAGTTGCGGCGGTTGTGTCGCATCTATTATCTTCGTCACATCGGCCTGCTCTTAAAAGGAGCTATTGCCTGCCGTCATTTTCGCGAAAGCGGAAAACCATAGTAAATAAAAGTAGCATATTAGGGATGTATCCCCAACAACCCAGACCTTGTGCTTTTACTGTGCAACCCAATTTGTTCGCGAGCATGACGAGCTTAACTTAGTGTAATTCGACCTCACAGTGATCGGGTAGCTATTATTTTTCATGGGGTAGTTGGAAATGGGCTCAACCTGTGGTTTTGCAAAGGCAAGAACCCATACTAAATAAAAGCATCTAGAGGGGAATGTATCCCCGCGGAATCAAGATGACACGCTTGTACTGCCGAAATAACCTTGTTGGTGAGAATGCCGAGCTTAACTTTGTGGGTTTAGCGTATTGGCTTTAATTCTGATGGCTAGATATTTGAGCGAATGCAGGCAAGCACCATCGCGGTCAAACCTGTAAGGTGAGCTTAATCAAAGATAGCTGTAGGTGGAATAGGCCTAGTTCTCAAAATTCTCAGCATATTTATAATCGCGTTAAAGCACTGTGGTAAAAAAAGGGCGAGCATAAAATCATTGTAGAAGCGTATTAATATAAATAAAGATAGTCTATTGCGAGCGTTACTCTATAATCCGAAAAAAGCCTTATAGATAATGCTTTGGGCCTAAACTCAAGGGGGCTTAGAGAAGATATATGGCAGCGCATTTGATATGGTTTCGTACCAGTTTGACAAGCGCTTTAACAATAATTTGTCCGAGTATCAATAAATGCATGACGACAGTTTAATAGCGACTACATTAGGCCAATTACTCGGTAACCGCCAATGGACAATTACGACAGCAGAGTCCTGTACTGGTGGAGGTATTGCAAGTGTCATTACATCTATTGACGGTAGCTCCGCATGGTTTGAGCAGGGCTTTATTACTTATAGTAATAGCGCGAAGCAACAGCAGCTCGGTGTAGCTGAGGCACTGTTAATTAAACACGGTGCTGTCAGCGAAGCTGCAGTAATAGCCATGGCTACGGGCGCTCGTGAAAAAGCCAAAGCTAATGTAGCGATCGCCGTCAGTGGTGTAGCCGGCCCTGGGGGTGGTTCGACCGATAAGCCAGTGGGTACAGTTTGGCTAGCTTGGGCAATACAAGATACTGATACAGTTGCAAAGTGTTATCAGTTTAAAGGCGGACGAGATGCTGTGAGAGCGCAGGCAGTTACTAGGGCTATCGATGAGTTAAATAAAACCCTAAGCAAAAAAGCTGTATAAAACACTAGTACTGTTTGCTCATACAGTATTTTTATTGTATGATCTTTTAATCAAATTATAAGTAAGTTATTTAGATTATTTTCTCTTTATGGGTAGCCATCAGTTAAAGTGACTTTTAAGAGAGCGTGTAACTAAGTACAACCCCGACAATTGAGGTGAGTTATGGATTCGAACAAAGACAAAGCATTACAAGCGGCCTTGAGCCAAATTGAACGCCAATTTGGTAAAGGCACCGTTATGCGCATGGGTGACCGCGAGCTTGTAAAAATACCTGCTGTTTCTACGGGTTCACTCGGTTTAGATATCGCTCTAGGCATAGGTGGTCTACCCCGAGGGCGCATTGTAGAAATTTATGGTCCAGAATCATCAGGTAAAACGACGCTAACATTACAAGTGATAGCAGAGGCTCAAAAAGCCGGTGGAACGTGTGCTTTTATCGATGCCGAGCACGCACTCGACCCAATTTACGCTGAAAAGCTAGGTGTCAATGTCGACGACCTGATGATTTCTCAACCAGACACTGGTGAGCAAGCTCTAGAAGTCTCTGATATGTTAGTGCGCTCTGGTGCAATTGATGTGTTGGTCATTGATTCTGTTGCGGCGCTAACACCGAAAGCTGAAATCGAAGGCGACATGGGCGATCACCATGTTGGTCTGCAGGCGCGATTGATGTCGCAAGCTCTGCGTAAAATGACTGGCAATATTAAAAACTCAAACTGTTTGGTTATTTTCATCAACCAAATTCGAATGAAGATAGGTGTTATGTTTGGCTCGCCCGAGACCACTACCGGTGGTAACGCACTAAAGTTTTACGCGTCAGTTCGCTTGGATATACGTCGCATTGGTGCGGTTAAAGATGGTGATGAGGTAACCGGAAGTGAGACACGTGTAAAAGTGGTTAAAAACAAAGTGGCGCCACCCTTTAAGCAGGCAGAATTTCAAATTATGTATGGCGAAGGCATTAACTTGATGGGTGAGATTATCGATCTGGGTGTTAAATTAGAGCTCGTCGATAAAGCGGGTGCATGGTACAGCTATAAAGGCGAAAAAATTGGTCAAGGTAAAGCGAATGTTGGTAAGTTTTTAAAAGAGCGCCCTGAGATGGCAGCAGAAATTGAAAAGGCTATTCGCGATCGCTTATTACCAAAAGAAGAAGACACTAAAAAAGACAATGTGGTTGAAATGACAGCCGATTTGTCGGCAGCGTCTAAAGAGTAAAATGTTATAGGTTTTAGGCGAGCAGTTTTTTTGTAACTAGGCGCAATGCAAATCAAGGTGTCGTCGGTAACTCAAAAGGCGACAGCTTGAGAAGCTTTTATATAGTTTTGGTGTGTAAAATCGCTGAGAAAAAACACTGCTTGCTTAAAATTCAATTATAAGACTTGGGTCACAAAATATGCTGCCCTCTACAGTACCCAAAAATGTTTTCAAAATGAGCGATTATGATAAGCGCTCAATCGAGCCAATCACCGAAAAACTTCCTCTTGAGCTAACAGATGTAGACACGCCTGCAAAAAACAATGCATTTCGTTACCTCGCTCGTAGAGAATATTCGCGTCTTGAGTTATACCAACGATTAATCACCAAAGGTTATGTTTCTGACATGGTTAATCATTTACTTGATTATCTAGCAGAGAAAAATTACCAAAGTGATGAGCGTTATACCGACATGTATATTCGTCATCGAGCGGGTGCGGGAGACGGTCCTTTCAAAATAAAAATAGCGTTGAGAGCAAAGGGCATCTTCGATAGTTTATCGAATATGGTCTTCGAGCAACTCGCTATAGATTGGCTAGAGCGAGCACAACTTGTAAAAGTAAAACGTTTTGGTGACGGGCCTGCTGTCGATGTCGTGGAGCTTTCTAGACAAATTCGTTTTCTAAAAAATAGAGGCTTTTATCAAGAACACATCGATGGAGCTCTCAATTACTCTAGACCTTATTGAGCTTAAAGCCAAACTATAATTCTAATCATTAATAGACATCGTCAACATCTCTCCCTATACTCCACGCCTGCAAAAGGTGCCTGTAATCCATTAGCGTTGATTATTTTTATAATTGGTAATTCATCGATGCGATGTACAGGTTAAACGGGAAGCTTGGTTATAATCCAGCGCTGCCCCCGCAACGGTAAGTATTTTCACTTTAATTTTTTAGAATATTACTTAAATGCAATACAAAGCATTTAATAAATATACCAAAAAAATGAAAATATAAGCCCGATACCGGCCTTTAGCGATCAACGATGGAGCGGAGGGCTACCATCCAAGGTATCGGTTATTGTTAAACTAATTTGTATTAGCTTGCATTATTTTTTGTGTAAGCCTGTCGTGCTATTTTAATTCCCGCCCTTGTATCCTCCCTTAGTCGCCTATTATTAAATTTATTTTTAAGGCTATTGAGAAACATGAAAAAAATCATTTTACCATTTTGCGCACTGTTAGCGTCAGCACAGCTAGTTTTTGCTGAAGACGACGTCACCCAAATTATTATATCGGCAACGGGTTCGGAAGAATCCGAGGTTCTAGCTCCAGTTAGTTTGTCGGTGATCACTCAAAAAGATATTCAACTATCAGGCGCCAATACTTTAACAGAGGTTTTACGTAAGCAGGCTGGCATCCAAATTAAAGATAAAATCGGTGGTGGAAACCGTGCATCTATAAGTCTTAGGGGTTTTGGTGAAAATAGCGTTAATAATGTATTAATTGTTGTTGATGGTAGAAAATTAAATAATCCATCTATAGAGGCGCCATTGTTAACCTCAGTATCATTAAAAGATATTGAGCGCATTGAAGTTATTCAAGGCAGTGGTGGTGTTTTATATGGCGATCAAGCTGTTGGTGGCGTCATTAATATAATTACCAAAAAGTTTCAAAAAGAGCAATTGTATGTGTCTACAACACAAGGAACACATGATCTTGAAACTTATAAAATAGGGGCTTCACAAACCTTTGATAACGGTATTGCTTACCGTCTCTCCGGTGAGAAAAGACAGTCAGATAATTACAGAGACAATAATGAATCTGATTATGGCAATGTGTTTGCCGAAATAGGATATGATACTACTTGGGGTAATATTAATTATGAAAAAACCCATGTAGAAGATAACTTAAACCTTCCAGGTTCTTTGTCTTTTGATCAAATAGCCGAAAATAGACGCCAAACTAATACGCCTAATAATTATTCCAATAACATCATTGATATCGATAGCTTAACAAGCTCTTTATTTGTTAATGAAAATATCAAATTAAATACAGATATATCGTTAAGAGACGGTAAAGGTGAGTATAGCTTCGGTACACCTACATCGCAGAATACAAAAGTGAGAATAATTTCGTCGAAGGTGATCGGTGACTGGGTTTTACCACAAGGGAATATAAATTTTATTGGGGGTTATGAAGACATAACAAGTGATTATAATAGTGGTAGCTTTACCGATATAGAAAACACACAAGAATCGCTGTATGCGCAATTGTCGTATCCCATTGTAAATGGTTTACATATTGTTGGTGGTGCAAGACGAACAGAAAACAAAGATAAAAACTTCATCAATAATAATAAGAATAATGATTCGTTAACGGCAACAGAAATAGGCTTAAATTATCGTACCAGTATGGGACGTTTGTTTGTACGTCGTGCTGAAGCGTTTCGCTTTGCTAATGCAGATGAGTACACATTCGCTGCTTTAGATCCAGGTACTGATTTTCTGAAGCCTCAAGAGTCTACATCATACGAAGCAGGCTATGAATACAACAAAAATAATACACTTGTTAATGTATTAATCTACGATTTAACTATTGACGATGAAATCTATTATGAACCAAGCGATGGTACTGGTAGAGGTAAAAATGTAAATCTAGAAGAGACAAATCGACAAGGTATATTGGTTGAATTAGGGATGGGATTAAATCCAGCTATTAATATTGGTGGTAGCCTGGGCTACAGCAAAGCTGAACTTCGAGCTGGATCATTTAATGGCAATGAAGTGGGTGGAACGAACAGAGAATCTGTGTCCGCCTTTGTTGGATATAAGCTTAAGCAGAATGTAAATTTATATCTTGATGCAATATATACAGGTTCGAGGTTCGCTTCAGGGGATGAAGCGAACAAACTAGATAAGCAGCCAAGCTATACGCTGGTAAATTTTAGTGCGAGTTGGGCTGCTGGGCCTCTAGATTTTGGTTTAAGAATAAATAATTTAAATGATAAAAAATATTTAGCTTATTATAGTGAATTTGGTCGTTTCCCAGCGTCTGAAAGAACAATAGAGTTTACACTTGCTTATGATATTTTATAAAGTTTTAATGCGCTCTTCAGCGTAGGTTACATGTTATGAAAAAAAACGAAAAGCATAAAAAATCTATGCAGAAGCAAAAAGAACAGATCGATGCAAATATCGAATCAGCTTCTATCGAACGTGGGGTTAGTATCTTATTAACCGGTAACGGTAAAGGTAAGTCGAGTTCTGCCTTTGGTATGGTGATGCGAGCTTTGGGCTATGGCCATAAAGTGGCTGTTGTTCAATTTATCAAAGGGCAGCAGCTTTCGGGCGAAGAGCTCTATATTAAAAACCAGTATCCCGACATGTATTTTTATCAAATGGGTACGGGCTTTACATGGGACACTCAAGACAGAACGGCTGATATTGAAGCAGCCAAAACGACTTGGCTAAAAGTGGTACCGCTATTGCAAGATGCGTCTTACGATTTAGTCGTGTTAGATGAGTTAACGTATATGTTGGCTTTCAAATATCTCGATGAAGAGATGATACTAACCGCATTAAAAAATCGGCCAGAAAGTCAAAGCTTGGTTGTTACGGGTCGTGGCGGTGGTTCTGCCTTGCAAGATATTATGGATACGGTATCGGAGGTAAAAGACATCAAGCATGCCTATAATTCAGGTATTAAGGCTCGTCAAGGTGTTGATTACTAATCTATATTGTCGATCGATACGTTAGGTGCTCTTAATAATTTGTTGAGAGCACCTTTTTTACAAGCCCGATATTAATGTTGCTGGGTATAGATCTTGGTGTTGTTAGATAAAAATTTTGCCGATATTTGAGGCGTATTATCTTCTCGTGGCTTGATGGTTTTACTCTTGACCAAAAAATACGCAGCAGCTTACTGTTGCCATCGATATCGGTGAGATAGATTGGACGCGAACGTCAAAGGCAATAGCTGTTGATCTTAAGCTGTATAAGAACCGCTCTAGGCCTTACACACCCTTTGTTCGTCATTGGCAGAATAGTGGCTGTCGATAAAAGGTAGGTGTTAATAGACGTGATAGGCTTTCTCAATTAAAAAAGAAGCTTTAGCTGATATAGTGGTAAATCCTGATGTGTACGTGTAACTGCATGGTTTTATTCTTTTTGAATACTCATGCCCCATAAGTTGATCTAAAGGTCACAGGCCTTAATCTTTGTTTAATGAGCCAATACAAGTATTCCTTTTCTGCTCTGTGCAAAGTTAAACCTTCAGCAGCGATTAGTTGATAGAATCCACGTGGATGACACTGAAATTTCTAGTAAATAATGAATAGCAAATAAGAAAGTGTAGCCGATGATTTTTAAATTATTTACATTCGTTAATATGCTGGATTTAACAGTGACTAAAGTATCAAAGAAAACGGTCATCAACGTAATCGGTGGTCCATGAAAAGGCTGGATTCTAATAGAGTGTTACTATGTCTCATTATTGTTTTACCGCTCTTTATTGTCTGTGGTATTTCAACAGGCGCAGTTAATATTCCATTAACTGATCTTTACTCCGCTGTATTAGAGCGTATCAGCTCAAGTAACACAGCATCCCCACATT
>JBLIFG010000047.1:0-16362 GCA_047633635.1 Cellvibrionaceae bacterium | reverse complement strand
CAAAGCATCACACAAGGCATGCAATAAAACATCGCCATCGGAGTGAGCCATTAAGCCATGAGAGTATGGAATCATTACACCCCCAATCACTATTTTGTCGATGCCTTGTCTGCCATCATCAAAAGCGTGTACGTCATAACCATTGCCAATTCTTAAGCTCATTTCATTCTACTTATTCGATCCAAGGCTTATTTTATCATCAGACTTTGATAATCCATTATAGCGCCTGCGATAAGAATATCATTGGGATGTGTAACTTTAATATTGTCATAGTGTCCCATCACCATTTGTGGCTGCAAACCACTGAATTCAATTGCCGAGGCCTCGTCGGTGATCACCTCGTTAGCAGCTATAGCTTTTTCTAAACTAAGCTTCAATAGATCGTAAGGAAACAACTGAGGCGTTTGCGCCGCCCAAACAATACTACGATCTAAGGTTTGTGTGCTTTTTCTGTGTCCATCAACCTGTTTAAGCGTATCGCTTACAGGCACTCCTAGAAGCCCACCAACATTATCATCTTTGAGGCAGGCTATAAGCTCGCTAACCCGACTTGGCAAGATACAACAGCGAGCGGCATCGTGAACCAACACGCAATCATTGGAGGCTACTTTTTGTTGCAGCGCGATTAATGCCGACAATACCGAGTCACAGCGTTCTTTACCACCAAAAGCTGTCATCAGTCGAGTATTCTTTGCGCAAGGTAGGGTGGCGAAGACCTGATCGTTTTCGTCTAATACCACCACAATTGCAGTAATAGACTCAACGCTTAATAGCCGCGTCAAGGTGTGTTCTAAAATGGTTTTTTTATTGATGGTTAAATATTGTTTAGGTAGATCACTACCCATACGTCGGCCCAGTCCTGCTGCGGGAACAATCGCCCAGATGGCGCGCTCTTGTTTTGGGGCGATTGGAGTTTTTTTCTCAGCACTTTTTTCTGTAGATGCTATTGGCTCAGCATCAATAGGTACGTCGTTATTACTCTTATTATTCATGAAGGTTCGCGTTGGCATTTTATTTTTTATGTGACGCTGGCATTTTTTCATCGGAGTCGAGAACCATAAAAAATGTCTCGCCTTTTTTAATCATACCCATCTGTTCCCGCGCGCGCTCTTCTATTGCATCGTAACCTGATTTAAGTGCATTGACCTCTAAGGCTAAAATTCGATTGCGCTCGCGCAGCGCAGCATTCTCGCCTTGCTGCTGTGTGATCTTACGCTGCAGTTCTACTCGATGCGCAATACTGCCCTCGCCAATCCAGAGTCGATACTGAACGCTCAATAATAATGCGATTAATACAGCGATCAGTATTTTCATTATCGACTCTTCACAACATGCAAACGAACACTTTTAATCAGCTTATAAATAATAGATACAAATAGCACTTAAAAACTAACGCTTAAGCTCAGCGCCACCGTTGTAAGGTACGCCACCGTTTTCGGCGGTTAATTCAGCCTCAATATATAACAGACGATTGTATTTAGCGACCCTGTCTGAGCGACACAAGGAACCCGTTTTAATTTGACCCGCTGCTGTTGCCACGGCGAGGTCGGCTATAGTCGTATCTTCTGTCTCACCCGAACGGTGAGAAATAACGACGGTATAACCTGCTGCCTGTGCCATTTTTATAGCGTCTAAAGTTTCTGATAAAGAACCGATTTGATTAAATTTAATAAGAATTGAATTAGCTATATTAGTATCAATACCACGCTTCAATATTTTAGTGTTAGTCACAAACAAATCATCGCCAACTAACTGAATCTTATGACCTAATTTTTCTGTTTGATATTTCCAGCCATCCCAATCCGATTCGTCTTGCCCATCTTCTATCGAGACAATAGGGTACTGCTCACACAATTGCGCTAAATAATCGCTAAAACCTTCCGCGCTAAATATTTTACCTTCGCCTTTTAAATTATATGCACCATTTTCATAAAACTCTGAAGCTGCACAATCTAATGCTAAAGTGACATCTTTGCCTAATTCATAACCTGCGGCACCAACGGCCTCTTTAATAATCGCGACGGCCTCTGCGTTAGATGAAAGGTCAGGAGCAAAACCGCCTTCGTCACCAACGGCTGTGCTCAGGCCTTTTGCACTTAATATTTTTTTGAGTGCATGAAATATTTCTGCACCTACTCTTAATGCTTCGGCAAAACTTTTTGCGCCAACAGGCTGAACCATAAACTCTTGGATATCAACATTATTGTCGGCGTGCTCACCGCCATTAATAATATTCATCATCGGCATAGGCATAGTGTAATTGCCCGGCGTACCGTTGATATCAGCAATATGTTGATACAGTGGAATTTTTTTAGACACGGCTGCCGCTTTCGCAACTGCGAGCGAAACCGCTAAAATTGCGTTTGCACCCAACACTGCTTTATTTTCAGTACCGTCTGCATCGATCATTAATTGGTCAAGCTCGCGTTGTGCGCTGGCATCACGGCCGATCAACAAATTTTTTATCGTTGTGTTGATGTTCTTTACTGCGGTTAACACGCCCTTGCCAAGGTAGCGATTTTTATCGCCATCGCGCAATTCTAAGGCCTCGCGCGAACCGGTAGAGGCACCCGATGGGGCAAATGCCGATGCGACCGCACCACATTCAAGTGAAACTTCTGCGAACACGGTGGGATTGCCACGAGAATCTAACATTTCGAGGGCTTTTATATTAACAATTTTACTCACTGAGGTTGTCTCCATTAACAATAAAATAGAACAGGTGGGAATTTCTATTAAGTAATATCAAGCGTCGGTAATGCTTTAACAACATCGTCAACGGCTTTCATATGAACTAAAAAGTTTTTTAATTGCGCTAAGGGCAAGGCACTTGGCCCATCGCATTTTGCTTCATTAGGGTTGGGGTGCGCCTCTAAAAACAAACCCGCAATGCCCACAGCCAATGCCGCACGGCCAAGCTCGGCAACTTGATGACGGCGGCCGCCAGACGCTGCACCCATTGGATCGCGACATTGAAGTGCATGAGTCACGTCAAAAATAATTGGCGCGTCATTACTGACCTCTTTCATGGTGCGAAAACCCAACATATCAACAACCAGATTATCGTATCCAAAGGCACTGCCACGCTCGCACAAGAGTATTTTATCATTGCCACATTCTTTAAATTTTTCGACAATGTTCTTCATCTGTGCCGGGCTTAAAAACTGCGGCTTTTTAATGTTTATTACCGCATTAGTTTTAGCCATTGCCTCTACTAAATCGGTTTGGCGCGCTAAAAAGGCTGGCAGCTGAATAATATCACAGACCTCAGCTACCGCTTGCACTTGATGAATTTCATGTACATCGGTGACAACAGGTATGTTAAATGTATTTTTTATTTCTTCAAGAATACGTAGGCCCGCATCTAAACCTGGGCCCCGATAGGAATTAATAGACGAGCGATTAGCTTTATCGAAAGAGGCTTTAAAAACATAAGGAATACCTAACTCTGCGGTGACACGCGCGTAGGCCTCGGCGACTTGCATGGCCATATCTCGCGACTCGAGTACATTCATACCACCTAGAAGAACAAATGGCTTGTCATTGGCAATAGCGACATCGCCCACACTGATAACTTTACTCATTTAGTTTTTCGCTCGTGAATAAACATTCTAAAAACAGACCAAGACCTGTGTATTAATGATCTTTGCCAACCGCTTGTATTAGTGCTCAGCCAACATTATCGTTCTTCAACCACCCTACTCATTAACATCGCCGCCTTGGCAGACGTATTTTTATACGATTACTCACTAGCGTCTTTACTGGCGCTACAAATAAGAGCGGCCTTCACGAAGCCAGTAAACAATGGGTGTCCATCGCGGGGGTTAGAGGTAAACTCTGGATGAAACTGACAGGCGATAAACCATGGATGATCTTCAAGTTCGATCGCTTCAACGAGTGTATCGTCTGACGACCAACCACTAATCTTTAAGCCGGCATCGCGTAATTTTTGAAGGTAATTATTATTAAATTCATAGCGGTGACGATGGCGTTCAACGATAACTTCGGAGCCATAAGCCTCGGTGATTTTTGCACCCTCAACAAGGTGACACTCTTGTGCGCCCAAACGCATGGTGCCGCCTATATCAGAACTCACATCGCGAATCTCGCGTTCACCATCGGCATTTATCCACTCGGTGATTAAACCAATCACTGGGTGCGGTGTTTTCGTATCAAACTCTGTGCTGTTAGCTGCGTCGAGGCCGACAACGTTGCGTGCAAACTCAATCACCGCCGTTTGCATTCCCAAACAAATACCAAGGTAAGGTATCTTGTTTTCACGAGCAAAACGCACTGCCATTAACTTGCCGTCTAAGCCACGATTACCAAAACCACCCGGTACTAAAATAGCGTCGACATTACGCAGTTGATCTATGCCTTTTTCTTCAAGATCTTCTGCATTGATATGTAAAATATTGACCTTCGAGCGAGTTTTGATGCCCGCATGACTGAGTGCTTCATTTAAAGATTTATAAGCATCAAGTAAATCAACATATTTACCCACCATCGCAATAGTGACTTCGTGTTCGGGGTTTAATTTACCATCAACCACTGCATCCCATTCGCTAAGATCGGCTACTTTAGCAGTGAGACCAAAATTTTCGAGCACAATAGAATCAAGATCGTACTCCATTAAAAAGCGCGGAATTGAATAGATAGTTTTTGCATCGGCCAGTGGCACCACCGCACGCTGCTCAACATTAGTAAAAAGGGCTATTTTTCGACGTGAATCATCATCGATAATTTGTTCTGAACGACACAGTAGGATATCGGGTTGCAAGCCAATTGAACGCAGCTCTTTTACCGAGTGCTGGGTTGGCTTTGTCTTTGTCTCGCCAGCCGTGGCGATATAGGGCACAAGTGTTAAGTGCATTAACTGTGTGTAACGCGAGCCCAGCTCAACCCGTAATTGCCTAACTGCCTCTAGGAAAGGTTGTGATTCGATATCACCCACCGTGCCACCTATTTCAACTAGGACAATCTCATAGCCCTCGCCACCCGCTTTAATGCGGCGTTTAATTTCATCGGTAATATGAGGGATAACCTGAACTGTTGCGCCCAGGTAATCACCTCGGCGTTCCTTGCGCAAAACCGTCTCATAGACGCGACCGGTGGTGAAATTATTACGCTTGGACGCTTTTGCTCGAATAAAGCGCTCGTAATGGCCGAGATCGAGATCGGTTTCGGCACCGTCCTCGGTGACAAATACTTCACCATGCTGAAAAGGACTCATAGTACCCGGATCAACATTGATGTATGGATCTAGTTTCATGATGGTGACATTAAAACCGCGAGCTTCTAAGATAGCTCCCAGCGAGGCCGAGGCAATGCCTTTTCCTAGAGATGAGACAACACCACCTGTAACAAAAATATATCGAGTCATGTTTTCCTTTGCAGTCATATGAGATTCACACCTGTTGGATTGATGAATCGAGACGTAAATATTTAAAAATAAGAATCACTCTTAAGTGCGCAACTAGCTTTTCATTTACAGCGTGGTTGACAGCATAAACTAGCTTTATCAACCACGATATTATGGACAGAAAATATAACTATAATTTACTACTAAGGAGTGAACCGAGATGGAAAGTAAGATTACCAGAAACAACCCCTTGCCTCAATATTTTATGCCTTATTACAACGCTTAGGCCATTCTTTGTGCCCCCATAATTAACGGACATCCAAAAAACTCATCAGATAATTCATATAGTGAGGCATAGCAGCCAGCCCTTAAACATCAATCAAGGCTTAACATAGCCTTAGTTTATTCTATGTCATTAGGTTATTTATTAATTTTAGCGTGGTTGGATGAAAAGAGTCAGTTATGCGTTTTAAAATGATGACCGCAATTAAGACGGTTTATTAACAACATCTGCATTTTGGACATGGGCACTTACTGAAATTAATTATTTGCCCGAGCGTCACCGTTAACATATAAGCTGATTCAGTATTCTTGGCGCGGACTTTGGTCTCTATTCACAAAAAACCGGCCACACGATATATTCTAAACTGGCAAAACAGATAGTCGAAGACGCGATAAACTTAAAAACTGTGAGCATTGTTGACTATATGTTGCTCAATTACTTTTTTGCGCTTGTGTCCAGCGCAATGAATACCCATTTAGCGAGTTCTATAATTTATCTCCGTACCTATCTAAGGCCTGCTTGATCAAATCCGCGACCTAATTTTAAAAAAATAAATCTAAGCTAGTCTATGAAAAAAATGCATGATGCCACAGTCAAACAACCTACATTACGTGTTGCTCAGCAACAACAATAATCTATATTACATCTGTTGCTGTCAAATAATTATCGATGTGTGGACATTCAGCTAAATTATTGAGAATCACTAAACGATGATGGTCGATACACGAAGTGTAAAGTACGAAAATATGTTAGAATAATCACCATAAAAGAAAAGTTGATTAAAATAAATATAATTCTATAATTAACTTCTAATAGGTAGCAATTATCCATAAATTAGCTTGGCCTAAGTGACCACATTTTTAGCGCTGTTGATAACCTAGAAGTTAATGGTTGAATGCTTCGGTCATGTCCGCGCGCTTTGTACGATCAGTCAATGACTAATTCAGTCAATTGGCCATACCCTTGGTAGCGCACAGGCTTTTAGTAAAGTCAGGGAGTGCAGTCATATGTCATGTGCAGATGATGCTGTCATTACAGTCACTGATCAAGGCAGTGAAATGATTAGTGACCGAAAAGAAAATACACTTCAACTGAAGCACGACATTGTCGTGTCAAAGTTTATGACTGAAACCTATCGTTTGGCGCCTTCTATCAAGTACAAACTTGTGAAAGGCGCGCTCATATCTATTGCAATCTCCTTCAGGAGCAAGCTCAGATGAATACGCTTTTCCAACCAACTATAAATTTGATAAAAGCTTTTTTCAAAAGTTCAATTTATTGGCCTAGCATCAATGAATTCTTGCTTCTGTTCGCTCTCACCGCTTTAGGCCTTATTGGCAACATTCTAAATATTGAACTTTTTTTTGGTGTGAATTTTTTATTTGGTAGTGCTGCAACGATGCTTGCTGTAAGGGTGAGTGGGGCACTTTGGGGCACTTTTGTCGGAATTATCATCGGTTCTTACAGTTTCGTTTTATGGGGACATCACTACGCGACAATAGTCTTTGGCTTAGAGGCCTTTTTTGTGGGCTTTGTCAGCTTTTATTTAAAGAGAGACAATCTAGTTTTAATTGATGTTGGCTTCTGGATTGTTTTGGGAATGCCCATAGTCTGGGGATTATATGTCTATCATCTTGGCGTGCCCGAAATTACTTCCAACCTGATCGCTTTGAAACAGATGGTTAATGGTATTACCAACGTTATATGCGCCAGTTTAATCATCCAATTCACATTTTCAATGCAGCGGATGAATTTGAAGAAGCCTAACAAGGCATCGCAAAAACATCCGATGAACTCGATATTTCAGACGATTCTATCCGCCTTTATTGTTTTTCCTATGTTGACAATAACCATAATCTCAGGACATGCCGAGCTTGAAGAAATCCAACGGCACATCAAAGATAGCGTCGAAATTAAGACTCTGCAAGCGTCGCGAGAGCTTGGAACAGCGTTAGATTTTTATACTCAAACCTTACAAGTGGCAAGCGTGTTCGAGCTAAGCCAATCAAAACCAGATCAAGAACATTTGAAAAAAGCTCTCGGCAACTTAAAAAGTAACATAATCCCAGGGTTACTTAATATAGAAATCATTAGCCCTGACGGACACATATTTTTCTCTTATCCGCAGCAACGGGCTGGTATATCTTCATTCGCTAAGTACATTTCTTCTGTGACCGACAAATCACACTATCTCTCAGATTTCGACATTGAAGATAATACCGGAAAAATGAGCTTCACAATGATTATACCTACATCTACGGATCAATTTTTAGCAGCTACTTTTTCTAGGGCGGTTTTTGCGTCGCTCATTACAACTGTTGCAGATGATGATGATGTAGTAGTAGTAAATGACGCCCGAGGCTCAATCGTAATCAGTAATAATAACAAAGATTTATCTTTATTCGTTCAGGGTGAAAATCCTCATCATTTATTACCTGTAAACACAGGGCTTCCGGCCATGCTTATCTGGAGACAAGCCTATTGGAAAAATACGACGAGCTTCATGAACAACCAAGGCTGGAGTCTAAATGTGGCAACGCCAATGCGAAAATCTATGGAATTCCTGGAGGCCAAATATACAGACAAAATGGCGTCAATGATTATAATTTGTTTGGTCTCATTACTTATCGTTCCTATTGTGTCACGCCTGCTCTCGGCGCCACTGACAAGGTTAACAGTTACCGCTGACTTGCTAACAAACTCGATAAAACGTGACGACATCATATGGCCAACTTCAAACATTAGCGAGATTGATTCACTTGTGTATCATTTTATGAAATTTATTCAAGCAATAAAAGAGCAAACCATTGCATTGCATCGGAGCGAAGAAAAATACTCACTAATAGTTGAAACGGCCAGTGATGGCATAATTTCAATGGATGATTTTCAGGAAATAATTTTATTCAATTCTGGCGCAGAGAAAATTTTTGGATTTAGCGCTAACGAGATTATTGGAGAATCGATAAAAAAAATCATACCCAGTTTTTTTTACAGTGACAAGGAAGCTTCCGTCCACAAGCTTTCAGAGATGACTCTAAACACACCAAAAGTGAATGTGCCCACAAGCTTGTTAGGCGTGCGAAAGAATGGCGAAGAATTTACAGTATCTGTGACACTATCCAAAGCTTTAAGCGCAGATAAAACGATATTTACGCTAATATTTCAGGATATAACTCAACGCGAAGCTATGAGACTGAAGACTTTGAATGTTGCGAACGAACTCACGCAGTTAATTGATACTGCCAACGCACCGATATTCGGTATCGATGCTCAAGGCAATATTACTGAGTGGAATCAACAGTCAGAAAAAATTACTGGTTTTGATAAGGCCGAGGTAATGGGTCGAGATCTTGTGGCAGATTTTATTAAGGATGACTATAAAGCATCAGTAGGATTAGTTCTTGCGAACGCGTTAAGAGGTGACGAGACAGCAAACTATGAATTTCCGCTTTACACCAAAACTGGAGATCGCATTGATATTCTGCTTAATTCATCAACAAGACGCAATGCTTTGGGCAATATAGTGGGCGTCGTTGGCGTAGGCCAAGATATTACAGAGCTGAATAAAGTCCGCGACGAGCAGGAACGTGACCGCAAACAAGCCGCTGCCCAAATCATCCAGGCGTCCAAACTTGCAACACTAGGAGAGATGGCGACATCTGTCGCGCATGAATTAAATCAACCACTGAATGTTATTCGAATGGCGTCGGCAAATAGCCGACGGATGATTGCCAAAGGCGACATGGACCCAGAATACCTGAACGCTAAATTCCACCGCATTGAGGAGCAAACTGCTCGAGCAGCTGCAATCATTGATCATATGCGGATGTTCGGGCGCGAGGCAAAAGAATCTGCCGTACTTATTGATCCTTGTAAGGTAGTAACGCAGGCTCTTGACCTGATAGGTGAACAATTGCGATTGTCTGGAATTGAAGTTGTGACTGTACTTGACAAAGAATGTTCACCTATCCTGGGGCATCCCATTCAAATGGAGCAAGTCATCTTAAATCTGCTCACTAATGCTCGCGATGCTGTAACTCAACGTGATGGCGAGTCAAAAATTACCATACGCGTATTTGAAGACGATAATGGAATCAATATTGCCTGTGAGGATAACGGTGGCGGCATTAGCAAAGACGATCTACCTCGCATCTTTGAGCCATTCTTTACCACAAAAGAAATAGGTAAAGGTACGGGTTTGGGACTGTCTGTCAGTTACGGTATTATTCAAGAACTAAACGGCCGTATTTTCGCTGAAAATGTCGATCAGGGTGCTCGGTTTACGATTACGCTACAAAGCTCTAATTAGTGCTCGTGTTGGTTATTAAAAATGACTCATTCGGACAAAGTTTTCATGGCTGAGTGTAAAATTTCAAATATTTATAGCGAGCTGCATCTTTGAAGCAGTTTAAATCGTTAAATTACACCAAGAATTATCTAAGTACTTATGGCCTGGAGGAAAAACAATGATACACATTATCCTTACACTTGCTCTAATGACGAGTTCAATTTTAGCTAATGCACAAGAATCCTTAAGCTTTGGGATTGTGCCCCAACAGTCTGCGAGTAGACTTGCTCAACTTTGGGGTCCGATATTTAAATATCTAGAGAAGGAAACCGGGATAAAAATACATTTTGAAACCGCACCGAATATTCCTACTTTCGAGGCGCGGCTTGCAGTAGGTAAATATGATTTGTCTTACATGAATCCCTATCATTATGTGGTGTTCAGCAAAAAACCTGGATACGAGGCATTTAGTAAAGCGAGAAATAAACGCATCAAGGGAATAATCGTGGTCCGTAAAGATAGCCCGATTGAGCAATTAGATGATCTTAATCACAGCACTCTTGCATTTCCAGCACCAGCTGCCTTCGCTGCAAGCATTCTGACTCGTTCGGCTCTTACTCAAGCTGCAGTTAATTTTACTCCAAAATACGTTTCATCTCATGACTCTGTATATCGTGGTGTTGCAAAAGGTATATACCTTGCTGGTGGCGGTATAATTAGAACGTTCTCAAATATGGCGCCAGAGATTCGAGAACAATTAAAAATTTTGTGGACTTCAACCGGTTATACACCGCATGCACTTGCAGCTCACCCTCGGGTAGAAACACGCAAGGTTAAAAAAATACAACAAGCCTTAATCGACATGGAAAATAATCCAAGAGGTAAGGCTCTACTAAAAAAAATTAACATCAACGGTTTTGAGCTAGGCAAAGACGCTGATTGGAACGACGTGCGTTCACTCAACTTAAGTTTAATTAAACTTGACTGAGGTTTATTATTTTGAATTTTCGGACAAAAACAGTACTTGGTATTGCACTAATAGAGTCAATATTATTAGTGATATTAGTTTTTAGTGCCTTAAATTTTCTTCATGATTCGAACGAAAAACAGTTATTGCAACGCGCAACTATTACTTCACGACTTTTTGGGAATGCAGTTAAAGATGCAGTCTTATCGACAGACTTAGCCACGTTAGAAAGTTTTGTTGAAGAAATAATATCTAACCCTGACATTGTTTATACTCGAATTAGAAATAACGAAGTGATTCTTGCCCAAGGTGGGAATCTATTAGTTCTTAATCAGCCTCATGTTCCAGACATCTCACTTTCTGACGTTACAGATGGAATATATGATATTCATACTGAAATCGTTGTAGAGGGTATAGTGTATGGCCATATTGAAATGGGTCTTTCAACAAGCGCGATAGAAAATATGTTGGCAGAAGCGAGACGATGGATTGGAGGTATTGCTAGCCTTGAGATCATACTTGTTGGTTTATTTTCTTTTGCACTGGGAACGTATCTAACCCGTCAACTTGCGTATTTAAAGGAAGCCTCTAACATAATCACTCTGTCTGGTCCTGGCCATCAAATACCTATATCAGGCAATGATGAAGTGACAGCCGTTGCACGTGCATTTAATAAAATGTCGAGTAAACTCAACAGAGTAATGGGTGAGCATGCGAGTATTGCAAACGAGCTCACGCAGTTAATTGATACCGCCAACGCACCGATCTTTGGTATAGATGCTCAGGGAAATATTAATGAGTGGAATCAGCAGTTAGAAAAAACCACTAGCTTTAAAAAGACCGAGATAATCGGTCTACATCTTGTGGCCGATGTTATAACCAGTAATCATAAGGCTTCAATAGGACTAATTCTAGCGAACGCATTAAAAGGTGACGAGACAGCAAACTATGAATTAGCGCTCTACACCAAAGCTGGAGATCGAATTGATATTCTTCTTAGTTCATCAACAAGACGTGATGCCTCGGGTAATATAGTGGGCGTGGTTTGTGTAGGCCAAGATATTACAGAACTGAATAACGTTCGCTACGAACGAGAGTGCGAGCGCCAAAAAGCCGCTGCACAAATTATCCAGGCCTCCAAACTTGCAACACTAGGAGAGATGGCGACATCTGTCGCACATGAATTAAACCAACCACTAAATGTGATTCGAATGGCGTCATCAAATAGCCGCCGGAGGATTGATAAAGGCAACCTTGACCCGCAGTACCTGATCGATAAGCTCAACCGCATTGAAGAGCAGACTACTCGGGCAGCTGCAATCATTGATCATATGCGGATGTTTGGCCGCGAGGCAAAAGAATCTGCCGTACTCGTTGATCCTTGCAAGATAGTAATGAAGACTCTTGATCTGATAGGAGAACAATTGCGATTGTCTGGAATTGAAGTTGTGACTATACTTGACCAAAAATGTTCACCTATTCTGGGGCACCCCATTCAGATGGAGCAAGTCGTGTTAAATCTGCTCACCAATGCTCGCGATGCTATAAATCAACGTAATGGCAAGTCAAAAATTACCATACGCGTATTTGAAGACGACAAAGGTATCAATATTATTACTGAAGATACTGGCGGGGGTATTGCCGAAAATACTCTATCTCGAATCTTCGAGCCGTTTTTCACCACTAAAACAATCGGCAAAGGTACAGGTTTAGGATTATCTGTCAGTTATGGTATTATTACGGAGATTAACGGCACAATTATTGCGGAAAATATAGAAGGTGGCGCCCGGTTTATAATCAATATACCGGTTATTATCCATTGATAGTTTTTTGAGAGAGAGATGTTATGTTAACTAAGATTCTTATTGTTGACGATGAAAAAATGATCCTTGAAGAAGCATCGGAGTCGTTAATAAGTGAAGGCTACGAATGTTTTATCGCATCTAGCGTTGACGCTGCAGTTGAAATCGTAAAGGACACTCCCGAGATTCAGCTTATTCTTACAGACTTGAGGATGCCACAAAAAACGGGGGCTGACTTGATTAAGATCATTGAGAAAAATCACGGAAAAAGAATAAAATTTGTCATCATGTCAGGTCACGCCAGTCGTAAAATTGACGACAACGGTATAGATCTGGCGTCATACCCTTTTTTGAGAAAGCCATTGGATGTAGACAATTTGATCGAAACAATCGACTCAGTACTTTAGCCATAAGGAGAGAAGGTATGATTACGAAAGTTTTGGTTGTAGACGACGAAAAATTTATTCGTGATGAAATTGTCGAACGCCTTAATGATGAAGGCTTCGAGTGTGTCATGGCCGCAGACGGTAGTGAAGGACTTGATCTTTTGATCAGAGATGAAGAAATCACTGTTGTCTTAAGTGATCTTCTCATGCCGGAACAAACAGGTTTGGAGATGATCAATAGCGCCAAATCTAAATTAAGAAGCGATCGTGAGATAGAATTTATCGTGTTGACGGGGCACGGCGGAACAAAAGAAGCCATAGCGGCTCTGAAACTTGGCGTTACTGATTTTCTCGAAAAGCCCATTGATCTTGACCACTTGACCCGCGTTGTCCAACGGGCACATGAATTAGTTCTTTTGAGGCGCGCTAACAGACATTACGAACTTGGCTTAGAGTTAGAGGTTGAGAAAAAGACACTTGAAATTCGAATGTTGCTTTCTAATCTCGAAGATGCTTATGGCGAGGCTCTTGAGTGCCTTGCCGTGGCGGCTGAATACAAGGATCCAGAAACTGGCAACCATCTTCGCCGGATTGGTGAATATGCTCAATTAGTTGCCAAGGAACTTGGCTGGTCGAAGGCACGCCAGAGGTTGATGTTGCTTGCAGCTCCATTGCATGATGTCGGCAAAATAGGCACCCCGGAGAGCGTTTTACTGAAACCCGGTAAATTAGATGCCGATGAGCTTGCCATCATGAAACAACATGCACAAAATGGCTATGACATACTGTCTCGCTCTAAACACCCTACTATGGTGGCTGCCGCCAACATCGCCAAGAATCATCACGAGCGCTGGGACGGCAGTGGTTATCCCCAAGGTCTTAAAGGGGCGCAAATTCCTATTGAGGCTCGGATCACATCCTTAGTTGATGTATATGACGCTTTAAGATCAAAACGTCCTTACAAACCAGAGTTCGATCAGAAAAAAACGCTCTCGATAATGCTGGACGGTGACGGAAGAACGGACCCTTCGCACTTCGACCCAGAGCTGATAGCTATTCTCATAAGAGTGGCCGACAAATTTGATGCTATTTATTGTCCGTTGGCAGATTGAGATGTCAGAGTTTGGCTACATGCAGCTCTTGTTTGTCTTACACGATACATTCATTAATTAATATCTGTTGCTACATTTAAGTTAATCACTCGCTATTATCAGCTCTTCTTGTTGTAACGTTAACTCAGTCTGCGGTGATGCCGGACCCATTCAGCTAATAATTGTTTACGAGTACTACAAATATTGGTTGCTCAAGTGATGGTTCACTATTTTTAATAAACTAGATCTTACCCGCCATTGGCAGCTTCAAATTGCACAGGTCTAAATCATTCATCAATATTAGAATTTTATGTGACGTTTATCATTTGTCTAAAATAACTTTTGGGATCATTCATATTCGCCACGCTTTGGTTTTAAACGAGTGAAGCCGCGCTCGTTTCTCAACAGAAAAGAGCTTCCCAAAAAGTATTATGTGACGTATCACCCGCTTAACCAGATCTTCAAGTCAGTTTGCCGCACCACTTACACCTGAGCATTCATTTTTAGGATATCCATAATGATTATAGCGCTATAAAACATTCACTAAGCGCGCTTAATGTCATCTACATTGATCATCAAACTCTAGACACTTTATTATTACTTACAATTTGAGGCACTGTGTTCAAAAGTTTATTAAACACAGAGCTCGCAGATTATTGTGAGTCTTATTAGTAAAGAGAGTTAGTTACATCATAACGCTCATATTAACCAAGTTATTCGTTAAAGAAGTAGACCATTTAACAATAATGGAAATCACCGTTGTTAAAGCATCTATGCTCTCAAATAAACGAATGTTTTATACGCGTCGCATTCAGTCAATCAATCGCATCGTAGTTTAGTAAAAAACGTTGAGCTGTGGAGTCATGTCTGAATCTCGACAGTAAATGTTAGCTTAACTCTGATCTAAAAAATGATAACGACTTTTACCACTGTCTTTTGCAATATACATAGCACGATCTGCCCTGTTAATTAAGCTAGCGATATTTTTACCATCTTGTGGATATATAGCTATACCGATACTTGCACTTATACGGACCGTACCTTTATCAAAATCGAAGCTATTTGGAATACTTTTAATGATATTTGAGGCGACACTTGCAGCGCCCTCCTCTTAGGTATTGCCATCTATTTGGATGACGAACTCGTCGCCACCAAAGCGTGCAATAGCACAGGAGTCTTAAATGCAACTCTGTAATAACTGACTAATATGAATAAGTAACTCATCTCCAGCTTTATGCCCAAAGGCGTCGTTAATGGCTTTAAAGCCATCAATATCAATAAACAGAAACGCATTTTCTGCTTTATTTCTGCGAGCACTAGCAATCATAGCAGTAGTGACGCTCTTAAAGAGTCTCATGTTGGCTAATCCTGTTAACTCGCCATATATTGAGTGTTCATAGAAAAGATCTTTTTGCTGATGAAGCAGTCCAATCAATAGGGTAGTAATCATAGACACGCTACATACAACTTGTAGCTTTAGTAAACCAAGATAAGAAAACTCAAAGAAAGAGCATATTGTGAGTGTGAAAAAAAATTACCTATAAAAGCATATATAAAGCCAATACTCATGCCTCACTTAACAGAGACCCAAATAATGGGGATGAGGATAAAGTAATAATAATGTGAAAAACTTTCAGCAATGGTGCCTAGGTAGATAACCGAAAACAGTATGAGTAAAAACAGAGTTAAGGCAATGGTCTTATCGAGTTTTAAAATATTAAGTGCGATATCTGCTATTACTGCGCGCCAGCCAATGGCTTTCACGCATCGATAAAATACAAAAATAGGCAGCGCCATCAATGCTCCGGTAAGATCGCCTACAAAAAATAGCGATACAGAATTTAGTTGTTGTAGATTTAACAGGCTGTCTAGTTTGATGTAACTAGCAGCAAAAAAAGCTGCCGACAATAACGCTGTTGTTATTGAAGCTAATATAAAAGAACTTACAAAGATATTATCGAGAATTTTTTATTGGAATTTATTTTTCTTAATATTAATCTGACTGTGCCATAAATTAACTGTCTAATGCTGAGGGAAACATAGCTAAGTCATATAAAAAGCCTTACTCTGCCGGCGACGACCAACGATAATCGCTATAAAATAACTCGGAAGATATCTTGGTGCAAACTAATAAATTAAGAGCATGGCAAAACCCGACGATGGGTAATTTATACTGACTTGAT
>JBLIFG010000046.1:0-16636 GCA_047633635.1 Cellvibrionaceae bacterium | reverse complement strand
AGTGAGGTCGAAGTAATCACGCCTGAACAACCTATTAATTAAGCTGCCAAATTTCTATCAGTAGTTATAATTCATGCAGTCGCTTGTGATTCGACCATATACGTGGAAAAAATAATTTTTAGCAGATAGCATTTAGACTTATTATCCGTGTTATTTTGGTCACAATTTAACGCTATGTATGAGTTAATTAATACCATCTTATCTATCGATAACAACCCATCTAAAAACTCTTAGCAATATTTTTTTTAGCACTTAATATCCCTGAAGCCAATATTCTAAGGCGTATATTGCCGATACTGAAAAAAATGTGCAGGCCCAGTACAATTTGTAGTTTTTGAAAATGTTAAATAGGTCTAGGTCGTAAAAATTCCAATTAGTTGCAGCTGATAAGCCCACGAATGAGCTTATTATTGCCTTAGCTGCGATATTTCCCCTTGCTTTAGCGCAGCAGTTTGCAACCAGGGGTTATTTTGTTGCCGACAGCTCAAATATTTTGATTATTGATGATGCATTGACCCGTATAAATCTATTATCTATAAACAAAGTACATGAGTAAAAAAGTTAATGCGTTATAAATATAAAAAAGAGAGCACTTAAGGTGAATAATAAAACGAGTTAAAACTATTGTAGTGAAGTATTTTAAGACCTGTTTTAAAAGTTAAATAAAAAATTGCTCAAAATTACTGCCATTAAAAGATTGTTTATGTAGCAATTATTATTATCGATATTACTGAATTAGATGACTACTATATTGGCCTTCTACAGGGGTGGGGATAAGACTCATTTGTTAACGTTGTCACGCACTGCGCCAACAGGCTGTAGATCTCTGTCATTACAGGCGATCGCAGTAAAAGCCGTGTCTCTGGTAGGGCCAAAACTAGGCCTTAAGCTATAAGGTCTGTATAGTAAGATTGAAGGTTACTACCGCTGTTGAGTACTGACGTAAAGCGCTGCTGCAATACAAAACGCCGCGGCGGCATAAAGAGTTATCAACAGTAAATATTATAAAGCAGTGCCACAATTTATTAATAAAAAATGAGGCTAGTATGTCTATCACCACTATCGTTGTTCTTGTTGTTTTAGTTAGTTTATTTTTATATATCGTCAGTATTTATAATCGCTTAGTGAGTTTAAAAAATCGCTATCAAAACGGCTTTGCACAAATAGAGGTGCAGCTCAAGCGTCGCTATGATTTGATTCCCAATCTAGTCGAGACAGCCAAAGCTTATTTAGAACATGAGCGCGGCACCCTAGAGGCCGTTATCTCGGCGCGTAATCAGGCAGTGAGCGGTTTAGAAAAAGTAGCGAGCAATCCCTCCGATGGAGCGGCAATGGATTTGTTAGGGCAGGCAGAGGGCATGTTGAACTCGGCCATGGGTAAACTAAATATTGTGGTTGAAGCCTATCCCGATTTAAAAGCCAATGAAAACATGATGCAAGTGTCGGAAGAGCTTACTTCTACCGAAAACAAAGTCGCATTTGCCAGGCAAGCCTTTAACGATGGCGTGACCTTGTACAACGAGTATCGTCAAAGCTTTCCTCCCGCTATTTTAGCGGGCATGTTTGGTCATCCGCAAGATGCCGTACTGCTAGAGTTTGCCGACAGCGCCGAGATACAAGCAGCGCCCAAAGTCAGCTTTTAATTTAATTATATGGCGACGGCTAATTGGAGTAACAACAGTCATATGGTTGATGTTGTGATACCGCGCAATACTTTTTTCTAGGTACGCGTCCAATCAAGCATTGTACTGTCGCTTTGTTGTCCGCTAGTTTCAGCGTTATTAAAGAAAATCATTATGAGATTTTGCCGGAGTGTTCGACTATTCCGATGCCTCTAACCTAGAGGAGGGGGCTAAGAAGCATGATTTTATTCAAACATTTTTCACTCATCAGCACGGCGTTAAGCTGCGCCTTATGTTTACCTCTAATTACGCCTTGTCTCAAAGTAAAACCTCTATTCATGCACAGGCTTTAATATGAATTTTTATGAGCATCAAGACTTAGCCCGTAGGCAAACAAAGCGACTACTCATTATATTTGCGATAGCACTCATTGGCTTAATTGCATTAACCGCTTATGTGGTTGCGGGTATCGGCTATATTCTAGGGCTGCATAATGCGCGTTTTGATAGTTATCAAACCGGCCAATCCATTTGGTCGATTTCATCTCAAGTATTCGATTGGCAATATTTAGGGCTTATTGCTTTTGGTGTTTTGTCGGTTGTGTTCATAGCATCTGCGTTTCGTATGATTCAATTAAGTGCTGGCGGAAAAGTAGTTGCAGAACAGCTAGGAGGACGATTGATTAACGTCAATCCGCGCGATGCCCTCGAGAGAAGATTACTCAATGTTGTAGAGGAAATGGCGATAGCCTCGGGGACTTCTGTACCTAGTGTCTACGTGATGGACGAGGCTGGCATTAATGCTTTTGCGGCCGGTTTTCAATCGGCTGATGCGGTAATAGGTGTTACTCGTGGGGCTATAGAAAACCTAGATCGCGAAGAATTACAAGGTGTCATCGCACATGAGTTCAGCCATATACTCAATGGCGATATGCGCCTTAATTTACGTTTGATCGGTATGATATACGGCATTATTGTTATCGCTAATACGGGGCGTTATTTGATGTATTCGCGGGGTAGTTCTAATCGTGATCGTGGCAAAACCTTGAGCATTGGTATTGCTTTAATGTTGTTGGGTTATCTGGGCATCTTCTTTGGCAATCTGATTAAAGCCGCTATCTCGCGGCAACGCGAATTTTTAGCCGATGCTTCTGCGGTACAATATACTCGCAGTAAAGCCGGTATTAGTGGAGCTCTCAAAAAAATTGGTGGTCTCTCAAGCGTCTCCTCAAGTCGTCAAGAATGGCAAGACAAAGATGTTAATGAAATCAGTCATATGCTCTTTTCACAAGGCCTACACTTCAATTTTTTTAACAGCTGGATGGCAACTCACCCACCATTAACTGAGCGCATTAAGCGTATCGATCCAAACTGGGATGGTGGTTTTACAGTACCGGAAATAGTACCGCAACGAGCCCCTGGAAACACCTCGGCATCAAAGGCGGCATTAGCAGATACAGCGGGCGGCGCCAAAATTAATACCAATGCCGATATCCTCACGGGTGTTGCCGGCCTTGCGGCAAGCGCCACTGCTAAAACGGCATCATTTAACAGCTCGAGGGCATTCAATACTACCGATTTAAGTGTCGATGCATTGGTTAATGCAATTGATCACTCTGGAGATCCTTCTGAGGCGACTATAAAAAAAGCGTCAAACGAATTAAACAGTTTAAAAGCAAATTTTGAATTACTCTGTGAAAAAATACACGAGCCCTATACTGCACGCGGCTTAGTTTTTTCAATGTTACTCGACAGCAACAGCTCAATCCGGCAACAGCAATGGGCCAACATTAAAAAAAATCAAAGCCAAGATTTATTAAAGCAAATACGCTTTGTCTATTGTCAGCTAGAGCTATTACAGCCAACACAACCGATGATGTTGTTAGGCTTGGCGTTGCCCATTTTAAAAGCGCTGAGCGACGCGCAATATAAAGAATTTAAAATTCAATTGCTGGCTTTAATAAAAATTGATAAGAAAATAGAGATAAGAGAGTGGGCGCTTTATCATTTGGTTGATCACCATTGTCGTCCTCGAAAGCTGATTCAACTGCGTAGTGTTAGCTTAAAAAAGTGTAAGCCTGCAGTTGCGCGCCTATTGTCGGCGTTAGCAAATATTAGCACTGTCGCTAATCTCGATGATGAAAGCGCAGCTGCTGATACTCTTAAGAAAACTTTCGATGCGGTGATTGACAGCGAGTTCGACTTTTTATTACCTTGGTATCCACTCAAAGACTTAACAACAGAAATATTAACTCAGTCGCTCGAGCAAGTGCGCCATTTAAAGCCACTACAAAAACCTCAGTTGCTAAAAGCTTGTGCAAAAATAATTCAGCACGACGGTATTATTGATGCGCCCGAACTAGAACTTATCACCTGTATAGCACAAGCCATTGACTGTCCGCTGCCCTACATGGATGTAGGGTAAGGTCAAAAAGCAGGAGAAATTTTGTTTACAGACTAATTTTCTATGAATATTATTTGCTTAAGTAAGTCATCAAGATTTCACCCTTTCACCCTTAGGGTCATAGATACAAACTTTAGTCACGCTCGCCGAGAGGTAGCCACCGATGATTATTACTTGAAGGTCATCTGCTACGAGTGCGTCGACATTAATATAAACTAACGCTAGGTTTTTTTGCAACGATGACAGTAGCTAACAGAGGCACATTCACCCACGACTCGCCCGTTAGAGTAGACCGGCTTTGAACCTGTAACTGCGTCGATATCGGTGTCGATAGCAGGCAACACGAGTTTGCGTTTAAGGGCTGCGGCAGTTTGCGCAATTAATGCTGCTTTGCCTTCGAAGTTGGCGTTATCTTTTTTACAAAGCAGGCAAGGTTGGCCGCCTACATGCTGTATTCAATGGTTAAATCGTGTCCCCATATTGCGTCGCCTTTTTCTAGGCGTAAAGAAGCCAATGCGCGTAAGCCAAAGTCAGCAATGCCAAAGTATTTACCCGCCTGTATGAGGGCATCGTAGATGGCTTGTTGCCGCCTTTAGTGAGAGTATGCATACCAATAGTAGTTGTTGTCTTTGCCACTATACGAGTAAACGTTTATCGAGAGCGTGGCGTTTATTTAAAGAATGGTTACCCGATAGTTGCCAATTAGCCCTTCGAACCTTTATTTTTATCGCCGCTCATTTTTTTCCAAAATTTTTGCCAGGGAATACTATTGGATATTGTATTATTGAGCTTGTTAGCCGCAGGTTTAGTCACCGGTTTCTCTAAATTTTCTATCGGGGGTATGGGTTTAATCATATTGCCTATTGTGATGCTAGCGGTACCTGGGCCGGCAGCTCTCGGTATTGTGGTGCCTATGTATTTGATGACAGATCTAATGGCTATTGTTATGTACCGCAAAAATATTCAGTGGGGAGTACTTGCGCGGCTACTACCATTGTCGTTTCTGGGGGTCGCACTGGGTGGCTGGTGGTTAGCAGGTGTTGATACCGAACAGTTTACCTTGATGCTGGGTGTGGTTATTATTGCGATATTATTATTAGGTGTTTGGTTAGATTACAAGCCCACCAATATTATGAAGCACCCATTAATTATTGGTATTACAGGACTATTAGCGGGTTTTGTGAGCTTGGCTGCCAATGCCGCAGGGCCTTTATTAAGCCTTATTTTAATCGAGCAAAAATTATCGAAAGAAGCCTACGTGAGCACGCGTGCTTGGGGTTTTTTGATTATTAATTTAGTTAAGTTGCCGGTGCTTCTTATACTAGGTTTGGTCAATTGGCAAAGTACACTGTTGAGTTTGCAGTGTTTGCCAGGTTTAATCGTTGGCGCGTTGATTGGCTATTATGTTTTGAGTAAATTGAACATAGCGCAATTTAAATGGTTGATTCGTATTATGGCTGCGATCGCGGCCGTTAAATTACTCGTGTTTAGTTAATGCTGCATAGTTAATAAAGCACATGAAAAAAGACAGGATTAGAGTTATGATCATTCGAAGTATTGCTAAAACAGCCGTACTTATATATTTTTTAAGTCTGACTTTTGCTCAAGGTACTCTCGCTCAAGCCACAGGTTCTCAAGCATCCGCCGCTCAGATATCCGCCGATAACCCCGAGCAAGATACGACTCCGATAGACAAGCTTCCCGATACCTTAGCCGCTGCGGTTACCAAGCAACATGAAATGGTTGTGACGGCGAATCCCATGGCAACGGCTGTGGGCGAGCGTATTTTGCGTGCCGGCGGTACTGCTGCCGATGCCATGATTGCCGTGCAGGCAGTATTAGGTTTGGTTGAACCGCAATCTAGTGGTATTGGTGGTGGTGCATTTATCGTGTATTACGATGCACGGGCAAATAGAACGACGACTATTGATGCGCGCGAAACTGCGCCAGCTGCAGCAACAGGCGATCGTTTTGCGGCCGTTAGTGATACAGCACCAACCAAAAGTCGATTTGTGAATGCATGGCAAAGTGGTTTGTCGGTGGGGGTGCCCGGGGTGCCACGGATGTTGGAGTTTATGCATGAACGCTATGGTTACCTGCCAATAGGTGAGTTATATGAGCCAGCGATTAACCTAGCACAGCAAGGCTTTGCGTTGACCGCCCGCACCAGTAATCAAGTATCAAGCTTGCTAGGTTTTTTTGATCAAACTTGTGATGCGCGCCTAACCTTTCGAGATCCTGCAGCGTTTGCATATTTTGCCAACTCAGACTGCAGCGCTAAATCCGCAGGTACCATCGTTAAAAACCCTGACTATGCACAAACATTAATAGCCCTCAGTCGTTTTGGTGCGGATGCTTTTTATACAGGTGCAATCGCGGCTAATATTGTGGCAGCAGTTCAAGGTGATTTACATATTGCGGGGGATATGACCTTAAACGATTTGGTCAACTATCAGGTTGTCGAGCGCGCACCTGTGTGTATCGCATATCGTGGTCGCAACGTCTGCGGCATGGGGCCGCCTTCTTCTGGCGCATTAGCGGTAGGTCAAATTTTAGGTATTCTGCAAAACTTTGATTTTAGCGATAAAGAGCCGCTCAATATCGATGTTGTACATTTGTTTAGCCAAGCCGGCCGCCTAGCGTTTGCCGATCGCGGGCGCTATATAGCCGACCCAGATTTTGTGACGGTGCCCACGGAGGGACTACTCAATAAAGAGTATTTAGCCGCGCGTGCGGCATTAATTAGCGAGACCGATTTAGGGGTTCTCGAGGCGGGTATGCCGCCGGGTGAGTTTGACCCAGGCACTGCCGATAGGCGCACTAAAGAATCTGGTACAAGTCACGTCTCAATTATTGATCGTTACGGCAATGCGCTATCGATGACAACAACAGTTGAAAGCTCTTTTGGCAATGGAGTTATGGTTAATGGCTTTCTACTTAACAACCAATTAACCGACTTCTCGTTTACGGCAACCGGGGATGATGGTGTTTTAATTGCCAATCGCGTTCAAGCCAATAAACGCCCGCGGAGCTCTATGTCGCCAACGATTGTGTTTGACGCGCATGAACGTGTAGAGATTGTCACGGGTTCGCCGGGAGGTTCGCGTATTATTGGCTACACCGCCCAATCAATCTTTAATATGATCGAGTTTGATCTCGATCCGCAACAAGCTATTAACGTGCCCCACTATATGAATCGAAATGGTCGCACTGATTTAGAACAGCCGATTCCGGGCATCACTTGGAGCTACGATGCGCAGGCGTTAGCCGCCGAGTTAAAAGCGCGAGGCCATAGTGACCCCAATACAGAGTTGCCAGAGCGGCAAGTGGGTATTATTGCGCAAGCGAGTGGACTCTCTATTATTAAAGTAGAAGAGAGCAGCCATAAACGTGGCTTGGAGCCTTTTTTTAAACCAAAAACAGTATTGGTTGGGGGTGCTGATAAACGTCGTGATGGAGCTGTAGGCGGGCGTTAAATGATTACACCTAACTACCGCAGTTGAGTCGTAGCGACAGCTTTTTAACGTAGTAAAAGCTGTTTGCATTAAATTTCTGCAGATTAAAGATGGCTCAGGTGCTGATCAAATACTTGAGGCAATTATGGCGTCTGTGCTAGCCGTAGGCGAATGCCCGAAGCCCGTAGTCAATATAAACTGGTTTTTGTCGCTGAATAATAAAGTTGTAGACTAAATATACTAGAGAGCTTTAAGAAGTTGCAGACACCCAAGAAATAGAGCCTTAATTGATGGTGGAGCAGACAATATGCTGAAATTAGTTTATTCGCTGTCACTGACTTAATCTGGACTATTTCTAATTTTAAGTTTCTTCACTCAAGAGCAGACATACCGCGCCTCTTTATCCAACAATATGATTTTAAAAAAGCGACTGAAATATACGGCGTACGGACGCATGTTTTTGTATTCTATAAGACAAGCTTTGTTGACTTATAGAATTTAAAGTGAATTTTATAAATAATGGCCGCCAACAAATTAATATACGGTCTTACGCCTTAGACTAAGCTGTTAACCATCTTTAGCAGGGAGTCGTGCGCCTATAAATGATAAAGAATTGCTCACTCACTTAGAGAGCTCGGCAAAGTAAGGTTTTGAGTATTTCTCGAATCCAAAAAAGAAAGAGAGCGTTGGGTCGTATCAGAGTTCCTTTCAATAATGTGGGTTGAGCATCAAAATTAAGAGCTTAATTCTTCTGACCAGAAAAGCAAAGTAGACGTTCATTTTAGAGATTCTAGATTCCAGGTTAAGGAATTGACGACCCAAATATGCGGCGTAGAAAACTTTATAAGGATGCATACAACTCGATAAAGGCTGCTACCTCTCTCGATGGAGTGTCTTTAGTAGGAGAAGCGCATGATATTCCACCATTCGCAAAGATGTATGAACTGGTTTTAGAAGAAGCAAAAAAACTGGCGGACGATAATAGATATAGAGAGTTGAAAGGCGAACTGGATTTGCTAATATATATAACTCGCCCACGAGCATCACGGGTTCAGGAGTCAGAGACTATAACCGAAGACTTCTCATGCTTGGACTCGAGGTCTGTATCATGTATGAACTCCAAACAGTTGGTTGTTTTATTCTATCTTGTAAGGGACCAGATTCCTTGTCTGATAAATCTGGGAAAGTTATGAATAACTATGGCTAACAAGTGCGCTAACGCAGACAAATTTACGCTCCGGGTTTTGTGCATTCGCTCCGCGAATTGTTGCACAAAACCCTCCATTACAATTTGCTGATTACGCAGGCATTATGTGCCATGAGGTATCCATAGTATGAACATTGGAATATATATTTACGATAATGCAGAGGTTCTTGACTTTTCTGGACCATTTGAAGTTTTAAGCACAGCAAGTCGTTTGGGAAATAAAAATTAGAATATATTTTTAGTTTCAGAAAAACTTGGTATCGTGCAAGCTCGTGGTGGGTTCCCTATTAATTCACATTTCTGTTTTGATTTACACCCTGATATAGATGTACTTATCGTTGTTGGCGGTATACATACAGAAGAAGTAAAAAAATCAAATGTAATATCCTGGGTTTCTAATGTTGCAGATAAATCTAAAAAGGTAGCATCTGTTTGCACCGGCGCTTTTATTTTAGCCGAAGCTGAGTTATTAAATGGTTTAACGGTGACAACTCATTGGGAAGACATTGCAGACCTTAAAGCTAATTATCCTAAATTAAATGTTGTTAGTGAGCAACGTTGGGTTTCCCAAGGAAAATATATGACCTCTGGGGGTATCTCATCTGGAATTGATATGAGCTTGCACTTGGTCTCAGAACTTGCGACATCAAGCTTAGCTGAAAATACAGCTAAGCAAATGGAATGTCACTGGCAAAAAAGCACATAATAAGGCGTTTAAATGGAACTAAAACAGCTGGTTAGGTTTAGCTTCGCTACACATTATAAGCAACAATTTTAGACCGCTTAGCAAGGCGTTAATGTTTCAAATCTGCCCAAGAGTCGATTGCCAATAGCTTGGATATTGCAGTAGCTTGATAGAAATCGGGGAGGTTAATACTCACCATACTCATTCAATAGCTACCAAGCATGAGGCCCATTAGACCGGTTCTAATAGTTTGTGGATTTTTACGGCATCACGCCCGGAGGTTTTTACCTGATACATTGCCTGATCTGCTGCAGTCAGCAGTTGTTCGAGTAATTTCTCGGCACACACTTCGTTCTGTTTTAGATCGTCGAGGCAAGCCAATCCGAAACTGGCAGTAATGCTGATGGTTTGGTCTTCGCTAAAGACCTTGATTTCATTAATAGATTCACGCAGTCTTTTCACTAGCACCTGAGCCTGATCCGATTCCGTTGCGTGTAACAGTACAACAAACTCTTCGCCACCATATCTGCAAATCAAGTCACCTTCACGACAAGTTGCTCTGATTGAGTTGGCAATAGCTCTTAGTACTAAGTCCCCCACATTGTGACCGTAACTGTCATTGACGGTTTTAAAATGATCAACATCGAAAAGCAGCAATGACACAGGACGTTGGTAGCGAATAGCATTGGAGATTTCTATGGTAGCCTGATTGGCAAATGATCGACGATTTAGCAGTGACGTGAGGAAATCCTCGTGTGCCATACGTTCGAGCTTTTTTTGACTCGCTCTTAACTCAAGAGTGCGATCTTCAACCTCGGACTCGAGATTTTCAGTGAGCTGACTCAAGGCAGCTTGTTGATTCCAGTCCCGCACCAGATAAATAGCGAGTGATGCCAAAGAAAATAAAACTAAACCAAACTGTCCTGTGCGTCCAATCCAGGCAATCAATCCGTGTGCGCTCAACATATCAATAACTAATGAGGTAGACAGGGCGAATACGCCGAATGCCATCAATAAACCGAGGAAACCCTGCTGCTTAAAAAAGTCGAAATACCCGAACATCAAAGATAACATCAGGACAATAAATAATGCGTCAAACCAAGGGTAAGCATTGACAAAGTTAAACGATGTAAATATCGATAGTAGCGCTACGATGGTTGTAAATCCAACCGAAGTAAATAACACGCCACTGCTTATAAGTGACCTATCATACTTAACCCATGCTCGAATGATTACGGCAAGAAAAGCAGGAATAAGAAAATAACTAAAAGCGGCGATATAACGCCATAACAACGGCTCATACAATATGATCTGGCTTAATTCATTTTCTGCAAACATCATCAAAGCCAAATTAAACGATAGCAGGCCAGTTGCAGTCGCTGCAACACGATCTTTTTTTATGGTACCCATAATTGTGCTAATGACGCCGACGAGCAATACAATGATGATAAAGATTAGGCCTTTTAACCCCTGACTGTAGACCTTGTTCAATAAATTAAAACGTTCACCTAATGCAATGTCACCAGACATGCCGATGTAAGAGTAGTCTGAAAAAATTCGGAAATACATCTCATGACGAGCATAGTCTGCGGGCAGCCGAATAATATGCCAAGGCCAGCCCTCGAAATGGCTGCTGCCTTTAGCATCGATATGACCAAATTGATAAATCTGTTGGTTGTTATGAAATACTTGAAGAGTTAGATCGACACTGCTGATGAATAGGTAGGGGTCTCGCCAACTGCCTTCAGGTAGTGCCACTTTAAACCAGACAATTTGCTCGCCGCTTCTGTCAGGTATGTCACTAGCTGAGGCAGTAATCTTCCAATTGGCCGTGTCAAAATTCCATTTGCCGGTTTCGACATCTCGAGGCAAGTCTCCCAAATGATAAAGCCACGGGCTACTTACTAATTTCGTAGCTGTGCTGTCAATAGGTAGTTCAGCCTTGGCGGATACAGGGTAGAGTACGCTAAAAGCTGTTATTAGAAACACTAAAAGTGTCATTCTTATCAAACTATCGAAAATCAAGAAGGTATTCTCTAGTGAGTGAATCTTATTATTAATATATTTCAGTATAGAAGCTAAACGTAGAAATATCAGCTTAAGTTTAAGTATTAATAATTTAAAAGGCGGTTGATTGCCGATACCTTGGATTTAGTAGTAGATTGATAGGCTCGAGGGTATACATCCTTCATGTACGTTTAGTTACGCTGTGAAATGTTTCCAAAGTATGGCCGTTATTGTCACAAAGTGACTCCCGAAGAGATTTAAGGTGTTAGTCTCAAGTTGATTCTAGGGGCGCAAGCAACGTTTTATCAATCACTTACTTCTTGGTAGACATCAGCTAACTATAACATTCGACCTAAGTATGCAGACCCCTTTCAGCTTATCTTGGAAATGAAGTACCAACTCATTTATTCTAAAACTCAATATATTATTCAGGGATTAAATGTATTGCCCAAGTTAGGCACTTTTTTGCAAAGCTCATTTCTGTCCAAACACTCGTATCTTTTTGAGTGTAGACAAATTAATACTAATGCTGGCATTACTTGAAACCTAAGCAGTGAGCTTAAGTGATAGAAAGCTTTAGGCTCTTAAATAAGCTGTTAGTAGTATCGTCAAATATACACTATCAATTGAAGCAAAGTGTCCATGAACAACGATTCACCATCTAAATATAATTATTTTTTAAGTGCACCTCTTATTATGTTTTTAAGTCTAATCTAAAGCGTGCTTGGAGAATTTTTTTTTGGTTCTGAAGTGTTTTTAATTTCATCCACAGTATTTTACCTTTAGTTATGTTGAAGCAGGACAAATTAAAGTTGGCTGGTTCTGTTCGCTTCACATTTTGCCAACTACAATTTATCTCTCAATAGGGCGTTATCGGAATAATCGGTATGACGGATAGTATAGATACTTTTAACGCTAATTGCCTGAAAGTGGCAAATAGAAAGACCTCCACTTTTTACTCACAAGAAAAAGGCTCTAGTCACATAAAATATAGCCACTCGTTAAAAAAATGTGAGTCATCAATACAGAATATTGATTAAAATAAATATGAGGCTTTGACTTCAAAACACCTTCGTGAAAAGACAGGCCATGTCAAACCTCATTAGGACTAATTGTTAGTTAAGTAAAAGCGTATTTCTTATAAGTGCGAATAAAATAATTGTTGCGATAGGCGGATGCCTTAAATGAACTTAATCTCGGGCTTTTCTTGATAGCGAGTCAGTGCGCTTGAAGAACCAATTGCACTGAGTTGTGATAAATTGTCGATTAGCGTCATTTAATCGACAAAGCCATCAGCTTTTGCAATTGGGTTGTTTAAGTCTATTGACTTATACCGTTAACAGCAATTTAAAGGGGTCGGGCCTTTCTTTGCTATATTGCATCGATAGACCCGACTAGCTGCTAGTTTGTTAGCTTTCAACCAAACCGCTGCTTTAATTATCCTCTGCTACTGGTTCATCCCACGAAAGATGATGTTCCGCCAGAATAACCAAATTATCATCATTGATCAGGCGGCGTGAGGCGACGTAACCAAGTATATCTTTCACTGTTTCATGCGGCCGACTCGATATGATTGTGGCTTCATCCGATGAAAAGTTACACAAACCACGAGCGACTTCTAAACCATTTTCATCGTAAATATGAAGCACGTCTGCGCGCTCAAATGAGCCGTGAATTGAGACCACATCATTGCATGAGAACCCGTCGTCACTGTCACCTATTACATCGGCAACATCCTGTCGAACCACTAAACTACCCGCCATTTGAAGACGATCAGTCAGCCAAATATTCCATGCCGAAGAGGGCGATGCGTGAGCAATGCATTTGGTATGTTTACGTTCACCGCGGAGTATTGCGGTCACCGGAGAAACTAGCTCGCCGCGGCTAATGATGGTTGTACATCCGGCATTTTGAGCCATGTTAGCTGCCCGTAATTTGGTCAGCATGCCGCCACTCCCAAGCGAGCTGGTGCCGGATGCGGCCATCATGTAATCACTCACATCCTCAATGGTATCAACAAAAATTGCACCTTCCTCTGAAGGGTTGCGATCATAGACACCATCGATACAGGTTAGAATGAACAGATACTCTGCTCCGATCATCTGAGCAACTTTGGCTGCAAGTCGATCATTATCTCCAACTCGAATTTCTGCAGTGGTAACGGTATCGTTTTCATTAACAATGGGCATTACGCCCTGTTTGATCAACCGATGAATGGTATTTTTAGTGTTAACAAATCGACGTCGACTTTCGAGATCATCAAGGGTGACTAGAACCTGAGCAATGTCAAAACCATACTCCAATGCAATTTGTTTGTAAGCGTGCATTAAAATCGGTTGTCCGCAAGCAGCCGCAGCCTGTTTATCTTGTATGCTGGCGTTCTCAATGTTGCAGCCCACAGTAGTGAGACCTAATGCCACGGATCCGGATGATGTGAGCACAACTTCATAACCTTGATCTTGAAGGTCTGAAATGTCACTCAGTAGTCCGTGCATAAAGGCGAAGCAAGGCGTTAAATTTTTTTCGTTAGCCAATAAGCTAGAACCAACTTTTATGACAATGCGCGGCTTTGTTCGATTAGATTTTACCTTTGTTCCTTCATTTCCTTCTTCAAATATAGGCACAATTGCTCCTGTTTAGTTAAATAAATTAAATGATAAAATTGAATCGATATTTTAAATCAAGACAAAATTAATCCTTGAAGTTTCAAAAAAACTGGTGATGTTTTATTGCTGGTGTAATATTTTTTCACATCAAAATAATAACATTAAGAACCAATGAAACCAGTTTTCATGATTCCTTTATTGGATGAGATGTTGTATAAATTATTGGATGGGTCAATGCAGAGAGAAGATAAAAAACCTTGCTTGTAAAGCGGCTAAAAAGTTTATAAAAATAGTAAGAATTTGACAACGATCGACAAATCAGTAGATATATCATATGCTAAAAACTAGTTTTTATCAATTGAGCTAAAACTATACTTTGAATAAATAGCATTACGACCCCAATAGTTTTAATAATTTACCTTGGCAAAACTATCTGCAATTCATGCACAAAAAAACTCAATAAACTCAATAAACATAAGGTATTGTATGTCTTTACTTATGATTGGCTGTGGCAAAATGGGCAGCGCTTTGCTCACTCGCTGGGCAAGTTCGACTAGTCACCAAATTACGGTTATTAACCCTTCTGAAATAGAAGCACCTGCGGGTGTGATCGTTAAACACCAAGTCGAAGCACTGTCTGATAAGCGTTTCGATATCATTGTGATTGCAATCAAACCGCAGCTCATTGAAAAAGTTTTACCCGCGTATCGACAGCATCTTGTTGATTCGGGTTGCGTTATTTCTGTTGCGGCAGGTTTCTCGGTTGCTTCCATAGAAAAACTGATTGGCGAGCAAGCTATTATGCGCGTCATGCCGAACTTACCCGCTCGAATTGGCCGCGGAGTGAGTGCGCTTTATGCCAATTCAAGATGCAGTTCTGAACAAATCAAAACCGCCCATGCATTAACTGATGCTGTTGGCTTCACCCATGTGACGGCTGATGAAGATGAATTAGATCGAGTGACTGCAGTGGCCGGTAGCGGTCCCGGTTATGCCTTCGAAATAGCGCGCTGCTGGATCGAAGCGGCGATAAAGCTTGGTTTCTCACCTGAAACAGCCAGAGAATTAGTACTCAACACACTGGGCGGATCAATTGAACTCGCTATGACTAGCGAGCAAAGTGCCGAAGCTTTACGAAATTCAGTCACCAGTAAAAATGGCACAACCGAAGCTGGGTTGAAGGCACTTACCGAAGATTCCAAGTTAGAAGAACTGTTTGAATCAACTGTCAAGGCGGCTTACCAACGTGCTGTCGAGTTACGCTGACTTTTCATAGCACCATCGCGTGTTCCAGCGCCTACTATCACTTTAAATAGTTTTCAGTTCGGCGATGACTGCAAAAAGATTGTCACTAAAATTTTAAGCAGGATAAATACAATCCGATTAGATTGAATTTATTTTGTCAATTCATAATTAAACAAACAAGGGAACTCATTTATGTCAAATGACAGTCAAATTGATGATATCGAAAGTATGATAGAAAGCCTTGGCAAGCAGGCCAAAGCGGCATCAAAAGCGCTGGCCTGTGCAACTACTCAACAAAAAAATCAAGCATTAACTGTCGCAGCCAATGCGCTAAGAGAAAATCAAGCGGCGTTGCTCGAAGCCAACGCACTGGATGTTTTAGGCGTTACTCAGGCGGGCAAAGCCGAGTCATTTATTGACCGACTCAAACTGACCCCCGAACGTATCGAAGCGATGGCCGTGGCGCTGGAAGATATCGCTAAACTGGACGATCCTGTTGGTCGAGTGTTGGCACAATTTGACCGCCCCAACGGTCTCAAAATCACTCGAGTAGCGACCCCCATTGGTGTTATAGGCATGATCTATGAGTCGCGTCCCAATGTGGGTGCAGACGCAGGCGCCTTATGTCTGAAGTCAGGTAATGCCGTGATTTTACGCGGCGGATCAGAAAGCCTTAATTCCACTCGTATTATTGTGGGCTGTATGGCAACCGGATTACGCGCGGCTAATTTACCCACCAGCTGTATACAGCTAGTTGACACCGACGACCGCGCGGCTGTCGCTGCTCTGCTGCGTTGCGCCGATTATGTTGATCTTGTTATTCCTCGTGGCGGTCGTGGTCTGGTGGAGCTGGTGAGAGACGAGGCGCGAGTGCCGACATTGCTTCATCTGGATGGAAATAACCATATTTACATAGATAAAGATGCCGATCTCAGCAAAGCCCTCAATATTGTCAAAAATGCCAAACTGCGCAGAACCGGTGTTTGTGGTGCCACTGAAAGTTTGGTAGTTGACCAATCAATCGCCACTGAACTTTTACCCCAGCTGGTTGACATGTTGGAACACTGCGAAATTCGCGGAGACGAAGCTGCGCAGGATTGCGATACGCGTATCAAAGCTGCCACCGACAAAGACTGGGACACCGAATATTTGGACGCAATCTTGTCGGTGAAAGTGGTTGCTGGAATTGATGAAGCACTCAGTTTTATTGATCAACACTCTTCTAAGCATACCGATGCTATTGTCACCGAAAATGCCGATACGGCAGAAATCTTTATGCGCACGATTGACTCAGCGGTAGTCATGCATAATGCATCAACCCAGTTTTCCGATGGTGGTGAATTTGGTATGGGCGCAGAAATAGGTATTGCCACCGGTAAAATTCACGCGCGCGGACCGGTTGGTTT
>JBLIFG010000045.1:0-17135 GCA_047633635.1 Cellvibrionaceae bacterium | reverse complement strand
ATCTAAGGTATACGGATAGTCTTCAGAAACTTCTTCTTTTGGTGGCGCCATCGGACGAGGCTTATAACTGTGCACAAAGAACGATCTAATCTCTCCCTGTTTAGATGTATCATCTGATCTATCGTTATTCATCGGCGATTGTGATCTAACCGTGGCCTCACTCGGACGAATCGTACCCGGTGTATGATTTGAATCCCAGAAGCGATTGACTCTGCGTGACTCAGCTTCAAAGGCATTAATAGGGAAGGTTTCGTAACTGCGTCCGCCAGGATGATTTACATGATATGTGCAGCCGCCAATGGCTAAACCATTCCAAGTATCAATCAAATCAAATACTAACGGTGCATGAACGCCTATTGTTGGATGTAAGGCCGACGGTGGAGCCCAAGCGCGATAACGCAGCCCCGCAACAAACTCACCTTGCTTGCCTGTGGCCCTGAGTGGAACGCGCCTTTGATTACAAGTTAAAATATAACGTTCGTTATTAATACCATTAACTCTGACCTGAAGGCGTTCGACAGATGAGTCTACATAACGAGTTGTACCATGCTGCCCTACTTCTTCGCCTAAAACATGCCAAGGCTCTATGCCCCATCGCAATTCAATTTCAATATCAGAGATTTGTACACGACCATAATGCGGAAAGCGAAACTCTTCAAAGGGTAATAACCACTCTAATTTAAAATCATAGCCGTGGGCTTGTAAGTCGGTGACAACTTCTTTGATGTCCGACCAAATATAATGCGGCAGTAAAAATTGATCGTGGAGTCGTGTTCCCCAGCGAACTAATTGATGCTTGTAGGGCTCTTTCCAAAATCGAGCAACTAGGCAGCGCAGCAGCAACATCTGCACCAATGACATACGCGCGTGGGGTGGCATTTCAAAACCACGAAACTCTAATATACCTAGACGTCCTGTAGCCGAATTCGGCGAGTAGAGCTTGTCAATACAAAACTCAGCACGGTGGGTATTACCGGTGATATCAACAAGCAAATTTCTAAAAATCCTGTCTACCAGCCAAGGCTGATCCACGGCACCCTCGGGGACTTGCTGAAAGGCAACTTCTAATTCATAGAGAATATCATCGCGGCCTTCATCAACTCTTGGAGCTTGACTCGTTGGACCAATAAACATGCCCGAAAATAAATAAGATAAACTCGGATGATGCTGCCAAAATGTAATCAAGCTTTGCAAAATTTCAGGACGTCTAAGTATCGGACTATCTGCAGCGGTTGCGCCACCTATAGTGACATGATTACCGCCACCGGTTCCCGTATGACGGCCATCGACCATGAATTTTTCTGTGCCCAGACGACAAAGCCTGGCCTGCTCGTAAAGAACATTGGTTTTTTCAACTAGCTCGCCCCAAGAGCGACTAGGATGAATATTGACTTCGATAACACCGGGGTCAGGAGTAATTTTAAAGCTTTTTAATTTAGGGTCACTCGGTGGTTCATAGCCCTCGAGAATCACCGGCATATCGAGCTTTTCTGCTGTAGCTTCTATGGCTTCGATTAAATTACAGAAGTCATTAAATGATTGTAACGGGGGTAAAAAGATAAACAAACAGCCATCCCGCGGCTCAATTGTTAGCGCAGTTCGAATTAACTGGGTCATCTGTTTAGGCGCTTTATCAACCGTCGGTTGAACTTTTTCTTGCGCAAAGGGATCACTTGCTGGTCTATATAATTCTTGCTCCGTCGCATGAGGGAGACTTGCTAATGGTAGGCGCAAACCCATTGGCGAGTCGCCGGGTATAGCGATTAAGCGCTCTCGCCTTACGGGCCAATGGCAACTGCTCCAATGACAATCAGTAGCGTTCCACTCTAGCGGCAATACAAAGCCTGAGGGGTTGTTCAACCCTTGTTTGAGTAATTTAGCGAGTCGCTTGCGTTCAAGATCAAGTGAAAGATCCGCATCATACAAATCAATATTCTCTGGTAACTCTTGTTCTTTTAATAAGTAATGCGAAGCATCTTCAAAAGTAGAAATGATATAGCTCATTGGAATCCGCAACGACTGACATAAGCTTTGTAAAAACTTTCGACCTTCTTTACGAGTAAAACCATAATCAGTATCGATACGACCAATTAATTTGGTGTTGTTCCACAGGGGCGTCTCATCAGTCCGCCAAAAACATCCCAACGCCCAGCGAGGAACCTCTTCTCCGGGGTACCACTTACCTTGACCGTAATGTAGCAAGCCACCCTTTGTAAAACTATCACGTAACTTTAATAATAATTCTTTTGATAGCCGTAACTTATCATCACCCAGTGCGCCCGTGTTCCATTGTTCAGACTCCATATCATCAATGGATACGAAAGTAGGTTCTCCACCCATGGTTAAACGCACGTCTTCTTTTATTAACTCTTCATCAATTTTATGACCGAGCTCATCAATTTTTGACCATTGATAATCACTATAAGGCTTTGTGACACGAGGATCTTCTAAAATGCGAACAACTTCATTGGCAAATTCAAACTCAACCTCGCACTCATCGGTGAAGCCCGTTATAGGAGCCGCAGAACTGGGGTTAGGTGTACAGGCTAAAGGAATATGTCCTTCACTGGCAAACAATCCTGATGTTGGATCAAGGCCAACCCAACCAGCACCCGGTAGGTAGACCTCACACCATGCGTGTAGATCGGTAAAATCTTCCTCGGGTCCCGAAGGTCCATCTAACGATTTAACATCTGAGGTCAGTTGAACGAGGTAACCAGAAGTAAAGCGTGCAGCCAAACCTAAGTGACGAAAAATTTGCACTAATAGCCAACCTGAGTCGCGACAGGAGCCTAACTTTTTCTCTAGCGTTGTCTCACAATCTTGAACCCCAGGCTCCATGCGAATGGTGTAGTCGATATCACGTTCTAACTTTTGATTTATTTCAACTAAAAAATCATTAATGGGTATATCTTTTTTATTTTTAAATTCTTCTAGCCATTCAACTAGCTGTTCGCCTTGTTCTTTTACTTCCAAGTAAGGTAATAGCTCTTCTTTTAGTTCTTTATCGTATTTAAAAGGGAATTTTTTTGCGTCGTCTTCGACAAAAAAGTCAAAGGGGTTGATAACCGTCATATCGGCGATAACTTCAACTTCGACACTAAAGTGGTCAGTTTTTTCGGGAAACACTATACGTGCTTGCCAGTTACCAAACGGATCTTGCTGCCAGTTAATAAAATGATTTTCAGGTAAAACTTTTAACGTATAGCCATGCAGCGGCGTGCGCGTATGTGGTGCTGGACGCAGTCTGACCACATGGGGAGACAAATTAACTCTACGGTCAAATTTATAATACGTATTATGGTGTATAGCTACTCGAATCGTCATGATATTTTTGAAGCCTTAAATGAATAATAGATAAGCTCTAAAATTATTTTTTCGCCTATCTTATAAGTTTTTTCATTAATTAATTATTTAGCAGAAAACCAATTCTCAGAAAATATACCGTGCAACTCACCAAGCTTTAGCTGTAGATCATTACAATAAGCACTTAACTGGTCGTCAAGCTCGGTAAACCTGACAGATGATGTTTGTCTGATACCAAGTGCTTTCATTGACGTTATTATCTTTCTACTTTTTGGAAGACGCTTTACGGCGCTCTCCATTGAGCTGATGCAGTAGTGAACCGAGCGCGGAAAATGCGGGTCAAAGATTAAGAACTTGGCAACTTTATTACCGCCAACACTCGCTGCAACATTGCGTCTATAGGCATGATCGGCACCAGAGCTACGAAGTACGTTACCCCAAATAATTAACGGCGCATGGGCTTCATCACGATCATCATGAGTCGCTAACACATGAGTGCCCGCATCAAGAATACGCGTCGTCATATCTGCACATTCTAAATGGCGACCAATACACCACATATCCCATACTTCATCGTGAGATAAAGTACTCGCAATATACCCTTGTATTAGCTGACACTGATTAATAACTTGGGTCAAAAACTCATGTCGCTTACCGCGGTTTAGGCAACCATCTTTGATCGACTGCTTGGCGAATGTAGTTAACTCATTAATTAATTCCCAAGCACTCTCTGGCATAACGTCACGAGTGGTGCGCAAGTTTTCGCGAACCATGGATAGAGAAACCAACATGGAGCCTGCATTGGTGTCATCTGCCAAGGTAAACTTTACTACATTGCGCTCGTCGCGGACTTTGTATCGAGCTTCGTATTCAGTCTCGCCACTGTTTAAGGTCACTAGATTAAACCAGGAGATATTAATATCTTTAGGTAAATCCATTAGTAAGTTGGTATAAACGTTAACTAATCTCGCCGAGCTTTCGACTCTTTGTAGATAACGTGATGTCCAATATATTCTTTCCGCTACGCTTGACAGCATTATTTAGCCTCCGTATCAACAATCCAAGTATCCTTACTACCACCACCTTGAGAAGAGTTAACAACTAACGAACCTTTTTTCATAGCGACCCTTGTTAATCCACCCGTTGTTACATAACTATTTTTACTTTGAAGTACAAAAGGACGTAAATCGAGGTGACGAGGTTCGAGCTTATCACCACTGACAAGTGTTGGTGCAGTTGAAAGTGCAAGTGTGGGCTGCCCAATATAGTTGCGAGGATCATTTTTTATCAACTCAACAAATTCAGCTTGTTCTTTTTTAGTTGAGTGTGGGCCAACTAGCATGCCATAGCCACCAGATTCGTTAGCGGGCTTCACAACTAATTTGGCGATGTTTTCAATCACATAGTCGCGCTGTTTTTTATCACTGCAGAGAAACGTCTCTACATTAGCTATAATAGGATCTTGATCTAGATAATATTTAATGATTTGAGGAACATAGGCATAGACAACTTTATCGTCGGCAACTCCGGCTCCGGGAGCATTAGCAAGGGCAACCTTACCTGTTTGCCATGCTTTCATTAAACCCGGCACACCCAATGTAGACTCTTTATTAAAAACAGTAGGGTCTAAAAATAAGTCGTCAATTCGACGATAAATTACATCTACTTTTTCAAGACCATTAATTGTCTTCATATAGACATAGCCATTTTTGGCCACAGTCAAATCACTGCCTTCTACTAGCTCTACCCCCATTTGCTGGGCTAAAAACGCATGCTCAAAGTATGCTGAGTTATAGATACCAGGGGTTAATATAACAATTTCAGGCTTTTCTACATCGGGCGCTAGGTCGGCTAGGGTATTAAACAACTGGTTGGTATAGCCAGAAATTGGAAGAATATTGCCTTGCTCAAACAATTCGGGAAGTACGCGTTTAGTAATAGAACGATTTTCAAGCATGTAAGATACACCCGAGGGCACGCGAAGATTATCCTCTAAGACATAAAACTCACCATCATCGTCGCGAACTAAGTCAGTTCCACAAATATGCGCCCAAACACCATGAGGTGGAGATATACCGACACACTCTTTACGAAAATTAACAGATTTTTCGATGATTTCTCGTGGAATAATACCGTCTTTCAGAATTTTTTGATCGTGATATAGGTCGTCGATAAATAAATTTAACGCCTGTAATCGCTGTGTCAGACCTTCCGCAGTTTTACTCCACTGTTTCGCAGAAATAGTGCGTGGGATGATGTCAAAAGGCCAAGACCTGTCAATATTACCCTCTTCTGTGTAGACAGTAAAAGTAATGCCCATATCTTGAATTGTCGCCTCAGCTAATTGTTGGCGGCGATGTAATTCATCTTCATCAAGAGATTGTAAATAAGTTGCTAAACGTTTTGCCGGTAGTCGTGGATTACCATTCTTGTTAATCAATTCATCATAAAAAAAGTTTGCTTGGTACTCTTTCCAATTTATACCCATGGTTACAATCCATTCTCGATGTTATGTTTGATAGCTTGTAAATATTAAGCATTACTTCAATGTATTATACAAGTCTAGTTATAACAATAAAGCACACACTGGTATACTAATGATTTTTGTTCGCATTAGTCAAACCGACAGCTACCTGCTGCCAACAGTAGAAAGCACAATCTTTGCGTGAATCAAAACTTTTCAATTCGAGGGTCGGATGAAAAATTATTTTAATGGAAGATTTTTTTAAGCCTAAAGCATTAAAAAAGTGGGATCCAAAAGGCATCGTGGCATACCAGGCATACTGGTCTCTTAACGCTCTACTCATTGGTTTATTTTTATAATGTGTGTAAGCGATGGTTACTGGTTGAATTGTTACTGTTTCAACTGCCTGCTCAACCGATTGCAACAAGCTCGATTTGAACGGCTCTACATGCTCACCCTCGGTACTGGTTCCCTCGGGAAATAAAATTAAATTCTTATTTTCATCAAAATGATGCGACATAATCGACAGCTGAGCGCGAATCTTATTACCTTTGCGCTCAAAAAATAAGGTATTTTGAATTTTTGCGAGCTGCCCTAAAACAGGCCAACCGGCCACTTCTGATTTAGCGATAAAGTATCCCGGTAATTTTGAAGAAAGCGCAAAAACATCGAGATAAGATACATGATTAGAAAGAAATAATGTCGGTTTTAGCGCTGACATCTCGCCTTCCGTAGTCACCTCCATAGAAAATAAATAACAACATATACGGTGAAATGTTTTATAAAAAAAATCTAGGTGTGCGGGCAATAGATATTTGAAGATGAAGAATACAGGCAACATTATCAAAATCCAAACAATTAATAAGAACGCAAAAAAAACCGATCTGATAGTATGCACAAAAGATCTTGGCTCAGCTAAAGACGGTTTTTCAAATAAGGTGTCATTTAAGGTCATGCTTGTGATCTCGTTTATAGTCCTACTTATGTTGTTAACTGTGTCTTCATCACAAAAATTAGCTGTAATATTTTTTTCGCAAACACTTCAGACATGCATCAACAACTTGGGATTCTGTTTTAACATATTTTTAGTCTCTACATAAATAGCTACATAAACCGTATTAAACACAGGGTCAATAATTGCCGCGTCGCTTATTTTTGCGCCTAACTTTAGATAACCGCGCAATAGTGTGGGTATCGATTTTTTAGCATCAGCGGTCATAGCATCAGATTTATTGATAGTATTTAGGTCGATATAGTTGTCGACTTTTGGCACGGGCCTTAGGAGCTCTGGCGCTAAGTGATGATCGTAGAGATAATTGAGGATAGGGAGATGGGTATCGATATTAATGCCGGTAAAACTTGCACAACCAAACATCACGTCAATGTCGTTATCTTGAAGAAAGCTCATGGCATATTTCCATATAAGCATCAAAATAACACCGCCGCGTCCATTGGGATCTACACAAAAACGACTTAGCTCAAGTGATTTACCATAAAAATTGTGTAGTTTGCTGAGACTGAATGTTTTTTCAGTATAAAAATGCTGATCAGGCTTTAAGCATTCATTAAAAAATAGACGCAAGGTACCAACAATAGCCGGTTGCATGTCAGCGGCTGTGTCGATGACGATAACATGGAAACCTGCGGCATCCCACTCGTCTATATCGCGTTTTACTGCAATCATCTCTGCACTAGGGTTGCCTTGCTTCTCGTCATAAAAAACACGATAGCGAAGAGCTTGTGCAGCGGCAACTTCTGCATCGTCGATGGCAAATCGAACCTGATAGCGACCTGCGTTAGTTGCGGGAGCCACTTTTAGATTGTCTAAAAAAGAAAACCTTTCATTAATATCAATAGACTCCATAACATTCATAGGTATAACCTTTTAAGCAGTTGCTCAACACGAAATAACAGTATCTGAAGGCTTCAAGTCTCTGATATACATTTAAAAAAGTATATTTTTAGCCATTTAGGACAATATACTTTATTTCGTAGATATCGGGTACAGAAAATAACACTCTGTGTCTAATTACAACCAATTAAAAACAGATTGCTGCCTTTTATTATTAGATTTAGTGCTTTTTAAAAAAGCGGTTATCAATAAAAAATTTAGTGTCAAGGCTAGTTAGCAGAACAACAAATAGTCAACCTGAAAGCGCAAACCGAGAAAAGCTATGAGGCTCTATTAGGCGATAGTTTTTATAAATAATAAGATGTACTGTCAGTTAAAAACATGATTTTAAAATAAGATACATCCTAGACCCCGAAGACATTGAATAATTCAAAAAAAGCCTTAACGTGCTAATTTAAAAATAAAATAAAAGCAAAACACCGTAAATATAATCTACAATAGTATTACTAGATATTTATAGGCATAATGCTGCGGTTTTTACCGTACCTTTCAATTTTAAGCTGTGAGTAGATGCCAAAGAAGCTTTTTAAACGATTTACTCCTAATGCGGCCCGTGTCAAACGACAGCCTGCATTAAGACTTCTTCGGCCTCTTTTGGATGACCCCAACCTCTTCCATTTTAATCGCCACTCAATTTCGTTGGCGATGCTGATAGGCGTATTTTTGGCCTTTATCCCCATTCCCTTTCAAATGGTATTCGCAGCAACTTTAGCTTTATGGATTAGGTGTAATCTACCACTAAGTATCGGCTTAGTTTGGATAAGTAATCCGTTAACTATCGGGCCTATTTTTTTTGCGACGTATCAATTAGGTTTGTGGATTTTAGATATGCCGAGAATACATATCCAGCCTCACGATATTACCTTTACATTGTTACAGGATGAAATTGGCAAAGTCTGGAAGCCGCTGTTTGTTGGCTCTTTAGTAACAGCTACTATTTTTTCTACTGCGTCTTTTCTGCTAACACGACTTTTATGGCGGCTTCTCATTGTTCGCCAATGGCGTCGCCGCAAAGATACTAAAATCAACCGCTAATTACTCATCGTAACTCAAGGCCTCGGCAGGATTTATTTTCATAGCTTGAATTGCCGGATAAATTGTTGCGATAAAACTCATTATTAACGATGCACTAGCAACTAATATAATATCATTTAGCTGTAACGATGAGGGTAAGAAGTTAACTGGATAAATGGTTGATTGTAAAAAGTTAATACTTAAAAGTTGTTCTATGCTTGAGATAATATTTTCTATGGTTAAGGCTAAAAAAACGCCTAACACTACGCCTATTATTGTTCCGACAACGCCAATAATCGCACCTTGAATTATAAAAATAGAGAGCACCTGTCGGTTAGATACACCCAGTGTGCGTAGTACCGCAATATCACTTTGCTTATCGACGACTACCATCATTAATGTTGACACAACATTAAATGCCGCAATGGCAATAATTAAAAACAACAGTAAACTCACCAGACTTTTTGATGTCTTAATGGCTGTATAAATATTCCCATGGGTACGACTCCAGTCACTGGTATACACATTGGTATTTAATTTTTTTGATAGCGATAATTTCAATTCATTAGATATATAATTTGCCTCAAACAAATTATTCACGCTGATATGTAGCCCCGAAATCACCAACGGATTAGGACTTAATTGTGCGGCACCGACTAACCCCATCAATGCAAGCGAATGATCTAACTCGGTTCCGGTAGAGAAAACATCAATAATTTTTAAGCGCTTAACCGCAGGGTTTTGTCTTGAGCCACCTTGGTTTAATTGCGGTATGATCACGGTGACTTTATCGTCTCGACCTACTTGTAATTTTTCAGCAAGACCACTGCCTAGTGCAATGGTGTGTTCATCACTCGCAAGCACAAGCAGCGTGTTATTATCCAAATAATTTGATATATTTGAAACAGTTGCGTGATGGTGCTTATCGACGCCATAGATAATACTAGGCTGCGTAAAGCGGCCCTCGTGTAACATGCCTTGAAGTTCAATAAAGGGGGTGGCGCCCTTCACACCTTGTTGCTGAAGAATATGCTGCCTTAACGCAGGCCACTCTTGAGAATTTGCAGGATAATAGACACTGACCTGGGGCATTATTCCTAGAATTCTTTCTTTTAGCTCCTTGTCAAAACCATTCATTACTGACAACACAGTAATCAGTAATGCAACACTTAAAACAATGCCAATCATTGCAATACCAGAGATAAAAGACACCGAGCGACTACGCCTTTTTGATAAGGTATAACGCAGACCAATAAATAAACTTAATGGCTGCAACATTATTTGGTCACAGCATTTAAAGAGTGAGGCTGTTGTGAACTGTGCAATGTCCCTTTGCTTAGTTCCAAGACACGATCCATGGTGTGAGCTAATTTTTGATCGTGGGTAACAATAATAAAACTCAGCTCATACTCGCGGTTAAGTTCCCGCATTAATTCTTGGATAGATTCACCAGTCTCTTGATCGAGATTACCGGTGGGTTCATCCATCAATACACAAGCGGGTCTTGCCACCATAGCTCGAGCGATAGCCACACGCTGACGCTCGCCACCTGAAAGCTCTGCAGGCTTGTGCTTGAGACGATCTTTTAAGCCAACTCTTGCCAATATATCTGTAGCTCTTAAGGTCGATTCTGCAACTGAATAATTGCCAATTAAAAGTGGCATGGCAACGTTTTCTAAGGCGGTAAATTCACCTAACAAGTGATGAAATTGATAAACAAAACCCAGATAACGATTACGTAACTTACCTCGATCGTTTTCGTTTAAGTTAGCTATATTCTGATTCGCTATAGTAACTTCGCCGTGACTTGGCGTATCGAGCCCACCTAATAAATTTAGCAAGGTACTTTTACCACAACCGGAACTACCAATAATCGCTATGCGCTCACCCTTTTCAACACTTAACGAAATGTTGTTTAAAACTTCGACAGGATTTGGCCCTCCTGCATAACTTTTACTCAAAGAGTTACAAGCAATCACAATTGCTTTACTCATAATTATTTCCTTTTGAAAATTTTAATCAACTCACTATTCAGCGAACTTTGCATATTGAACGTGTGTAAAAGCTACTCATAACGAAGCACTTCAGCGGGCTCTACTTGAGTCGCTCTGAAGGCTGGATACAGGGTCGCTAAAATACTCAGTATAAAACCGACGCCACATACGATAACGACATCTTTTAGTGCGAGCTCAGATGGTATTTGACTAATAAAATAGATGCTTGGATCAAATAAATAGAGCCCTACTAATGTTTGCAGCCAGTCGGCCACCACCGTAATATTAATAGCTAATAGACAGCCGGCTAGACTACCAATTACAATTCCGATAAAACCAACAGCGCTACCTTGAATTACAAATACAGCCATAATTTGCCGCGTGGTCATGCCTAGTGTTCTCAGCACAGCAATATCGCTACGTTTGTCTGAGACCATAAGCACGAGGCTTGTGACAATATTTAACGCCGCCACAGCAATAATAATCATTAACAGCAGCATTACCATTCTCTTTTCTAATTGAATAGCTTGAAATAGACCTCCTTGTGTTTGACTCCAATCTTTAACCTCGAAATTCATGCCTAACTTTACTGGTAATGGTCTAACAGCAGCAGCAGCTTGGTAGATATCATCTGTTTTAATGCGCAAACCTTGAACTGACGACCCATAGCGAAATAACCGTTGTGCATCACTTAAATGAATCAATGCTAAAGATTGGTCAACTTGTGCACCGACTTCAAATATTCCCGCTACGCTAAAACGTTTCGACCGAGGAAATAAACCCGCTGGTGTAATTGAAACGGTAGGTAACGTCATAATAATAGTGTCGTCGACACTCACATTTAATTGTCTGGCAACTTGGCTTCCTAAAATAATAGAGAACTGATTAGGCTTAAGTGCAAACAGTGAGGTGTTCAACATATAGTCATTAATCGTTGAAACATTCACTTCCTCGGTGGGCAAGACACCCTGAAGCTCAACACCTTGCACATTGAAGTCGCTCGACAACATGACAAAGCCTGAAATGTAAGGCGCTGCTGATTTAATATTTTCAACTTCACTAATCTGACCTTGTATTAACTTCCAATCTTGCATAACGGGTGTTTGATTCAAATACGCATGAGGAACAACTCGTAAAATACGTTCTTTTATTTCGCGATCAAATCCATTCATAACAGATAATACGACAATCAGCGCAAGGGTACCTAGCGCCATACCTATTAATGAGAAACCACTAACAAAAGAGATGAATTGGTGTCGACGTTTTGCGTGCGTGTAGCGAAGGCCGATAAAAATAGGAGTATTTGATATCATGGGTACATTATAGCGATTCTGTTAACGAAAAGTATAAGCTGATAAATTTTTATGAGTGAGGCGTGTGATAAAGCGCTCAACCTGTTCATTTTATAAGCAACAGCCCATCGCCAAATATGAATTTACTGCTACAATAAAAAAACTCTACATGGGTAGAAGTTTTGATCGACACATATAGGTTAAAGAATGAGTGATAAAAGGCAATTTTTTAGAATACAGCAAGATGTTATTTTTAATTTTAAAGCTGTTTCCACAGATTCTATTGAAGAATTCAATGCTGAGCATTATTTTGATCGTTCGGCGAGTGTCGGCTTACTGACTAAATTTCAGCAACTAGATAATGTTTCAACGACTTTCATGCATAATATCCGTAAAGAGAATTCGGATGTTGGTCAATATCTTGAAATTCTTAATAAGAAAATTAATCTTTTGTCACAACTAATGCTGGCGCAAGAGATGGTTGCTGAAGATGATCAAGATGCAGGTCGAATTGACCTTAGCCAAGGCGGCATTGCCTTTACGACCAACCGCCCGCTAGACATAGAAAGTTGGATAGCCATAAAGTTGGTGTTTCTTCCCGCATATACCTCTATCTTGAATTATGCTCAAATTACTCGCAGCCAACAACTTGGGGAAGATCGCTATTTAGTGGGGGCAAGCTTTGATCATCTTAACGCCGACGAACAGCGGATTATTGCAAAACAAATCATCGACACACAAATTATACAAAAAAAGCAATCAAGAGCTCCTAGAGACAATGAGAATCTCTAAACACTCAAACACTTACATTTTTCAATCATCAACAATAGATATATTATTACAATTACAATAATATAATACAAAATTGAATTAAACGATTAAGGCATCACCATGGCTACTTTCAAATCGCGACTAACACACGCTTTCGCAGTAACTATCACTAGTCTCTTTTTAATGGCAGGAGGTCTTGCTAATGCAGAAAATATTCAAGTACCGCTTGGTCAACAAGGCGATAACAATATCACTATCGAGCGGCCTTCTGCTGGCATGACAAAGGCTCAAGTACAACAGCGCTTTGGTGAACCTGCGGGCTTTAAAGATGCCGTTGGTGTACCGCCAATATCAAGCTGGAATTACAACAACTTCACCGTCTACTTTGAATACGATCGCGTTATTCATAGTGTTTTAGCTCACAAAGCCATATAAACGTAATGGCTTCATGTTTGAAGCCATTACGTTTTGAGATTTGAAATTTGAGCTTTGCACTGTGTGAGTTCTTGTTGAACCGCTGTATGTTTAGCCATTTTCTTTCAAGAAGGCAGCTAAGCCCCCCTTGAGGCTTTTAACCGCAAACCCATTGGTTTTAAGTAATACCGCAGCTTGCTTGCTTCTTATACCGGTTTGGCAATAACAGATAATAGCTTTATTTTGATCGAGTAGCGATAAGTTCTCAGATAACAAATCAAGTGGTATATGCTGACCGCCAATATTAAAAGCCTCGCGTTCATTTTGCCCCCGAACATCTAAAACAACAGAGCTACTGTGCTGTCTTGATAAATTAAATTCAGAGGTAGATATCTCCTCATCATCTAGACGATTAACTTCACAACTCATATCATAACTTGAAGTATCAATTTTATAATTGTGGGCGCCATCTGCACATAGCGGACAGTGATTACTTTTATTCAATTTAATTTTTCTAAAAATTAAATCACTCGCCTCCACCATTAATAAATTATTTTCTAATGGGCACGGTAAACCTGTTAAGAACTTAATCGCCTCATTCGCCTGCAAGGTACCTAATATACCAGGTAATACACCGAGTACTCCGGCTGTATTACAGTCGGCAACATCTGTTGGAGGATCGGGAAATAGGCAGCGAAAACAAGCAGACTTTTCAGTAAATAATGCACACTGACCAGAAAACTGATAAATGCTTGCAAATACCCAGGGTTTTTTATATTGACTGCAGGTGTCATTAATTAAATAGCGGGTCGCAAAGTTATCGGTGCAATCTAAAATAAGGTCTGCACATTTAATGAGATCGTCAGCATTATTTATCGATAAATTTTCTTTAATCGCCGCTACCATTATGGAAGGATTTAACGCCAATAACCGCTCTTTTGCACATAGTGCTTTTGATTTTCCAACTTGATCAGTCGTGAAAATTATCTGCCTTTGCAAGTTAGTAACATCGACATAATCACCGTCAACTATTGTTATATGGCCAACACCTGCCGCTGCTAAATAAAGTGCGACGGGCGAACCTAAGCCGCCGGCACCAACAATTAAAACCTTTGATTGTTTAAGTTTTTTTTGGCCCGAGACACCGATTTGTGGCAACTGTAAATGTCGTGTATAGCGTAGCCATTCCTCTGATGAAAAATCACCCGATGAGTTTTTATTGGAATCATCATTATTCATAGTCATAAAATAAGATCTGTGCAAGGATAAGGATTTTACTTTGAGGCAAAGCAAATAAAAATAAAGGATTAGTTAATCAGTAAAAAATACAACTGGACTCGATGCCTCTCAAGTGCGACACGAAGAGATAAAGCACTAGTAAACTTGCCTATTGTGCGCGCAAGAGACAATCGAGCTCAATCAAGACTTTATTAATAATACCTCATGTTAACAGAGTCGCTTAGGCTTGCGCTTCATCAAATTTTTTCATATAAGCTATTGCCACATCACAAGGATTTTTCGCCAAGGTAATAGCAGTGATCATTGCAACACTATCTACACCCGTTGCAGCGATTGGCCCAAAGCGCTCGGTATTAATGCCACCAATGGCAACCAAGGGATAATTTAAAACTCCACGCCAATAACTAAGGCCTTTTAATCCATGCGGTGTCCATGGCATATCTTTGGTGGTCGTGTGAAAAACCGGTCCACAAGCAATATAAGAAGGCTTATAACTATGTGCCCGTGCTACCTCATAATGACAATGAGTACTTAAGCCTAACCTCAAGCCCGCTTTTTTAATTGCGCTGATATTGGCATCGTCTAAATCTTCTTGCCCTAGATGTACGCCATAAGCATTGTGTTTAATCGCAAGTTGCCAATAGTCGTTAATAAATAGACGACAATCATTTTGAGCCCCAAGCTCAATCGCCAGTTTAATCTCGCGCTCGAGTTCTTCTCCTGCTAAATCTTTAACACGTAATTGCATCGTACTCACACCCGTCGATGCAAGTCGAGTAATCCATTCGGCTCGATCTACTACAGGGTATAAACCCAATAACGGTTGGTTACATTCAGGGAAGGAGGATATTGCTAAAGTGTCGACAGGGTTAAGCGTCAACAGTGGTAAATCAATTTGATCACATGGAAAATGTGTAATATTAACGGGGCCATAAGAATGAGCAACACCTTTGACACCATTGACTTCTGCTACGGCATAGGCTTGACGTAGCCCCTGAGAAATTGCCATTTTAGCAATAACAACTGCATCGTATAGCGAATATCCTAAAGCAAGACTACTGGCGATCGCAGAAGCTAACGCACAGCCCGTACCACGAGAATTCTGTGTCGAAATTTTTTGGCTGCTCAACCAAAAAGACATTTTTCCATCGCTAAAATAGTCTTGTACAACATCTTCTTGTTTATTGTCGGCTTTATTGACTGCAAAGTGGCCGCCTTTTATTAAGACGGCAGTAACCCCTAGCATCAACAAAGCCGCGGCCGCTGTTACGATATCCTCTGTTGTTTTTATTTCAATATTAGTTAACACTTCGGCTTCCATAATATTTGGCGTCAGGACTGTTGTATGGGGCAACAGTTGCTCTTTTAAAAACAATAAAAAGTTTTCATCGATAAATTGAGCGCCACTACTACTTGCCACTACAGGATCTAATACTAGCGGTACTTTTTTTTCTTGAACAAAACTCTTTATTTTTTCGGCCTGTGTTATCGAGCCTACTAAGCCTACTTTTACTGCCATAATAGGCAAGGTATCAACGGCATCCATTTGATCTTGAAAGACAGCATCGGCGACGCAATTAATTGAAATAACCTTTTCGTTATTCTGTGCAGTATTTGCCGTAATAACAGCTGCACTGTGTACTTCAAATGCATTTTGTACCTTAACATCCATTGCCATACCGGCAAAACCTGCTGTGTCATTACCTGAAAAATTTAAAACTATTTGACGTATCGACATAATAATTAACTTTACATGTTAAGTAGGGTGTTAATAAAAAAAGACTTGTTTATTTCTGAAGGCAGGTGTGAAAACACACAAAAGCTTAAGCATTTTATCAATAAAAAGCCGTTACGATTGATGCCAGAAAGGTGTGCCTATTATCGGAGTACTTGGCTTTGCTAGATTTTTCTCTTTAATTGCTCCCGCTTCATAACCATTACGTCCGGCAAGCAGAGCATACTTGAAGGCTTCGGCCATTTTAATGGGGTCGGCAGCTTGTGCTACGGCAGTGTTTAATAAAACACCATCGTAACCCATCTCTAATGCTTGAACCGCATGTGATGGTAGACCAATACCGGCATCGACTATTAACGTTATATTAGGTAGGCGCTCGCGTATATTTTTAAGCGCATAAGGATTGAGCAAGCCTTTGCCTGTGCCAATAGGTGAGCCCCATGGCATTAAAATTTTACAACCTGCCTCTACTAATTTTTGGCATAAAACAAGATCATCTGTGCAATAAGGAAAAACTTCAAAACCCTGAGAAATTAATTCTTTAGTCGCCTCTAAGGTTGCGAAGGGATCGGGCTGTAGATTGTATTCGTCACCAATGACTTCAAGTTTGATCCAATTAGTATCAAAAACCTCGCGAGCCATTTGCGCTGTAGTCACCGCTTCTTTAGCCGTGTGACAGCCTGCAGTATTAGGTAAAATATTAAGATTTAAATTTTTTAATAGATTCCAAAAATCATTGCCTCCGTTATTGGCAATAGCTTTAGCTGAGCCTATGTTTTGACGCCTAAGTGAGACCGTCACCACCTCTGACCCAGATGCAGTTATGGCTTTTTTCATCAAATCAGGTGAAGGATATAAAGCTGAGCCAATAAGTAATCGGCTTGATATTTTTTTATCTGCTAATTGCCACATAAATATTAATAAACTTTCTTATAAGTGAAGGGTTAAAAGTCAGTAGATATAAAGAAATTTTTAAATTAACTGCTATTAATCA
>JBLIFG010000044.1:0-17464 GCA_047633635.1 Cellvibrionaceae bacterium | reverse complement strand
CTCATCTAGATCGAGAGAGAATTCAATATCCTCTATGCCGTCATCTGGCTCTGCTGCAACAATTAACTCATCATCTAAGTCCAACGGCAAATCATCGTCAAGCTCCTCAAAATCAAGAGAAAAATCGGTATCGGTAGTCTCAGACGAAGATTTATTTTCTTTGACGTCCGGAGCCTTATCAGCAAGATCATCTAAGTCAAGCGATAGTTCGTCCAGATCAAAATCTGAATCTGTCTCCGAAAAGGCGATACTACCCTCATTATCGGACTCGCCTACCTCATCTATATCGAGATCTAAATCGAGATCTAAATCGTTGCTGTCGACTTCATCTAAAAAATCTAACCCATCGTCCTTGAGAGAATATTGATCGGTGTCGAACGGCTCTGCATTTTCTATCTCTTTACGCAAAGCCATTGCTTGATCATTAGCATAAACATTACCCAGCGGTAGCAGCTGTGCATATTGCTCATCAAAACCCATTGAATTTTGTGATTTTGCATAAATTTTCAGCAAACCAAGGCGTGCGTCTGCATTATCTGGATTTTGTTGTATTTCTTTTTCCAACAGCTCTATGGCTTTATCTTCTTGCCCCAAACTCACATAAATATCTGCCTCGGCAACAACATCCTCCGTTTGCGCCTGAACCGATTCATCAAGATCCTCATCCACAGAGAAGGTATTATCTTCAGCGTAAGCTTGATCATCAAGATCGCTAATGTCATCCAGATTTTCTTCATTCAAATCAAATAAATCGTCATCCTCACCGTCTAATGCAAAGTCTTCGAGCTCGTCATCTGGCTTCTTCTTTAAGCGCAAGAGCACCAGTATTGCTACCAAAAATGCCAATAGAGCACCCCCGACAAGCAACATATTGGTCTTTAAGAAGTCGACGACAGTATCGATAAGTGAAGGTTGTTGGTCCACTGTAAAGTTAGTAGTGGTTGCCGGCTCAGGCACCACAAACACAGTTGGCTCTTCAACGGCAGCTGAACTTTCTGGAGCAGAAGCTTCTGGATTTACTTCATCTTGATCAATTAAAGGCTTAACAGATGTATTGGTCAGCTCGGTATCAGTCGCACTAGCATCAGTATCTATTGAATTTTTAGACGTAAGCTCTAGAGCTTTTAATTGATCACTAGTCAACGAGACCAAACTTTCCATAGTCTCTATTTGCGCTTCTAATTCAGAGACTCTTAAGTTTAACTCTTCATTTTGGCGAGTCGAACGAGACAGCTCATCATTAGCAATTGACAATTCATTCTGTAATGACTCACCGCTGCCGCTCGCACCAATGCCCTTGACACTAGCTTGGCCAGAATCAGCAGAACCTAAGGTTAGACGACCCTCAACTGGAGCCGCTTCTGGTGTAACCGACGTGGTGGGTACAACGGATGTTAAAACTGCTTTTTGAGCAGACTTGTTCTCAGCAGACCAAACTTGATTTTGTTCGCCGACCAAATCCAGCGCTTGCTGATAGCCCACATTGGCGACTTCTTCGTTAGTCGGTATACGTAGTACACGACCATTTTTTAGGCGGTTAATATTGCCTTTTATGAACGCATTCGGATTGGCCTGTAAAATAGCGACCATTTTTTGATTAACGGAGGCTGAAGAACCTGCAAGAGCTGCCTCTGTTATCTTCCAGAGTGTGTCGCCGGATTTAACCTTATAATCATCAACCTCAACATCACTGGCCTGAACCACACTCGGCGTAGATTCTTCTCGTGGTGGTGTTGCTGGCGTTGGTGTTGCTGGTGTTGCGGGTATTGATGCCTGAGTTGCTTCAGGTGCTGACTCAGAAACTGATGGAGCTGAATTGGGAGCAAATATAAGTGGCTGTGGCTGAGTAGCTTTTGCAGCGGGAGTTACCTGCACAGGAGAGGCAACAGCAACACTACTAGGCAAACTTACAGGAGCGTTTGCACCCGCTTCGTTAAACACAGGAAGATCTAACAACAACGTATATTCACGTAAAAGGCGACCACTGGGCCACTGCACTTCTACTAAAAAATTTAAGTAGGGCTCCGTAATAGGTTTACTAGAGGTTACTTTTATAATGGGATTAGATAGGTCTTTAAGAATCACTTCAAAATCAAAGCTCGATAGAAAGAACAAGCGATCAACGCCAACAAGTTTAAAGTCTTCACGCGAGGCTAGTGCAGTAAAAATTTCCTCTTTCGACAAATCACGGACTTTTAGCAGTCTTATCTCAGCATTTAACGGTTGATTAAATTGGGATCTCAGCGTTATCTCGCCTAAACCCAAGGCTGATGCAAAACCAGAATATAAAATTCCAACGATACTGAATACAAAAGCGATAGTGCGGAGCTGCATAAGGTTACCCTGTTTATCTTTTTATCGTATTGAGTTAGCTGATCTATGAACTTTCAACTCAATCAAAATAATTCTCATTATGAATGTTTAATTTTATTATAGATCATCAGCAAAATTTAGCATTAACCTCGAATAAACTTTCAAAAGTCGCTGTAAGTATTCATTATAAATAGATTTTTATCAACTACTGAGACCTGACAATCATCCTTAAAAACACTGTTTGTTGATTAAAATAACCCTCTTCAGCAAAGTTTTTACTATTTCAACAAATAAACCAGCCAACGATTACTGGATAGTTTCATCAAAAATCGAACAGGACAAAGCAGTTTTTAAAAAAATAGCATGGCCCGCATCAGACTTACATGCTTAATCACAGGCTTTGATATTTAGATTGTAGGTCGGAATCGAAGCTACTGGAGTTTATATTGGCGATTAACGTCTGACATTAAGACGTCAATCACAGTTCATGTCGTTACCTAGCTATACTTATATAGCAAGCCGCTACTTTTGTAATCAGCTTATGTTTATTTAAGCCATCGCAAAGTGATCGTCGAGCCTGAGTTAAGTCATAAACAGGCGGCTTAGGCATTAATTAAAGACTCTGCAATAAGAATAGTATTAATTGCTGCACTTTTATGAATATTGTCAGTGGTAACCCATAGATTAATACCCTGATCATTACTCATGTCATGGCGAATACGACTAACAAAAATACTTTCTTTGCCCGTTGAGTGAGTCACCGGAGTTGCCGAATGCTTGCCGCCGTCGTCATCTACTACAATAATTTCACTACAATCTTCGAGCGTCTCTTTAATTTCTTTTAAACTAACCGCAGTCCGTGTATCGATACTCACCATCATGCTATCGGCATAAAAAACGGGTACCTGTATTGAGGATACGTTCATATTGAGACTTTCGTTGCCCAATACTCGACGTGTTTGCGTGACTAGACGCTTTTCGACATCTGTATGACCATCACCACGAATCTCACCAACATACGGCAATACGTTAAAAGCAATTTGTTGAGGATAAATATTGTGCTCGGCACCGCGACCATTTAACAAGCTTGCAGTTTGTGCCGCAAGCTCACTTATCGCTTTCTTACCATGACCCGAGACCGACTGAACCGCCGTCACATTAACCCGCTCTAAACCCATGCGATCATCGAGCAACTTGAGTATTGTCGTTAAAGGTATAACGTTACTATCTGGATTAACCACTATTTCAGGACGAGCCAATAACAGCTGACCATTGACAAAAGGCACGACTAAGGGCGCAGACTCAGCAAATACCTGACTATTATCAATAGTTAAGCACCCTTGCGCTTGAGCTTGGGGTAGCATTTGCGCGGAAACCGCATCAGTTGCCACAAAAATTGCTAATTGCGCCTTACTAAAATCGAATTTTTTAAGCTCAGTTACCATCACCGGCTTACCATTAAACATCAAGCTAGTACCTGCTGTGCGCTCGCTAGCCAACAGATACAAATTATTGACTGGAAACGCACGCTTAGCTAATAATTGAACAATCGCTTCACCAATTGAACCGGTTGCCCCAACAATAGCCACATCTATTTTAGCCGTCATATTTACCCTTAATTTTAATCACGTTTATTTATACTAAAAACGCTAGTTTGCACGAAGTAGCTGTCAGACTTATTGTCCTACCTAGACGTCTTGAGAATATGACCGCGACCTCGGTGGTCGCGAATAAATTCAAGGATTTTCTAGTTAGAGCAATAGCTAGTGCAGACTTTCGCGATTAAACTGCGTTATTAGGTGTATCAAGCCAAGCCGTTTTGACGCTTTAGCAATATTTGTAACATACGACGCAATGGCTCAGCAGCCCCCCATAGCAGCTGATCGCCAACGGTAAATGCACTTAGGTATTCGGGACCCATATGCATTTTACGGAGTCGACCCACGGGAATCGACAAGGTGCCAGTAACCGCTGTTGGTGTTAACTCGTTAAGGCTTGCTTCTTTATGATTAGGAACCACTTTGACCCAGTCATTTGCATTAGCGATCAAGCGCTCAATTTCATCCATTGGCAAATCTTTTTTAAGTTTAATCGTTAAGGCTTGGCTATGACATCGCATCGCGCCAACACGCACACAAATACCATCGACCGGAATGTGGGGCATGAGCGTCGCAACATCGGCCTCAAAGGATGCATTGATAGCTGTACCTGCGAGTATTTTGTTGGTCTCTGCATCGGCTTTCCACTCTTCACGGCTCTGACCCGAGGTAAGCTCGCTATCAATGTAGGGCAGCACACTACCCGCTAATGGCACGCCAAAATTGTCTTGTGGCAAGCTGCCGTCGCGCAACTTAGCCGCTACTTTTTTATCAATATCTAAAATTGCTGAGGCCGGATCATCAAGCTCAGCGGCAACACTATCGCGCAACGCTCCCATTTGATTTAATAGCTCACGCATATGGCGAGCGCCACCGCCACTTGCAGCCTGATAGGTCATTGCCGATATCCACTCAACGTGGCCCGCATTAATTAAACCGCCAATTGCCATCAGCATTAAGCTAACAGTGCAGTTACCGCCGATAAAATCTTTAACTCCGTTGTTAAGGGCAGTATCGATAACAGACAAATTGACGGGATCGAGCACAATGACTGCGTTAGTTTCCATACGCAGTGAAGAGGCCGCATCAATCCAAAAGCCAGTCCAACCGGAATCGCGCAGTGGTTTAAAAACAGACTGCGTATAATCTCCGCCCTGGGCGCTAATAATGACGTCCATTTTGGCGAGCTCAGCAACATCGCTCGCATCTTTTAAGGGCTCGATGTCTTTTCCAATTTCAGGGCCTTGCCCACCCACATTTGATGTCGTAAAAAAAATAGGATCAAAGGCTAAAAAGTCATTCTCTTCTATCATTCGACCCATTAACACTGAGCCCACCATGCCGCGCCAACCCACAAAACCTACTTTCATTAAGCTTATCTAAACCTCATATTAAAACTGCGTTTATTAATGCATGCAGTTTACCGTAGAACCTGTAGATAAAGAACCAATACACGCGCTTAATTATTCAATATACACCCGAGTTAAAATACGGCTAGCTTATATTTAATAACATGCTATAAAATGACAACAATCGTCTTGTAATGAGTCTCATTACAACAAGTCAAAGCGTTATAACCCATATTAAATAGTCAATGAAAAACTTTAAATTTAAACTTATTAGCAATTTTATGTCTTTTGTGAGCCTTATGCCCTTATCTTGGCATCAAGCAATCGGCCGCGTTGTGGGTAGCTTGTATTTTGCGCTTAATAAAAAGAGACGCGCAATTGCCCAGTGCAATATCGAACATTGCTTCCCTGAATTAACTCGTAAAGAGCAAGCCGAGCTATTACAGAAAAATGCGCAAGAAACTGGCATGTGGTTTTGTGAAACACCTTTCGTGTGGTTTGCGAAGCCAGCGCGCTCGATGAAAAAAGTCACTATGAAAAACCCGGAGAAATTACAACAGGCCTTTGATCGTCAAAAAGGCGTTGTCATCATCATGCCACACTTTGGCAACTGGGAAATGATGAGCTATTATCTGCCACAACATTTCCCTTCGGCCTGCATGTATAAAGAAGCCGCATCACCAACCCTTGAAAAAATTATTACCGATAGCCGCGAGCGTTTTGGCCTCAAAATGTTTAAGGTGGATATGGTTGGTGTCCGTCAGGCATTGAAGCATTTGAAGCAAGGTAATTTATTAGTTATTTTATCAGACCATCTTCCCGAGAAGAAAGCCGGTGTCTATGCGCCATTTTTTGGATTGCAGGCACTCACGGGTAAAATGACACATACTTTTGCGCGACATAATAAAGCGACCGCATTAGTTATTGCGGTAAGCAGAAAACCAAATGGCGCAGGTTTTGAAGTAGAGTTTCACGATGTAGAGAATATGGATTCGAAAGACCCATTAACCGCTGCAACCGGCCTCAACAAAGCCATAGAAAAAGTGATTAGAACAGCGCCCGCACAATACCAATGGCTTTATAAACGCTTCGGACGACAACCCGATGGTGAGCTAAATATTTACCAGAAACATAATAAAAGCAGCTAGGGCTAGCTGCTCGCTTGAGGTATATTTTCCAAAAGGCCCTACTTAAAGAGCTTCTATTCAAAAGCTAATAATTTTAAGGTTAATAATCTAGCCGCTTACTGTTCAACGCTTATCAATTATGAATGTTGCCCGTTGTTTATAATTCACTGACTACTGCATCACCCATTTCAGCGGTTCCAACTTTTACAATTGACACCTCATCCGAATAAATATCTGCCGTGCGTAAACCCTTATCTAATACGCGACCAACCGCACGAGCGATAGCATCCGCAGCAGTAGGCATGTTGAGCGAATAGCGCAACATCATCTCTACCGATAAAATAGTGGCCAAGGGGTTGGCGATACCCTGCCCTGCAATATCAGGTGCCGAGCCATGAACCGGCTCATATATGCCTAAGCCCGCTGAGTTAAGCGATGCCGATGGCAGCATACCAATAGAACCCGTTAACATCGCAGCACAGTCCGACAAAATATCGCCAAATAAATTACTGGTAACCATCACATCAAACTGTTTAGGGGCTCGCACTAATTGCATGGCAGCATTATCCACATATAAGTGCTCTAAACTTACATCGCTATAATCTTTTGCAATACGCTCCATTACCTCGCGCCAAAGACCAGAAACTTCTAATACATTGGCCTTGTCAACAGAGCACAAACGCTTATCGCGCTTGCGTGCAATTTCAAAAGCATTGCGACCAATACGTTCGATCTCGCTCTCGCTATAAACCATGGTGTTATAACCTTGCCGCTCGCCATTTTTGAGGGTGCGTACTCCTCGTGGTTCGCCAAAATAAATTCCACCCGTAAGCTCGCGTACAATCATTAAATCTAGATCTGCAACTAATTCTTTTTTTAACGATGACGCATCTGCTAGCTGAGGATACAAAATAGCGGGACGTAAATTAGAAAACAAATCTAATTCTGCACGAATCTTTAATAGGCCTTTTTCAGGTCGAACGGCGCGGTCGAGAGCATCCCATTTAGGGCCACCAACCGCCCCTAATAAAATAGCGTCGCTATTTCTTGCTATTTCGATAGTCGCGTCGGTTAACGGCAAACCATGGGCATCAATTGAGCAACCACCAATCAAACCTTCTTGATACTCTAACCCCAAAGACATCTTTTGGTTGAGGCATGCAATCACTTTTTTGGCCTCGACCAAAATCTCTGGCCCAATGCCATCACCAGCCAGTAATAATATTTTTTTAGACGTTCTCATTTAACACAACACCTCGGGAGTTAATTAAGCTTGCAATAGATTTAGTCAGCTTAATTAGCAATATTTACATCAGTTGAATAACAATTTGGCATCTAATATATTCACTAAGTGCCTTAATAAAGCTCTTAGCTAAAACCATGTCTATTTGATCATATCAAACAACCAAGGCGCTGACGCACGACGCTTTTGTTCATAGGCTTTAATAAAATCGGCATCTTCTAATGTTAGGCCGATATCATCTAAGCCATCTAGTAGGCAGTGACGACGAAACTCGTCGACTTCAAAAGAAAAGCTCTCGCCGGTGGGCGTTACAACGACTTTTTCATACAAATCAATAGTTAACTGATAACCCACACATGCATACATTTCTGCAAACAACTGATCGATAATCGACTCATCTAATACTACGGGTAACAAACCATTTTTAAATGAATTGTTATAAAAAATATCCGCATAACTCGATGCTATGACTGCACGAAAACCATAATCATCCAAAGCCCATGGCGCGTGTTCTCGGCTTGAACCACAACCAAAGTTTTTGCGTGCGATTAATACCGAGGCACCTTGATAACGTTCGAAATTCAGCGGAAACTCAGCATTGAGCGGACGCCCCTCACAAGACTGATCGGGTTGCCCCTCATCCAAATAGCGTAATTGATCAAATAAATTTTTACCAAAGCCACTGCGTTTAATCGTTTTTAAAAACTGCTTCGGAATAATCATGTCGGTATCTACATTGGCACGATCCATTGGCGCTGCAACGCCTGTAATTCTTGTAAATGCCTTCATATTACTTCTCCAACTCAAATTGTCTTACATCAACAAAGTGGCCCGCAATTGCCGCCGCCGCTGCCATCTCTGGGCTCACCAAATGTGTGCGCCCACCATAGCCTTGTCGGCCTTCAAAATTACGATTAGACGTAGATGCACAATGCTCACCTGAACCTAATTTATCGGCATTCATCGCCAAACACATAGAGCAGCCAGGCTCACGCCATTCGAGCCCCGCTTCAATAAATATCTTATCTAGGCCCTCGGCCTCGGCTTGCTCTTTGACTAAGCCTGAGCCTGGAACAACAATCGCCTCTTTAACACTGGCGGCTTTTTTACGGCCCTTAACGACTGCAGCCGCTGCACGCATATCTTCAATACGTGAATTCGTACAAGAACCTATAAACACACGATCAAGATAAATATCAGTGATTTTTTGACCTGCCTTTAAGCCCATATACACCAGCGCGCGCTCCATACCTGCCTTTTTAAGCGCATCGGGTTCGTCAGAGGGGTTGGGTACATAGTCACTGACATCAACTACCATCTCGGGTGATGTGCCCCAACTCACTTGTGGATCAATAGCCGCGCCATCGAGCGCCACAACTTTATCAAATACGGCATCATCATCGCTGACCAATAATCGCCAATCTTTAACCGCCGCATCCCAATGCGCGCCCTTAGGCGCAAAGTCTCGGCCTTTGACATAACTGATAGTGACATCATCTACGGCCACCATGCCTGCACGCGCACCGGCTTCAATAGCCATATTACATACGGTCATGCGTCCTTCCATCGACATGTCGCGAAACACCTGACCACCAAACTCAAGCGCAAAACCATTACCACCTGCCGTACCAATTTTTGCAATAATCGCCAACACCACATCTTTGGGCGTAATACACCTTCCTAGCTGGCCGTCAACGGTCACCAACATACTTTTCATTTTCTTGGCCACTAAGCATTGAGTGGCTAATACATGTTCAACTTCACTGGTGCCGATACCATGAGCTAGCGCGCCTAAGGCACCATTGGTAGCGGTGTGCGAATCACCACAGACAACGGTCATTCCCGGTAGGCAAGCACCTGACTCGGGTCCAATTACATGTACGATACCTTGGCGACGATCGTTAATTTTATATTCGGTAATGCCAAAGCTATCACAGTTATCATCAAGTGTTTTAACTTGAATTTTAGAGACTGGATCTTTGATTCCATCAATACCCGAAGCACGCTCTTTAGTCGTCGTGGGGACATTATGATCGGGTGTTGCCAATATACTATCGACACGCCAAACAGGTCTGTTGGCGAGACGTAAGCCCTCAAAGGCTTGCGGGCTTGTCACCTCGTGGACGATATGTCGATCGATATAGATAAGAGCCGAACCATCGTCTCGCTGTTTGACTAAATGTGCATCCCATAATTTATCGTAAAGGGTTTTTCCAGCCATAAGATCATCTTCCCGTTAACTAAATTTTAACTGTCTAAAAAATAAGGTAAAAGCCATAACTAAAGCGGTAACTTTAGATATTAACCTGTCATCATGCAGCGAATGATACTCTTAGCTAAAGCACAAAACAAATTCATATTTTTACTTGTTTACATTCCCGCAAGGAATGAATAATATTTACTCATGGATATTCAACTATTAACAGCTTTTGTCACCATCGCCGAGCTTGGCTCTTTCTCTGCCGCTGCTGAGCGCATGCACTTAACGCAATCAGCTATTAGTAAGCGTATTGCCTTATTGGAAATTCAGGTGACTCAACCACTATTCGATCGGGTGGGTCGTAGCGTGCAATTAACAGAAGCTGGTTTGGCTTTAGTTCCAAGAGCCAAGCGCATTTTGCAAGAAATCACAGATACCAAACAGTTTATGAGTGATATACAAGGAAGTGTATCGGGGCCACTGCGCATTGCAACGAGCCATCATATAGGCCTACATCGACTACCACATCTCTTGAAAATCTTTAGCCAGCAATACCCAGAGGTTCATTTACAGCTCACCTTTATTGATTCCGAACAGGCTATTAACGCTATTTTACAGGGCGAATTTGAACTGGCCTTAATCACTCTACCAAGAACTATTTTAGACAAGAGTATTGACAACATCCAACACCATAATTTGTGGCAAGACCCCATGGAATTTGTCGTCAATAATAATCACCCTCTGAGCTTCAAGCAAAATATAGAGCTCAACGATTTGGCAGCATATCCCGCCATACTACCCGACAGAAATACTTATACGACCGAGCTGATCCAGCAATTATTTACTCAAGAAAAACAACTACTAGACATCTCGATGACAACAAATCATTTAGATGCAATTAAAATGATGATTTCTGTGGGCCTAGGCTGGAGTGTGTTGCCGGAGACGTTGATGAGTCAACATCTTACGCGCCTAAACGTTGCAGGACTAAAACTTACACGGCAACTAGGTTGTATTCATCACCGAGCACGCACCTTGTCTAATGCTGCAAGAACAATGCTTAAGCATTTGCGCTAACTGACTAAAAGAGACTCTAAACCTTAGTTAACTATCTAGATTTTTTTAAAACACAAAAAAGCCTGTCAACTTAATAGCGGTTGAACAGACTTTTCGTTGCACACTTTATGCACAGCTGTTATCTCATCTAATTATACTAACAGGCCACTCATTGCATTGAGCACGGCGTTAATCTCTATTGATCAATTTATAGTAGCGATATAAGCTACATAAAATCTAGGAGCTTGTCTGACTGAGAAAATCCTATCGAGGCGAGTGAAAATTGAAATATGACATTACCCACATTAACCATAGAGCAACAAACCCGGCAATGGCTTGAAGAGGTCGTTATTGGCTTACAGCTATGTCCTTTTGCAAAGGCGCCTTTTCAAAAAGAACAAATTCGTTTTTTGGTGAGCCAAGCTAATAGCGAAGAAGAGTTGATAGAAGAACTTATAGAGGAATGTCGTTACTTAGATGAAGATATTAAAACTGAAACAACTTTAATTATTTGCGCGCGCTTGTTGAATGATTTTTTTGACTTCTGCCAATTCTTAAATTGGGCTAACAGTACCTTAAAAAGCAACCAGTGGCAGGGAGTTTATCAACTAGCTAACTTTCATCCACATTATATATTTAGCGGCTGCGAATATAACGATCTACAAAATTTAACCAATCGCGCGCCCTTTCCTATTCTTCATTTGCTACGTGAAAAGACACTCTCTAATATGTTGGAGAGATATCCAGAGCCTGAACTGATCCCTAAAAAAAATATAGAGAGAATGCAGCAGTTAAGTATTGATGAACAGCAACAATACTTTGCTTACCTTTTTAACGATATAAGTAACTAGCCGACTTTTGAAATTAACAATGACGAAGTAAAGAATAGTTACCTACAATCGCAAATCAGTGGCTCCTAGTTTGCACGAACGGCTCGGGTACTGGCCCAGTCGCGCAACTGATTAATTGCCTCTGCACGAGTTATTGAAATTGGCACCGTTGAACTTATCGCACTTAAGTAATGCGCCAGCACTAACTCTTCATCTTGTGCCCGCGCCTTATATAATGACGAGACAATAACTTGCTCTATTTCTGCACCGGTAAAGCCCTCTGTGGCATTAGCAACCGTGTCTGTTTCTTCCTGGGTAAGAGTTAAATCGCGCTTATGCAGATGGATAGCAACAATACCTGCACGATCGACTTCATTGGGTAGATCGACAAAGAATATTTCATCTAATCGGCCTTTGCGTATTAGCTCAGGTGGTAGTCGTGTAATATCGTTGCTTGTGGCTACAATAAATACTTTGCTTTTGCGCTCGGCCATCCAAGTCAGTAAGGTACCTAGTACACGTTGAGCTATACCCTCACTATCAGATTGCGCTAAAGATTTTTCGATTTCATCCATCCATAAAACACAAGGGGCAACATTATCTGCAAGCTCAAGTGTTTCGCGTAAATTGCGCTCGGTCTCACCGTGATATTTATTATATAAAGCGGCCATATCTAGACGAAGTAATGGTACATGCCAGAGCCCTGCAATAGCTTTTGCGGCCAAACTTTTGCCGCCACCTTGAACACCCAACAACATAAGTCCTTTTGGCGTATCTAGTTTATTATCTCCGTTAATAAAAGCATCTTTTCGCTCTGCCAACCAACTTTTTAAACCGTCAAGCCCACCCACATCAGAAAATCGCGTAGTGTCGTATTCGTAGCTTAAAATATTATTCATATTCATCAGCTCAAACTTGGCTTTATTAACCTCCGATAAATCACTCGTTGTAATTGCACCATCGTCAACAATAGCACCTCGTGCTAAATGCTTCACATCACTCTCGGTTAAGCCGCGAAGATTGCTCACCATTAGATCGAGTGTTTTACTATCAGTTTTAACTTGACGTCCATTATTGTTTTTTTGCCAGGCACCCGCTTCATCAATAATAATTTTTCGGATCTTTTCACTGGTGGGAAAATTCAATTTGAAATGCATACTGTAACGTTGAATCTCGGGTGGCAGTGTCAATTGATGGCTAGCCAAGACAATAGTTACACCTTCTGCACCATAAAGTACGATATCTTTCAGAGCACGCACTACATTGGCATCGTCGAAATAATTATGAAAGTCACACAATACATAGATACCTACTTCACTACGCTGACGAATCGACAATAATAAATCATCAGGTTTTTGGAATTGGGGCGATACCGTTAAGTGCGTTGATGCATTCTTAACAAGGCCATCGGTACTCGTCCAACGATGTAATGTACGATAAGTTTTAACAGCTAAGCGCGTACATAATTCAAGAACTCTTGGCTCCTCGTAAGATTCTATAGCAATCAGCGACACGCCCTTTTTAAGCATTAATTCTATATCGTGAAGTTCTTCCATCAAGCTTTTCTCTTTTTTTATTTAATGATTGTCGATGATATAGCTGTTTCGATAGCTGCCGATACTTGCTATTAATATTAATGCATAACATCGAGATGTGTATAGCGCTATCATCAACACAGCTTGTAAGTACTAGCTCTATGTCTTGAAGTTCTCTCATTAAGTTTTTCTCGTGCTTTTGTTTAATGATTATCGAGGTGGAAGTTGTTGATACTGAGGCCGATCACTGAGATTAATATACCAAGTCGCCCTAGAGTTACAAAAAAATCTATTACGGGCGGACTTCTGGATCCACATCAAGCGTAGAAGCTGGAATAACATCGACACACCACCTTTACTACTCCACCTTAGTGCACTGCCGCACACCTTACAAAAGGCCGTAGCAAAATATTTGCTCTCGGACGGATTATAACGCCGACAAGCCCTGCATCCGTCAGCGTGGCAAATTCAGCGGGCATCACAAATAAATTAGAGACATGAGCACTGCCGATAAATTTTCGCAGCGCGAGCAATGACAATGTTGAAAAACACTCATATTATTCGAAATCTCATAGCTAGCCTGTTTACAAAGTGCCATTATGTGAGCTTGATAGTTTTATAAGCTCTTTTGGGGTGTCTGCTTACTAGAAACGTCAGTCATGATAAAGTTTTCTCAATAAATAACTCACCATGCTTTTTTACGTTAATCAATAACATGATCTTAATTAGAGTAGCTGAGCCTATAAAATAATCAACAAGTAGATCAACAGAAATAAAAAATTTAACACAAACGATTAGCGGTCAAAATTTCTTTATTGACAAGTATGCGACTTACTGCGTTTAAAAAACTCAAAAAATGCTTGCTCTTTAAATGCTCATCAAAAGCATCTTGATGCGTGTAGAGCTCATAAAGATAAAATAGTTGTGGCGTTTTATCATCTTGACTAACATCAAAAAATTGGCAGTCAGGCTCTAAAAGTAGGCTGTTTTCTGCCTGCTTCAACATCAAGGGTTTAAATGTCTCAACAGCATCTGGTTTGACTTCAAACTTAACAATAACTGCGTACATTCTAGCTCTCATTTTTATTATACAAGTAATTAATGCTTCATTACTTAATTTAGACCCATTTGTTAATCTCAAAACTATACTCATTATTGCGTGTGGCCAATAATAGTTTAACGACTAAATAAACATAAACAAAAAGCGACTAGGCAGAATAACTGCAAACGCGCAATCCACATCGACACTGTAAACTGCTCAATAATTTGGGGAGATTGAATGTTTTTTTTATAATTACCCGAGGCAAGATAATAAGCAAAAGGTATAGCCTTCCAAGTTAAAATAGAAAAAACATCGCCCACTGCCTCTCTGTATTCTTCGGGCTGGCTTTCTTGCAACAGATTTACTGGTTTTTGCATACAAAACATAAGAGCAAAACCACTTAAGAAATATATGCTTATAAAAAAGATAGTGCCTTGCTCAGCCAGACCCATCTCTACTAAACTGCCACTAAACATTCCCTCAAACATTGTCACCTCTAAAATATAATTGTGTTTTGTTAGTGCTTATTCAGCAAATCGTAAGACGAAGCTATCAGCAAGACGTCATAAAATACTAAGCTGAACATTATCCCTAGAACAGCAGAGGCTTGAAGCGTCGATAAGCGAACAACTATTATAGCGTGCACGGGCATCATCGCTACTCCTTGGTCAAACAAAGCCCTGTAAAAACAGACCCTAAGGTTATAAAAGTAAATGGCTTTTGGCTGCTGCTTGAGTACACCTCAATTAATAGTAAATCTACCGTAGTTTCTGGATAGTGTGCAATGATGACCTTAAAAGCCTGGTTTTTAGAACCATAGTCTATGATCGCTGGCTGCTTTTTTATATTGTCCGTTGTAAAGGCCCCGACAATTGCGCCGGTATTCTTGTCCACATTGAACTCTTGAGCTACTAAATACTGATACCTAGCTTGATCGACGAGTAACCCATCATTACTGACAAACTGTGCTTGTTTGACAACACAACTGAAAGCGTCAAATGCAGAATAGACATTGATGGAAACAAACATCAGACCAACAAATAGATACGCCATCAGTATTTTGAGCCCTCGGCTATAAAAGCTATGGTAGAACACATACTAAAATCATACCTTAAATGACAGAAATGCAGCTATTTTATCAATATTAAGTGCTCGATGAAGAAATTGCTGTATTTTAAGAGTCGCTAAATGAGGATTAAAGGAGAATTAGAATATAATTAGAGAAGAATTAAAGGACAGTAAGACCAGCGGAGAAGAGTAATTACTCTGCCAGAAAGCAAAAAAGCCTGCAAAAGCAGGCTTTTTTTATAAAAGAATCAGAGACTCTTTCATCGAATTGGAGCGGGAAACGAGGCTCGAACTCGCGACCCCAACCTTGGCAAGGTTGTGCTCTACCACTGAGCTATTCCCGCTTTTTTTACTACTTTTAACGTTTTTTAATCTTTATTGCAAAAGAAAAAATGGCGTCCCCTAGGGGGTTCGAACCCCTGTTACCGCCGTGAAAGGGCGGTGTCCTAGGCCACTAGACGAAGGGGACCTAGTTCTGAAAACGACCTGTTCTCAGAAGAGGAGCGCATTCTATGTATCGTGAGCCTAACTGTCAATAGTTTCAGACAAAAACCTTTAGCTGAGGGCAATAAAATCTGCACTGGCTTAAAATTAATCAATATCTCTCCTAAAACAGCCTACTTCCGCTATTTCAAACCTAAATATGTGCCGCCCCAATATATTGATGCAGCCTAATAGGATAACGCGCACAATACTGCTCAGATACCGTATATACTAAACACCTAAGCCAATTAGATTTATACAACCATTATTGATACGACATCAATAACAAGGCGGTACAAAGAACTTATTATGACATCCGTATACATTATTATTGGATTTATCCTCTTATCTTCCGCCACGATCGGCTTCATTTCTATTAAGCAGTCGATCGCTAAGCGCAAGCGTGAGAGAGCACGCCTACTTAATGCCCTAAAAAAACGCTCTAAAGAGCTGTTACAAATGCTTAATGCTTTTCCGCCAAATTTTTTACCCAAAGAGATATCGGTATTCTTGTACCGTTGTATTGTCGATGTATTTGAACAACTGAGTAAATTAGAGCCGGGACGCCCTGAATTTTTAGAACAGTTTATGCTTTACACCGCAACGATGGAGACGACGATTCGCCAGCCGATGAACACTCATCAGGCACATCTTCAAAGTACGACTCAAATCAATGAGATTAGACAATATCTTAATTATTTGGACCGTTTTATGCAAAGATGGGTACAGCGTGGTAATTTAAGTAACAAGCAGTACGCCACTTATAAATTGATTCTTAAGAATCTTGTGACTAAATTGATGATTGATAACTATATGTTATCGGCTACTAAGTCACTCGATATCGGAAACAATAAGCTCGCAGTACATTATTTAACTCTAGCCAAAGACATCGTTATTAAAGAGGGTCTAGCAAATACTCAAAAAGATAGCATTGCGCATATTAATGCAGAGCTTATGAGGCTCCACAAACTACTGAGAATTGAGGATGAAGCAGCGAATAAGGTTCAGGTAAATATAGATACTCAGGCTAAAGCTGAAGGTGATGACTGGAATTCGTTGGAAAGTAACGATGATTGGAAGAAGAAAAATGTATATGACTAATACTATTCAATGTATAAGCTACTATTTACAAACTCATTATTTATGTATTACTTCAATTCGTCTAAGCTTTACTTTTTAGCAACATTGTTTTGTTCTCGATAATTACTCGCTTTTTAACTATTAAAAATTGCCTATCTTTACTATGGAAAAATGAAGTGATTTCGAGCGCATTGACAACCTTGCGCAACCCGTCAACCGATGCTTTTTAGGTCAACTACATCGGCAAGTTCACCATCATTTAAAAATTTTAGTTCGTTCAGGCAATAATATATTTCTTCTGGTAGTCTAGAACTTTAATGTTTATGAAAGTAGACACTTCCGGTTTAAAACTAGCTTCGCTCAAAGTTTGAAAAATAAATCTTCTTAGCTTTTAACGGACGGAGATTTAACTCGCTATCTCCCCCAACAAAATACCCGCCTTATAAAGCAAAGGCAAACAATATACTCAGCAAATTTTTACAACAGCATCATCTACTCAGTATTATTAGCGATTGTAGTTACTAATAATCATTCCTTTAG
>JBLIFG010000043.1:0-20095 GCA_047633635.1 Cellvibrionaceae bacterium | reverse complement strand
GATATGTTCGAAGTAGCCGTTGGTAATTTGATTAATCTGCAAGATCAAGATCGTCGCGAAGCTGAGGTTGCCTTCGAATCTGAGCGCGCCAAAATGATCAGCGCCGTTGCTAAAAGTGACATGATCATCTTTTCACCCGAGGGTGAGGTTAAAGGTTACGTCAACGTATTTACCGACATTGACTGTGGTTTTTGTCGAAAATTACACGGACAGATGGACAGCTTTCTCGACAGGGGTATCGAGGTAAGATACTTAGCTTTTCCGCGCGCTGGGATTAACTCAAAAAGTGCGCAGAAGTTAGCAACTGCTTGGTGTGCTAAAGATCGCCAGCTTTCAATGACGCAGTTTAAAGAGGGCAAAAACATGCCTTTAGAGACCTGTGTCAATAACCCAGTAGCCGACCAATATATGTTGGGTCAAGAAGTAGGTGTTAATGGCACGCCTGCACTGGTGTTGGCCTCAGGCAAGCTTATTCCCGGTGCTGTTAGTGCAGAGTATTTAGCCCGCGAGATGGGCTTATAGGCGATCTTATAAGTTAGTCGCTTGGTCTTTGGGTATGCCTTTTAAGCCAGTTCAGTCGAATTGGCTTTTTGGGTTTTGGAGATAATAGCGAGGGGTTAAAATTACTTCTTAAATCGCTCAAATCGCTCTTAACCAATGTTTTATAAACATTGGTTAACTTTCATTGACAGCTTGTGGACGCCCTTGTAAGGTTGCCGCCTTTTAATCTTTTATCGGGAGTTTTCGTTGAAACAGGTGAACGTAGGTATTTGTGGGTTAGGCACAGTGGGTAGTGGTACATTTAACGTGCTGACGCGCAATCTGGCGCAGATACAGTCCCGTGCTGGGTGTGCTATACATATTCAACAAGTCGGCGCTCGCCGCGATAATCCCGCCTGTGATTTATCGTCTACACAGGTGACTCGAGATATTTTTGATGTCGTTAATAATCCCGATATCGATATTGTTGTAGAGCTTATTGGCGGCACCACTGTCGCTAAAGATATCGTCTTAAAAGCTATCGAGAATGGCAAACACGTGGTTACTGCCAATAAAGCATTAATTGCGGAATTTGGTAACGAAATTTTTGCAAAAGCAAAGGCTAAAGGTGTTGTTGTTGCTTATGAAGCAGCGGTTGCCGGTGGTATCCCTATTATTAAAGCCATGCGTGAGGGTCTAGCGGGCAATAAAATACAGTGGCTAGCCGGTATTATTAATGGCACGGGTAACTTTATTCTCACCGAAATGGGCGATAAGAAGAGAAGCTTTGACGATGTCCTAAAAGAGGCGCAGCAAAAAGGTTACGCTGAAGCGGACCCAACCTTTGATGTTGAAGGCATCGATGCCGCCCATAAGCTAGTGATTTTGGCGTCGCTGGCGTTTGCAATGCCGCTGCAATACGACAATGTATTTACCGAAGGTATTAGTAAAGTCGAGACAAAAGATATCGAGGTTGCCGATAAGCTCGGTTATAGAATTAAACATATCGGTATTGCGCGCTTAATAGGCGATGCCGTTGAGTTGAGAGTTCACCCAACATTGATCCCTAAAAAACGCTTGATTGCTAATGTTAATGGCGTGATGAATGCCGTGCTTGTGAGTGGTGATGCGGTAGGTCCGACTTTATATTATGGTCCTGGAGCTGGTGCTGAACCAACGGCATCCTCTGTGATTGCAGATATTGTCGATATTGTTCGTCATATTCATACCGGGGCTAGTTCATTTATACCCGCTTTAGGTTTTGAGGACGTCGCCGATAAACCAATTATTAGTATTAACGATATAGAAACCTCTTATTATCTGCGCCTGGTTGTCGATGATAAACCCGGTGTCTTGTCGCAGCTAACGACAGCACTAAGTGATGTGAGTATTGGTCTTGAAGCAATCCATCAGGAAGAGCCCGAAGACGGCGAGTTATGCGCTGAAATTGTTTTGTTGACCGATAAGACCGTTGAATCTAATTTGTTAAAAGCTTTAAGTAAAATAGAAAGTCTTGGATGTGTTCAAGGTGACGTTAAAAAAATTCGTGTTGAGACCTTAGGTTAAAACTTAAGGTTAATACCAAATAGGATCTACATGTTGTTAAATCATACTTTTAGAGTCGATAAAAGCATAGTTGTCTGTTCTATAATAGATAAAAAAGAAATGAGAAAAAAGTGAAATATACAAGTACACGTGGCAAAGCTCCAACTCTCAACTTTGAAGATGTTGTTTTAACAGGCCTCGCCGCAGATGGTGGGCTTTATCTTCCCGAGACACTGCCTGAGTTTTCTAAAGAGGAAATCGCCTCGTGGGCCGGTTTAAGCTATCCGGCGCTAGCCTTCAAAATCATTTCACCTTTTGTCGATGGCGAAATTGATGATGCCGAATTAAAAGCGATTATCGATAAATCCTACTCTACCTTCAGGCATCCTGCTATTGCGCCGCTGATACAAACGGGTCATAACGAGTGGGTCTTAGAATTATTTCAAGGACCAACACTGGCATTTAAAGATTTTGCTCTGCAGTTCTTAGGCAATTTGTTTGATCACATTCTTAAAAAACGCAATCAAAAAGTCGTCGTTATGGGGGCAACTTCAGGCGACACTGGTTCTGCAGCCATTGAAGGTTGCCGACATTGCGATAATATTGATATCTTTATTTTACATCCCCATAAACGCGTATCAGACGTGCAGCGCAAACAAATGACGAGTGTGTTAGCTGATAATGTGCACAATATTGCGCTTGAAGGTAACTTTGATGATTGCCAAAATATGGTAAAAGCGAGCTTTCGAGATCAGTCTTTTTTGCCAGATGGACGTCAGTTAGTCGCCGTTAACTCGATTAACTGGGCGCGCATCATGGCGCAAATTGTCTATTACTTTTATGCGTCTCTCGCGCTCGGCGGGCCTCATCGTAAAGTGTCTTTCTCGGTTCCTACAGGAAATTTCGGCGATATTTTTGCGGGTTATTTAGCCAAAAAAATGGGTTTGCCTATCGATCAATTAATTGTTGCAACTAATTCAAACGATATTCTGCATCGTTGCATTAGTAGTAACGATCACACTAAAAAAGAGTTACTGCAGTCGCTTTCTCCCAGTATGGATATTATGGTGTCGAGTAATTTCGAGCGGCTTTTATTTGATGCTTACGATAAAGATGGCGCAGCCATAGCGCAGTTGATGGAAGACTTTAAATCGGGCTCGATGACCATTGCCGACACTGCAATGAAAAAGATACAAGATAACTTTGATAGTTATCGTTTAGACGACGAAGCCATGATCAATGTGATTGCCGACGTCTTCGATAAAAACGAATATCTACTCGATCCGCATACCGCTATTGGTGTTGAGGCTGCTCGGAAAATACGTAGTAATCTCGATGTGCCGATGGTCTGTTTGGCAACAGCGCATCCAGCAAAGTTTGATGAAGCCATTACGAAAGCCGGATTAAAAAATCCAAAGTTGCCACATCATATGGCAGATTTATTTGAACGAGAAGAGCGTTTTGACGTGTTAAAAGATGATATTGGGACAGTACAAGAATACATAAAAATGAATATTCGCTAGGCTTTAAACATTAAGTCTTAAAACGTTAAGCGGCATAATTATTATTGATTTTATTTGTATTCCTCATCTTTTTACTGCAATAAAGTGTGATCATTGCAGCGATGATAAGTAGTGGCGCACTGCCCAAATTAACCTCGAGCCAGCCAAACTGATTCAATAAAATTCCTGAAGAAAAAGCTGCTATAGCCGCTAGAATACTCACAATTAATTCAGCCAAACCCTGTACTTTGCCTTTTTCACAGGCTCGATGGCTGCTGGCAATCATCGTTGAGCCTGCGGTGTACATTAGGTTCCAGCCAATACCTAATAAAAATAAGCCACTAAAAAAATTAATCAAAGCGATACCGCTTGTTGAAATAATAATACTGATAATTAAAATACTCATACCGAGTAAACTAATCCTATTCGCTCCAAACTTATCGATTAATTTACCTGCAAAAAATGACGGTATAAACATACCCAGCACATGCCACTGTATTGCATAAGTCGCATCTTCGACTTGATGGTTGCAGGCAAGCATAGCCAGAGGCGTAGAGATCATGATGAGCACCATCACCGCATGGCCTATGGCTGTATTACTGATTGCCATAATAAACATGGGTTGCTTAATGATGAGCTCGATAGGGCGAGCTGTCTTGTCATCAATGATTGGGCTTGCTTGTGGTTTACTGCTTTGTGCTTTTTGAACTAGTGTATTGCCGTGCTTTGGTAGGCACAGGCATAGCATTAACGTCGATAAGCCAAAGATACTAATTAATCCATAGGAGCCTGCATATAACTGAGGCAATAAAAAATCTTTAGACCAGATAGCTAGAGTTGGAGCAATTAATGCTGCGACAATTCCACCAGACATAACTAACGCAATAGCCTTACCTCGATGTTGAACTTCAACATTGTCTGTGGCCGCCAAGCGATAATAAAGTGCACTAGCTTGCGCGACACCCAGCAGCATATTACCCCCACAAAAAAGCCAAAAATTACCCTTAAAAATTGCCCAGCAACAAACCAGACCGCCGATGATCGTAGCAGCAGCGCCGATGCTAAATCCAAAGCGTCTACCAAGGCGCTGCATGATCAAAGATAAGGGCAAAGTCGTTAAAATATTGCCAACAGTTAGAAACGCTAATGGAAAGGTTGCAAAGGCTGGGTTTGGAGTTAGATATGCGCCTACAATGCTCGCAATCGCCACGCCTACGATGACGGTTGACCAATAAAGAATTTGGCATAAAAATAAAAGTCGTAGTGTAGGATTTAGCATGTGAACTTTATTATTCTTGGATGAAGAGGCTATAAGTTTATTGTTTTACTCTTAATATATAAGAATAATATATCGCGAGCAGAAATGATATTTGAAATTATGGAAGTGCTATTATCAATTCAGACAAGGTCACCATAAAAAAACAAAAATATGAAAAGAAAGATAAAACAGATGAATTTAGTGAGGGTCGAATAAGATATTAAAAATATATCGGGAAAAAATCATTAACGCCACTAAAACTGAAATTAAGTATTAGTGGCGCTCGGATAAACTTAATCATTAAGAGAGTTAATATACTCTCTCCAGTCTTTAAATTTAGTGATGTCAGTAGCCCCTTGCAAGCCATAGTCTTCGCAAATAAAACCACTTAACCAGCGACCATTAATCGTCTCGAGTTTACCAATCCCCAGGGGTGCTGGAATACCTGCGACAAAAGAGCCGAAATGTTCTTTGGGTACGGCCCATATTTCAATAAAAATACACGCACCTTGTGGATCTTTACTGTGTAAATTCGAGTTGACTCGCTGTAAACCTGGACGCATGGGTGGGCCACCGGCTAGAGCAAAAAATTGATAGTTGGCCGATGTAGATGACGCCTCTATAAAAATTGCATTGCGATCTAAGAGTTGGTGATTAAGTGGCATATTGGATAAATGTGCGCCACAGACAGCGACTTCGATATAATGATCACTAGTTGTTGTTGATTTATGATTAAGTGGCATATCCGCACCCGTCGCACCCATTCCCCACGATTTAATTGATAAGTAACGTTGGCTTATTTGTTGAAGAAACTTATCTTGCAGGTGATCAGCAAATAAAGTGACACCAAAAGGTAGGCCTTTTGTGGTGAAGCCAGCCGGAATAGCCACAGCACTATAATCCAATAGGTTCACAAAGTTAGTGTAATAACCCATATTACTGTTGAGCTCTATCGGTTTATCTGCCAGCTCGGCTATGGTGTAGTGGTTACTTGTCGTTGGCATTACAATGGCGTCAACGGTGGCGAGTACTTCATCGGTTATCTTTTTAAGTCGCTTTAATTGATAAACTCCCTCAAACATATCGACAGCGGTAGGTACGCTTCCGCCTTTAATAATTGTTGCTACCGTTGCATCGCTTTTATTAGTTTCATCATCAATAAATGCTCCCACTGCATGGTAGCGTTCAGCAACCCAAGGGCCACTATAAAGTAGCTTGGCTACGTCTAGAAAAGGTTCTAAATCAATGGTGAATAATTCAGCGCCGGCTTGCTCTAATTGATGACAAGACTCTCTAAATAAATGTAGGTATTCTGGATGACCAAAAAACTCAAGACTTGCTTCTTTTGGAACACCTATCTTAAATTTAGAACTAACTATTTGCTTAGAAAAAGACGGTTTTCGTGAAAATGCATCTTGCTCGTCATAAACTGCAGCAACATCCAATATGATTTCTGCATCACTAGCTGTGGTGGTAAAAAAAGTGACACAGTCGAGTGATTTGCACGCAGGTAAAACACCACTACAGCTCAATAAACCAATACTGGGTTTGGTGCCAATAATGTTATTTAGTGCCGCTGGAACTCGACCTGAACCGGCGGTATCAGTACCCAGTGCAAAGCTGACTTGGCCAGTTGCAACGGCAAAGGATGAACCCGAACTGGAACCGCCAGAAATATAGTTAGGATCGAATGAATTGGTAACCGCACCATAAGGCGAGCGTGTACCAACAAGTCCTGTGGCAAATTGATCTAAATTAGTTTTACCTAATGGTATTGCTCCAGCATTTATTAATTGTTTTACGACAAAGGCATGTTCAGTAGGTGTGTATGCAAAATCGGGACAGGCAGCTGTTGTGGCAATATCTTTTAAATTGATATTGTCTTTAATTGCGAATGGAATTCCCCATAGTGGCGAATCTTCGATTTTTTTATGTTTTAAGTTATCAATATAATGACTCAGCTGAACTTTATCGAGAACGCTAATCCAAGCGTTAGATGCTTTAGAGTTATTAATTTTATGCAAGCAATGCTCGATAACAGTCTCAGGTGTAAGTGACTTATTGATATAAGCTTCTCTGAGAGCAGCTATATTCATGGCTATAATTTTCTGTTGGCTGTTGTTCATACTCATATTCTTTTTTTAGTGAGTTGCAAGAGTTTAATTGACTTTATAAATAGCTCATTAAGGTTAAAACTTTTCATAAGTAATTTAAAATTATTGTGCTGTAGAAATTACTATCAACATTTGTCCTGTATTTAATTGTTGGCCTTCTTTTACAAAAATAGACGTCACTATTCCACTTACATCAGATCTAATAGGAAACTCCATTTTCATAGACTCAATAATTGCTAGCGTGTCACCCGCGTTAATTCTTTGTCCAATCTCAACGTCTAACTTCCAAAGTGATCCTGGAATATGAGAAAAAACAGCTTCTTCAGTATCTGCAAGTACAATCTCATCATGCTCGGGTAACTTATCCACTTCAACGGCGTCAAAATTGAGCCCAGCTGCCTCCCAGCGATCACGCTCTTGTGAAAAAGCTTGTCGTTGTATTTTTCTAAAGTCTGCTATATCGCTTATATTCTCTGCTAAAAACTTTTTATATTCAGCAAGGCTAAACTCGCTTTCTTCGATACGAAGAGAAAACCGTCCTAGCGGAAAATCGCTGCGTATTTGTTGTAATTCATCGTGACTAACTTCATAAAATCGAATTTGATCAAAGAAGCGCAATAGCCATGGTTGAGTGAAATCATTGGTTTGATTGTAGCGATTCCACACTTGTAAAGTACGACCTACAAACTGATAACCTCCTGGACCTTCCATCCCATAAACACACATATAAGCACCGCCAATACCCACAGCATTTTCAGGTGTCCATGTTCTTGCCGGATTATATTTGGTAGTTACTAATCGATGACGAGGGTCTAGTGGTGTTGCAACAGGGGCACCCAAATATACATCGCCTAAGCCCATGACTAGATAATTTGCTGACAGTACAATATCCTTCACGTCATCAAGTGAGTTAAGACCATTAATGCGACGAATAAATTCAATATTACTTGGGCACCAAGGTGCATCGGGATTTACCGTCGTCATATATTTTTCTATGGCGACTTGTGTTGATGGGTCATCCCAAGATAAGGGTAGATAAATCGTTCTTGTAGGCACGGTCATTGTCGAGATATCACCCAGTTTTTGCTCGGCATCTATTAATATTTTAAGTAATCGGTCTCTCGATAAATATAAGTTGTTAAAATGAATTTGTAAGGAGCGAATACCAGGTGTTATATCGATAATGTGTTTTAGTAAAGGGTTTGTTTGTTGTTCTTGCTCGAGCCAAAGCATCAATGCATGCACGCGAAAACGCAAAGACAAGTCAAGTTCAAGTTCACCATACTCAATTAAAATATTATCATCGCCCGATATTCGATAAATTATCCTTGGACTATTACCACTACCATCTTGTCGATGTAATATGGCTGATAGTTTATTAGTCGGTATGGCTACAACAGTATTATTTGGTTGTGCACTATATTTATGAGATAAATTTTCAATAAAATAGTGCTGTGCTTTTTCTTGTTGCTCGGCCTCGTGGGTAGAAATAGGTATAAATTGAATAGTATCGCCTGGTTTTAGCTGGCCTAGTTTCCATAGATCTGCTTTGATAAGGGTAACCGGACAAACAAAGCCACCTAGGCTAGGGCCATCCGGGCCTAATATAACGGGCATATCCCCGGTAAAATCAACAGCGCCAATGGCATAGGCATTATCGTGAATATTAGAGGGATGAAGACCTGCTTCGCCGCCATCTTTTCTTGCCCACTGTGGCTTGGGGCCACTTAGGCGAACACCGGTTCGACTTGAATTAAAATGTACTTGCCATTGTGTTTCAAAAAATATCTTTATATCTTCTTCGGTAAAAAAATCTGGCGCCCCATGAGGGCCATAAATGACGGATATCTTCCAATACGATGAATAGCTAGGTTGGTCTGCGGCGGCAAGCTTTAGAGTAGGTTGTTTGGTATTTTCTAATTCCGTAGCTTGTAGTTGAAGGATCGGTAAAACATCTCCTTCCAATAATGCGCGGCCACTATGTCCACCAAACTGACCAAGTGTGAATGTGCTTTTGCTGCCTAAATAGTCGGTCAACTGAAACCCACCGGCCACACAAAGATAACTACGCATGCCTGCATGAGTGAGTTTATCTAGCTGCAAAATACTGCCAGCTTTAATGTTAGTCGCCTGCCAAAAATCAACTGCTTCGCCGTCGATAGTGGCACTCATTAGCGCACCAGTGAGCGCAATAACGCTATCGCATCGAAATTTTAATGTAGGTCCAGTTAGCGTTATTTCTAGCCCAGACGCTACTGAATTGTTGCCGAGTAATTGATTACCTATTTGAAACGCAAGATTGTCCATTGGCCCCGAGGGCGGCACACCCACATTCCACAGACCTGTACGACCAGGATAATCTTGTATGGTTGTCTGTGTACCTGCTTTGAGCACATCAACACCAACACTCTGATAATCAAAGGTATCTAAAAAGTTTGTGGTAAATAAGCACTCTTTAACGGTGTTATTTAATAAGACCTCTTGTAAATAATGAATGTTTGAGACGATACCTTCGATACTTGTATTGCCTAAAGCGCCAATAAGTTTTTTTATAGCTAGTTCTCGATTAGTGTCGTAGGCGATAATTTTGGCGAGCATAGGGTCGTAATAAGATGAAACAGTAATGCCAGATTTTATATGGGTGTCACAACGGCAATCACTGGGGAGTGCAACATGGGTAAGTAAGCCACTGCTTGGCTGAAAGTTTTTGTAAGGGTCTTCTGCATAAATACGTGCTTGTATAGCATGGCCTTTAGGTTGATGCTTGTAAGTAAGTAACACATGCGCAGCATTTGCAGCGATTTTAATCATCCATTCGACGAGATCGACGCCAGTGACCATCTCGGTAACGCCATGCTCAACTTGCAGGCGTGTATTCACTTCTAAAAAATAGAATGCACATAGATCAACGTCATAAATAAACTCGACGGTGCCAGCCGATTGATAATTAACAGATTCAGCCAATTTTTTAGCCGCAGCAATCATCTGATCGCGAATTTTTATGGGTAAATTAGGGGCGGGAGTTTCTTCTATTACTTTTTGATTTCGACGTTGTAATGAGCAGTCGCGCTCACCCAGAGTCGTCACATAACCTTTGCCATCGCCAACAACTTGCACCTCGATATGACGAGAGCGATTAATATATTTTTCGATAAAAACACCATCATTACCAAAGTTATTCTGGCTAAGGCGTTTGACGCTGGCAAAAGCATCTTTTAAAGTATCTATATCTTGACAAATTTTCATACCAATACCACCACCACCCGCAGTACTTTTCAGCATAATCGGGTAGCCAATATCATTAGCAATAGTCAATGCTTCATCAAGGTCACTTAATAAATCGGAGCCAGATATAAGAGGTACACCATTAGCTTTAGCGAGGTCACGTGCCGTATGTTTCAAACCAAATTGTTCTAGTTGTTCAGGTGTTGGACCGATAAAAACAATATTTTCTTTCGCGCAGCATCTTGCGAAAGCAGCATTCTCACTTAAAAACCCATAGCCAGGATGAATGGCCTGCACATTATTTTCACTAGCGATGCGTAGGATTTTTTCACTATTAAGATAAGTTTCGCTTGCTAAATTACCATCCAAGGCAATAGCTACATCAGCTAGCTGTACATGCAGAGATGATTTATCGGCATCAGAAAAAATGACTACCGATATAATATTCATTTTTTTTAGCGTTCGAATAATACGAACGGCAATTGCGCCACGATTGGCGATAAGTACTTTTCTAAACATAATTAAAGGAATACTATGCTGGCAGAGTCGTCCCCGCATGAATAAAATAAAGTAGGGCCGTCCCCACATTAATTTTTCTTATGTTACTGATATATTGTTTAGTCAATGACACATTTTTAAATAGATAACCTATAAGTAGTTATTCACAATTCCAAATTATAATTTCTATGGGTGTAGGGTTATAGCCGTTACAAGGGTTGTTCAGTTGTGGACAATTAGAAAGAAGCACTAATACATTCATGTGTGCTTTTAACTCCACGTATTTACCGGGTGAAGATATGCCATCTTCAAACGTAAGACCGCCATCTTCGGTTATGGGTACATTCATAAAAAAATTAATGTTATGAGTAATGTCATCTTTATTTAATTGAAAACTTTCATGTTCTTGAATGGCAAGCATCCAACTATCTCGGCAAGAGTGCATGTGACGTTTTTGCAAATCATAACGTACAGTATTTGATTCGCTAGAGCATGCACCACCAACAGTATCGTGACGCCCACAGGTGTCGGCGGTAATTTCTAGTAAATCATTATTTTCATTGGTCTTTAATAGAGTTCCTGCAGTTAAGTAAATATTACCTTGTTCGCGGATCGTATCGGTGAGGCTGTAGCGTTCGCCGACATCATCAGCGTTGAAGAATAAAGTGTCTGCTGCTTGGTTACCTTTCAAATCGACTATGCGAATAGTCTGTCCTTTTTGGATAACTCGAATAAAATAATCGCCGGCATCAACTGTCTGAGTAAAACAGTTCTGATCTTTATCTAGTTGGCTTGCTTTAATCATTTCTGTTTCTCTTTCAATTTTTTTCAATAAATAAGCGTTTGTATAATATGGCCGTTAATTTAGACCTAAATGATACAGGGCATTGTTTTTAAACCCTCTTTGATTCTCTGCTGTTAAATTCATACAGTAATCATCAGTGCTAATTGTAGGCGCTTTTTCTAATGTCAGTTCTATAGGTTTTTGTTGATAAGAAGTGCTATTGTTAAGCGGATGAGGGCAGGTATGAAGTATAACTAGGGTATCCATTTCAAAGCGCAGGGTAATAGATGCGTCTTTCGATGAACTCTCTGATAATATTAAATCGCCCTCTTTGGATGCAGTTACTTTACTAAAAAAATTCATATTAGCTGCAAGATCACGACGACCCAAATTATATTTAGCAAGTTCTACCAAAAAGCTGTCGTAGCCATTCTGTAGCCATTGATTAGTATCAGTTTGATAACTACGCTTCCCCCATTTTGATTCTACATGTGCGGCGTGACTATTGCCGCACACAGAATCATGCCAGCCAAAGCTATCTTTGATGATAGAGCAAAATATTCTGCCCATATCTGAATAAAGACAATGGCCTTTTGTTAGCTTGAATGTGTGTTGGCTCTTTAACGTATCTGGGGCGTTAAATTTTTCAGAAAGCATGTGTGGATTATAAAAAAGCATTCCAACATTAGCACCGCCGTCTATATCTTTAAGAGTTATCTGGGTGCCCCGTCTTGCCATAAAAGACCAGTGTGCACTGCCATCAATAATAGTTGTATATTCATCTAACTTCATGGTTAACCTTTATTTTTTATCAATTAGTGACGGAGTCATCATTTTATTCTGTAGGCTCTATATCGTCCCCTGCTTGGGTAAAGCGGATCATGTTTAATTTATCATCATCGCCATCTGCACCTATGGGATGAATCAGGTCGTCTAAACGTTTGCGTGTTGCTACAAACGCTGGAGTAATAAATTGTTCTGTTTTACGAGGTCTTGGCACGGGAACTTCGATAAGCTCATGCACCTCTCCTGGATTTGCTTTCAGCACTAAGATTCTATCTGCTAAATAAATAGCCTCATCTAAATCGTGAGTGATAAATAAAATAGTAATATCAATATTGCGCCATATTTCTAAAAGGTAGGATTGCATTTTTGCGCGAGTTTGTGCATCGAGAGCTCCAAAGGGTTCATCCATTAATAATATTCGAGGCTTAGCCGCTAAGGCGCGAGCAATAGCGACCCTTTGCTTCATACCACCTGACAACTGATCGGGATAGTTATTAGCAAAACGCTGAAGGCCGACAAGATCAATCCACTGCATGGCCTCGCTTTCGGCACTAGCAGCTGATGCTCCTTGATTGAGTAGACCAAACATGACGTTTCTTTTAACGGTTAACCACGGGAATAAAGTATACCCTTGGAACACCATGCCGCGATCGGGGCCTGGGCCACTGATGGGGCTTCCATCTAAGAGAACATCACCATTAGTGGCTGACTCTAGTCCTGCAAGAATACGAATTAATGTTGATTTGCCACAACCAGATGGACCAATGACACAGACAAATTCACGTCTATGCGTCACAAAACTAATATCTTTTAATGCGGTAACGTCATTTTTTGAAGAAGTAAATACTTTATTTAATTGTTTTACCTCAAGAATCACATCGCGATTTTTCAAGGCGTCAAACCTGCTTTTTACAGCAGTGTCTTGGTCGAGATAACTTGGCAATTGAAGAGGTTTCATAATAATTCTTTTTTTGTAAATTTTAAAATTGTTATTTTTTTATGACTTAAGACTTTATGTTAATAGAAGTTTCTAGATCTAGTTATGACGGCCTATTTTATGATTTGTTAACGGATTTATCCCAAGGAAATAAACGCTTCGCTAGTCTCGACAAGATAATATCGGAGAGTAGACCGATAACACCAATAATAAAAATAGCGGCAAACACGTTATCAAAATTTTTATAGCGTGCTTGTTGAGTGATAAACCAAGTAATGCCAGAGCTAGTACCGATAAGCTCTGCAACAATAAGATACGTCCATGCCCAGCCTAGTAATATGCGCTGGTCCCGATAAATATCGGGTAATACTCCAGGAATAACGACTTTAAACAATAACTGTAATTTTTTTGCACCCAAGGTGAGTGCTGCTTCTAATAGCGACAAATCTAATTTGCGTGTTGTATTTGAAATTATCAGCACTTGTTGAAAAAATGTACCAATAAATATAATGGCTATTTTTGGCCCATCGTAGATGCCTAATATGGCTACAGCTAATGCCCCAAAGGCAGGGGCTGGCAGGTAGCGAAAAAACTCAACAAAGGGTTCAAATAAACGTGATGCAGCTGCATAAGTGCCGCAAATAATACCCAAGGGTATACCAATTAGCGATGATAAAAAGAAAGCGCTAAACACAACCGTAACGCTGTGCCAAAGGCTTTCGTGCAACCATTGCTCACTGCGTCGTTGTGGCTCGGTTGTAAACGATGTATATAAAGCCCTAACAACTTCGTCGGGTGCGGGTAAATAAATAGGGTTTGCAGGTATACCTTGTGGTATTTTCTTTGCTTGTGAGAGCATTTTTTCAGATTCAAGAGCAAAAATTTCACGCTTAATAAGCATGCCTTCTTTAAAATAACTAACCTCACCAGGTTCAGTGATTTGTATATTAGGATGCCATATGAAAGGCACATAGCTTACAAGGCACCAGAGAAGTATTGGCAAGAAAAACGAGGCTAGAGTTATTAGGCGGTATTCAGTTGCTGGTAATTCTATGCGTGGCTCAAGCCATCTATTCTTTTGCTTGTTTGTCGTCAAAATTTTAGCCTTAGGTATTACTTGTTCGTTAAACAAAGCATTTGATTACGATTTTTTAAATGCATTCCTTTGCTTCAGTTTATTTATCACGATGCGTATAAATATATCGTTGTCGTTACCAAGTAATTATTTAGCGGCAGTTAAACTACCATCAATGTAAGCGTCGATATCCTGCGGGTCTGTATATACATCATAGGCAAGGTTGAAATTATCAGAAACCTTTGATGAACCATATAAAGATCCTAGGCCATCAGCTTTTTGGAAGACTATGTTTGCCTCTTCACGGCTTAATAATTTTGTGCCTTTTAAGAAAGGAGCGTAGTCGGCGGAAGCCATGCCAACACGAGCCCCCATAATTGATAAAGCTTCGGGCTGCGTGGCTGGATCGTTAATATAGTCAACAACTCTATACCATACATCGATTACCTTAGCCCAATCGGCCTTTTTAGCGGCATAGCTTTGAGGCGAAACCGCTAGCACATCGTAAATCAGACCTTTGTCATTAGCGGACGTATAAATAGCCGTTGAACCGGGTACTTGCGCAAGTGCTTGCCCTGAGTTTGGCTGCCAAGCAACAATCGCGTCCACATCACCTGAGGCTAATACTTGAGAAGTTTCATTGGTGGCCACATTGACTAGCTCTACGTCACTTTCTGTTAAGCCTGATTTTTCAAGAGCATTCAATAGCAGCAGGTGTCCCACAAAGCCAATCTCTACACCAATCTTCTTACCCTTTAACTGAGCCACATTTGCTATGCCAGCTTGGGCAACAATCATATCGTTACCGTTACTGAAATCATTAATCAAAATCATAACGCTTGTAGCCCCAGTTGCACCCATAACTAGCGCGTCGCCATTGGTCATACTGACGGCATCTAATTGGCCTGCTGCAAAAGCGTCAAGTGAGGCAACATAGTCAAACCATTCAAAAGTGACATCGACCCCAGCTTCTTTAAACCATTGTTTTTCTAGAGCAACTTCCCACGCGACCCAGCCGGGCCAATCACTGTAGGCAATTTTTAAAGGCTCTGCAGATACTTTGGCAGTGGCACTTATAAAAATAGCAATGACTGAAAAACTAATAAAGCGTTTAATGAAAGAGAATAATAATTTGGATTGTTTAAGCATGTTAATTTCCTTTGTAATAGGTTACACCGGTTTGCAATAAAAAATCGAGAGGCATGTAAGAAACACAGAGTGCTACTTGCTGACCTCCCGGGCTTTTATCCCTCCGTGTAACCCCTCAAAGAAAACTAATAGTTAGAAATTAGCGTCTAATAGGAAGGTCGATTGCTCTCGGACCAGGCATTTATTGTCGATAGTTGTATCAACTCAAAATCGGAACCCTAGCGATACTATTGGTGAAGCACTTATTGATATTGATTAAGATTTTAACGACTACTGTCAGGCGTATCTGTGTCTCTCAATATCCCTCGATGCCAGTGAAGTTTGCATAATGCGCGCCAACATATAAAGTCGTTATTTTTCAGTGGCTTATAGTATTTAATAATAGGCCATTGGGGTGTTATGCAAAAAAACGCACCAAGATAGGACGTAGGGCGAACTTTTATGGTGCGCTATACCTTAACATCTCATTGTGCGAGTTGTTTGATTTCAGTGACACTATGTAAGTGTGTACAATCTAGTTTGTTTAATAGCTAGACAATTCAACAAGCTCTGGCTCTAGCAACAAAACATTTTATTCTGAAAGACAATTAAAGGATTTATATAAAAGCACTATGACGACTATTTTACAGCGTAAAGATTCATCTCAATCAGCACAAGTAAACTTTAGTGAGCTGGTATCTCCGTTATTACAGAGAATCTACTCCGCTCGCAATGCCTGCTGTGATGGTGATGTTGACTACCGATTAAAAAATATTGAACAGCCGTATTCACTCAAAGGTTTAATTGACGCTACTGACCTTCTGGTTTTAGCGATGCGAGAGCAACAACGAGTCTTAATCGTGGGTGACTTTGACGCCGATGGCGCCACTAGCTGTGCACTGTCAATTTTGGCCTTGAAGGCAATGGGCCTGCAGCAGGTTAATTTTCTTGTGCCCAATCGCTTTGAGTATGGTTATGGCTTAACGCCAGAAATTGTCGATGTCGCAAAAGAGTATCAGCCAGATTTAATTGTGACGGTCGATAATGGTATTGCTAGTGTCGATGGTGTTGCACATGCAAAATCTTTAGGGTTCAAGGTTATTGTTACCGACCATCATCTGCCGCCCAACGTTCTTCCTGCCGCCGATGCGATAGTTAATCCAAATCAGCAGGGTTGTGAATTTCCAAGTAAAAATTTAGCCGGTGTCGGCGTTATTTTTTATCTCTTAAGCGCACTTCGCAGCCGCCTAAGACAATTAAATTGGTTTGTCGAGCAAACCATAGTCGAACCCAATATGGCGTCATATTTAGATTTAGTGGCGCTGGGTACTGTAGCCGATGTAGTGCCATTAGACAGGAATAATCGTACTTTAGTACACCAAGGTATTCAGCGAGTAAAAGCGGGTAAGGCTCGACCTGGGATTTTGGCGCTGCTCGAGGTTGCCGGTAAGAACTATCAACGGCTGACTAGCCAAGATTTTGGTTTTATTGTGGGTCCAAGACTAAATGCTGCTGGCCGCTTAGATGATATATCCTTGGGTATTCAGTGTTTGTTGACTGACGATGCCGCCTTAGCGCGAGAGTTAGCTGCACAAATGGATGGACTCAATCGAGAGCGTCGTTCTATTGAAGCATCTATGCAAGCGGAAGCCTTGGCATCGTTAAATACCCTAACGTTCGATGAGAGCGAATTGCCTTGGGGCTTATGCCTATTAGAAGAAAATTGGCATCAAGGCGTAGTGGGTATTTTAGCGTCGCGTATTAAAGATAAATACCATCGCCCGGTCATTGCCTTCGCCGAGGTAGATGACGATACGATTAAAGGCTCGGCACGTTCTATACCGGGTCTACATATTCGCGATGCGCTAGATATGATTGCAACTCAAAATCCCGAGATACTCCAAAAATTTGGTGGTCATGCAATGGCGGCAGGGCTGTCTATTGAGCGCAAAAATTTCACACGCTTTGCGCAGTTGTTCGATCGGGTAGTACGTGGTCTATTAACTCAAGATTTGCTACAGGAAATCTTATTAACTGACGGTGAGTTATCCACTCGAGAAATCAGTTTACACAATGCCCATGCACTCGCTGCTGCTGGACCTTGGGGTCAGCAGTTTCCCGAGCCTATTTTTAACGGCTGTTTTAATTTAATGAGTCAGCGCATTGTCGGCGAGAAGCATTTGAAAATGACACTAGGCTTTTTAGACGATCCCCAAAAAATTATTGATGCCATCGCTTTTAACGTAGATGTAGATTGTTGGCCTAATGCAGATGCTAGGCAAATTAATATCGTCTATCAGTTAAGTATCAATGAATTTAGAGGTAATGAAACAGAGCAGCTAATAATACGACATATCGAGGTAGTCTGAATCGAGGTGATAAGCTGAGATTATTTAACGTTCGGGGCAAGTAAAAAGGCAGGGGAATAAGGATAAGCTAGAGCAAAACAGTATAAAAAATTAATGCAGAGCTTGTGACGGTAATTTTTAACTCGATTTCTGTAAGCTAATGTAGCGCTCTTTAGAATCCAGTAATTTTGGATAAAAAAGAGTGCTAACATTATGAAGAACAAACTTTCTAGAAACTAAGCAGCTGATAAAGCAGCGGCATTGACAGGTGCGTTAATTTTAGCGTTTATCGTTCCGGTACTATTTACCGCGACTGATTGTATGCTGCTTAAATTCATTTCTCTCCAAGGATAGGCTTTTGCTCCCTGTAGCAATAAATGACGAGCAACACCTATATCGAGTAGGCGACTGTCAGAGCTCATTAGTAGCTCTCTAGCGGTTCTATTTAAATTAGCGTTTATACAAAATTGATTAAATACTCTTGCAATTTTATTAAATAACGTTTTCATTGGGTCCTCTGTAGATTGTTGGGGGTGTATAAATAATTAAGGTAATTGTTAAGTCAACACAAGCTAGAGAGTGTAAAGCTACTCTCTATCAGCAGTGTTATGCGGCAGATAAAATTGCTTCATCATTAGCCGGCTGCTCTGCATTGATATTAGTCGCTGCTGGAGTCGGCGTGACTACCACATTAATTTTGTTAAAGTTAAGCACTGTCCAGTCTTTAGCGGCTATTTTATGAATAATGACATATCTATTCAAACCTAAACCTTTCAATTGATTGTCTGTAAGATTTAGTAAGTTCGTCGCTAACTTTTTAGAACGTGTATTTATAATAAGTTGGTTAATTTTTTGTTTAAGTGTATTGATTGAAAGGTTCATTTCTTACGCTCCTAGAGTGGTTTTAAATTTCAGTGATCTGTTGATGGGGCGCAGAATAGAGAAATCAATACGTTGTTACAAACGAATTAAATTCCTCTTATGAGTGAATAAAGTTAACCTATTAAATAGACGTAATTTTAAGTTTTTATCGATTAAAAAAATCACTAAAAAGTTTATTAATAGGCAAAGTAATAACTATTGTTATACCTATAAAGAGGCTGGGTTAGTAACCCGTGGCAGGATCTAATGTAAGTGACGATGTTTAGGGTGTCATTTTTTTAGAGACGCTAGTTAGAGGCTTATAATTAGAGGCTGACAGTGGCAGGTTGATGGTAGGCAACGAGACTAAAAAGTCAGGGGTTTTATCGTTACGAAAATATTCATGTAAGCCAAGCTTTCAAACGACAGTAGAAACTTATAAGCTTAATCGTCTTAACCTTGGATCTTCTAAGCTATTTTTCCAGAGGTCATTAAACACCACTTCAAAACGCTTAACCTCTGGTCGCGCAGCGTAGTTAGTAAAACCGGTGTAAGTGTCCTGTTTATGTTGCAGCCAAATTTTATCGTTGTCGATAATGACAAACTCATAGTCATCTTGTGGCTCAGTAGTGATCTTTTGAATAGCAATTTTACTAGGCAGACGTTGACTCAATTTTAAGAGTTTGTGATTAACGTCGACAATTCTCTGGGGTTGTTCAACCAAGATTTTAATATCTGAGCGACGAGAGCGCCGCGCAGTGACAGAGACGGCATCGAGAACACTCTCGTTATTAAAAAAAATAGGGTTAAGGCATCGGCTAAAAATGTAGATGCGATAATTTGCTTTATCCAATGCTTTTATTAAATGCTCGGCCAGCTCTTCTTGGTTATCAAGAAGGTAAAGATCATTACTTGTGAGAGATTGTGAAGACATAAAATTATTTATAACGCTTAAGTGCGCGCTCGTCAATCTCGATGGCTACTTATTTTATTGTCTCAGTAAAATGTGTGCTTAGAAGGTAGTTATTTTTAGTGGTTAGGTAACCCAAGCTTTGCGGCGAATGGTGCTCTAAGCTAATGCTGACTTGTCCCGGCAGAGATAACGAGTAAAAAGTACTTGACCGGTTCATCTTGACGTCATAAATCTTATGATGCTCCGCCTCATAACTTCTCGATTGAATTTTTTCATGCGCTCTTCTATCAACAATGGCGTACTTTCCGATAATCTTGATAAGATCTTCACCCCCAAGTACAAGGTGAATTGCAAAGCCGGCGTGGGTGCCTTGAGGTAGGCAGTAATTCATTTCAAGTACAGCGCCATTGATCTTGCGCCACATCAGAGCCTCTCGGCTGGAAGACAATTATTTATTAGAAGAGGCAAACAATCGCTTTAAGCCAACTTTATTTGGCGCCACCGGAGTCAAGCTGCTGCTAGTGTCGTCGAGTAATAAAGATCCATACCATGTATTAAAGTCTCATACTGAGTAATAAAGTTACATACTTAATACACAAGAGAGCTCAATAACCTCCTGTGTCATAAAGAGGCGTCCTTAA
>JBLIFG010000042.1:0-20745 GCA_047633635.1 Cellvibrionaceae bacterium | reverse complement strand
GGCAGTTGCGGTATACAACCATTATAAACGACTACGTTTTGGTGAAACTCGCTCTAAAGACAAAGACCAGGTAGAGCTCGGTAAAAGTAACATCCTGTTAGTGGGCCCAACGGGCAGTGGTAAAACCCTGCTGGCTGAGACTTTAGCGCGCCTGTTGAATGTCCCCTTTACCATTGCCGATGCGACCACGCTAACCGAAGCCGGTTATGTGGGTGAAGATGTCGAGAACATCATTCAAAAGTTATTACAAAAATGTGATTACGACGTAGAAAAAGCACAACAGGGTATTGTTTATATCGATGAAATCGACAAGATTTCGCGTAAAAGTGATAATCCCTCAATTACCCGCGACGTCTCGGGTGAAGGCGTACAACAAGCACTTCTCAAGCTGATAGAGGGTACTGTAGCCTCCGTACCTCCGCAAGGTGGCCGTAAACACCCACAACAAGAGTTTTTGCAGGTTGATACTTCTAATATTCTATTTATTTGTGGCGGTGCATTTGCGGGCCTTGATAAAGTTATCCAGAACCGCTCTGAGAAAGGTGGTATTGGTTTTGGCGCGTCAGTAACCAGCAAAACTAATAAAAATATTGGCGAGTCCCTCAAAGAGCTAGAGGCGGAAGATCTTGTCACTTACGGACTAATTCCTGAATTTGTTGGTCGTCTACCGATGATTGCAACGCTAGAAGAATTAGATGAGGATGCCTTAGTACAAATTTTAACGGAACCTAAAAATTCTCTCACCAAGCAGTATACAAAACTGTTTGAGATGGAAGATGTCGAAATCGATTTTCGTGACGATGCATTAAGGGCAATTGCTAAGAAAGCCATGAAACGTAAAACTGGTGCTCGTGGTCTTCGCTCTATTATGGAAGCTGTGTTATTGGAGACGATGTACCGCATTCCATCGGAGACAGGTGTAGTTAAGGTTATTGTTGATGAAGGCGTTATTAATGCTGATTCAGAGCCGCTGTTAGTCTACGACAATACTGGCATTGAACAAAAAGCTGCATCCGAGAAATAATATCTATTTTTAGGATAAAATTCTGATATATCAAGAATGGGTTATTTAATCGCTAGTATTAAATAACCCATTTTAGTATTAAACCTAAAAAAGCCAGTCGAATTACAAAGTATGTCAAATTCTGTTACACCTAAAACTTTTATTAGAAGTATAAGTTAGCATATGCTGGGGGCCAGTAAGGTCGGTGGGCTATTCAAAATACTAGGTGTACATCAATAACTCTCAGTGCTTTCGAGGCAACGTCCAATTTTAGACTGAAATAGTTTATTGACATGCCTAATCGTTTTTATTAGGTTTCTACGTCTTATGAGCTTCTGTCTGCAGCCAAAATATGATGAGCTGGGATGCTCTTAATCCATTGAATTCTTATTTATAGCCCCCAACTAAGTAGCACATATACGATTAATTAAGAGAGGTAACGCGTGCAAACAATCGAGACTGCAAACGGCTCAACATTCCCATTACTCCCCCTGCGCGATGTTGTTGTATACCCTCATATGGTTATCCCTTTGTTTGTTGGGCGCGAAAAATCTATCCGCGCCCTTGAAGAGGCGATGAAAGCCGACAAACAAGTATTATTGGTCGCACAAAAAGATTCCGCCCAAGATGACCCACAGCAAGATGAGATGCACACAAACGGCACAATCGCGTCAATTTTACAGCTATTAAAATTGCCAGACGGCACCGTAAAAGTACTTGTTGAGGGTGCTTACAGAGCTAGTATTGTAAAATTTAACGATCATGAAGACTACGTCAGTGTCGATGTTGAACCTGTTTCAGTAGTGCCAGTCGATGAAGCCAAAGCGGCCGAGCTGGTTGCCGTTGTTCTTGAGCAATTTGAGCAATATGTAACTCTCAGTAAAAAAGTACCCGCCGAAGTAATGACATCTTTGACAGGCATAGAGGAGCCAGGACGGCTAGCGGATACAATCGCAGCACATATGGCACTTAAGCTTGATCAGAAGCAAGAAATCTTGGACATGCCCAACGAGGGCGAAAGGCTAGAACATTTACTTGAGTTTATGCAAACCGAAGTCGATCTTCACCAAGTAGAAAAAAAGATTCGCGGGCGTGTAAAAAAACAAATGGAAAAAAGCCAACGCGAATACTATTTAAATGAACAGATGAAGGCGATCCAAAAAGAGTTGGGTGATTTAGGCGAAGAGGTTAGCGAGCAGGACGAGCTCGCCAAGAAAATACAAGAAGCAGGTATGAGCAAAGAAGCGCAGACGAAAGCGACTTCTGAATTAAACAAATTAAAAATGATGTCACCGATGTCGGCAGAGGCCTCGGTACTGCGCTCTTATATCGACTGGATGGTGAGTGTTCCATGGAAAAAACGTAGCCGCGTTTTTAATGATATTGATCGCGCCGAACAAATTCTCGAAAAAGACCACTACGGTTTGGATGATGTCAAAGAGCGTATTCTTGAATACCTAGCGGTACAGACTCGGGTTAAAAAAGTTAAAGGTTCTATACTTTGTCTGGTGGGTCCCCCAGGCGTTGGTAAAACATCGTTAGGTGAGTCTATTGCGCGTGCCACCAATCGTAAATTTATTCGTATGGCTTTAGGTGGTGTCCGTGATGAAGCTGAAATTCGCGGTCATCGTAGAACTTATATTGGGTCTATGCCGGGTAAGCTAGTTCAAAAAATGTCTAAGGCGGGTGTTAAAAACCCACTATTTTTATTGGATGAAATCGATAAAATGGGCATGGACAATCGTGGCGATCCAGCTTCAGCACTTTTAGAAGTACTCGATCCAGAGCAAAACTCAACCTTTAACGATCACTATTTAGAAGTCGATTACGATCTCTCTGAAGTGATGTTTGTGTGTACATCAAACTCAATGAATATTCCGGGTCCGCTACTAGACCGAATGGAAGTCATTCGAATTCCAGGTTACACCGAAGATGAAAAAATTAATATTGCACAGCGTTATCTCGTACCAAAGCAAGAAAAAAATAATGGTTTGAAAGAAAGCGAGTTATCCGTTGATGACAGTGCGATACGCGATATTGTGCGTTATTTCACGCGCGAGGCCGGCGTGCGTGGATTAGATCGTGAAATTGCTAAAATTTCGCGTAAAACCATCAAGCGCTTCATCAAAGAGAAAGACTTAAAAACTGTTTCTGTCGATGCCAGTAACCTAGAAGATTTTTTAGGTGTGCGCAAATATGACTACGGCGTAGCAGAAGAGAAAAATCAAGTGGGTCAAGTAAAAGGCCTTGCTTGGACACAGGTAGGTGGAGAATTACTGACTATCGAGGCGTCTGCTATCCAGGGCAAAGGCCGCATGGTTAAAACTGGCTCGTTGGGTGATGTGATGCAGGAGTCTATTCAAGCTGCGTTAACGGTTGTGCGCTCGCGCTCGCAAATACTCGGCATCGCACCGGATTACTCTGAGCACTTTGATATCCATATACATGTACCCGAGGGTGCTACACCTAAAGATGGCCCAAGCGCCGGTGTTGCGATGTGTACAGCGTTAGTCTCTGTGCTAACCGGCATTGCGGTGCGCGCTGATGTTGCTATGACCGGTGAAATCACCTTAAGAGGTGAGGTGCTGCGCATTGGTGGTCTCAAAGAAAAATTATTAGCAGCTCACCGAGGAGGTATTAAAACAATCATAATACCTATAGAGAACAAGCGTGATTTAAAAGAGATACCAGAAAATATCCTACAAGATCTTGAGATAAAGCCCGTTAAATGGGTTGATGAGGCTCTTGAAATTGCTCTTCAATCGATGCCAAAAGCGCTATCCGATGATGAATACAGTGCCTTAGAGGCCAAAGTACGAGAGTCTGCCGATGCACCAGGGGTTAAGCATTAATGGGTGATTCTTGTTCGATAATCACCTAATCAGAGTTTTTTTTTATTATAAGTAGATTTATCACTACTATTTTCGAATGTAGACTTGACCCTCATGCAGGCAATTGGTATAAAACCTATTCTGTTTTATATTCATAGTTTGGCCAACATGATTTGTGTCTTTAAGCATTCTATGTTTTTAGTAAAAATAGATTGATGACAAAAATACGGCTGTGCAGTTCTTTATAATTATTACTAATTAGCTCACTAAAAATAATCAGATTAAACTATGGTTCCTTCAAGCCATAAACTATCCAAGACAAGCACCTAAATAATTAGGCGCTTGTATAATTAGAAAACAAATACAAAAGGGGTGAATTGTGAATAAAGCCGAACTAATTGATTCAATTGCTGCATCTGCAGATATTCCTAAAGCTGCTGCAGGTCGCGCACTAGATGCCGTGATTGAATCTGTTCAAGGCGCCTTAAAAAAAGGTGAGTCTGTTGCACTAGTAGGATTTGGCACATTTTCTGTAAAAGATCGTGCTGCAAGAACAGGACGTAATCCACAAACTGGTCAGCCAATACAAATTGCAGCCGCAAAAATACCAAATTTTAAAGCCGGCAAATCATTAAAAGATGCTGTAAATAGTTAAGCATTAAAAGATGACAAAAATATAAAGGCGTGTCTTAGGATGCGCCTTTGCTATTTTAAATGAGTGCATATGGTCATCTACTAGTTATAATTGATTATTAATTGTAGTTATCTATTAGATAAAGCTGTTAAGTAGCTTCGCATTTGAACATCATTTATAGTCGACACTTGCGCTACTTAAATGGCGGTCAATCTGAGTCACCCAATGGCTAAAAGTCATTAAAAATCCCTATACATCTATTCTGAGTTGAGGTTATACATGCTGCAAACTATGCGTGAAAACATGAAAGGCACGGTTGCGATCCTAATTGTGGGATTTCTTGGCTTGATTATGGCGCTCAGCTTAGTCGACTTATCCGGTAGCGGCGGCTACGGTCAAAATTTTAATGATGTCGCTGAAGTCAACGGTAATAAAATCTCAGAGCGAGAGCTACAAATTGCCCTTCAGCAAGAAAGACAACGCCTACAAGGTCAATTTGGTAATAGCTTACCCGCAGAGTTCCTATCTGACGACAGACTGCGTTCACCGGCCCTACAGGGCCTCATTCAGCGCAGTGTCGTTCAGGATAGAGCCCTGAAATCGGGCATGACAATTGGTGATGAAGCGCTTGATAAATTTATTAAAGAGCAGCCACAATTTCAAACTGATGGTCGCTTTGATCCAGAGATGTTTATACAAGGCCTAAGAGCTTCTAGTTATACGCCGGTGTCATATCGGGCGCAGCTAAGGCAAAGCTTAGCTGCCGAGCAATTTCTAAATGTATTTAGTGCAACGGGTTTTGTAACTCAGGCAGAAGTAGAAAAATTATATGGCCTGTCTCGGCAGAGTCGTAATTTTTCATGGTTGTCATTGCCTATCGCAGATTTACCTGCCTCCATTATTGTTACAGCGGTTGATATTCAAAACGCATACGAAGCGGGTAAAGCAAATTTCAACACCCGCGAAAAAGTTGCTGTTGAATTTATTGAATTAAAAGTAAGTGATTTTACTAAAGATATTGCAATCAACAGTGATGATATTCAATTGCGTTTTGAGCAAGAGCAAAATTCAACAGTTGAGCGCGAAGCTGCTCATATCATGATCGATGCCGATAACGAGCTTGCCGATGAAAATATAGCATTGGTTCAACAAAAGCTAGCAACTGGCTCGGCAGATTTTGGCGACCTCGCTCGCGAATATAGCGATGACTTTGCCAGTCAAAAGTCGGGTGGTAATTTGGGGATTTCTAATGGGTCTGTATTCCCACCTGAATTTGAACTTGTACTCGAGGAGCTTAGAGAAGGAGAAGTTTCGGGGCCAGTAGTGATTGATAATGCCACTCACTTTATTAAATTAGTATCGACAAGCGGTGGCAAGGATGATGAGTCGATTATGTCTGTAGAAGATAAAAATCGTATTGAGTCGCAGTTAAAAAATCTAGAAGCTGAGCAAATCTTTGTTGAGAAGTTAGCCGAACTCACCGATCTTGCCTACAACGCAGATAGTCTTGCTGACGTTGCCTATCAATTAAATTTAAAGAGTGGAGAAACGGGTTTATTCTCAAGTATGGGAGGTAGCGACGAAGTACTTAGCGATGGTCGTGTACTTAGAGCCGCTTTTAGTGACCAAGTATTGCTGGAAAAGTTTTCTAGTAATGTGATTGAGATAGCGCCAAACCATGCAGTGGTTATTAAATTAATTAAACACGAGCCAGTTCGCACACAAACCTTAGATGAAAAGAGCGCTGATATTATCGCAGCACTTAAAATTGAACGGGCTAAAAGCCAATTAGCTCAACAAGCTGAAGTGTTAAAAGCTGAGCTTACTGAAGGTAAAGCGTTAGTAGACATCGCAAAAGACAACAATCTTGTTGTTAGTAGCGAGAGTAATATTACTCGCGAGAATCGTAGTTTAGACGCTCAACTAGTCGAGCACGTATTCACCTTAAATAAGCTAGCGTCAAAACAAGCACCGGTGACGTCGTCGCTTTATTTAGCCAATAATGACTATGTGTTAATGTCTCTTAACACGGTAACCAATGCCGACTTTACCGCGCTCAGTGAAGAAGAAAAAAGAGCTGCGCGTGCCTCATTAACAGAAGTGTCACTTGCCTCTGAATTTAGAGCATGGCAAGCGGAGTTGATTAAAAGTGCTGATGTTGAAGTTTTTGGTGCTGTCCAATAACTAACAAACTAACTTTTATTGCTAAAATTCAGTAGAGCAGCGTTATTAAAAAAACGTTGTTCTACTAAATTTATAGTGTATTTTTGCCGAATAAATAATTTCGTAATATCTATAACACAACAACTCAAAAATTTAGCTTGTTGTCGAATCCCCATTTACCATCTGCTGTTCTTTGTTTTCTTGGTAACGTTGTTAAAATTTATACTCATCCATAAGTTAACTATCGCTGTCACTAGTGCTGGTCTATTTTGGTGTTTTTCTATTTAATTACACACCAGTCGATCAATTCACTAGTCTAACTTGAAAATCACAAAGCTAGCGCGCGCTCATCAATTTAATTCCTGCCGCTACAGCGTCCATAGTGTTTGAGCAATTTCTCTTTACGTCATTCCCATGCAGAAGTAATCTATGCTAAATAACAGAGCCATATGTTGGATAGATGCTGGTCCACTCCCATTGCGATTACCTACTGAGTCATTCTTTTTTTTAACACTAATGGCAAGCTAAGCGAATATTACGTGTGCATGAGCATTTACGTCTGTAGCGACTTAAATACTTTTAAATATTGCCATTTTTTTGTCATCAACACACAGTAATAACAATTAGACTACGTAAGTTACTGAATTTATTGATTAAATAAAACTGGCATTAGCCTTGCTATGTATCACCTATGAGTTCAATAAAAGTCAAAAAGGTGTAAATGCTACATGGCACAACCACATACTAAACTAGCGCCACAGCAAGCCGCTGGGGAGCCGTCGGTTCCTCTTGCAATGCCTGCAAGGAATACCAATCAAAACACTGAGCAAGCGCCAGCAAAGCTTGAAAGCACTTTTGCAGTATTTAATCAGTTATCAAACCAATTGGCTGACTCCTATCAGCATTTAGAGCAACGAGTGATGGATCTGACCGAAGAGTTAGATACGCTCAGTGAGCGGCGCATCGATGAGCTCCAAGAGAAAGAACAGTTAGCACACCGCCTAGAGGTACTGATTAATGTATTGCCTGGTGGCGTTATTGTATTAGATAAGCATGGTTTTATTATCGAGAGTAATCCAACTGCTGAGTCGTTGTTAGAGCCAGGTCTTCAAGGTCGTAAATGGCGCAAAGTGATTCAAACTTGTATTGTACCAAAAGATGATGATGGCCACGAAGTCTCTAACCGACAAGGTAAGCGCATCAGTATTGTGACTCGCTCATTAGGTGCAGAGGGGCAGATCATTCTTTTAACAGATCAAACCGAAACTCGTAATCTTCAAGCCCAGCTCAGCCGCAATGAGCGTTTATCTGCCTTAGGTAAAATGGTGTCAACGCTAGCTCATCAAGTCAGAACACCTTTATCATCGGCAATGCTCTATGCCAATCATCTTTGTCGCGATGATATCAGCCTGCCACAGCGTGATGAATTCTCACATAAGCTAGTTAATCGATTGCACTACATGGAGCGACAAGTGCGCGATATGTTGTTGTGTGTTAAAGGTGATGTACCTATCACCGATAGAGTCAGTGTTAATCAATTACAAAAAACCTTGGCAGAATCAATTGAAATGCCCATTAAAGCCTACAAGGCTAACTGCCAATGGGAAAGCCTAGTCGATGACGATAACTGCGCAATTCAATGTAACTTAGATGCGATGAGTGGTGCCTTATTAAACTTGGTCAACAACAGTTTACAAGCCTGTAAAGAGCCGGCCGAAATAACTATTCGCTTCGAACGTAAAGACCAGCAACTATTAATTAGTATTTTAGATAATGGCTCGGGCATCGAGCAGGCAGTTGAACCCCAATTAAAGACGATGTTTTTTACCACCAAAGAGCAGGGGACAGGGATAGGTTTGTCTGTTGTACGGATTGTTACGCAATCCCACGGTGGCGACTTTTCTTTAAGCAATCGAGCCGAGGGTGGTTCGTGTGCGTGTATAACATTACCACTGTGTTGTTAACCACTGTTGTTAACCAATTACGGTTAACAACAGGCTCATGATGATGAGTATTCATTTGTTTACGTTAAATGCAAAAAAAGACAACGAGGAAGACCAGTTATGAGTCTTGCAAAAAAAGACAGTCATTACGATGTTATTTTAAAAGATGAAATTATTCAAAAAGTATTGGTGGTAGAAGATGACCCGTCATTGCGCGAGGCTATTCAAGATACCTTGACCTTGGCAAAATATCACTCAGTCGGTGCAGCCAATGTAGAGGCGGCACTAGAGCTTCTCGCCAATCAAAGTGATATTGCGATGATCGTTTCAGACGTGAACATGGGTAAGCTCAGCGGTCATGATTTACTGCGCCAAGTGAAAAGTGATTACGCGCATATTCCGATGTTATTAATTACCGCTTATGCGAGTATTCGCGACTCTGTGGATGCTATTCGTCACGGTGCGATTGATTATTTAGTGAAACCTTTTGAGCCTAAAGCATTAGTTGATATTGTGGCTAAACAACTTGATGGTCGCGAAGACATCATGAGTGATGAACCCATTGCTAAGTCGGCCAATAGTCAACAGCTATTACAACTAGCTAATCGCATGGCACAAACAGATTCTACGGTATTGATTATTGGTGAATCGGGCACCGGTAAAGAAGTACTTGCACGTTTTATTCATCAAAAATCTCCCCGTGTTAAAAAACCTTTTATTGCTATTAATTGTGCTGCTATTCCGGAAAACATGCTGGAGGCAATGTTGTTTGGCTACGAAAAAGGCGCCTTTACCGGAGCTTATGCAAGTGCTCCCGGTAAATTTGAACAAGCTAATGGCGGTACATTATTACTCGACGAGATTTCTGAAATGGACATGAGCCTACAGGCAAAATTATTACGTGTCCTCCAAGAAAAAGAAGTTGAACGTCTTGGTGGTAGAAAGGTAATTCCTTTGGATGTTCGCGTTATTGCGACCTCGAATAGAGATATACAACAGCAAATTGCGACCGGTAAATTCAGAGAAGATTTGTACTACCGCTTAAGTGTCTTGCCATTACAGTGGAAACCTTTACGTGAGCGTCGCGAAGATATTCTTCCGCTGGCCAGTCGCTTATTGCAAAAACATGCGGTTAAGCAAAGCCGCACGGGCATTCGCTTAGATGAGTCAGCCCAGCGAGCGTTATTTGATTATAACTGGCCAGGTAATGTGCGTGAGCTAGACAACGTAATGCAGCGCGCCATGATCTTACAAGCTGGAACTTTAATTACGGATGAAGATTTAGGTCTTGATATGCTGTCGATAACGCCATCTCAGCCAGCTGAAGCTGTACCTTTTCAGGCTATTAATAGCTTTGATGGTTTACGTAATACTGTTAGAGGAGGCTTAGCAGGTAGCGTCAATGCACAAACTGGGCATCAAACCTCAGAGTTTACATATGGTGTTAATACAACAGCTGTAGATAAACCCACACAATTAGGTGACGATCTAAAGCAACGCGAGTTTGAAATTATTGTCGATACCCTCAAAGAAGAAAAAGGTAGCCGAAAAAATACCGCGCAACGTTTAGGTATTAGCCCCCGAACACTGCGTTATAAGCTTGCAAAAATGCGTGAGGTAGGGCTTAACCTAGATGGTGTTACGGATTTAGCATAAGCCGGGATGCCTATCCCTAAGCTGATAAAACACAAGTTTGATATAACATATAAACCTTGCTACATAGCTGGTAAATAGCTGATAAATAGTTGGTAGATAGTTTGTAAAAATACGCTTAAAAAGCTTGACCAATAATTTATCACGTAGTATTTTATCAGCTGATTGATACCATATATCAATGTAGAAATTTTCAATTGAGTCGATAATAAGACAATAATTGATTGTTTTAATAAAAGTCTCGAAAATTGCTAGTCATTTATTTTACATTTGTTCCTTTCTTAGGAGTAATTATGAGTAATTTAGCTTCTGGTTCTACCGTTACTGAAGAAGAGTTTTTAGAATTTGATGATGAGATTATAGATTCTGAAAATATTGATGACACCAGCACTGCATCTGTAAATATCGGCGACAATTATTTTGACGCAAGCGGTTTAAATATCCACACTGCCTTTTTAGATGCAAGAAGGCGACTAGAATTACGCATAGCCGAGCGCAAGCTCGAAAAAGATATTAGAGAATTTGACTTTGATCTTTAATGCTTCAGCCAGTCATTGCTAGTCTACTTATTTAGACCTTAGATTTGTCATTATCTTGGTGCCTTATTTTTTAAGGCTCTTGTTGATTTTACCTCCTCCCCGTCAATTAATACTCGCTTAATAACCTCTCGCTACCCAATACTAACTTCTTAATAGCGTCGCAATAATTTCTTAATGTTAACTCTATTCCAAAATTACCAATAATTGGCCTAATTTGTGCTAATTAATATTTAGTAGAGAAAAGTTTTGAATAAAGCCAAAATTTTGTCATCGCGGTCATAAACTACTGATGGTAAATAGCTTAAGAGGAAAGCTCATGATTTCAGATAGAATGGATATAAACCGCGTATTACTTGAGATGCGGTCGTTGCAGGCACAGACACAAGCCTTTAGTCCTGTGCAATCTGCAGATATGAACCCCTTAAACGGAAGTTCACCATTAAAGCCGGTAACAGAGACGCCAAGTTTTGGTCAGATCATGGGGCAGGCTGTCAATAAAGTAGACGGCCTTCAAAAATCAACAGGCTCATTGCGAACGGCTTTTGAACAAGGTCAAAGTGGTGTCGATATCACCGACGTTATGATTGCCTCACAAAAATCGAGTGTGGCGTTTCAGAGTATGTTGCAGGTACGTAATAAATTAGTTGAGTCCTATCGAGATATTATGAATATGCCGGTCTAATTTAAGACAAAAATATAGCTATAAAACGTAAAGGATAAATTACCTTAATCTACGTTAAGCGGCTCTCAAGGCCAATGTGAAAATTATAATCTCAGTAAAATTAAGTCCTAAGTATTTACGTCAATAGTTAACGCAGACCTTTGTAAGTTCAGGTTATTTTTTAAAAATAACACATTAAACAATTGTAAAAAGAGCAAAGTGTAATGAGTGCAGCAGATGGCATGGCCGATGATTTAGCATCGGGTTCTGTAAAAAGGGGCCGCTCCACCAGTGATTTTGTCGATGGTTTTAATAATTTAAATATATTAAGGCAGGCGGGTTTAATGGTCGCATTAGCGGCTAGTGTCGCTATCGGTTTTGCTGTTGTTTTATGGACAATCGGCGATGATTACCGCCCACTTTATGCAGGTCTTGATCGTCTTGATTCAAGTGAAGTTATTGAAATATTAGAGACAAATAATATTCAATTTAAAGTAGACACCCGCTCGGGCACATTATTAGTTGCAGCCGATGAAATCCATAATGCTCGCATGAAATTATCGGCACTTGGTCTACCCGGTGACTCGTCTCATGGTTTTGAAATGCTCGACAAAGAGCAGCCCTTAGGCACCAGTCAATTCATGGAGACGGCACGCTATCGTCGTGGCTTAGAAGGCGAACTTGCCCGAACTATTACCAGTATGAATGCTGTGCGCGGAGCAAGAATTCACTTAGCGATTCCTAAAGCTTCTGTATTTGTTCGCGATGCACGCGAGCCACGAGCCTCTGTATTTTTAGAGCTATATCCAGGGCGAGTTTTAAAATCTGATCAAGTTCGAGCTATTTCTAACTTAGTTGCCTCGAGTATTACAGAGCTGCGATTATCAAATGTTACCATCGTCGATCAAAAGGGCAATTTATTGTCTACTGGAGATGAAAACCCTAGAATTGCCAAAGCTATGCAAGAGCTCGAATACGCCACTCAAATTGAAGATTCAATCAGTAGTCGAGTGCGCAGTATCCTCGACCCTATTATTGGCGCGCAGCGCTACCGGGCAGAGGTTGCAGCTGACGTCGACTTTAATGAAGTTGAACAAGCCGAAGAAATGTTTAATCCAGACTTACCGGCAATGAGAAGCGAGCAAATTTCAGAAGAGAATCGCTCAGGCACCGGTATTGGTGGCATTCCTGGCGCGCTTACAAATCAACCCCCTGCGGATGGCACGGCCCCCGAGCAAGCCGTTGTTCAAAATGGTGAAGCCGCAGCGCCACCTTCAAATTCACGCAGTCAGGCGACTCGCAACTACGAGTTAGATCGCACGGTAAGCTATACCAAGCAACAAGTTGGACAAGTTCGGCGCTTAACGGTCGCTGTTGTTATTGATGATAAACAAGTGACTGATGCAGAAACAGGTGTGGTGAGTTTTGAGGCATGGTCTGAAAATGAATTAGAGCGCTTGGCAATATTGGTGAGAAACGCGGTTGGCTTCTCGGCGGCGCGTGGCGATAGTGTTGATATTATCAACACCCCATTTTTGACGACAAATGTGGATATAGTCAGTGCCGAAATCCCTTTGTGGCAGCAGCCATGGTTAATTGAACTAGTTAAGCCATTTGCGGGTGTGCTAGTGGTATTGGTTATCTTCTTAGGCTTGTTGCGACCCATACTTAAAACCCTAGTGAATACTGGCTCGCAAGCTAACGAAGACGAAGAAGCGCGACAACTAGCCGCGCTAGAGGCATCAGGTTTAGGTTCTTTTGATGAATTGTCCGATGAAACTGTTACTCTTCATGGCGGTGAAGCGCTCGCGCTACCGGGGCCAGAAGAAAGCTACGAGCACATGCTTAATGGTATTAAAGGCCTTGTTGCCGAAGATCCTGGCCGAGTTTCTCAAGTTATTAAACGATGGATTAACACAGAATGAGCGAAGCGACAGAATTAACAATTCCACCCGTAGAGCAGGCCGCCATTTTATTGTTAACACTTGGCGAGTCAGATGCTGCTGAGGTGTTAAAACACATGGGCCCAAAAGAGGTACAGCGCGTGGGTGCGGCCATGAGTAAACTAGCCAATATTGAGCAAGAACACGTGCAATTGGTGATGAGTAATTTTATGGAGCAGGTACGTAATTTAACGGGCCTTGGGGTAGGTGCCGATAATTATATTCGTAATATGTTGGTTAGCGCACTGGGTGAGGATAAAGCCCATGGCTTGATTGACCGTATTTTATTGGGCGGTAACACAACCGGCCTCGATACCCTTAAATGGATGGAGCCGCGCTCGGTTGCCGATATTATTCGCAATGAGCATCCGCAAATTCAGGCGATTGTGATTGCCTATCTAGATTCTGATCAAGCTGCTGAAATAATGGGCTACTTTACCGACACCACGCGCCTCGACATTATGATGCGAATTTCGGCGCTCGATAACGTCCAGCCAAGTGCACTACAAGAGCTCAACGACATCCTCGAAAAACAATTTGCAGGTAATGCGGGTTCACAAACAACCACTATGGGTGGTTACAAATGTGCCGCTGAAATTGTTAATAATCTCGATAGCAGTGTGGCTGGGCAGCTACTTGACGCCATTAAACAAATGGACGAAGAAACAGGAACACAGATCGAAGACCTCATGTTTGTCTTTGATAATCTTACCGATGTTGACGATCGTGGTATACAAGGATTACTGCGAGAAATTTCATCAGAGATACTTATTGTTGCACTCAAAGGTGCTGAGCCCGACCTTCAACAAAAAATATACTCCAATATGTCTACTCGTGCGGCTGATTTATTACGTGATGATCTCGAGGCCAAAGGCCCAGTTAGATTATCTGAAGTTGAAGCCGCACAAAAAGAGATTCTTACTATTGCACGGCGTATGGCTGATGCAGGAGAAATTAATCTGGGCGGCAGCGGTGAGCAAATGGTTTAGGTATTTAACTGTAATTTAATTCTCAATTATATATATTAGCAATCAAACTTTGGTATCTAACCGATGACATCAGACCCGACAAAAACACCAACAGACGGGACGGACCAAAACTATACCAGTTGGAATTTGCCCAATGTCACATCGAGCATCGTACTCTCTTCTGCTGAAAAAGAAGCTCGCGAAAGAAAAGACCAACGCTTCAAAACGCCTAAAAAAACAGGGCCTGTCGACGCAGCTGCTGGTGAGTCTATCGAGGTTGTAGAGACCCCAGAAGAAACCTTTAAGCCAATTACAGCCGACCAACTTCAAGCCATAACCGATGCCGCCGAAAAAGAAGGCTATGACGCGGGTTATGAAAAAGGTAGTGAGCGCGGTTATGAAGAAGGCGAAAAAAACGGTTATAGCGCGGGCTTAGAAAAAGCCGATGACAAAGTTACCGAGCGTTGTGATCGCCTAGATCGTGTTATCGAAGCATTATTAATGCCGCTTGAAACCGAGCGCAAACAATTAGAAATACTGATGGTCGATATGATCTGCCAGTTAACCGAAGCTGTGGTAATGCGCGAGATCGATAGCGATAGCTCACAAGTTATAAAGCTTGTTGACGATGCTCTTAATGCCATTCCAGCAGGCAGCGATAAATTCTCTTTATACTTGAACGAGCAAGATATTGCCCTAGTGAAGTCGCATCTAAACGATCAGCAGATTGACAAAAAATTTAACTACTATATCGATGAAAATCTTCTGCCGGGTGGCTGTCGCCTAGAGACAAAAAACAGCACGGTTAGCAATACGGTTGAACAGCGTCTTAAAAAAGTGATCGATGACTTTACGCATAAAAGAATTGCTGCCAGTGACGAACAAATTGAAGAGGTAAAAAAAGCATTAGATGAGTCATCGCCAACAAATGATAGTAAAAGGGCTGTTGACGGTGCGGTGGAAAATACATCACCCAATAGTGAGACGAATATCGAGTCAGATTCCGAACATAACTCTGAACATAACTCTGAACATAAATCAGAGCCAAACTCTCAACTCAGCCCAGAGTCTACTTTAGAAAAGAAACCCCTATCGGATCCCTCACAAAACCACGCAGGCGAGCTCGCGGAAAGCACATTAACCAATAGCTCAACAAAGATTGATGACGAAGCTACGATTAAAAAGGCCGACTCTTCACAAGATGAGGAACATCAACAAGAGCCAAAAAAGACAACAGAATCTATGTCTCCCTTAGAATCTGCACAACAAAAAAGAGACGAGCAAATACCGCAAGCAAACAACAACGATAGTAATAGCGAAAGTCATAAAGATAGTGATCAACAAGGCAACAATGATGCCCCAATCTAGCCCCTCTATTGTTGACTCACTGTTATCTTATTACCCATCGGGGTTATCAGCACGATCGACACAACAACCTATTGTCGAAGGCAGGCTAACGCGAGTAGTTGGCCTCACCATGGAGGCTGTTGGGCTTCAGGTATCTATTGGTCGTGAGTGCGATGTAATTACACAAGATGGCCGCAAACTTGAGGCCGAGGTTGTGGGCTTTAGTGACGATAAAGTTTTTTTGATGCCAATTAAAGCTATACATGGTATTCAACCTGGCGCGCGCGTTATCCCCAAAGATACGCGGCGTAACCTTGTCATTAATGAAAAACTATTAGGTCGAGTACTCGATGGTCTTGGCCAGCCTCTCGATAATTTAGGCGCTATCAGCGGCGATGCAAAACCGCATCGTACTCAAATTATTAATCCCTTAGAACGTGCGCCAATTAATGAACCACTAGATGTAGGCATACGCGCTATTAACAGCCTATTAACTGTTGGCAAGGGCCAGCGCTTGGGGTTATTTGCGGGTAGTGGTGTGGGTAAAAGTGTGTTGCTTGGCATGATGACGCGCTACACCACAGCAGATATTGTTATTGTGGGTTTAATTGGTGAGCGCGGTCGAGAAGTACAAGAATTTATTCAGCATTCTCTGGGTGAAGAAGGCCTTAAAAAAGCAGTTGTAGTTGCATCGCCCGCCGACGATAGCCCATTGATGCGGCTGCGTGCATCGGAGCTTGCAAGCAATATTGCCGAGTATTTTCGCGATCAAGGCAAGAGTGTTTTATTGTTGATGGATTCACTCACCCGCTACGCACAGGCACAGCGAGAAATATCACTCGCTATTGGCGAGCCACCGGCAACCAAGGGCTATCCACCCTCGGTATTTGCCAAAATACCACAACTGGTTGAACGCGCAGGTAACGGCAAACAAGGTGGTGGCTCGATCACCGCATTTTATACCGTCTTAACAGAGGGTGATGACCTACAAGATCCTGTTGCCGACGCGGCTCGTGCAATTCTCGATGGCCACATAGTGCTCTCGCGCAAGCTTGCAGAGCAGGGCGTGTATCCTGCAATTGATGTAGAGATGTCTATTAGTCGAGTAATGACCAATATTGTTGATGCCGATGATCTTAAATTGACTCAGCGTTTTAAACAGTTTTTAGCCCTCTACAAAAAAAATCGCGATCTTGTTAGCATCGGTGCCTATGTACGTGGTAACGATGCAGATACAGATATGGCACTCGATTACTTTCCCGTACTGCAGCAATTTATTCAGCAGGGTATTGGAGAAAGTGTCGATTATGAGAAAAGTCGACTACACTTAAAACAATTAATGGGCCCCAGTTTTGACATTCCCAATAGGCAAGCGCAGGCCTACGGTCAGCCAATTAACCAACAACCGGTACCGCGAAGAGTTTAACTTGTTTGTTCTATCAATAAGAAAGTGTAAGGAATAAAGTCAGTGGAAGGTAATCAACTCTATCTTGTAAGAAATCAAGCTGAAGAAAAGCAAAAGCAGCTCGTTAAACATTTTGAGCAAGCGATGAACTTTGTGCAAAATGAACGCAACCAATTAGATCAAATTCAAGGTTATGAACAAGATTACCTAATTAAAATAAAAAATGAAGAAAGCCAGTGGCGCGCCGAGACAACACAACGCTACCGACAATTCTGTCATCAACTGGCAGGTACTATCATTGGCCAAAAATCAAAATTAGCCGAAGCCGAAATTAAACTAGAGCAAATGCGAAAATATTTAGCCGATCAACAACAACGCATCAATGTCTTGAATGACCTAATCGAGCGCGGTGAAAAAGAGCGCGAAAAACTACAAGACAGTATCGAACAAAAAGAAATGGATGAGTTCTCGACCAGAAAATATAGATAACGCCCTTCAGTAATTCCCAACATTAATTTATAAACTTTTAATGAGCGAGCTTAACGGACTCTTAACGCCTTGAGCGCCTTGCTTAAGAACATGCGTATAAATCTCAGTTGTTTTTACATCACTATGACCTAATTGTTGTACAGTACGAATACCTGCTCCCGCTTGCAATAAATGAGTCGCAAATGAGTGGCGTAGAGTATGTGAAGAAAGAACTTTAGTGATATTAGCTTTTTTTCTAGCTTGAAAAATTGCTTTATTGATATCACTTTCATCAATGTGATGTCGTTTTATAGATTTAGTTTGTGGGTCTAAACTTAATTTTATTGAAGGGAATAAATACTGCCAGCCTAATTCTGTATTTGCGTGTTTATATTTACGTGCTAAAGCATTGGGTAGCCAAACGCCTGTGAAGTGCTCGTTCAGCAAATCCTCTTTCAATAATTGTTGAACTTTCCCAATTTGATTGTTGATCGTAGGTATTAGCTCAGGTGCTAGTGTTGTAAAGCGATGTTTAAAGCCTTTACCATTCCAAATACGAATATGCTTTAATGATAAATCAATATCGTTAACACGAAGACGAGCACATTCAATTCTTCGTAATCCTGATCCGTATTATAAGCCTATAATTAAACGGTAATTAGGCGAGATATTTTGGAATAATAATTTCACTTCGGACTCTGTTAATACTACGGGTAAATTGGCCTGACGACGTGTTCTTTTAAATTCATTCATATCACCTAAAGGCTGATCTAAAAATTTATTATACAAAAACGCGAGTGAATTTAATGCTGTATGCTGAGTGCTAGCAGCGACATTGCGCTTTACGGCTAAATGCGTTAAAAATTGACTGACATTTTCTTGACCCATATTTTTAGGGTGTCTTTTCTCTTAATAATTAATGTATGCTTTAATCCATAAGATATATGTAGATATAGTGCGCTTACTATAACGTCGAGCTAACATAAAGTGATTAATTGACTGTAGAAAATCGGAGTTGTACATAATAAATCCTTTTATTATTACAGGTTGACAGGAATCGTTTCTAAGTTGCAATATGTCATAAAAACGTGAATGGTTCTAGCTTCCATCTTTATTGAATTATACGATTATTAAAATTTATATTTAAAAACAATAGGTTGAGGTTAAAATGCTGGATATTGAGATTAAAAACAGAGGCTTCCTCATAATATTGATATTAGGGAAGCATTCCTCAATATCAGATTGTTATACATAATCAACGTATAGGTTGAACTATGGATTTTACAATTACATTCATCAGAGTGTTTTTTTGGGGGGTATATTTAACCTCTCCAATTCTTGTTGCGATGGTTATGCTAATAATTTTTCTCGGTCTTATTGTTGGCCGCATAGAGTCATGGACAAAATTCGACTCCATATATTGGTCTTTCATCACAGCATTAACAGTTGGCTATGGTGACATTAGGCCGATTAGCAAAGTTTCAAAGGCTCTCTCTATAGTTGTTGGGGGAGTTGGCCTTATGCTTGGAGGTATATTGGTTGCTATTAGTTTACAAGCAACAACAATAGCATTTGAAATTCATACTGACCCTAAAGTAATAGAGACAATAAAGGAAAGTTTTAAATAAATGTATAACCAGTCGCATCAATCGGACTTGATAAAGCTGTCATCTTTTTTGAAAACTACTCAAAAAAGCCGCCATCTTCACCAAGCCGTTGTGCTAAGCGTTAGATGTTCATCAAGTTTGGAGTAAGTATGTCTTTTGAGAGAATAATGGGCCTAGAAGTTATCAATGATGAAGAGTATCAAAAATACCGTGAGAATATGATCCCTATCTTTCATTCATTTGGTGGTAGTTTTGGTTTTGACTTCAAAATTAGTGAAGTATTAAAATCAAAACAGATGACGTAATAAATCGAGTGTTTACTTTATATTTTCCGAGCAAAGAAATCATGGAAGAGTTCTTCTCTAATCTAGCTTATCTTGCTGTTAAAGAAATTTTTTTATACGCTCTGTGAAATCAGTAACCACCATTTCTATGCATGAAAAGAAAACCTAACAAAAAATTAAACTAGGACAAAAAACAGTCAATTTTATCCTTCTTCGCTAATTTTAACCAACTATTTTTCCCCTGTTAATTAGGCGTTATGTGTCAATCATTTCCTAAACAGTCATCAACATAAAAAGTAGATAATTAAATGAAATTAAAAACAGTTACCATAGCCATTTGTTTAGTTGCATCACCAATAATTATGGCAAAGGATTCATCAATAATTAATCAACTCCAGCAAACACCTTTGACTGCATATGAAGCAGGGAAGTTCAAACTTGAAAGCCTTTCTTTGATTCTTGGCATTGCTGGTGAAAAAAAAGTGGGTTTCCCGAATTTAATGTAATAGAACAAAATGGGATGCTTGGCATTGAAATAGTAGGGCCAGCAAAGGCTAGTAAAATGTCCGACCAAATATGTGAAAATTATCTAAGCAGTTTTAATGATAAGTTCAAAGTAAATAAAGTACCAAAGATATTATGGCCAAATCTTAGTGATGAAAAATCTCTAAAAATAATGGATGAGCTTTTTGTTAAATTAACAATGCAAGCAGAGGAAAATAGCTCTTTTATAGTATCATGTACAAAAACACTAACTCAGCTAGCCAAGTAATAAACACATAACAGGCTGTTATGTTTCCTTAGTAGAAATTGTTCGTTAGTACATAAACATGATGAGATATTTCATATGATCGATTTTCTGAAAGATCTATTAAAAATAGTCTTAGGCGCAATACTAAAAGTTGCAATTTTTTTTGGTGTGGGAGCGGGAGGCGGAGCTATTGTATGTTGGTACTACAGCATTCCTCTTGGCTTCTCTATTTTAGGAGGGGTTTTGGTATTAGGGATTGCATTAGCTATAATGTCGGATACCATATTTGATTAATTTTGACAATTATTTGTCAATGTAAAACATAACAAGTAGCTACACCAGACTCCTTAAACTATCACGTCTTTTTTTTCAAAAAGCCCGCCAGCTTACTACGCAGTTGAGCTTGGCGAAGACGCTATCAAGTCCTATCCACGTATTAAACTAAGGAAATTTATGCGACTATTAAATAAAGTATAACCAGAGTATAACTAGGAAGTATAGTATAACTAGGACACCCACCTATAAAAAACTCCCGACATGATCAA
>JBLIFG010000041.1:0-21360 GCA_047633635.1 Cellvibrionaceae bacterium | reverse complement strand
GGAGGAAACTCACGGCCACTGCGTCATTCTCGCGCAGGCGAGAATCCACTTAACGGCTTGTGCTGTTGTTGGGAAGAGATTTCGGCTCAGTAAAAATACTGTCAGGAACGATGGTTTTCTTTATGTCATTCCCGTGCAGACGGGGATCTATCTAAAGACTGTTACTGTCGGCAATGACGAGATCTTTTTGAGTTCCTATGTCGCATTAACTTAGTATTGTAATGGTTCAACCTTAATGGCTTCAACACTGAAGTCTCCAAGGACTTGTCCACAATATAGACCTGCATTCAGTTCCCCGAGCTACAACACCCTTACATCTTGAAGTGATAGTCTGGGTGATTGATCTGGATTTTTTATTATTTTTATATTCCATACTGAATTGAAGCGTAATTTTCAGCCCGATCAGGGTCGGTTGATCTATCTAGTTGTTATTAAAAAACTTTAGCAGTAGTTTGCGGGCTACGAGTAAATGGGAGGCCATCAGGTGCTCTGCTCAAGCAGAATTTTTAGTTTCGAATGCATCTAGTATTTCAGAGTGATGAAGCATGCTTCAATTAAGATTATCTGCACTATATTGGCTGAAGTTACTTCATAAACTAAATGACGGTCAATATAGATAGGTGATGATTCTTAATCAACTTCAGACTCAATAACAACATGACTTCTCCACAATTTTCAAATAGGTTTGCGGGGCATTGTATCTCTCCGAATAGTCAGGCTTGTAATTCAAGATTGTATTTACCTAAACGACTTAGTCGACAATTTGCCTCCTTGGGATAGTTCGTATGCGGCTATCGGTTTGTCCTCCTGGAAGATCTGATATGTAGTCGGCAGCAATTAATAATTGCTGCATGTCTATGCCGGTGTGTATTCCACTTTTGTGCAGTGCATAGACAATACCTTCAGTAGCGGTATTTCCAGAAGCTCCGGGTGCAAAGGGGCAACCACCTAATCCTGCAGCAGCAGCATCAAGTGCAGTGGCTCCATGATGTATTGCAAAAAGAGCATTGCTGACGCCCATTCCGTAGGTATCGTGCCCATGAAAAGCCCACTTAATATGTTCACGCTCTGGTTGTTCGCGAAGACGCGTTAAATGATCTGCAACCTGATAGGGAGTTGCTTTTCCGGTGGTATCACAAAGTGCGATTTCTAAGTCTAGTCCTTTAGTAATAGCCAGAGCTTGGTTTACGACCGAATTAACTTGCGGCCAGCTAATTGTTCCCTCATAAGGACAGTCGAAACTAGTGCCTAGGTCTAATCGTAGGGCTGGGGCAAGCGCGCTTTTTAATTTAAGTAACTGCTCAGCTACTGCAGATAGCCCTTGAAGTGACTCTACAATATTTTGTCTTACATTTTTAAGGTTGTGAGTTTCTGAGACAGACACGACATAGACTAGCTCTCTAATGCCGGCCTGAAGGGCTAATTCGGCCCCTTTGCTATTAGGAACCAGTGCCGCAAAACGAATGTTAGGAGTATTTATAAATGCCTTTGCAATTGCGTTAATGTCAGCCATTTGAGGTATGGCCTTAGGGCTGACAAATGAGCCAATCTCTATACGAGTGATTCCAGCGTCTATTAGTGCTTGAACACACTTGATTTTACTGATGGTTGGAAGAGGCTCGACAATGGACTGAAAGCCATCACGAGGAGCTACTTCAACAATTTCTATATGGGCAGGTTTATTATTCAGATTCATTTTTTATTCCTCTATTATAATAGCCGACTGGGTACTACCACTACGTCAGTTGGTTAAATATAGGCGCTTAATTATGACCGATACCCAATGAGCCCTCCCTAATTGGCTGCATGCCCAAACTATCAGTGGCCAAAACATTACTAGGTCACTATTTTTTTCTTTGAGTGAGTCATATTTCAGCTAACTTGATTTTGTTGCTTTAAATATCTGCATTACAGGCTTAAAAATACCGGGCAAAAACTGTACACTTAAAGCTATAAATCCAATAGGAATCAAGGCGTAAGGTAATACCAGTGGCGTGCTAAAACCGCTAGATACCCGCTCTCCGTACTCTGCTGCTTGCCAAGCCATGACACCTCCTTTCCATGCCATGACGATACTAAATGAAATACCTACAAGGCTTATAATAAGCGTGCTTAATGTCTGAATATATGGCGGCATCATACTTTCAAAAAATGTAATTCGGATATGGGCATCCTTACTTTGAGTCTCTGCTGCCCCGATGACGGCAAGATAAACAAGTAGAAACGAATTTATTTCTAAGCTCCAGCTAGTTGGGCTAAAAAAAACGTATCTCATAAGAGAGTCATAACAGACGCTTAGCATCATAAATGCCAACACAAAAACTGATGTCGCTTGGAAGAAGCAAAGAAGCCTGCTCCAGCTGTATAATAAATATGTCATCGCTGTCTCAATATAAGGGTCTGAAATTCTCTTGAAAGCAAACAGATTACTTCCAAGAGATGTCTTTTAGGCGGATTTAAATACCTAGAGCTAGATCTATCGCACGTTGACCTACATCTTCACCCACTTCTTTTTTCCATTTTTCCCATATTGCTACTGTAGCTTTATTGAAGCTTTCAATATCCTTACTTGATGGGTTTATGATTTTGATACCAGCTGCATTTACTTTAGGCCAAAACTTTTCTGGATAAAAAGACTCATTAGCCATTTTCACGAAATTATTGTCGTACCAAACTGAAGCTTCTTGCAACGACTCTTTAACATCCGAATCTAAGGTATCCCATCGGCTGCGAAGCATAAAAGGAGAAACAGTAAATCCCGTCATAGGAAGTTTATAAGCAAATGCGAGCTGTTCTTGCAGGCCGCGACCAATGATTGTTGAAATATTAAAAACACCAGCATCCACCGTACCTCTCTGAAGAGCCAAGTAAGTCTCTGAAGAAGGAATGCGAACAGCAGCGCCACCAAACTGTTGGACCAACTCGGTTGCCTCGAAACTGACTACGCGTATCTTTTTACCCTTTAAATCATCTAGTGATTTAATAGGATCGGCTTCTGTGCTCCAGATGTACTCAGGTTCAAGAATGCCCCCACCAGAACTCAACATATATAGGTTTTCTTTAGCTAATTGCTCGTTAATAAGATTAAAAAGAGGGCTGTCAATGGCAAGTCGTTCTGGGTGACGATAGAGATCCTCGACTACGCCCGGTAATCCGGTGATTCCCAGTATAGGCAATGAACGTGTTATGTAGGAGCTAGTGTGGAACATGAAATCAATAGACCCGGCCCTTAATGCCGGAAGCTGCTCATCCGCTTTAAGCAGCTGACTTGAATGATAGTAATTGGCTTTTATCTTATCACTGCTATTTGTTTCAAGAAATTTTATGAAGCCATCAGTCCCATAAGACAGGGCCTCGTAAGAGCCAGGTATATAATAAACTCCTGTCAGCTCTTCTGCAGCTAACGCGTTTTGTGAAATAGATAAATTAAAACCTATTAGCGAGAGGCTAGCTGCACAGAAAAGTCCAGCTTTGAGTGTTTTACGGCGTATTATATTCATAGTTTTACCCTCAGTTTTTATTATGTGGCTTTTTGTTTTCCTTTATCTGAGCAAATTAGGTAGCCATAAACTAATTTCTGGGAATATTACAAACAACATCAATACTGCAAATTGAACTATTACAAACGGTATTGCGCTTCGAATAATTTCTTCTATGCCCAGCTCAGGGCAAACACCGCGAAGAGCGTAAAGATTAAGACCAACGGGCGGCGTAACTACGGCTATCTCTAGGTTCAAAATCATGACGATACCAAACCATAAAGGGTCATACCCTAATGCAATGATGACCGGTAACAAAACAGGTGTTGTAACAACAATGAGAGAGACGGCATCAACGAGCATACCGAGTAACACCAACAACAGTATAATGGCTACTAAAATTGCCCAAGAAGGAAGCCCTGTAGCGGTTAAAATATCAGTTAATGTCTGTGGTACACGTACAAAGTTCAGGTAGTCACCAAAGATCTTTGCACAACCGATGATTAACAAAATAGCTCCACTTATTCGCACAGTAGAACCGAGAATGTCTCCGAGCTTTTTCCAAGTTAGAGCCTTAAAAAAGACTGTTGCAATAAATAATGCACCAAGAGCTCCGACCGCTGCTGCTTCACTCGGCGTAGCAAAGCCTGTATAAATAGAGCCTAGAACGATGATGACTAAAAAACCTGAATGCCAAATGTTGGCTAAACTAGCAAAACGTTCTTTCCAGGTAAAATTTTGAGTGTTAGTTGGCGCTTCTTCAGGATTGATACGAACGCGAATGTAGATATATATTGATAGTGATGCGGCTAATACGATGCCGGGTATTATCCCTCCAATAAATAGATCTGCAACTGAAACACCAGAGACTGCACCATAAATAATGAATGGCACACTAGGTGGAATTAGCATCGCTAATGCGCCGGCACTCACCACAGACCCAGCTGCTAATGAACGACTATAACCCCGCTCAAGCATCTGTGGGACGGCAACAGACCCAATAGCTGCTACACCTGCAATGCTGACTCCTGATACAGCACCGAACATAGCCGATGCACCCACCGAGGAAATTGCCAAGCTACCTCGCAACCAGTTTAGCCAACACACTGCAGCCTTAAACAAGCTCGCACCAACTGGTGTAGCTCCGAGAAAACTACCCATTAGAATAAAAAGAGGTAATGCTATTAGTTCAAAGCTATTCAATTGCCCGAATAAAGATGAAGGCGCAAAAAATAATGCGATTGCCCCTTTGGCCATAAACAAACCAGTGAGGCCTGATACTCCTAAAGCTATAAAAATAGGGAAGCCAATCACTATCATTGCTAAAAGTATAATAACTACTATTATTGGTTCCATCACGATCGACGCTTCCTTTTATATAATACCAGCGGCATAAAGTTCGGTGATTGTTGATTGGCTGAGGCCAAGACGATCGGTCAGTATGTCTTCAGTATGTTCACCTAGTGTAGGTCCTACATGCTGGATTTTTCCCGGAGTAGCCGAAAGCTTGGGAAAGACATTCTGCATCGGTAGATCATTACCGAAGCGATCTTGGACATTTGTAATTGATTGGCGCGCTTTAAAATGTGGGTCTTCAAGCATTTCTGGAGCACGATAAATTAATCCCGAAGGTACACCGGCTGCCTCCATCATTATGACTATTTCTGTAGCATCATGTTTTCGCGTCCAAGCCGAGATAATGTCATCTAACTCTTTTTGATGAGTGCCGCGAGTTTGATGAGAACTGTAATCAGGATTTACTATCAGTTCGGGTTTGCCAATGACTACACAAAGACGGCTAAAAACACTATCTTGATTTGCGCCAATGATGACATCTTTCTTATCTAGTGTAGGGTAGGCATTAGAAGGGGCTATTCCTGGAAGAACACTACCGCTTCTTTCCCGAATTTTTCCCGTTTTGGCATAGTCAGGTACCAAACTTTCCATCATGGCTAGAACGGATTCAAAAATAGCGCTATCAACCACTTGTCCAACCCCTGTTCTATCTCGATGATGCATAGCAACCATTGCTCCTAATGCGCCGTGAAGCCCAGCTAAGGTATCCCCTATAGATATACCTACTCGAACTGGAGGTTGATCAGGAGAGCCACATATATATCGGAGCCCACCCATTGCCTCACACACCGAAGCATAACCCGCACGAGATGCATAAGGCCCATCTTGACCAAAGCCAGATACTCGAACCATAATAAGACCGGGATTTATTGTCGATAGAGTCTCATAATCTAGGCCCCACTTCTCCATTGTTCCCGGTCGAAAATTTTCAATCAGAATGTCTGTATCTTTAATAAGTTTACGTATGATCTCTTGGCCTTCTGGTTCTCTCAGGTTGAGGCTCATGGATTTTTTATTGCGGCTTATAACATTCCACCAGACTGGGTCGCCGTCAGCGCCGGCGACTCCCCATTGCCTCATAGCATCACCTATTTTAGGTGGTTCAACCTTAATGACTTCTGCACCGAAGTCTCCAAGGACTTGTCCACAATACGGGCCTGCAAGTAGCTGTCCGAGCTCCAACACCTTTATATCTTGAAGTGGTAGGCTGGATGATTGATCTGAATTTTTCATTATTTTTATACTCTGTACTAGATTTAATTTAATTTGTAGCTCGATCAGAGTCGCTTCGCCTATAAGTTCTATTTAAGAAAATTTAAGTGGAGTTCTCGAGCTGCAAGTAGATGGGAAGTCATCACGTGCTCCGCCCAAGCAGCATTCTTAGATTCAATTGCATCTAACACCTCGCGGTGATGACGCATGCTTCGATTCAGGTTGTCTGCATTGTATTGGTTGAAATTTCTTCTTATTACTGACAATCGAACCAAATTTTGAAGCAGGCTAATTAGGCGCTCATTACCGCAGGCATTAATTAATTCTTGGTGGAACTCATGATTTAGTGCTGCAATTTCGTTGCGTGCATTGCCTTGACCCTCTACCTTATCCACCAAAGATTCCATTTGCTCAGCTAGGTCTATTAAGTGAGCTAAGGTGTCGGTATCGATACGGCTAACGCTAGCTGCTATAGCCATAGGCTCAAGAATCAGTCGTATTTCAAAAACCTCTAATGCATCTCTCTCTGTCCATTCAACGACTCTTGCCCCGTAATGAGGAATGGCTTCTAGCCAGCCCTCTGATACCAACTCTCGCAGAGCCTCGCGAACAGGTGTTCGACTCACGTCAAGTTCTTTCGCAACAGCTGACTCGCGAACGTATTGATGAGGTTTGTACTCATTGTCAATAATGCCCTGCTTAATGGTGTCGTACACATGTGAAACGGCAGTTTTCATTGGTACAACTATTTTCTTATTATTAGTTTTTTTTATCATTCTTCAGTAGCTGCATACAATTATTGCTAAGTAAAGCCAAAAAAGTCATTTACTTCGTCATATACATCAAAGTTGTATGCAATAACTGTTTCTTTATGTTTGTATTGTTGTCATGAAGTGATTGCGGATAGTTTATATATCTGTGCCTCTCATTTTCTGAGTTGACCAAATTGATTAAAGTTTCCATTGCTCTTTAAGGCTTCGATCGCACCAGATTATCGGGGAGCAATGTAAGCTTGACGTCTCCAGAGGGAGTGAATTATTCAAGTCTAAATACATCGTCGATTTCAAATTCATTAGCAATCGACAGCATTTATTTGTTCGCAAGATGTGACGCTTAAAAGTTCAGCTTCATAATTGAATGGCTTGAAATATAAGCTGAGTGAGCCAACGATTAAAGTTGCTCCCAGTTTTGTATCATTTTTTCCTCTTATTGAAGGTATTACTAATGTTTTATTTTTTGCAGCATCTAATCCTTCTGGGTGCTTTTGTTAAGGGTTGTCGGACACCATTCCACAAGCACAGGCATGCCAATCTTGTCAGGATCTTTACTGGGCAGAAGCCGCAATGGCTCCAAGGAAGGAAACCGCGAGAATTGAAAGTCGATGTTATTCGTAGATTTGAGCTATGGGGTTTTGTGATTATGCTAATCTTTGCTGCGAGTCCACAGTATTAAATCGTTAACCCACTTAATTCAATGCCCTCAAATTATTACCATTAATAAAAATCTAGTTAATTTTGGGCATGTGCAAAGCAGGTTTCTAGCTCCGTAAACAAGGCAAGCAAGGTTTGATATCTGAGGAATGATGAAAACTAAATCTGAAAGTTTTGAAGTGATTACCGGTATCTTTCTTTTAAGTTATAGGCCATATTCAGGTAACGAACTTGGTGTGTTTAGATCTCACACATTATATCGATGGTCTGGCCGAGAATCATCAGCATGGTCTCTGTACGCACTTCTTGCTTTTGCCTATTCCGGCAATGGGGGTGTTCAATTTATAGCTAGTTCACGCTTATTTGATTAGCCCCATTGCGGGGCTAAAAGTACCTACTTTATTCTTTAACTTCCCTGTTCTACTCGCTAAGTTCTCATTCACGCCTCGGAGTGGTCTATTCGCCTACCCTAAGTAATCGCAATGACTGATGACTAATCCCAAGTTAACGCACCACCGGCTTGATACTCGATGACGCGAGTTTCAAAAAAGTTTTTCTCTTTACGTAAATCCATGATCTCGCTCATCCAAGGGAAGGGCGTTTTCTGACCAGGAAATTCTTCTGCTAGTCCAAGTTGAGCAAGTCGACGGTTGGCAATAAACTTTAAGTACTCTTCCATCATTGCTGCGTTCATGCCCAGCACTCCGCGCGGCATAGAATCACGTGCATACAAGGTCTCTAGATACAGGCCTTCCAAAATCAACTCGCGACATTCGTTTTGCATTTGCTCGTCCCACAGGTGCGGATTTTCGAGCTTGATTTGGTTGATCATATCGATGCCTTGTGAAAGGTGCATCGACTCGTCGCGAAGAATGTACTGAAACTGCTCAGCTACGCCCGTCATCTTATTTTGGCGACCCATTGCCAAGATCTGGCTGAAGCCACAGTAAAAGAACATGCCCTCGGTTACCGCGTAGTATGCTACGAGATTTTTAATAAAAGTCTTCGAGTTTTCATCGGTGTCAGTATTAAAATGCGGGTTGGTAATATCGTGAGTGTGGTTAATGCTCCACTGTGCCTTCTGAGCAATTGAAGGAATCTCATGATACATATTAAATACTTCACCTTCATCCATACCTAAAGATTCAATGCAGTACTGATAAGCGTGTGTATGAATGGCTTCTTCAAATGCTTGGCGTAAGAGATACTGACGACACTCGGGGTTTGTTATTAAGCGATAAACACCCAGCACAAGATTATTGGCGACTAATGAGTCTGCGGTCGAAAAGTATCCGAGAGAACGCATAATAATACGGCGTTCATCGTCGCTAAGACCTTTAGGGTTTTTCCATAAGGCAACGTCAGCTGTCATGTTAACTTCTTGCGGCATCCAGTGATTGGCACAGCCGTCGATATATTTCTGCCAAGCCCACTCGTATTTAAACGGTACTAGTTGATTAAGGTCGGCACGGCAGTTAATCATGCCTTTTTCTTCAACCGAGACACGGTCGGCTTTTCCCTGCGACTCTAAATCTTTTTTCGCCTCGTCAGTGTTCAAGCTGTCTATGTTAGCCATTGCATCTGCATAGCTAATACGATTCTTAGTTTTTGCAGAAGCTTTTACACTATAAACATCTTGTGGCTTGTCCGAGTCAGCGACAGGCGCACTTTTTATAGCGGTGGGCTTAGTAGTCTTAGTTGCATTTACAGCCGCGTCTTCACTTAATGGCGCAGGCGCTTTCTCTGCAACCACTGCAGGGGTGGCTTTTTTCTCTGGTGCAGCGGTGGTTACCGGTGCGTCAACTACATCGTTGTATTCATCCCAATTCAGCATAATTTCTCTCGCATTGCTTTACTTTTAATCAAACAACCTCTGTTAAATGAGAGATTGTTTGTCTTTAAGTCTATTAAAATATTAACGGAATTTTTCGCTTAACATTTACACACATGACTTTTACGACAAGCTAGTTTTTATAGTTTGCCGCTAAGCCTATTTTTTTATCAGCTACTGACACGCTTCACAATCTGGCTCATCTATCGAGCAGGCGTTGGGCACAGCCGCGGGGCCTGCACTCACTTCACTTGGCGCAGCACTCGCAGCACTCGGTGTCGCGCTAGACGAGACCGCATTTAAATTGCTGGTGTCAACCGTTGATTTCTCGGTTGAGCTAGCAGCTAAGGCACGCAAATAGTAAGTCGTTTTAAGACCGCGATACCAAGCCATACGGTAAGTAATGTCGAGCTTTTTACCATTCGCACCCGCAATATATAAGTTCAAGCTTTGGGCTTGATCTAACCATTTTTGACGGCGACTAGCGGCATCGACAATCCATTTGGGTTCAACTTCAAAGGCGGTCGAGTAGAGCGCTTTTAAGTCCTCGGGTACACGATCTATCTGCTTAACTGAGCCCTCGTAATATTTGAGGTCGTTAACCATGACGTTATCCCATAAGTTACGATCTTTAAGGTCGTGAACTAAGAAAGGGTTAACAACGGTGAACTCACCCGATAGGTTCGATTTCACATACAAGTTTTGATAAGTGGGCTCGATCGATTGCGAAACACCGGTAATGTTGGCAATAGTTGCCGTTGGTGCAATGGCCATTACGTTCGAGTTGCGCATACCTTGGCTTTGTACTTTAGAGCGTAAGCTCGCCCAGTCTAAAGTCTCACTACGATCCATTTCGATGTATTTGGCGCCACGGTTTTTAACCAAAATATCGATAGAATCTAGCGGTAATATACCTTGGCTCCACAATGAACCCGGGAAGGTCTCGTAGCTGCCACGTTCTTTGGCAAGCTCGCACGATGCATTAATCGCATAGTAGCTGATGGCTTCCATCGAGCGGTCGGCAAATTCAACAGCGGCGTCCGAGCCATAGGCTAGGCGTTGCTTATAAAGCGCATCTTGAAAGCCCATAAGGCCTAAACCGACAGGGCGGTGACGCATATTTGATTTGCGCGCAGTCTCGACCGAGTAATAGTTAATGTCGATAACGTTATCGAGCATACGTACCGCAGTGTTGACGGTTGCGTGAAGTTTGTCTTGGTCTAGTTGGCCATCCACAATGTGTTGTGCAAGGTTGATAGAGCCTAAGTTACACACGGCTATTTCTTCGTCGGCTTTAGTATTAAGAGTAATCTCAGTACATAGGTTAGACGAGTGAATAACGCCAGCATGCTGTTGTGGGCTACGAAGATTACAGCTGTCTTTAAAGGTAATCCATGGATGACCTGTCTCGAACAACATACCCAGCATTTTGCGCCAGAGGCCTGCAGCAGAAACGCGTTTAGAGGTTTTGACCTCACCGGTGTCGGCCATGCGTTCATATTCTTCGTAACGCGTCTCGAATGCGGCACCAATTAAGTCGTGTAGATCGGGTGTCTCGGAAGGAGTAAATAGTGTCCACTGCTGATCTTCAAAGACACGCTTCATAAAGAGATCGGGCACCCAGTTGGCGGTGTTCATATCGTGAGTACGGCGGCGATCATCACCGGTATTTTTACGTAGGTCTAAAAACTCTTCGATGTCTAAGTGCCAAGTCTCTAGGTAGGCACACATCGCACCTTTGCGCTTACCACCTTGATTGACGGCAACAGCGGTATCGTTAGCGACTTTTAAGAAAGGTACAATACCTTGCGAGCGACCATTAGTGCCTTTGATGTAAGAACCTAGTGAACGCACTGGCGTCCAGTCGTTACCTAAACCACCCGCCCACTTAGAGAGCATCGCGTTATCTTGCATGGCACCATAAATACCGTAGAGGTTATCTGGAATTGTCGTTAGGTAGCACGATGATAATTGTGGACGCAAAGTGCCGGCGTTAAATAGAGTTGGGGTAGAGCTCATGTAATCGAATGAGCTCAAGAGACGATAAAACTCAATCGCGCGGGCGTTGGGGTTATCCTCTTTGGCAGCAAGGCCCATAGCTACACGCATAAAGAATATTTGCGGTAACTCGATACGCACATCGTTGCTGTGAATAAAGTAGCGGTCGTACAAGGTCTGCAAACCAAGGTAAGTAAACTGACTATCGCGCTCGTGGTCTAGTGCTGCGGCAAGTTGCGGGATATCAAAATTGCGTAACTCAGGTGATAGTAGCTCAAGCTCTATGCCTTTCTCTATATAAGCAGGCAGTGCCTTAGCATATAAGTGCTTCATCTCATGGTGTGTGGCTAGTTGCGCCACACCCAAAAAGTCTAGTGACTCTGCGCGCAGTTTGTCGAGCAATAAGCGTGCGGTGGCATAGGTATAGTTAGGCTCTTTTTCTACCAAGGTGCGCGCGGTAATAACCAGTGAAGTATTGATATCAACTAAGGCTACACCGTCGTAGAGATTGCGCATGGCTTCGTTTAATATTGCTTTTGGATCAACATCTTTAAGGCCTTCACAAGCTTCTGTAACGACAGTATGCAGGCGCTCCATATCTATCGGTGCAATTGAGCCGTCGGGCATGGTGACGTTTATTTCAGGATAGCTTGCAAGTTCTTCTGCAGAAAATTTTGGTACTGCTGCATCGGCTCGCTGACGTGCTCGCTCTTCGCGATAGATGACGTAATCGCGAGCAACCTTGTGCTCGCCGCCACGCATCAACGCGAGTTCGGCTTGGTCTTGAATATCTTCGATGTGCACGGTGCCACCTGATGGCATACGGCGCTTGAAAGTTTCGCTAATCTGTTGTGCTAATGCTTCAACGGTCTCGTGGATACGGCGAGAAGCTGCAGCGACGCCACCTTCTACCGCTAAAAAAGCTTTGGTTAGAGCAACTTCTACTTTTGACTCGTCGTAAGGCACAACGGTGCCATTACGTTTGATAACGCGCAATGAGCCGGGTGCGGTGGCCGAGATGCTGGAAGTGCTGGGTGCAGTTGTTTGGTGCTTTTGTTCCTGTGACGCGCTAGTGTCTGTGTCGAGTTGCATAGGGTACTCCATAAAATGCATAAACATTATTAAGAATGCTGGTGTTAATAATGTTGTTAATGCTGATGTTAAAAATATTTTTTGGTGCTGTTTATTATTGAGCGTTTGTTGATGGCAAGCTGCTTGGTGCCCGCTCATTGCTTTGTTGAACTAATCGTTCGCTAAGCCTACTAACTGCCAAAATCTATTGGCTGTTGTCAACAGATGATCTACTGGTTTTCGACCATCGTACTTGTGCCTAATTTAGTCTTGTAGCATGTTTTTTTAAAAGTTTTTTTGCAGTATTTAAGTAGAGGATTAAGAATCTGGTCTAATCCAATGTTTTATAACACTTTTTATCTTAAGTCGTTTTTGAGTAATTGATTACTCGCCAATAATGCTTAAATTATACGGTTGACATTCATCTTAACGTCTAATTTTCAAGTCGTACATTTCAAATAATAACCCTACATGTAGGGTTGCCTAGGAATATACACACAAGATAATGGGTTTTAGGCTAAAGTGCAAGCCAATCAAACAGGGGGTTAGCTGTGGATAAAATGTGCGTAAGTCACTATGTAAGTGATCGCTAATCTATGAGTCTATACGGGTGCTGAGCTGTATATTTACGGGGTGTAATATGGGGTATTAAATTTCTTTTTTTGGATAGATTTTATTTTCTAATAGCTTTTAATTATTATTGCTTGCTTGTCTCATCGCCTACAATAATTCGATCGAAATAAGCGCTACTTTAATGAAATTGTCCTTAAAAAAGTCTGGTTGCGCGCTTAATGACCACGCTAATAAAGCTTTATCTTTATCAATAGGTTTTGCGGTAAAGTAAACATATAGATTGGTATCTTGTTTGAACAGTACAAAGGCCGACGCCAGTGTGGCGTGTCCACAAAACGCGATTTCGGTAACCGGCGAGAACCAGCGTATAGAAAATATCAGGCGAGTGCTTGCTTACGAGGCGATGGTTTTGAATCGGCAACTAAAAAGCAGTTTTGGATAAATTATTTTCGGTTGCAAAAGACTGCATAAGGTTAGGGCTAAGCCAGTCATCGGTAATAATGACTGCTGCCGAGTCGCCTTAAATTGGGTGTCGGTAAAGGCATCGACAAAATCTACGTTTAATTCCATTTATCCCGCTCTATGACCAACTATTAATGTTTTAGTATCAATGCTTAGCTCTACTTTTTATTAATAATAACGTTTGAACGTTAATATTTAGCATTGCTGTTGTGCTGACCGAATCAACTCAACAGTTTAAACGTTAAAGTTGCTGCTGCCTGTTTAGACGCGCTGCTAAAACTTACCGAGTAGAAACTCCATCAGTGCTTTTTGGGCATGGAGACGGTTCTCTGCTTCATCCCAGACAACTGAGTATTTAGAATCCATCACGGTATCATTGATTTCTAAACCGCGATAAGCCGGCAGGCAGTGCATAAAGACCGCATCTTTATGGGCAAGTGACATAAGCTCCTCGTTAACCTGAAAACCTTTAAAGTCGTCAATGCGTTGCTGCTTTTCTTCTTCTTGTCCCATCGACGCCCAGGTATCAGTTACCACCCAATCGCTATTTTTGACAGCAGCCTCGACGTTATCAAATAAGGTAATGCGATCGCTATTAGCATCGAGCAGGGCTTGATCTGGCTTATAGCCCTCGGGGCAGGCAATGTGTAAATGAAAGTCGCACTGCTTGGCGGCATTAATATACGACTGGCACATATTATTGCCGTCGCCTATCCAGACAACGGTTTTGCCTTGTGGGTCGCCGCGATGCTCGGTATAGGTTTGAATGTCTGCCAGTAGTTGGCAGGGATGATAGCTGTCGGTTAATGCGTTAATAACGGGTACGCGGGAGTAACTCGCAAACTTCTCGACGCTGTCGTGGCTAAAGGTGCGAATCATAACAATATCGACCATGCTCGAGATAACGCGCGAGCTATCCTCTATGGGCTCACCGCGACCTAGTTGCGTGTCGTTAGAGGATAAAAATAAACCACTACCGCCGAGTTGCGCGACGCCCGATTCAAACGAGACGCGAGTACGTGTTGATGATTTTTCAAAAATCATTGCCAATACTTTACCGTCTAACGTTCTCTTGGCGGTTCCGTGGCGGTGTTGTTGTTTTATTAATATGGCACGTTGAATAACCTGCTTCAGTTCAACTGAGGACAAATCCATTAAGGTTAAAAAGTGTCTAGTCATGAAATAAATCTCAAAATTTTAGTGGCGACTTATTAATGAAATGTTATTGATAGAGCTTATAAGTCGCAATAAATGAATAGTAATGAATACACCAAATGAGTTAATCGATTAAGGAACTTATAATCTCAATAACTTGATCAGCTTGTGATTCATTCATAATCAGCGGTGGTAGTAGACGAATAACACTGCCTGCGGTGACATTGATCAGTAGACCTTTATCTGCTGCAAGGCCGACTAATTCGGTACAGGGCTGGTGTAATTCAATGCCTATCATCATACCTTTTTGGCGATACTCTTTAACTTGTGTCTTGTTAGCGAGCGCCTGTTGGAAGCCCTTTGCAAAATACGCGTGCATTTTATTGACGTGATCGCAAAGGTGCGTTTTTTCAATAACTTCAATTACGCTAATAACCGCAGCACAGGCAACCGGATTGCCGCCATAGGTAGAGCCGTGATTGCCAGGTTGTAAAATATCGTTGGCTTTGCCGCGAGTTAAGCACGCGCCAATCGGCAGGCCATTACCCAAGCCTTTAGCGGTAGTCAGAATATCCGGGAATATATTGTTGGCCATATAAGCAAAATGATGACCCGTGCGGGCATTGCCCGTTTGAATTTCATCGACAATTAGTAGCCAGTCATTATTATCGCAAAGCTCGCGTAGCGCGTTTAAATAATTAGCGTCGGGAATTTGAATGCCGCCTTCGCCTTGGATCGGCTCGACCATCACGGCGACAATATCGGGGTTGCTCGAGTAGGCCGCTACGGCCTCAACGTCGTTATAGGGCACATGTTCAAAGCCTTCTAATAAGGGCGCAAAACCTTGTTTTATCTTGCTGTTGCCCGTAGCTGTTAATGTCGCCATGGTACGGCCATGAAAGCTATTGTTGGCGGTGATGATAGTCGGTATGACAATACCTTTTTCACTGCCGAACTTACGCGCAATTTTAATCGCGGCCTCGTTGGCCTCGGCCCCCGAATTTGAGAAAAACACTTTATCCATACCGCTGACACGACAAATATCTTCGCCGGCTTTTTGTTGTACCGGTAAATTATAAAGATTCGATGTGTGAATCAGAGTCTCAGCTTGCGCTTTAATCGCATTAACAACGGCAGGATGACAATGCCCAAGACCGCATACGGCGATACCCGCTAGCGCATCTAGATATTGTTTGCCGTCGATGTCCCAAAGGAAGCAACCAGCGCCTTTATCGATGGTTAATGGGCGTTGGCCATAGGTATTCATTAATGCTGTTGTATTCATATCAATAAACGTTGTCTTTAAAAATAGTGATTAATTAAAACCGCTCTTTTAATCTTGTACTAAAGCAGTCAGAAAAACAAAAAAGGCAGCGGATGCTGCCCTTATACGAAGTTATTATGATTTAAGCCGATGACTTTGGCAATCGCGCGAGTAAATTTCACAAAAGCATACAAAGCATCAGTTAATTACCTGCAAATCATATGCAGTTGATGTCCGAATCAGTTAGAATAGCGCCAATTTTAAACGCTATGAACTAGTCATGGCGAAAAAATAATTAATTTTTTAACTACTAGAATAGAGGTCTTATACACCATGGACATCATGGATACAATCAAACAACAAATTACCGACAATACCGTTATTCTTTACATGAAGGGTTCGCCAAATGCACCACAATGTGGCTTTTCTATGCGTTCAGCCAAAGCAATAATGGAGTGCGGTAAGCGCTTTGCTTACGTGGACATCCTAACTAACCCAGAAATTCGCACGCACTTGCCAAAATATGCTGAGTGGCCAACATTTCCTCAATTATGGGTCGATGGTGAGTTAGTGGGTGGTTGTGACATCATCACTGAAATGCACGAGGCTGGAGAATTAAAAACAGTGATCGATAAAGCAGTTCCCGACGAGGAAGTTAGTGAGGAAGCTAGTTAAGTCTGTTAGCTATCTACACTCATACCTGTTTATGGGCTTGGTAAAGCCTGTACACAGCTGATATTTTTTTATTTGTGATTGTTTTGTTATTTTTGAAACACTTAACTAGACGCAAAGTAACCATAGGCGTCATTGAATTTATAAATACGTGAGTCAATGGAACTAATGAAAGTCGCGACCCAATTAAGAGTAACCTTGGTGCAAACCGCGCTGTGTTGGCTCGATCCAGTTGCTAATAGGCAGCAGCTAGAAGAAAAATTTCTGGCGTTAAAAGGTAAAACGGATCTAGTTGTGTTGCCCGAAATGTTTACCTCTGGCTTTACTGTCGAGCCAGAGATTATGCACGATGCCAACGGCACCGTTGCATGGCTGCAGGCACAAGCTCAATTTTTAGGCGCAGCCATTACCGGTAGCGTTGCCTGTGACCTCACAGATCAAGATATTATTGGCAATGAGACCGCGTCTAAAAATATAAGCGGCAATTTAGTCAGTAACATCGGCGGCGACAACAAGCCGCGCTTTGTTAACAGAATGTTATTTGTCACCCCTCAGGGTGAGATGTTTAATTACGATAAAGTTCACTTATTTAAAATGGCCGATGAGCATAAGCGCTATCAGGCCGGCAATGAGCGCTGTGTGATCAACTACATGGGCTGGCGTATATTACTTACGGTTTGTTATGATCTGCGTTTTCCCGTATTTTGTCGTAACCGCAATGACTATGACATGATGCTGTGCGTGGCCAATTGGCCTAAAGCACGAGCGTACCATTGGCGCAGCTTACTAATAGCGCGTGCTATTGAAAATCAAGCCTTTGTCGTGGGTGTTAATCGTGTGGGCACAGATGGTAACGGCTTAGAGTATTCAGGAGATTCGCTCGCTATTGACTATCTAGGTGAGTTGTTAGTCGATAAACCCAATGAGTGGGTTGAGACCCTAGTATTTGATCTACAAGCACTAGTAGATTATCGACAGCGCTTTCGGGCTTGGGAAGATGCCGATGATTTTGCACTTAAAATTTAATTTGAAACTGATTAGTAAGGATCATTTTATGCAGCGATATTTTTATTTGTTACTGATGCTTTTTGCTTCTGGCGTGTTTGCACAAACAGGCCCAGCCGATAACGCTATTGTTAAACAGATATTGTTTATCGATAGCGACGGCGACGGCGTCGATGATACTGTTGATCAATGCTATAAAACACCACCAAACACCAAGGTCAATGAAAAAGGCTGTTTTATACTCATAAAAGATTTAAAAACTATTCGAGTAAATATTAATTTTGCGATTGATTCAAGTGTAATTGAAACTGAATTTTTTTCTGAAGTTAAAAAAGTCGCCAGCTTTTTAAATGACAATCCATTAACTCGCGCCGTCATTGAAGGCCACACCGATAACGATGGTAGCGAAGAATATAATAGAAGCTTGTCGCAGCGTCGGGCTCAGGCGATTGCTCAGTTACTTGTGCGCGAATACGAGATTGACCCCATTCGATTAACAGCTGTTGGATTTGGTGAGAGTAAGCCCTTAGTGCCAAATAATTCGGTCAATAATATGGCTAGAAACCGTCGATCAGTTGCCGTTATTCGTGCCTTACAAGAAAAGCATTTATAGTTAACTATTAAGAGTGGCAGCTTTTAGTTAAGCCTATAAGCTCAACAACTAATAAAAAGAATTATTTGGCTATCAATATGTTATTGATAGCCAAATTAAGCTTGTATCTAATTAATCGCGTAGGCGAACCTATAAAAACTTACATTAGTATTTGGCGCATAGCTAGGTCTAAATATTCAAATAATAGTGTAAGAATCATATAAAAATAGGGCAAAAAATTAAACAATAATAAAAATAATTACCTTCAATTAATTTGCCCGTGTAAAATTTTTATTTTAAGGGTCTTAATGCAAGCATTAATCTCTAATATTTATTTTATTTTTACAATGTAGATAAAGATAATAGGTCATCACCCATAACTTTGTAGGAGTATGCGTTACTGTGAATATAGAATCATTGCTAAGTGGAGAAAATCTAAGTCAAATGGCCGCATTTGTTGCGGCTTATGGCCTTAAAATTATTGTTGCGGTTGCCATTTTTATTGTGGGTAAGTGGGTCGCAAAAAAACTGACAGGCTTTGTTGGCGCACGTATGAAGGCCAGTAGTGTCGATATCACTGTGAGCCAGTTTGTACAAAACATACTGTATTACATTTTTATGGTGGTGATTATTATTGCAGCCCTTGGCCAAATAGGCATTCAGACAGCTTCGTTTGTCGCCATTATTGCCGCTGCGGGTTTAGCTGTTGGTTTAGCGCTACAAGGCTCGCTTGCAAACTTTGCCGCCGGTGTATTGTTGATTTTGTTTCGCCCAGTTAAAGTGGGTGACTTTGTAGAGGTTGCCGGCGTGGCTGGGGTTGTTAAAGAGATCTCTATTTTCTCGACTACGCTAACAACAGGCGATAATAAAACGATTATTGCTGCCAATGCCTCGGTTATGGGTTCTAATATTGTTAACTATTCAACACAGGCGACACGTCGTGTCGATATGGTGGTTGGTGTTAGTTACGATTCAAATATTGAGCAGGTAAAAAATATACTTAAAAATATTGCCGACAGTGACGAGCGTGTACTTAAAGACCAAGTAGTGACCATTGGTGTTTTAGAGCTTGGCGATTCATCAATTAACTTAGTGTTTCGTCCATGGGTAAATAGTGCGGACTATTGGGGTGTGCATTTTGATTTTCATGAAAGAGTCAAAAATCGCTTCGACGAAGCGGGCATTGGTATTCCCTTCCCAACAGTGGATGTCAATCTTGTCAAAGACTAAGCTTAAAAAATACCAGCCATAAAAAAACGCTGCTGCGGGGTTTTTATGGCTGGTATTTTTATTCGCTATCTTGAGGATTATTAACTAGAGGCCAGCCACCTAAGGCTTGCCACCTATTGACTATTCGACAAAAAAGCTCGGCGGTTTTTTCTGCATCATAAGCGGCGGAGTGGGCCTTACGATTACTAAACTCTATTCCCGCTGCTTTACAGGCTTTTGCTAACACCGTCTGCCCGTAAGCTAGGCCACCAAGGGTTGCTGTATCCATGCACGAAAAGGGATGAAACGGGTTGCGTTTAATATTGCAGCGACTCGAGGCGGCATTAATAAAGCCTAAGTCAAAGTGTGCATTGTGCGCGACCATAACAGCTCTTGTACAATCGTTAGCTTTAACAGCGCCACGGATATGCTGAAATAAATCTTTTAATGCACTACCTTCTGATTCGGTTTCTCGATTGCCACTCTCTACATCAATACCTGTAAATTCAATGGCTGATTCTTCGATATTGGCATTAAGAAAGGGTTCAACCTGATAACTATAGACCTCGTCGATTTCTAATACACCGAGTCCATCCATTGTTAAGGTAACGGCTGCTACTTCTAGTAGTGCGTCGGTTTGAGCATTAAAGCCGCCGGTTTCTACGTCGATAACAACAGGCAAAAAGCCTCTAAAGCGATCGGCAAACATCGTCATTGGTCCAAAATCCTGCACATCTTCTCCTTAGTCGTCAGTCAATAGCTGGTATATACGCACAGCACAGCTACAATTAATCATTGTGCATAGTGACACGCTGATGCTTTAGCATTATTTGCAATGGAGCATCCTACAGAAAAAGCGTGACTTACGCAGTTATTTTACGTGTTTACTGAGGGCTTACTAAAAAACATGGCGGTCTTTAATAAAGAAAATAGGATAATGGCCGATAGCAGACTTAATAGAGTTTATAAATGAGCCAGCGATCTCTTGTGAATAGATTATTAACAACCCTAATGACAGCATCAGTGACGTTATTGTATGGCGGTCAGATAATGGCGTCTATTGAATACGTTACTCGAACCGATGCCGTTGTTTGGGAAGTTGAGAGCTCTAAATTTATCTGTAGCTTGTCGCACCCGATAGATGGCTTTGGTGGTGCTGTGTTTGTGCGCGAAGCCGGACGCGGGACGCAATTTCATCTCAAATCGAGTATGGCGCGGATGAAAACAGGTAAAGCTGCTCTGATAGCGCGGCCACCACCTTGGTCGTCAGAAAAAACAACTAATCAGATAGCTAGCGTTGACGTCAAAGAAAGTCGCCAGCCTATAACGGTAGGGCGTAAATTATCCGAGCGCATGCTGTCGGAGTTAGAGCGAGGCCTATTAATAGATTTTCAACGACAAGCGCTTTATGGTGGTAATCAGCCCATTCGAGTGACTATTTCAAGTATCGGCTTTCGCGAGAGTTATCAAGAATATTTAAAATGCCAAAGTGGCCTGCTCAGTGTCAATTATAAGCAAATAGAGCGCTCGACTTTAAATTATAATAACGACGAGGAAGATATTGACGATAGTGCTAAGCGTCGTCTAGATGCCTTAGTGAATTATGTTAAAGAAGACGCTAGTGTCAAAGCTATTTACCTCGATGGACATACCGATAGTGAAGGTATACGCGGGGAAAACTTGTTGAAGTCGGAGCGTCGCGCTGAACGCGTGTTCAACTATCTGGTTGAGAGTGGTATAGACTCTAAAACTATTGCCATGCGCTGGCATGGAGAGCGCTATCCACTGGAGTCGAATAAAACCGAAAAAGGCAAGGTGGCAAACAGACGCGTTACTGTGCGCTTAAGCAAAGAGCCACCGCAATTTATTGTGAATAAAAACAGTGCTCAAGCGTCGCTGATAAAGAAAGTAAAAGAAGCGGCTGAAGAAAAAGCGGCTTCTATCAGCGCCGATGAAAATGTAAAAACTACGGCAAAAGACGATGTCGAAGGGTTGCTCAAGAGTGAGGTCGAGGTCGAGGCGTTGCTAGAAAGTGAGGTCGAGGCGTTGCT
>JBLIFG010000040.1:0-22775 GCA_047633635.1 Cellvibrionaceae bacterium | reverse complement strand
ACTCTATCTCTAGCCTTGGGACTTTACTTAACTTTAATGTCACATGCGTAATAATCACTTTGTCGCGCAACACATTTTTAAAAACGCTATCGCGATAAGCAAAAAAACAATCTTTATTATCTAATGTGAATCGTCTGTTAGATGCGAAATAAAGACCTTCTACAGATTCCAAACAGCTCGTTAACTCAACACCATAAGCACCAATATTTTGAATAGGTGCTGCACCAATAGTTCCAGGAATCAAGGCTAAATTTTCAATGCCATATAAGTTTTTTTCAACGCACCATAGAACAATATTGTGCCATTGTTCGCCGGCATCAAAGCGAATGACTACATGAGTATCATTTTCAGAGAGTATTGAGCGACCATGTGTTGACATCTTAATAACAAGACCATGAATTTTATCGGGTAGCAAAACGTTGCTACCACCACCCAATATCGTTAATGGATAATTATTATCGCGAGAAAAAGCCAAGGTATCTAATAGCGTGGAGTCATCTGTAATATCGATAAAGTGCTCGGCAATTGATGGCACTGCCAGCGTATTTAATGGCTGTAAATTATAGTTTTGATGACACTTTTGCAAAAAACTAGAGGTCATGTTTTTCCCTAATTTTAGCTAATAGATTTTTTGAGCCATGATCAATTAAGGCGATTGCTTTTTCAAAGTGAGCCGAATCACCATAAAACGGATCGGGGACTTGCATTATTTTATTGTCCGTAGAGCAATCTTCAACTCGATTATTTGCAATTTTTAAAAATAGACCAAGGTCACCATGATAATTGTCGGGCTTCATGTTCTCTAAAAAATACAAGTTTTGATCATCCATCGCCAACATATAATCAAAGCTTAAAAAATCATTGCTCTCAACACTCCGACCTCGGAGATGACTAATATCGTAACCTTTATTTAACGCAACTAATTGTGCACGACTATCGGGGGCCTCGCCCTCGTGCCAACTGCCGGTACCGGCAGAATCAACCAGAATTGAATCCGCTAAGTTAGCTTGGTCGACATAGTACTGAAAAAGACCCTGCGCCGTTGGTGATCGACAAATATTTCCGAGGCAGATAAATAAAACACTAGTTTTCATAGCCTAACCTCTTATTAATAATACTAGCTTTACGCATCAGTAAATAATGCATTAATGCGCATTAAATCTGCTGGTGTATCGATCCCACCAGGAACCGCCTCGCAGGATTGCTCTATATGAATTTTTTTACCATTAGCTAAAAACCGCAATTGCTCGAGGCATTCAATAGCCTCGAGGGCGGCCATGGGCCAAGTAATAAATTCATTTAAAGCATCAACTCGATACCCATAAATACCAATATGCCGTTGTATAAGCGTTTCATCGTTTGCTCGTCCAGCAACATCAAAGGCTTCAAGATCGCGATGAAAAGGAATGCTTGCTCGAGAAAAATATAGCGCACAATTAGCATTATCTTTAACTACTTTGACAACATTAGGATTGTTAAAGTCATCGAGATTAACAATAGGCTCACTTAAGGTAGCGACGGCTGTTTGGATATTTTTTTGTAAATTGCTTGCCACTTGGTTAATCACTGCCGGAGGTATTAAGGGCTCATCGCCTTGTACGTTGATCACAATATCTTCGTTACTTAATTGATATTGACTACAGACCTCTTGAAGACGGTCGGTGCCTGAGACATGTGTTGGGCGAGTCATGCAAACCTCTCCCCCAAAAGCCTTGACCACCGCAACCACACGCGCATCATCAGTTGCAACGATAACTCGAGATGCCGCAGATTTAGCCGCTTGCTCATAGACGCGCTGAATCATCGTTTTATTAGCAATCATTGCCAAGGGCTTACCCGGCAGCCTTGATGAGCTAAATCTAGCTGGAATAATAACTGTAAACATAGTGTTAATTTTTAATTGGAGAATTTTTAGTTGAGGCAGCCTTATGTGGTTTACCAATAACATTCAACACATCATCAACAAGCGCTTGGGGCAACTGAAGAGATACATTCAAAGCCCAAACATATTTATTGGCAAAACTGGCACATTTGACGGCATCTTTTGATGTCATCAGTACGATATTATCTGCATCTGCTTCAACATCATCTGCCGCATACCCATGGTGATCATCAAAGGCTAGATCATTTGCCACAATACCCAACGTAGCTACTGTATCAAAAAAACGTTGCGGATTACCAATCGCTGCAATTGCCGTGACTAACGGTTGGCTCGTCTCCCTATGAGCTTTCAACCACGTTGGCTCGTCTAACTCATGACAGGTTTGCAGACCCACATTTAACCAACTATTGGGCTTTAAGCTTACTGAGGCCCGCTGACATTTTATAGTGGGTAACACAGCGGTTATCAATTGCCTTGTGGAATCACCAGTATCGTCAATTTGTGTGTTAAATAACACCCAATCTACGTCTTCTAAGCGCTCGATAGGTTCACGCAAGGGGCCTGCTGGGAGACAATATTGATTACCTAAGCCACGCTTATTATCGACAACTACTATCTCTAGTGAACGATACAGCTGATAATGCTGAAGTCCATCATCGCTTATAATGACATCTAATTGTGGCGTAATACTGAGTAAATATTCGGCGGCCTCGCGACGACTTCGGCTTATCACTACTGGGCACAGCGTCTCTTTAGCGATGAGTAAAGCTTCATCGCCACTTATGGTTACCGATGTTTGCGGACTCACTAATAGCGGTTTTATCCGCTCACTTTGGTCGTGACTACCCCCATAGCCGCGGCTAATAATACCAACCTGTATATTATGAGCTTTAAGCGCAGCCGCTAATGCAATAACAACCGGTGTTTTACCCGTGCCACCGACGGTAATATTCCCCACAATAACTACTGGCACCGATAGTGCTTTAGCGCGTTGACTCTGGTGGCGTCGCCTGATGCGAGCAATTGATTGATATAAACTAGCGAGAGGTAATAGGCACAAGGATAGCAGACGGCTTGTTAAGCTCTGTTGATACCAAAGTTTGAGAAAAAATTGATGCAGTAACGATTGCCTCGTTTTACTCAATGGACTGCCTTTTTTCATAAAATAAATTGAAAACTTAATAAGCCTGATTATGCCAAATATTTTTAAGCGACAACCGGCTATTTAAAAACCCTTAAGGCTTAACTACTGGCTCTTGAGTGGTAATACGTAACTGCTCAAAACCAAGCTTTCCAGCTACATCCATGGCCCGAATAACCGACTGATGAGATGCTTTGGCATCGGCGGTGATAACCAACGGCTGCTTGTTATCCCCTGCCGCTTCTTTTTCTAGCGCACGATAAAGCGTGTTAGTTTCATTATTAATCACATTTTTACCATTAATGGCATAGTCGCCATTTTCGCGCACGACGATATCAATGCCTACATTAACAACGGTTACTGCCTCGGCGGAAGCTTCTGGAAGATCGACCGCAAGGTGTGTTTCTTTGGTAAAGGTTGTTGAAACCATAAAAAAGATCAGCAACAAGAAAACCACGTCAATTAATGGAGTTAAATTAATACTCTCTTCTTCTCTGATTTGTCGACGAAATTCCATCAGCTAGGACTTCACATCAACACGTCGATCGCTATGCAGCGCATCGACTAACTTTATGGCCTCTTGCTCCATAGTGACAGCGAGAGAGTCGATTCTGCGAATATAAAAGCGATGGGCAATCATAGCCGGGATTGCAACCAGCAGACCTGCCGCTGTAGTAATTAATGCCTCGGATATACCACCGGCTAAAGCACCCGCATTGCCTGTACCTTGAAGCTCTATAGCGACAAAGACTTTAATCATACCCAGCACCGTACCAAGTAAACCCAATAATGGAGCTACCGCCGCAATAGTACCCAACGCACCGATATAGCGCTCTAAGGAGTGAATAACTTGATTAGCGGCTTCTTGAATACTGTCTTTCATGGTCTCACGACCATTGCGAGAATTGCTTAATCCAGCCGCTAAAATAACACCGAGCTCCGATGACTGCTTTAATTCTCGTAAGCGCTCGGCATTGACTTCATTATTTTTGATCCAAAACCATACTTCCGCAAGCTGGTGCTTAGGGGCAACTTTTTTGGGGTTCAGCGTCCAAAAGCGTTCTATGCTGATGGCAATCATGGCGATAGAACACAAAATAAGTGGCAGCATCAACCAGCCACCAGCAACTATAATACTTTGCACACAAACCCCTAAATGTCGTTATTTGTTGTTATTTAAAGCCATTTGAAATTACCACATAATAATTTCTGTGACTGATAATCGAGCACGTTAATTTACCGGCAATGTAGCATATTAATACTGTCAAAAAATAGCTGAAGATCACTTTTAGCGCTACTATTGATGGGCTATTAATTAACGGCTCATTGGGGCTATCAACTAGCTCTTAATTGACGATACAAGTGACTGCTAACCGCTAATGTGAAAGCAACTCACAATAACTTGACCACCAAGTTACTTACGAGACGTTTTAATTACATCATAAGCAGCCTGAACTTCTTGTGAACGCTCTGTAGCTGCTTTTAACATATCATCGGGCACACCCTGCCCCATTAACTTATCGGGATGGTATTGACTCATGAGTTTACGGTAGGCCTTTTTAACCTCAGAGTCACTAGCACTCGAGCTCACACCTAAGGCATCGTAGGCGGAGCTTAATTCATCGGCTGATGAACGCGGCGATCCACCCGCTGAATAATAAGAACCTCCAGCACTTGAGAAAGAACCCTGAGCTTTAATCATTTTCAATAGTTGAGCAAAGGCAAATTCGGAGTAATGTAGACCGTTAGCCACCGTTTTTAAGGCGCTTTCTTCACCCTCGTCGAATTTACCGTCCGCTAGCGCTGTGTTAACGAGATACATCATCAGCATTTGGACTAAACGTGGGCGTGCCCCGCACTTTTCGTGAAAGCTCTGCAGTGTTTCTGTTGGGTCAAACTCAACAGCTGAACCTGTTTTAAATAGATTGATCGCTTCACGCTTATGATCAGCCGTTAAGCCCATCTGTGTCATTAAAGCTTCTGTTTGCTTAATTTCTGCGGTGCTTACTTGACCATCAGATTTAGCTAAAAAACCAATGAGAGTAAATGTGGTTTCGAAGAAATTCTTTTGGATAATTGCAAGTGCTTCTGGGGAATCATCGCGAAAAATATTTTTAAGCGCCTTATCAAACATATGCCCGACAAATATACCCAGCAAGCCCGTAAATAAGCCACCGGAATAAAAACCGATAACTCCGCCAATTAGTTTTCCAAAAATCATTACCAAACCTACAACAAAAGAGAAACAAGAAACCATTATAGACAGGTAAGCATAGAGTTGCTTACCTTTTTATATTGCACACTAAATATTGCTCTAAAAATATTCGAAACCGGTGACAGGAAGCAGCCTTGTACCGCGATAGACAAGACTTAAGCAATAGAGAATAGAGCAAAACTTGGACACATATGTCTATAGTTAGAAATTGGGTGTTAAAGGATTTGGATGTTTGGGTGTTACAGGATATGGATGTTTGAGGGTTTGAGGGTTTCGATGTTTATATAAAGAGTCTGATTACTCGCATTGAGAGGTTGTTACAACGGGTAGCAAAAAGTCGATAAAAGACACATTTAAGAGAAGGTTAAAGCGAGACGGCAATAGATTCAATAAAAAGCTAAAAGCTTGATTTTATACTGAGCTCTGTGAGCCTCTGCCCATCGCAACAGTGGGTACTATTCACAAAGATATCAGAGTAAAAGTCTGCTCTCGCATTAAACCTCTATATCAATGGAAGGAACGTCAGGATCATCGCGGCGATCGCGGGTAATACGTAGATCCAACAATGGTTTAACTGAGCGCTCGCGGCGATCGTTATTACGGCGCTGATCGTGCCGCCAATTTGCCTCGGCATGAACCGCTTCAGAAATTGACTCCGAACCGATATTGATTCGGCTAGCAGACATATATTTTTTCAATTTAAGCGAGTGTATTTGCGTGTAAGGTGTCTTAAGATAAATCATATGTAACCTTGATCTTTTCTAACCCAATAATACCTATAAAAAATGACGCGACAATGGTTTTTGTTAACATTTGAAACGAAACTCTCTTTATTGAGTCTATAAATTACTTGAGCAGCTATTGTCTTTGACTTTTTTTGGCGTTAAAGAATGAGTCAATCTAATCTTTCAGGCGAATATCCGCAGACTATAAAAATTGCGCCAAGATATTTCACCCATAAATCATATGCTCTGTCGTAAGAAGGTTATCGGCAGATAATTGATTAATATTAATACTATTTTACTTTGTTAAATACAGATGATGTAACACCTTGAAAGCAATATCAATAACAGCACATATATAACCTTATTTTTATTTAAACGAGCCTCTTAGAATGATGGTTTCGGCCGTTTTTTTCGCACATAAACGGTCTTAACAACAGTAGCTACAACTTCACCCTCAAGATCTCGAACGTGAACAGTAAACTCTTTGAAGTATTTGTCTCCATTAGCGGTTTTTTGCTTAATATCTTCTATGTCACAATCGCTTATAGCGCATTCTAGAATGACTTTTGTTTTGCCGGGCTTTACAAAATCAATATGTGCAGATTTATCTAACACATTATATGCAGGCCCTAAATTACGGTATAGCATAATTCCATGGCAGGCATCTGTCATGCTAAATAAATTACCGCCATATTGAAGGCCGTGAATATTTTTATTATAAAATCGTAACGCCATGCTCACACGCACATTTTTAAAATCGTCGGCTACAAAATCATAGCGAATACCTGTAAACCAAAATGGTGGCCACAGTGCCATAATCCATTTAAAGGTATTACCTGAGATCTTAAAAAAAACCATTCTGACTCTCTATTAATTGGTGTAATTGCGGGGTTTAAATAGATCGCTATTTTAAATAAGATAACTCTTACGAATACAACCACTTGTTTTGAACAAGTATTATAAGCGAATTACAGTCAACTTATCATCTATTAAAATTATTATTTAATGCAACTATCAGCAAAAATGCACAGAACATCGTGATTGCCCTAGCTATACGACTCGACGTATTATATGAACATGCATATGGATTAGGACTTGTGAATGAAGCAAACCAAAAAAATAACTGGCGTCACTATTGGCTGGCGTGAATGGCTCGCATTACCTACGCTAGGTATAGATAACATTAAGGTCAAAGTCGATACCGGTGCCAGAACGTCGGCAATCCATGCAGACTTTATTGAGCCCTTTGATAATAATGGCGAACTCTATGTAAAGTTTAGCTTGACCAATAATATTGGCGGCGATAAACAAAAAATGGTTTGTGAGGCCCCCGTTTTAGATAAACGTGTTATTACCAGCTCGAGTGGCGAAAAGGAATGCCGCTATGTTATTACAACCAAGATAATACTTGGAGGTATCACCAAAGATATAGAGCTAACATTAACCAGCCGCTCAACGATGAAATTTAAAATGCTTTTAGGACGTACAGCGCTATCAAAAGATTTTAATGTTGCTCCCGGTAAATCCTACGTTATGGGCAGACCCGATTAAAAATCAATACATCGCTTAAACTAACCACTTAAACTAACCACTTAAATCGATAATCTAAACTGATGATTTAATAAATGCGTCAACTAACTGTACAATAATCGTCGTGGGTTCAATCGTTATTAGCTATTCAATATTTATATATTTTGATTAACATATACTAAGAGGCATTTTATGGAACGAAAAAAAATAAGCGATAGTTTTTCAGTATCTAGCCAATTGAGCTTAGAAGATATTGCTTCTTTAAAAGCCCAAGGCATTAAAACTATTATTTGCAACCGCCCAGATGGCGAAGATCCCGGTCAATTAGAGCACGATAAAATTCAACAAGAGGCTCTTAAAAATGAGATGGAATTTCATTTCATGCCTGTTATTTCTGGACAAATGACACCACAAGATGGCGATAATTTTTATCAGCTTATGCACGAGACACCACAACCTATCCATGCCTATTGTCGCACGGGTACGCGTTGCAGTATTCTGTGGGCATTAAGTGAATTGAAATCAGGCACTGCTCGCGAGGACATTTTGCAGCAAACGGCTCAAGCGGGTTACGACTTATCGAAAAGTATTTAGGTATCTAGCCTTCACGCCCAATAAAAAAAGCATCCATAAAAAGCGGCGTGAACATAAGCTATTCATGCCGCTTTTTTACCCTAGCTAAATAGGTCGGGCAAATGAAAAACTACCCCAAAATATAAGCGGGCTCACGCATTGTCACAAACTCCTCTGCTGCTGTTGGATGTACACCAATGGTTGTGTCAAAGTCATTTTTAGTGGCACCCGCTTTAATCGCAATCGCAATACCCTGAATAATTTCGCCCGCATCGCTTCCAACCATATGACAGCCAATGACTCTGTCAGTTTTTTGATCGACCAATAGCTTCATAAACGTTCTTTCATCTGATCCACCTAAGGTGTGTTTCATATGTTTAAAGTCCGCCTTATACACCGCAATCTTTTCATATTTTGCTACCGCGTCTTCCTCGCTATAACCAACAGTACCTATATTTGGATTCGAAAATACAGCTGTCGCAATAAAGTTGTAGTCAACTTTTTGGTTGGCAGCACCATATAAGTTTCTAACCAATGCCATACCCTCGGCTAGTGCTACTGGAGTCAGCTGTACTCGATCGGTTGCATCGCCAAGCCCATAAATAGAGGGTTCACTTGTTTGATAATCATCATTAACAATTATTGCACCATTGGCGTTGCATTCAACCTTTGTATTTTCTAAGCCAATATCGTCAGTTTTTGGCTTTCGGCCTGTGGCGTACATAACGCAATCAACCTCTAGAGTACTGCCATCGGTTAAACTTACCAGTAGTGTGCCGTCTGCTTGTTTGGCAATCGCTGTGACATTGGTATTAAATTTAAGATTAACGCCCTTTTTTGTCATCTCTTGGGCCACAAATTCGCGGATATCTTTATCAAATCCGCGTAGAAATAATTCACCGCGATACAATAAATGCGTCTCACTACCGAGACCATCAAAAATACCCGCAAACTCAACTGCAATATAACCGCCACCTACAATGATGACACGCTTTGGGAATTTTTCTAAATAAAAGGCTTCGTTTGAGCTAATAATATGCTCGCCACCCTCGATCGCAGGTATCACGGGCCAGCCACCAACCGCAATTAAAATACGCTCCGCACTGTATTGCTTGCCCGCCACTTCAACTGTGTGTGGGTCAATTATGCGTCCGCGGCCATCAACCACCTTAACACCGGCATTCTTCAGCATGGTGTCGTAAATGCCGTTTAGACGCTCTATCTCTTTAGTTTTGTTATCGCGTAATACCGGCCAATCAAAGCTTGTCTTGTCGACACTCCAGCCAAAACCTGCAGCTGCTTGAAAATCTTCTTTAAAGTGAGAGCCGTAAACAAAGAGCTTTTTAGGTACACAGCCGACGTTCACACAGGTACCACCCAGGTATAAATCTTCGCAAACGGCTACTTTTGCGCCCAAACCCGCAGCCATTCGGCTTGCACGTACGCCGCCAGAACCGGCGCCAATAACAAATAAATCATAATCGTAAGACATTGTGAATCCCAAATTGAGTGTAATAACTGTTGGCTAGAAAGCGAGTAGAAAATGACAAGGAACTACTAAAACGTAACTAGACTGCTAGCAGATAAACGAATAAAAAACTGAAACGGACATCGACAAGTTACATGCAGACACCATACCCCAAAATTAACTTAAGTGTTTATCGCTAATCAATAAATAATAGCATGATATGCTGTCGTGTCTGACAGTGGGTTTACGTTTCAACCATAATACAGATCACATACGAAAGAGTTTTTGCATTAACCTAGCAATAGCCTTTAACTGACAGTAGCTAAGCGTTAAAATTCGTCGCAATCGCAAAAATAAAGCATAACGGGATAAAACTATGGGCAGAGCCTACCAAAACCGCAAAGAGTCAATGGCAAAAACATCTGACGCCAAAGCAAAAGTCTACAGCAAGTATGGACGTGAGATTTATGTCGTCGCAAAAGCTGGCGGTATCGACCCAGATGGTAACCTTGCTTTGCGCAGCATGATTGATCGTGCAAAAAAAGATCAAGTACCTAGCCATGTTATCGACAAGGCAATTGAAAAGGCCAAAGGTGGTGGTGGTGAAGATTTTGCTACCGCGCGTTATGAGGGTTATGGTCCCAGTAGCTGCATGGTGATTATTGACTGCTTAACGGATAACCCAAACCGTACTTTTGGAGATGTGCGTATTTGCTTTACCAAAACCAAAAGCAAAATTGGTACGCAAGGTAGTGTTAGCCATATGTTTGATCATAGCGCTATTTTGGTGTTTAGTGGTGACGATGAAGATGCCGTACTAGAAGCGCTGATGGAAGCCGATGTCGATGTCAGCGATATAGAATCTGAGAACGGTAAAATTACTGTGTTTGCTCCACACACGGAATATTTTAAAGCCAAGCAAGCCCTTGGCGAAGCTTTTGAGGGCATAGACTTTGATGTGGATGAAATTCAATTTATTCCCCAAAATACTGTGCCAATTGCCGAGGCAGATCAGGAGATGTTTGAAAAATTTTTAGACATGCTGAATGATCTGGATGACGTACAAAGTGTTTATCATAATGCAGAGCTTTAATAGCCACTATCGATCAAAAAGATAATAACTATAATGCTCTAATATTTTTTGATGTTTTTAAAAAGAGTTTATCAACTGTATGAAAAAAATTGCTCACGCGTTTATTCGCCCTACCAATAGTTTAAATTTTTTATCGCATCGAGAAATCGAAGGGGTAATGAATTCTGAAAATTATACGTATGAATTATTTCGTGAATGTGCCTTAGCTGTGCTTAATACAGGTAGCGAAGAAGACGATGCAGAGTTGACTGCTAATGCCTTTAAAGATTTTGAAATTCAAATTATTTATCAGTCTCGGGGAATTAAACTAGAAATCGTTAATGCACCAGCTTCAGCATTTGTCGATGGTAAAATGATTCGTGGTATTCAAGAGCATTTGTTTGCTGTTTTACGTGACATTGTGTTTACCCACCATAAGATGTCAGTCCTTGGGCGCTTTGACTTTGAAACTAGTGATGGCATAACTGATGCAGTTTTTCGTGTATTACGCAATGCTGGAGTTGTACAAGCAGACATTAAACCACATGTTGTTGTCTGTTGGGGTGGCCACTCTATTCCACGCCATGAATATGACTACACAAAACTAGTCGGTTACGAATTAGGCCTGCGCGACTTAGCTATTGCCACCGGTTGTGGTATTGGTGCAATGAAGGGCCCAATGAAAGGTGCGGTAGTTGGACATGGCAAGCAACAAATTCGCAACGGACGTTATATCGGCATTACAGAGCCCGGCATTATCGCGTCAGAATCACCTAACCCTACCGTTAATGAATTAGTTATTTTACCCGATATTGAAAAACGTTTGGAAGCTTTTGTAAGATTAGGCCATGGCATTATTGTTTTTCCTGGCGGTGCTGGTACCGCAGAAGAAGTGTTATATTTAATTGGTTTATTAATGCACCCCGATAACCACGCGCTAGAAATTCCTGTGATTTTTTCTGCAAATAAAAAAAGTGAAGGCTATTTTAAAAGCTTAGATCAGTTTTTACGCTTTGCTCTAGGTGACGCTGCTACGCAATATTATGAGATAATTATTGATGACCCGCAACAGGTTGCACAAAAACTTCAAAGTGGCATAAATAAAGTTCACCGTTATCGCCGCAGACAAAACGAGTCTTACGCATATAACTGGCAATTGACAATACCTTCTGCATTTCAACAGCCTTTTGAACCAACTCATGAAAATATGCTTGCACTTAAATTGTATCGCGATCAAGAAAACTTTGAGCTAGCGGCAGAATTACGACGTGCATTCTCGGGGATTGTTGCAGGTAATGTTAAGCCCGATGGCATAAAACGCATCAAGCAACACGGCCCCTATCAATTAAAAGGTGATGCTGAACTAATAAATGCATTAGAAAATTTATTACTGTCTTTTGTTGAGCAAGGCCGCATGAAATTAAAAGGTGAGTACAAGCCTTGTTATGAATTGCTCTCCTAAAATACATTCAGTTTGTTTTAGCCCTTAATTTTAACGCTTAGTTTTATGGAGGCCTCTGCAAGTGATAATGCGTGAGAGCACCAAGAGTAGGTGCTCACTACAAGAAAGCACCACACGAAGAACCTCAGTTTATATAAAGTACCCTCTCTTGCTTTGCCATTCAGCTTCTTATGACTCCTTTGCTGCTACTTATACTACGTAGCTACTAATATTAGAGGCAACGAGGCCACGCCTACTAGCGCCTAATAATGCACTTTAAGAGGTTTCTCTATGGAAGGCCGTTCTTTGCGGGGCCTGGTTAATAGGCATTAGTTCAATTTTATTAATATTGACGTGAGCCGGTTGGGTTAGCACCCATAAAACAGTGTTGGCAATATCAACCGAACTAAGCGCCTCGATGCCCTCGTAAACCGCACTGGCTTTATCTGTATCGCCTTTAAAACGCACTAGTGAAAATTCGCTGTCAGAAACCATACCCGGCTCGATATTGCTAACGCGCACAGCAGTACCTAATAAATCTGCTTTTATATTGAGTGTTAGTTGTTGCACAAAAGCTTTACTCGCAGCGTAGACATTGCCGCCTTTATAGGGGTAGTTACCCGCAGTAGAGCCAATATTAATGATATGTCCTTTATTTTTTGCAACCATCTTGGGTAATAGGCGGTGAGTTAAACAGGCAAGCCCCATGCAATTAATATTAATCATTGCCTGCCAATCACTCCAGTCAGCCTCTTGCGCTGTGCCCAAACCTAGGGCCGCACCTGCGCAATTAATAAGCCCATCGATATTTGCAAAGTCTTGGGGTATTTTATCGATAGCCGCATTAATAGAATGTGTATCGGCAAGGTCGCATTCACACACATAGCAACTGGTTTTACTTTGCAGTACCTTACTTAACTCAATCAACTTATCTCTGCGACGCGCCAATAAAATTAATGTTACGCCTTGCTCTGCCAGTAACTCGGCAATGGCTTTGCCGATACCTGAAGATGCACCCGTTACTAATACTGTCTTATAAATCATATTTCACCCACATGGCATTAAGTTATACTCTTCATTCTCGCGCTGACAAGAATCCATCTCAAATATAGCACAGTTATTACGCGTCGCGTCGACCCGGCCCTAACCTCGAGTACTTTGCAACTCACCTTTCACCGGTATGACGGCAACGAGGCCGTCAATACAAAACAACTTTAAGTGGGTGCCTTTATTTATTAATCTTAATTTTGTATTTTGATCTTAAGCTTTTGGCTGTAGCGAAGAGCTTAGTTAATCAAGAGCGTCTTAAAATAGTGTCTATAATGAAACACTTATTGACTATGTAGCTTTTCCGCTTTTCCGCTGCGTACTTAGTCAACTGCGTAATTTATAAAGTACATGTTTTTCAACAGGCTATGTATTGACTAGGATCTTTATCTACTAAGAAACATCAATAGTTTTGATATCGATATCACCGTGTAAGGTTTTGTGTACTGGGCACTTGTCGGCAATTAATAATAATTTTTTACGCTCTTCATCGCTTAAATTTCCTACTAGTGTTACCTCGCGCTGTAATACTTCAATAAGCTCTGTAGACGCCTCACAATCTTCGCAATCTCTCGCGTACTCGCGAGTGTGCGATAGCTCTACCGAGACCGAATCTAGTGCTATATTTTTTCGGTTGGCATACATCCGAATAGTCATCGATGTACATGCCCCTAAAGCTGCCAGTAAATGCTCGTAAGGGTCTGGGCCTAAATCTGCCCCACCAGAACTTGTTGGCTCATCGGCAAACCATTGATGGTTATCTGCGAACACGTCGCGAGTGAATTTTTTATTTTTTTCTGTAATTAATATATGACCTTTTTCAATGGTCGGACGCGTAAGCTTAACAGGCTCACTAACAGTAATATAACGACTTGCCCAAGCAGTAATTATATTAGCGACATATTCGGCATCTTCTGCTTTACTAAGTAGGTGATCAGCATTATCTAAGCTCACAAAACTTTTTGGATGCTTTGCATGCGAATAGATTTTTTCGGCCTCTTTTATAGAAACAGTCTCATCTAATGGCGCATGAAAGATCAATAGAGCTTTTTTAAGCGATGCGATTTCATCGCTTAGTTGATAGGTTTTCAAATCATCTAGAAATTGTTTTTTAATCGTAAACTTTCGCCCACCAAGCTCAACCTCTACTTTTCCCGAGGTCTCTATTGCATTGATATCGCATGAGAATTGCTTCACAACATGATCGGGATCAGCAGGGGCGCCGATAGTGACTACGCCTTTTAACTCAGGTATTTGTCCTGCACCAGCAAGTACTGCAGCCCCACCTAAACTATGGCCAATTAAAAGCGCAGGTGCGCTATAATTATCTCGAAGATAGTCTGCTGCTGAAATAAGGTCGGCAATATTGCTCGAAAAATTAGAATTAGAAAATTCACCTTCACTATTACCAAGACCCGTAAAATCAAAGCGCAAAACACCAAAGCCATTAACGACTAAAGCCCGAGAAATACGCGAGGCAGCTACCATATCTTTACCACAGGTAAAACAATGCGCAAATAAAACAAAGGCTTTTGGAGCCGCATCTGGTGTTTCTAGCAATGCCGCTATATTTAAATTATCTGACCCTGTAAACTCTAATTTGGTGCGTGCCATAAATCTTCCTTAATATTGTCATAAAATATTTTATATTCTTGAATATAACACAGACAGTTTAATTAATAGCCCTTGATGCTTACCAACAAAACATCATACCTAAAACTCTCTTATAAAAAATTACTTCTCATTCGCCTCTTGGGGCAAACATAATAATTGCCATACCAGAGATTGCTACCAAAGAACCAACAATATCCCAACGTGTCGGTGCAACGCCCTCTACCAGCCATAACCACAAGATAGCGACGCCAATATAAACACCGCCGTAAGCTGCATAAACTCTTCCACTCGCGCCAGGATGGAGCGATAATAGCCAAGCAAATAATGCCAAACTAATAGCAGATGGTATTAGCAGCCATATACTTTTATCGTGTTTTAACCAGAGGTATGGGAGGTAACAACCTAAAATTTCAGCGAGTGCGGTTACCAAAAATAAAAATAGCGTTTTAATTTCAATCATTTTTTTATCTTTATCGATGGGTGACTTTCCCATAGGTATTATTTATCTTTTAGTCAAGGCTATCGCGTCGTGCTAGCGGCCCTTACCTACATCCATGTAGGCAAAGCTGCTGCTTACTGCTTATTGACATCGATGTCATGTATGGCGGTTCTGCAGGGGCAAGAATCGGACTCGCACATTATCTACACTCATCTAGGCCGCAGATAAAAATTGATGCTGGCACTAGCAGTGCGTTACTGATGTATTGCATACTCATGTAATGCACGCTCTTTATTTTTATCTTCTATAGATTCAACTTTTTTAATTTTATCAATGTAATTATTCGGAAGCTTATTTTCAATGGCGCCCATTAGCACATGATTAAGATACCAGCTATAAGGTTTAAAGGTATCATCGATAGGTATCGCACAATAAATTAGCGCTTCAAGTTTTTCGCCTTGATTATTACTAACATCGACCAGTTTAGCACTATAGCCAACGCCTAGGCTTTCTGCTTTATCGAGAGCTGGCCGCTGAGAAATTAACATATCAAAGACTACACCCCACACACAATCCTCAGTATTACCCGACTCGAAGGCATTACATTTGGCCGAGCCATCATTTGACGCCATGTGAAAGCGCAAGTCATAGCCCTGTATATAACAAGCACCCACTAATTTTGCACTGGGGACTCGTTGCTGTAATCGCGCCAAAGGCATATTTGAGCCATAGGCAAAGTATCTAATCGACTGTCGGTTCTGCATCGTTATTTGACTCTTCGGTAGTGATAAAAACGAATATTAATGATGGGTTAAGTGCGAACTTCCTCGCCCACATATAACCACCTTCCATCAACACGTTTAAAAATAGATCGCTCGTGATGAATTTGATTGTTGCCAGCCACATCGAGAAACCGTGCTTCAAATTCAACAAAGCCATTATCGCCTTGCTGTGATTTATTAATAATTTTTAATTGCTGCCAGTCTCTACTCTGTTGCGATAATTCTGCTGCATTTACACCTTGTGACGTTAGTGGAAACCAAGTTTTTAATAGATATTCACCATAACCACCTAACTTATAAGCGCTAAAGCGTGAACGCATTAACTGTACGGGAGTTTTCGCCTGCCTCTCATTTTTTAATAGCGGCTCACAACAGTCACTGAAGGAGTTTTTAGTGTCGCAATGACAATTGCAATGAGCAGAAATATTCATAAAGGCTTCATGTAATAATATGTTATAAAATTCTAGAAATTAGATTAAAAGTTTAGGTGTAGAGCTTCTGCTTAACAATTAGTCTTGAATGAAACAGTCGGTTGCTATGAAAACTTCACTCTTTTTATAATATTGATAGGGTCTTACTTTTAGCATGCGCTCTAATGCGACTCTAAGCTTAGCCTTTATCGACTTTATAAATATACGACTACTCAAGCAATAATCGTCAAGCCTAGATTTAATCGGATAAGCGTCAACGCATATAAAATTGCACAGGCTAATAACCCCAATAACCAAAGTGGCAACATCGGCTTTATATAGTATAACAATTTTTTTAAGAAACTATTAGATGCCCAACGACTATGCGGACTTAGTAAAATAAGTAGCGCCGTCATTACCATAAAAACACCCGAGACTAAGGCTGCCTGCCCCCAGAAAACCGACAAATGCCTAAGGCCAAACCAAAAAATATTCCAACAACCCATTAACAATAAACCGCAGCCAATGAAATTGGTTAACGATGCTTTTTTCGCCGAGCGCCCAAAACTCAAGAAGCTTATTGGCGATTGATGCAGTAAACCTAGCACCATAAACACAGTCACAACAATACCCATTTAATTCTTCCTATTTTTTATAAATAAAAGCTTATTTTAGTTAAAAATATATTTTAAAAAATTGATCGATGAGCTCATATTTAAATTAAAGCATATCGTACATTTTAACGAAGAAGATAACCCAGAAATTAATTTATCGAGTCTTGTGCACGGCTGTTAATATAACAATCAACAAATGGCTGAATTCACTGACTGCTGAATTTAGCAGGCGTCAAATAGAGTAAACTATAGAAAGTGTTATTCGCATCGTAAACTATTGACAACAGGTAATCGATAATAGATTTGATCAATATTGAAAAAGCGATAATTATTAGTGAGTAATGCCTTTTCAGGGGCATTGATTATGTGTGGAACAAATACGCGCGAGATGGCAAATTTAATAGTTATAAATAGTCTTTTCAGACCATTTTTTGGGTTCTTACTAGAGCCTTGCTTGAAATTTACTTGAACTTTTCTAGAACTTTACTAGAATTTTGTTTGAGCATAACCGTGACACAAAATAGTGACGAGTTGACTGCTGTGTCGTTAACTTTTTGGTATCTATGAGAGAAGTCATCTGAGCAAGAGACCAATCAACTTAATAAGTCGATAGAAACATGAAAACCATCAATTAGCCGCGTCATTGCAGACAGCGTTTTCTGCTGATCCGAAATCCAGTGCTTTGAAGGAGCTGCTGAATACCGGATCAAGCCCAGCATGACAAAAAATAGTTAACGGGGCAGCAGTGTTACAAGTTGTCTAGCCACACGCGAGCAAAACGCAGCGTGGTATTTTTTAGCGAATAGAAATGACACTTAATCTGCGTGCGTTATCAGATCAGCTATTTCGAAATAGGCTTTATTATCAAGCTCTTTATCAAGAATCATTAAACTTTGACGATAATAAGCACTTAAATCAAGGCCGACACCAAGCGCACACAGGTGCACATTACTGCTTTGTTCAATGCGATTAGCCACCTGCTTTAGATGCATATCAAGATAGCGATCTACGTTCGTATAGTGGGTCATAGTATCCATTGGCGAGCCATCGGAAATCACCATAATAATACGGCGCTTTTCGCTGCGCTGCGATATACGGCCATAAGCCCACTCTAGGGCTTCGCCATCGACACTCTCGCGATATAAATCAGATTTTAATAATCCAGCAATAGTCTGACGGCTGCGTCGCCAGCTAGTATCTGCTGTTTTGTAGACATTATGCGATAAGCTATTGAGACGTCCTGGGTTTTTAGGGCTACCGGCACCCGTCCATTGCTTGTGAACTTTACCGCCGTTCCACTCTCCGGTCGTAAAGCCTAAAACCTCGGTCTTGATCAGTGATAATTCAAGTGCTCGAATAAGGGTATCGACCAGTATGGCGATATCATGGCTGTGCTGGCCCATTGAACCCGAGTTGTCGATAAGCACCGTTACGACACAATCGAGTAGAGGCTTTTCTGCTTCTTGGCGAAACAGTTTACGGTCCTCGGGGGATGTTATTAAGCGCGTTAAACTACCGGCGTCTAAATAGCCCTCTTCTTTACCAAAATCCCAACCCGAGAGTTTGGGCACGGCAAATGACTTGGCAAAATAGCGTGCAAGGCGAGGAATATTGACACTTTGCTGCTTGATGCGTTTATCTAAGGTTTCGCGCATGTGCTTGAGTTGCGCCACGCGAATTTTTTTGGACATGTCGACAACTTGATCAAATGCCGTTGAAAATACCTTATAGTCTAGGTCGAACTCCATGTTCGCAATTTCATTAATACCCGCCACGCCGTTGGCTTGATCAACGTCGGCGCCATCGGTATAGAGCAGACGTAGACTAGTGGTATTTTTATTGATGAGCTTGTCGAGATCATCCTCACTATTATCATCGTCATCATCGACTAATGATAAGCTTTTAATTTGTTGCTGGATGATTTCGGCAACCTCTAAAGCGGGCACACTATAGGCCAACTGGTCATCCTTAAGACGTTTCATATCGCGTAGCTGCTTACCGACTAAACTCCCAAAACTCATACGAGTCGACTCGATATGCTCTTCTATATGGTGAGGTGGTTGCAGGCTAAACAAACGTGACCAAGCAGTAATAGCCAACGTAAAGACCATCATACCGGCGTGGCTCTCGGTTAAGTCCGAGGCGTTGGCTTGATCGGCCCAATACAAAAAGCGCTTACGAATGTTTTCTTTCATGCCTGGCAGGTGCGCAGGCGCTAGCGATTCGGCGCGCAACTGCTCTAGCAACTCGAATATCCACGATTGCAGATTGTTAGCTGGACGTAATTCTTGATGTAAATCATGATCGCTAAACAATAATCGAACAGCGATACCGTCGGCAACACCGCGAAGATGACGGTAGTCTTTAGTGTCTGCATCGAGCTGTAAATGAGCTACGCGAATAGGATACGGTTGACCATTAAGATTTAAAAAATGGCCTCGATAGTGAATCGTCGGCTCGTTAGCAATAGCGCGGATAGAGGCCGCACACCAATGCTCAAGTTTTTGCTGTAATACTTCCAGCTGCGCCATAATCACTAAACCTTAAATTATATGTATACCAATGAGTTACTTATGTTGATAAATATCTCATTTGAAATTTTATTCAAATAATTGTACACCCGCGTTACCTAAATACTTATTCGAACCAGCCTTCGACAATACTCGACTCTGCCAACTCTTCATCAAAGCAACGCTGATAGTATTCGGCGATGGTACTGTGCTCGGCTTCATCGCATTTGTTTAAAAAAGACAATCTAAATGCCGTTGATAAATTGCGGAAAATTTCAAAATTCTCGGCCCAAAATATAACGGTACGCGGTGACATTAATGTGGATGTATCACCGGCGGTAAAACCTTTACGGGTAAGATCGGCAACGGCAACCATCGACGCAACAGTTTTTCTGCCGCCTTCATTATCAAAACTAGGCACTCGACTCACCACAATATTGACTTCGTCTTCGACCGATAAATAATTAAGACGGGCCACAATATTCCAACGGTCCATCTGTGCTTGGTTGATCATTTGCGTACCGTGATACAAACCATTTAAGTTGCCTAAACCAATGGTGTTGGCAGTCGCAAATAGGCGGAAAAACGGATTAGGACTAATGACTTTGTTTTGATCCAGCAAGGTAAATTTACCCTCGCGCTCTAAAATACGCTGTATCACAAACATCACTTCTGGGCGCGCGGCATCTAACTCATCAAATATTAGTGCTACCGGACGCTGTAGCGACCAAGGCACTATGCCCTCTTGAAATTCAGTCACTTGTTTGTTGTCGCGAATAACCACCGCATCTTTACCTACCATATCGAGTCGGCTGATATGACCATCTAGATTAATACGAATACAGGGCCAATTTAAGCGCGCCGCAACCTGCTCGATATGCGTTGATTTACCGGTGCCATGTAAGCCTTGCACCATAACGCGACGATTATTAGTAAAACCCGATAAGATAGCGATGGTCACATCTGCATTAAATTGATAAGCCTCGTCTATCTCAGGCACATGTTCATCGCGCGTACTAAAAGCTGGCACTTGGATATCTGCATCGATACCAAACACATCTCTAGCATTTACAAACGTATCGGGCTTACTCAACATTAGGTCAGTCATAATCATTTAATCTTTTTGTTGGGAATATTAATGGTTAAATATTAGTTTTATATATCAATCGCGATATAAATCGACAACATAAACTAGCTTTTATCGGGCATTCGCTACTATAGATGCAAGCGCTGCAGAGGCTAATCTAGCAGCCACAGGGTCGGCACGAGATGTCAGTACAATCGGCACTTTAGCACCCATTACAATACCCGCTGCAGCGGCGCTCATAAAATACACCATCTGCTTAAAGAGCACATTGCCGGCTTCAATATTTGGCACTAGTAATACATCGGCACAACCGGCAACGGGGCTCTCTATACCCTTAATTTTTGCAGCTGCGGGCGATACGGCGATATCAAAGGCAAAGGGCCCGTCGACAATAGCACCGGGTACAGCACCATTTTGCGCCTCTTTCATAATCGCCTCGGCATCCATACTCGACGGGACAGATGCTGTGGCTACCTCGGTTGCCGATAGTAGTGCAATTTTAGGCGCGTTGTTACCCAGAGCGTGCATTAAGGCGGTTACATTGCGCGCTATGTCTAATTTAACATTGACCGTCGGCAATACATTGATGGCCGCATCGGTAATACAAATAGCGTTATCAGAACCCGGCAGTGTCATATGAAACACATGGCTGAGTCGACTCCCCGTGCGCAAACCGGTATCGCGATGAATAACGGCCCGCAATAGGTTATCGGTATGTAGGTTACCCTTCATTAACGAACTGACCTCGTTACTGCGCGCAAGCGCAACTGAGGTCTCGGCAGCGGCTACTTCGCCGTGGGCTGCAATAACTCTTAATGCTGATATATCCCAGCCTAAGGTTTTTGCAATTGCGTTTATAACGGCGATGTCACCCACTAATACAGGCTCAATCAAGTTTTTTTCAAAGGCTTCTTTGGCGCTCTCCATCGGCAGCTGTGCGCCCGCGTTAACAATAGCCGTGGGCGCGGGGGTTAACGCACTCGCTTTGTCGAGAAGATATTGGGGACATTCGATGGGTGTAGAACTTAACATACTCGTCATAATATCATCCGTTTTGGCGGTATCGAATAAAGGGGTAAAATTTTTATAAGGCCGTTATTAATGGCCTTATTAGACTTACCCATTAATGCGAAAAGGCACTAACGCCATTGATCGCAGGCTCTTTAGACGTGTTTTTAGTTAGCACCTTTACAGGCCTTTAGATTGTCATCCGCAAAACTGAGTTAATGCGCTCTTACACGTCGGCTTATACAGACTTATTTGCATCGTTGCATTGAGACCTTTGCGATAAAAAAACAAACGATACAAAGTTTTATAATATTAAGAATGATCTCGCGCTTGCCAGATCATTCTTAATATTATAAAAAACCGGACTGAAGAAAGTCCTCAACCCGGTTTTATAAGGCCTATTAACTAATAAACATTAATTAATAGTTGCTTGTCATTAAAAATGTCGGCTTAAACGTAATCTTTATACTTATCAAGATAACGTGTTGGTTTAGCAAGAGCATCGCGACGGAACGGATCGCCAAGTTCCTTAGTACACATAATCTCGATGACGGTAGTTTTGCCTTCGTTCATTTGCATGTCAATGGCTTTCTTCAAAGCCGGACCAACATCTTCTAGCTTATCGACAGTTATGCCTTCAGCACCCATTGCACGGGCCATTGCAGTAAAGTCTTGACACTCTAATTCAGCAGCAACAAAGCGACGGTTATAGAATTCAACTTGGTTTTTCTTCTCGGCACCCCATTGACGGTTATGGAAAACAACCGCAGTCACTGGAATGTTGTGACGTACACTAGTCATTATTTCCGTCATGCTCATTGCCCATGCGCCGTCACCAGCGTATGCAACAGCAGGACGCTCGGGGGAAGCTGTTTTAGCACCGATCATTACTGGTAGTGCATAACCACAGTTACCAAAGCTCATTGGGGCAAAGAAAGAACGCGGACGCTCAAAACGCAAGTAGCTGTGTGCAACCGAGTTAATGTTACCGATATCGGTAGAAACCATAACATCTGCAGGCAAGGCTTTTTCTAGCTCGCGCAATGCTTGACGTGGGTGTAACCAGTTACCTTCTTCAGCTTCTTGCTCGGCGATCATATCTAAGCTGAAATCATCTTTCTCATGAGTCCAACCGTCGAGCTCTTTTTCCCACGCTGCTTTTTCGCTAGCGATTAAAGCGGCACGCTCAGTCTTAGTAGAATCACACTCTAGTGTTT
>JBLIFG010000039.1:0-23931 GCA_047633635.1 Cellvibrionaceae bacterium | reverse complement strand
AATAATAACTGGCTTGGCTTTGTCATCTTTGCAGGTATCGCCCTGAGTTATATGATGCGCTAGGAGCTGTTATCAGCTCTTAGCTCATCGAACGTATCAACAGCAACGAAAAATTAATTAATCGTCAACACGCGTTAGCAAACAAATAGGCATTGAATGAGCTTAATGTTTTGGCTAAATGTGCCTACTTGGATATAGCTAAGTAGCGACAGCAGGACGCGGTAGCTTTGCCCATAGAGGGCATCATTTTTATCACTTCAAGTATAAATATGATGCAAAACTGCCTTAACTCAGAGCCATTCGTCTTATTAGGTATTAATATCTGTGTTTGTCATTTAACTGTCATACAATCGTTATTTAATGGGAATTAATATTAATAGGTTCGCTGCGGACTTGGCTATTGTCCTAGATAAATTGGCACTAGTAAGAGTGATCCTAAATAGAGAGAGCCCGATAGAATGAGTGTAGACAATAACAATCAAAACAAAACTATTTTAATTGTTGACGATGAAGCCCCTATTCGCGATATGTTGCGTGTCGCCCTAGAAATGGCAAATTATCGCTGCCTTGAAGCCGAGGATGCGCAGCAAGCTCACTCAATTATTATCGATGAAAAGCCTCATTTAATACTGTTAGATTGGATGCTGCCGGTAACTAGTGGCATCGAGCTCGCTAGGCGTTTAAAAAAGGATGAACTCACCCAAGCTATCCCCATTATTATGTTGACGGCTAAAGGTGAGGAAGATAACAAAATTCAAGGCCTCGAAGTTGGTGCTGATGACTACATCACCAAACCATTCTCACCCAGAGAGCTAGTCGCACGGCTAAAAGCGGTGCTGCGGCGCGCCAATAATGTCGGTATCGACGAGCCCATTGTTATCGATGACTTGTGTATGGACCCCATTAGCCATGTGGTCACGATTAACGAGCAGGCTCTTCAAATAGGGCCCACTGAATACCGTCTATTGGAGTTTTTTTTAACCCACCAAGACCGAGTCTACACTCGTAGCCAACTGCTCGATCATGTTTGGGGCGGCAATGTTTATGTTGAAGAACGCACCGTTGATGTTCATATACGCCGACTGCGTAAAGTCTTACAAATCGAAAATTATGACCGCTTTATTCAAACAGTTCGAGGAACCGGTTATCGGTTCTCGACGAAGCTAGCTATAAAAGCATAGAATACGGTTTTTATTCGTGGAGGAATCCGCCCTTGACCCAACATGGTGTTAAGTCAGAAATAAATCGGCTAGTTGGCTGGTTAATACTTTCTGTTGTCATAGGATTATTGCTAGGGCATGTATTGCTCACAATCATTGCGGGCACCTTGCTGTATATTAGCTATCAGCTAATGAACATGCGACGTCTACTCAAATGGCTCAAGCATCACCGCTTACAAGAAGTACCTGACGCGAATGGCCTGTGGGGTGAAATTTTTGACTTGCTTAGTCGCCGTAAGCGGCTCGAGATTCGCGAGAAAAAACGTTTTAAAGCGACAATTGCTCGCGTAACGGCCACCACCTCAGCCCTTAACGATGCGGTCATAGTGCTAAATACTAATTATGGTTTGAGCTGGTGGAATGAGGCAACAGAGGCGCTACTCGACTTAAAACCGCGAGATTCCGGCAGCTCCATTATTAACTTTATTCGTCATCCAGATTTTGTCGCCTATCTCGAGTCTAATAAATACGATATTCCGTTAACCCTGCCATCCCCAAGAAACCAAGAAACACAGCTAGAGTTTCAATTTACACCCTTCGGTCAAGGTGAAGCACTATTGGTTATTCGCGACATTAGCCGTATCTATAAGCTCGAACAAATGCGCAAAGATTTTGTGGCTAACGTCAGTCATGAACTACGCACGCCGTTAACGGTTATCCGTGGTTACTTAGAAATGTTAGAAGATAACCTGCCAAAAACATCGCAAGATCAAAACCTACCGAAGGCGATTCAACAAATGCAGCAGCAATCGCTAAGGATGACTACCTTGATTAATGACCTTACGATGCTTTCTAAATTAGAGACTGACGCGATTAACCGTGCGCAGGACTTCGTGCAACTCAATAGCTTACTAGAAATAATCTGCGATGAAGCTCGTGCTATCAGTGGCGATAAACACCCAATTGCTCTAACTTGTGCTAAAAATATTCAACTGCTCGGTAATGATCGGGAGCTCCATAGTGCACTCTCTAATCTTATTACCAATGCCGTTAAGTACTCCCCTGAAGGTAAGACCATAGAGATTAAGGTTTCAGACAACCTTGCCCATAATTTACTCGTAGAGATTAAAGACCAAGGCATAGGTATAGAACAACAACATATTAGCCGTCTGACCGAGCGTTTTTATCGGGTTGACTCTAGTCGGTCGATACAAACTGGCGGAACCGGGCTGGGACTTGCTATCGTTAAGCATATTTTATTACGCCATGACGGTCGCTTACAAATACAAAGTACCTTAGGCCTAGGAAGCACGTTTAGCTGCATCTTCCCCGAAAAACGAGTCAGGCGAAGCGATACCTTGACTGGCGGCCACTAACAAAGAAAAGCGCTCCGTAAGCTAAGCACTTCTCGCCTCTTTATATACGCCTGCCTAGCACTTTGCTATGTTGACTAGAAGCTATTTGTGTTGCCAACAGATACGGTGGCTAGTAGCGATCGTAAATTACATTTATTGGTGGAACTATTGATACAGTTATTGGTAATGGTATTGTTATTGTTGCCAAATTTACTGGCTAGGCTATTAACTATTAATTATGGCTATGGGTGCTGTGACTGGCTTTTTTATTCTACCGATGTATTTAGCACTCCTCATTTGCATGACACTACGTTAAATTCGCTTTACCCGTAAACACAGTAGTTTGAAAGTATGCAAAGCCACCTAAAGGTATAGAGCGCGGCAATTCAAACAAACCTCTGTTATTGTGTCTAATTTTACATCTGCACGAAATTCATGGCCGCGCGAAATCGATACAGAGTTTTTTAACTTAGTGTCTCCACACCTAATTTTTTGAGTTTTTTATTTTATGCAGTGTCAGTTCATTTCAAGCATTAACGATATAGATGCCATTATTTGGAATCAATTATGCGGTACAGATTATCCATTTTTACGCCATGAATTTTTTGCCGCACTAGAAAATAGTGGCAGCACTATCAAGGCGACGGGCTGGCAGCCTCATCATTTATTAATTAAAGACGATGACAAAGTGATAGCAGTCATGCCTTTATTTTTGAAATTTCACTCTTACGGAGAGTATGTTTTTGATTGGGCTTGGGCCGATGCTTTTCATCGTCACGGTTACGAGTACTATCCTAAATTATTAAACGCGATTCCTTTTACACCAGCGACAGGGCCGCGCTGGGCGATTGCAGAAGATTATAATTCACAAATAGTGTCTGCATTTTTATTTAATGCGATAGAAGCGGAAGCAAAAAAATTAAACTTATCATCGGCACATTTTTTATTCACCGACAAAAAAGATAGCGGCAGTTTTGACGAAAAAAAATATCATAAGCGTACCGGCTGCCAGTACCATTGGTTGAATAAAGACTATCAAAGCTTTGATCATTTTTTAGAGTCATTTGCCTCTCGCAAGCGAAAAAACTTGAAGAAAGAAAGGCAAAAAGTTTACGATCAAGATATTACATTAACGATTAAGACCGGTGCTGAAATCAATGCAGACGACTGGCATCATTTTTATTTGTTTTATCATATGACTTATTATAAACGCAGCGGTCGCCAAGGCTATTTAACCGAGGCGTTTTTTCCTCTATTAACCCAGCACTTAAACGAACACTTAGTGATGGTACAAGCCACTAAAGATGACGAAATTATCGCCGCATCACTGTATTTTAAAGACAGCAAAGTTCTGTATGGTCGTTATTGGGGCTGTAAGGATGAGTATGACCACCTACATTTTGAAGCGTGTTATTACCAAGGTATTGAATATGCAATCGCCAATAATATAGAACGTTTTGACCCCGGTGCTCAAGGTGAGCACAAGATTCAACGTGGCTTTACACCGGTACCTACCTACTCTCATCACTGGATCGACAACCAATCATTTGATGATGCCATTAGACGTTTTATCGATACCGAGACCGTTGAGATAGCGGCCTATATTGAGCACGTAAGTCAGCGCCTACCTTTTAAGTCAGAGCAATAAACGGATGTGATGTAGCTTCGGGAGCTGAATGAAATAGCGAAAAATCAAGCTCAAGCTTGGTAACGTTATATCGGCATGTTTGAGCTACGAGCTCAGACTCAACATATCATATAGCTATTAAGGCTTATTATTACTGAATAAAAACCGCGGTAGTGACAAGCCCATAAAAATAGCCGCGATGCGCAGTGTCAATATAGCTGTCATGCCTAGCGCTATGGATAACCCATCCGCAACACCTGCCAGCTGTAAGATTAAAAATAATAAACCTCCAGCAATAGCCGCTGAGGCATAAATTTCTTTGTGGAACACCAACGGAATATCATTGCAAAGTACATCTCTCATAATGCCGCCAACAACTCCCGTAAAGACACCCATTATTAAACTAACCTCTGGCGTAAAACCTAGTACTTGTGCTTTTTGTATCCCTGCAACCGTAAAAAAGGCTAAACCAATGGCATCGCAAACTTCTAATACTCGCATCGGCATTCGGTAATACTTAACAACGATGAAAGTCGTCGTGGCTGCAGCGCAGCCAACCCAAAGATAATATGTATTTTCAATCCACACAATAGGATGCGCGCCGATTAACAAATCTCTAACGGTGCCACCACCCAAACAGGTAATAATCGCTACAACAAGCACGCCAAAAATATCTAATTTTTTGTAACTTGCCGTTAATGCGCCTGATATTGCAAACACCGCAACACCAAAAAAATCTAAAAATTCAAATAAGGTAATTGACATAAGTTAACCGTTAAATTGCCAAGCGACTAATCGATTATTAGCGGGCATTGCATTGTCTTCTTTTAAAGAAAAACCGAGACTTGTGGCTAGTTGATCAACTTTTTCAAAATCTCGAATACCGCGCTCGAAATTCGACTCTTTTAAGTGTTGATCAAATTGTTGATTACTGCCGCTGGTAAACTTACCGTTGTAATTAAAGGGACCATAGACAATGAGCAGTCCATTAGTATTTAAATACATCGATGCTTTTTTTAGACATTGTTCGACAACAGACCACGGCATAATATGTAATGTATTTGCCATAAAAATTGCATCATAACGGTTATTTAAAGCTGCATCTTGTGTCATATCCAGTTCAATCGGTGCCAACAAATTGCTTAATTCTGACTCGGCAACCCAACAATTAATACCGTCATGGTTATCTACAACATCGCTTGTTTGCCAAACAAGATGCTGTAAATTCGATGCAAAATGAGCGGCGTGCTGACCCGTGCCGCTACCTATCTCTAACACCGTTTGCGTCTTTATTAAAAGACGTGAAAGCTGAATTAAAATGGCTTCACTATTGTTAGCACAAGCTGCCGAATAAGGTTTTGTCATTATTTTTTATCATTTATGGTTAGTTTACTGGATTGGATTTCATGAAGTTATTTTAATTTTTTCGTCACTGCAAGGCGACAAAGACATTATGAACCATAACCGTATTAAACCCGATTGAAATATTCTTATCATAGATTAAATGATTTCGCCTTCGGTTGAGTTATCTTCTTTGTATACGCAAAACTGCCTCTTTTATAACAACCAAAAAAAAACATCCCAAATTCAAGCCCTCTGCCCTACAGGAAGTAGGGAACTTGAAAAATGTAAGTCTTTTTATTGCTCCTGCAAAAAACCTGCCTCCATGTTACAAGGCGCTTTGAGTCAACGTCCTGTTGACTTATCCCATTATTTTTATCAACTCATAGCTATAACAGAGGGAGATTGAAGTTCAGTTATCCAAAACAACTTGGGATGCCTTTTACCCTGAACTCCTGTTATATATCGCCTGAATGGGTTATCAGCAACACAGTAGAGCGTGCGTTGTCCGAATCCAAATTTGTAAAGCGTAAAGGTGTTCGAACTGCAGCAGCGGCTGTTATTGCTCATTCATATCAAGTTTGCCGCAGGTACGATTTATCTGCGGTGCCTTTTAGAGTTAATAGAAGTTTGGGCAAGCAAATCTCTTTTATCGCCGCCTGCCGACCCTGGCACCTGATTATCTAAATGTGTCTTAACCCTCAGCGATATCTGACCCCGAACCAAACTGCAGACAAAAAAAACCCCGCATTTTGCAGGGCTTTTTATTTTTAATAGGTTCTAATATTATAAGAGCACTGTTAAAGCTATTCTTATAAAATAGAGCCTATTTTAATTAAAAATCACTGATTTTCATTTCTACAAGCGCTTTAGCATTAGCTGAATATTTTGCATGTAGCTTGTCAGATAAAGGAATCATACCGCGGTCTGCAAGATAACCATTTCGACCCCACGTTGATTCTTGAGTGAACTCAGCAATATATTCTTCGATACCTGGAATAACACCTACGTGGTTCTTTTTAACATAGAAATATAAAGGTCGAGAAATTGGGTAGCTTTTATCAGCGATTGAATCAAATGCTGGTGCAATGCCTTCAACCAATGAACCCTGCACTTTTGAGGAGTTTTCCTCAAGAAAGCTGAAACCAAAAATACCTAGAGCTGCTGGGTTTTTTTGAAGTTTTTGAACGATTAAGTTATCGTTTTCGCCAGATTCGACATAAGCACCATCTTCACGAACGGTATGACAAATTGCTTTATAAGCTGGCTTGTCTTTTTTCTTCATCGCCTTAATGAAAGGATACTGCTTACAACCGCCTTCCATTGCTAATTCAGCAAATGCATCGCGCGTACCAGAGGTAGGTGGTGGGCCTAATACTTCGATATCGATATCAGGTAGTGATGCGTTAACGTCTTTCCATGTTTTATAAGGGTTAGCAATAAAATCTTCGCTGCCATTTGGGTTTGGCACTGTTTTAGCCAATGCCAGAAATAAATCTTTACGAGTTAATGTTAATTGATCAGATTTTTTAGAATTAGCAACAACAATTCCATCAAAACCGACTAAAACCTCAACAACCTTCACACCATTAGCCACACATGACTCAAATTCAGTCTGCTTCATACGACGTGATGCGTTAGTGATATCAGGATGGCTAACACCAACACCTGAGCAAAACAATTTTGCTCCGCCACCAGAACCGGTAGATTCAATAGTCGGTGTTTTGAAAGTGGTTGTTTTACCAAATTTTTCTGCAACTGTTGTTGCAAAAGGGTATACAGTCGATGAACCAACAATACTAATGTTGTCACGGGCCGCGTTTGCGGTGCTGCTGAGAGTTAATACAGCGGCTGCGATTAACGCAGAAGAACTAAATTTCTTCATGGAAAGTCTCCAATTAACGATATTAATTACATTAGGTGATTAGGTGTTTGCAATGCGTCTTCACATAATTCACAAGTATAGTAATAAGTAATTGTGACACTTAGATGACAATCGGGTAACAAACCGTCGGATACCTCTAAAATTTACTTTAACTAAGACTATGATAAGCTTTACACCTAAGCGCTAGATGATTATTATCTGCTGCTAATTATCGATTTTTCTAACAACAGCAAGTTATTCCTATGCGCATGCCAACACTTTTACTTTTAATTGTTCTTTTTCTTTCTGGGTGCGGCTTTTTTGGACCAAAAACCACATACCCACCTCTCGACCCTAAAGCTCGAGACATAGTGATTGAATATGAGAATAAAAAAACTGGCGAAATTACCACCTCAATAGTTAAAGCCAAGACGTTTGTCGTCGATGACTCTAAGCCCGCATCCTTTGAGGATTATAAAAAATGGCGCCGCGAGAATGACCCTGGTGGGCAAACCTATGCAGATTTCAAAGAGTGGGAGGCCGCTTTGGGTGAATGGAAGTTGCAGCAAGAGCAGGTCCAGGCCATAAAGTAATTAGCCCGCACTAGGCACTAGTCCTATTATCAACCTTACTACTGCTGTTCTTCTCGAGTAAATACCCAGCTATTGCCCTCTGATAACGCTTCACTATAAGCATAGCCTGCCGTGTTAAACTTTTTCAAATTGGCAGCTTCTAGAATGCCATTTTTAATCGCGTACGCACTCATCATACCGCGCGCCTTTTTGGCGTAAAAACTAATTATTTTATACTCGCCATTTTTTTTATCTTTAAAAATGGGTGTAATCAATTCCGCGTTTAATTCTTTTGTTTTTACCGATTTAAAATATTCATTAGACGCCAAATTAATAATGGCTTCACTTTTTGAGGCTTTTAGCTGCTGATTAAGCGCCTTGGTAATATCACTACCCCAAAATTCATATAGATTTTTACCACGGCTATTGGCAAATTTAGTACCCATTTCTAGGCGGTAGGGCTGCATTAAATCAAGAGGCCGCAATAAACCATAAAGCCCTGAGAGTATTCGTAAGTGGTTTTGGGCGAAGCTTAACTCATCGGCATTAAACGATTCGGCATCTAGACCGGTATAGACATCACCTTTAAAGGCCAGCACCGCTTGTTTAGCATTATCACTAGTAAACGGTTGGCTCCAGTGTTGATAGCGATCGTAATTTAAGGTGCCGAGCTTGTCACTAATATGCATTAATTTTGAAACATCTTGGGGTGCTAAACCACGCAACTCGTCTATCAATGTTTGGGCGGCAGCTAGCATTGCCGGTTGCGTAGACTTTTTAGTCGTCGCTGGGGTTTCATAATCTAATGTTTTTGCAGGTGAAATAAGAATCAGCACGAAGTAGACCTCTTTGTCTTTTTATCTTAAAAACGCTAGTCGGCACGCAATGTCGTCAGCTAGGGTTCATTATTAAACAGTTGTAGTTTTAAATGAACCTTTAAAACGATTGTTTAAAGCGACTATATTATAATGAATATTAACTAGTGGCCATTATACGTAATTAGGAATTATTTATGCGCATACTTCTATTGTCTTCTTTTATACTTTTAATAATGGCTGCCTGTGGCACCAATCCAGTGACGGGCAAGCGGCAAGTTACCTTGATGAGTCAGGCGCAAGAGATCAGTCTAGGGCGTCAACAATATGCCCCTAGTTTGCAATCTCAAGGGGGCACTTATGTTATCGACAAGTCACTTAATGCCTATGTGAATAATGTCGGGCAACGCCTTGCCCGTCATAGCGCCCAACCTAATTTACCTTATGAATTTACGGTACTCAATAATGACGTGCCTAATGCATGGGCACTGCCCGGTGGCAAAATTGCCATCAACCGAGGCTTATTGGTGCTGCTAGAAGACGAGGCACAATTAGCTGCCGTACTCGCACACGAAGTTGTGCATGCCGCTGCTCGTCATGGCGCCGAGCAGCATGCAAGCAATGTAGGTTTTCAATTACTTTCGACGATTGCACAAACTCAAACTGATAATGCCTTAGTCAACCAAGCCATGGGTATCGGCACTAGCGGCGCGCAGGCATTTTACAGTCGAGAAAACGAATTAGAATCGGATTATTATGGCATCAACTATATGGTGCGCGAGGGCTACGCTGCTTATGGTGCGGTTGAATTACAGCAAACTTTTTTGGCCTTGTCACAAAAAAATAAAGCCTCATCCGATTTTTTAAGTACCTTTTTTGCCAGTCATCCGCCATCGTCAGAACGTGTTGCCAAAAACCGTCAGCGCGCCCAAAACCTACCGACCGGCAAGCGCAATAAAGCCGAGTTTGTTAAAGCAACACAACAGATCCGTCGCGATATGCCTGCCTACGATAAACATCTGTCCGCCTTAAAAGCCGCCATGAATAAAGACTGGGATCAAGCCTTAAAGCGCACCTTAGAAGCGATAAAAGCGCAACCCAAAGAGGCGCGTTTCTATATTACCAAGGGTCAGTTATTAAATCGTGACGATAAAAATACACAAGCTCTTAGCGCTTTTGCATCGGCTATAATACTTGAGCCTGACTATTTTCAAGCTCACCTCAGACGCGGGCTGCTTTACAATAAAATGCAGCAGTATAAAAATGCAGAGGCTGATTTATCGATCAGTCACAGACTCTTACCCACTCAACTGTCCAGTTTTTATCTTGGCGAGATTGCACAGCGAAACAATAACCGCCAACAGGCTCTTCAATACTATCGACAAGCACAGCAAAGTGGTGGCGATATGGGCAAAGAGGCCACAGGTCGAATGCAACAGTTAGGGGTTAGTATTCGATAAATTTTTTATTGGATTAAAATAAAAAATAAGTGCTGAAGCCAGAACACGATCTTTTAAATTAAGCTAAAGAATCAGGTAAAGGTAAGGTAGAGTAAAATAAAGTAAAGTAAACTAAGGTAAAGGATAAAATTAATACGGCATTTTAGTTCAAAAAAAAGCCCTATTAAAAATAATATGGCTTTCGTTAGCATCTATTATAGACTTTTAATGATGAATCTTGCCTGAGAACACGGGCTAAAAAACCAGCTGATGGTCTAATTTACTGTCAGCTTGTTTAGCCGCTGCATTTTGGTTATCCCTAGTCGTTGACAGCTATTTATCGGCACCAACCTCTTCACGCATTTCGGAGATGCTTTTGTGTCTTACATCTAAGCCTTTAACGAGATAAATAATATGCTCTGCGATATTTTCGGCGTGGTCACCAATTCGCTCTAGCGCGCGTAATGCCCAAGTCACGTGCATCGCGCGCGAAATATTGCGAGGGTTTTCCATCATATAAGTAATCAGTACACGCATGGCAATATCGTACTCTTCGTCAATTGCTTTATCTTCATGTGCTACCTGCAAAGCGGTGCCCACGTCATAGCGAGCAAATGCGGTTAGCGTATCGCTAACAACTTGCTGGACACGACGTCCAAGATTTTTTAGCTCACTAAAGCCATTGATTATCTCACCGTTTTCACTAATCAATATAGCCATTTGAGCTATCTTTTTTGCCTCGTCGCCCATACGTTCAAGATCGCGCGTGGCCTTAGAGATAGACATAACCAAGCGTAAGTCTGAGGCCGTTGGTTGACGGCGTGCAATAATTTGTACGCACAGCTCATCTAGCGCCATTTCGCGCTCATCAACTTTTTGCTCAACCAACAATACTTTCTCGGCTAGCTCTACATCTAATTTTGTAATCGCCTCGACTGCGTCGATAATCTGCTGCTCTACCATTCCTCCCATTTCAAGGAATTCTGTTTTCAAATCATCGAGTACCGCATTATATTGTTGTGATATATGTTGATCGATATTTAATTTATCCACAAAAATCTCCAAAAAAATACGTAATAATTATGCTTAAAAAAAGCGCGTAAACACAACTTTAATTAACCGAAGCGACCAGTAATATATGACTCTGTTAAGCTGTGGTCAGGGTTGGTAAAGACTTTTTCAGTCTCGTTAACCTCGACTAATTTACCTAGGTGAAAGTACGCCGTTCTATGTGATACGCGCGCGGCCTGCTGCATTGAGTGCGTAACTATCGCAATAGTGAAATTTACACTTAACTCGTCAATTAACTCCTCTATTTTAGCCGTTGCTATCGGGTCGAGTGCCGAGCAGGGCTCATCCATCAAAATAACTTCTGGGCTTACTGCAATGGTTCGAGCAATACACAGGCGCTGCTGTTGACCACCGGATAAGCTTGTTCCCGGTTGGTGCAGGCGATCTTTCACCTCTTCCCATAGACCCGCTTTACGCAAACTAGTTTCTACCATTTCGTCCATATCGGCACGCCGAGACGCCAAGCCATGAATTCGTGGGCCGTAGGCAACATTATCATAAATAGACTTTGGAAAAGGATTGGGCTTTTGAAAAACCATACCAACGCGCGCGCGTAATGGCACTACATCTAATTTTGAGTTATAGATATCTTGACCTTCAAGCAACAACTGGCCGCTAACTTTACAAATCTCGATGGTATCGTTCATGCGATTAAGACAACGCAAAAAAGTTGATTTACCGCAACCAGAGGGCCCAATCATAGCAATGACTTCGTTGGCGCCAATATCTAGATCGACGCCATGAATGGCTTGTTTATCGCCATAAAATACATCGACATTGCGCATCGACATTTTGGCGTTGTCAACTAGGGGAACCCCAACCGTTTCTTTGAGTTCGCTAATATCAGTAATCGTATGTTTTGCCACAATTGCTTCCTGTAAAATAGTCGCTTATTTGATTATCGTCAACAGTGATGAACTGCTTCAATAACATTTTCCAATGATCTGGTTCCGTCCTGCTCTAGGCCATAATGCCAAGTTTGATTATTATCTACCAGCGGCGCTCTAATCTTGATCGCGCCCATACCGCCAATGCATTCATAGTGACCAACAGTATGATGAGTACCAAGATAGCGGCCGAGGCTTTTTCTCTAAAGCCTGCATCGGCATTTCTAAACCACTGAAAAATTTGCATGGGTAATACCGTGGACGGATCGCTAACGCTGGTGGGTACGTCGGGTATAAAGGCCGCCATGCCGATCATCAACAAGGGTGCGCTTTCACCTAGAGCCTGTGCCAGGCCAATAATCGTACCCGTCAACATGCCGGGCATTGCCAGTGGTATCACATGATGAATCGTCACCTGCATCTTAGAGGCACCAATTCCGTAAGCAGCCTCGCGAATGGAAGGTGGCACCGCCTTAATGGCCGCACGACTTGAAATAATAATCGTCGGCAAGGTCATTAGCGTTAAAACAAAGCCACCGACAAGCGGTGTTGATCGCGGCATACCAAAGAAACTTAAAAAGATAGCCAAGCCTAACAGACCAAAAATAATAGACGGCACCGCTGCTAAGTTATTAATATTTATTTCTATTAGATCAGTCCACTTATTCTTTGGCGCATATTCTTCAAGGTAGACCGCGGTTGCAATACCAATAGGAAAAGACAAGCAAAGGGTTACCAGCAACAAATAAATAGAGCCCATAAAGGCACTTAAAATACCGGCCTCTTCAGATTGCGCTGAATCACCAGAGGTGAAAAAAGCGATATTAAGTTTTTTTACAAGGGTGGCTTGTTTGACTAACAACTCATCTATTAGCAATAATTGCTCGTCATTAAAGTATTCTTTGCCCTTACCACCACGCTCACCGAGTCGCTTTAAATAGAAATCGAGTTTATCGTCTACTGAGGCATCAATTTTGATCGTTGTACCCAGCAGAGAGGCCGCCTGAGTTTTTAATAGATCTTGAATTTTATAGCCCGTTGCATCAATTGCAATTAGCTCGCGCACGTTCTTTTTTTCACTGCGACTTTTGGCTTCAAAAATCTCATACACTCTAGCTTTGACAAGGGTCGTATAATCTGCGGCTAAGATTTGATCAAAGTCGTTAGTATCGGTAATACCAAGCACCTTGGCATCGAGATGAATCTCTATGGGCATATAATGGTAAAAAAAGCCTCTTGTGCCTTTGCCAATAATGTCTGTAAATAAAAAAATTAAGCAGGTTAGACCAAAGCAAATCGACAGTATGCCGTAGGCTTGAAAACGTTTTTCAGCTCGGTAGCGCTTCTTTAAATTTTTATTGACGAGGTCAATAGTACTTAATTTTTTATCAGTCATATTGCTCACGATATTTTTTAACAATGCGTAGTGCAAAAAAGTTTAGACATAAAGTGATGATGAATAAGACAAGGCCCAAAGCAAAAGCTGCGAGAGTCTTGGGGCTATCAAATTCATGATCACCTATCAATAAGGTTGTCATTTGAACAGTGACGGTGGTTACCGACTCTAGGGGGTTGGCAGTTAGGCGTGCTGCTGTGCCTACCGCCATTACCACAATCATCGTCTCGCCAATAGCGCGCGATACCGCCAGTAATATTGCACCGGCAATACCTGGCAACGCCGCCGGCAGCACTACTTTTTTAACGGTCTCCGACCTTGTTGAGCCCAAACCTAAGGAGCCATCGCGCAACGACTGTGGTACCGCGTTAATCACATCATCTGAAAGCGACGACACAAAGGGAATGATCATGACTCCCATCACCAAGCCCGCGGCCAAAGCACTTTCGCCGGACACCTCTAAGGGCCCAAGAGAAAAGCTTAAAATCGAAAGCTCCATGCCATTAAGAGCATCCTTAATCATTGGGGCTACCGTTAGTGCGGCAAAAAACCCATAGACGACAGTGGGAATGCCCGCAAGAATCTCTAACAGGGGTTTAACCACTGCGCGCACTTTATTATTGGCATATTCCGATAGGTAAATGGCCGTCATTAAGCCCGTGGGTACTGCAATGATCATTGCGATAACAGAAATTAACAAGGTACCAGTAAATAGCGGAATAGCTCCAAATGAACCGGAGCCACCTACTTGGCCTACTCGAATAGCCGTTTGCGGGCTCCAGTGGGTACCGAACAAAAAGTCGGCGACAGGCACACTATCGAAGAATCTTATCGATTCAAAAATGACTGAAAAAACAATGCCGACCGTCGTAAAAATAGCCAGTGTCGAACACACTAGCAGAAACACCATAAACGTACGCTCGACGCTATTACGTGCTCGAAACTCAGGGGCTACCTTGCTCCAGCCCCATCCACCTAGCAATACCAAGCTACACAACACCACCACCGTCAATACCGTCGAGCTTAATGAGCGCAGGCTCACAACCCGCTCGGCAATCGCCGTCATTGCAGGGCCAGCATCTAGCGAGGTAACACCACTCGCTATATTTTCAACTGTGTTGAGTAATAAAGAGATATCTTGAGCGGAAAGATTTTGCTGTTCTACCGGCAAATACTGAATAATAATTTGGCGAATGACGCTGTCGTCGAAGGCAGTCCACATTGCCAGCAATATCAAACAGGGGATCAAACACCACAAGGCCGCTTGCGCGCCGTAATATAAAGGCAGTGAATGCAGATGGCGAATACCTCCTAAATTATCGGCTATTGCCAACGAGCGGCCACGCCCTAAAATATAGGTAACCGTCGCACCGATCATAATAACTACAAAAAGAGCAGATAAACTCATAAGCCTTATAGGACACCTAAAAAGATCTAAAAAACACAAATCGGTTTATTGTATAACCGCTGCACTCATCATTATTCTACTTAATATCTATTTTATTCAGTAGCTGTTTTTTCAATCGCTATTGAGACACTGCTTTCACAAAGATCCTTGCACTCGATTACCTTTAACAAGAAGTTAAACTTAATCCTTTAGCCGTGCAAAAAAAACCTTAAGAAAAGCTTATTGTGGCTTGCTTTGGGTTTAGTTGATTTTTAAACCCACAAATTTCAAATATGCAAATATTGAAACTTTAATTTACCGCCAGTATAAACAGTTATGATGACAGTTTTGTTACAAACAACCAATTATAACCTGAGTTTTATTATAATAATGGTCTTACACTCTTGTATTAAGGATGCGTGTTATAAAAATAGTCGCTTATCTAAACTTTTGCGTTGTTGATCACATGGATTTTTGCGTTGGCGGCAGCCCATCTCAATTTGCCGTTCGGGGTCGAAATTAAACTCGACGTTGCATCTGTCGTATTAATCTTTAATTATCAATTGAGCTCGCTTTCGTGCTTCTTTTATATCTATGATGGCCGGAGTCACCCTCAGCGAAAAATAGATTTGCTTGCCCAAACCTCTCTTAACTCTTAAAGGCTCCCCAAATAAATTGTATCTGGGGCCCAAGGCCTGTAGCAAACCTAAAATGAATGAGCAATGACAGCCGCTGTTGCGGCTCGAGCATTTTTGCGATTCAAGAATTAGGATTCGGACAGTGTTCGCTTTACTGCGTTATTGCCAACGCATTTCAGGTAACTTATACAGGGTTAAAATTAAAGGCCATAGATGCCTAAAAATTCAGTCAACACGGTCAACGCGTCAGTCTTACTGACTTTGCCTTTCAAACCAGCGGTGTGATATTGAGGCTTTATTGCGCTTGATTGGGGATAATAGAAGGGGAACATCGTTACTCACTTAAGGGCTTCATTGCCGCGCAGGCAGGCATCTATCTCAGTTGACGCATTGAGCTAAGCTCGATTTTTAGTCTGCACTTATTGATTCTAATCCAGCTGAACTTCTTTATTTGGGCAGGAAAACCCTAAATCAATCTAGTTACTTTTATTGACTCATTTTTCAGCTTTTAGCCGCAAAAAATCTTGGTAATCTAACCATTCTTGATATTCAATAGAACCCACCTCTTGGGCGCGGCGCCAAGCTTTAAAGCGTTCAAACTCCTCAAAACTGTCTAAATCAATCGCGGGAATATCGACATCAGAGCCGGTAACGGTGATACTGCGTCTATTATCTTTGTTGCGCTTTTCTGGGTCAAAAAAATCTGAGACCGAGAAATCGCCAGTTTCTCCAGTCATAATACCCGGGCCTGTAGGCACGTCGGGTTCGACCTGCTCTGGCACAGGACCTATTTTAGGTGTCGCACAAGCCGATAAGAATATAAAAAATACAACGATCGTTACTTTGGCTGTTGCTTTAACGGTGGTATTAAATACAGTGTTTAAATTAAAAGAACTCATAGTGACCATTGTGTAAGTAGTTAATGTGTAATAATTTTCGACTTGGTAAATTTTGAATTGTTAAAATATTAACAATAGCCAATATGCCATAAACCGTCTATATCCATTTGTAGTACAATTTTGAAATATAACTTATGATTAACTTGCCCGCATAAGACAACCTAGTTCTTAGTTTACTCTCCTGCCTTAAAAAAATATATTGATAACTCTTTATTGCTAAAAATTTTACTCGCGCAAATTAACAGGCCCGACTTTATCATCGCCCATAAAAAAACGCGCTCTCAAAAAAGAACGCGTTTTAGGTTGAACGATTAAGCTAAGACAAACTTAAAACTTAACGCGAGCACCCATTAAGAATGCATTTTCGTCAAGCGCGCCGTCATTTGCTTCTGCAGAACGTGCACCAGCATACAACTCAACACCTTTAGCTGGACGATAAACAAAGTTTAAGCCCATAGTTTCAGCTTCAATTGTTTTGTTATCATCTTCTGTTTGTTGAAAATCAACTGATACAGAGAAAGGGCCTGGGTTATAACCAACAATAACACGAGTCTGCTCGAAATCATTACCTGCAGCGCCTTCTTTTGTATAAAGCTGAACCGCGGCAGTGAAGCCAGACATTTTACCGGCAACAGATGCAGTTACAACATCGCTATCGTCTGCTTCTGCAGATACCATAGCAACACTAGCCGCAAAGTTTGCAAGATTATAACTTGCAGATACAGATACATCGTTACCGGTATCGTTACCGCTTACAGCAGCTTTTTTAACTGTAACAGCACTAAGAGCAGCACCAGTAGTAAATGTTGCATCAGAACCATTTGAATCGTTAACAGATACAGCCAATGCTAGATTACCAATTGCTGGGGCATCATAACGAATACGCTCTTCACGGTTGATGTCTTTACTTGCGTTATCATTAAGATCGCCACCAAGTTCCCAAGAACTTAGATCGCCAGCTAAAAGGTACGTACCACTGAAATCATTTTCAGATGCGCCGTCACCAGCGAGAGAACCTTGGCCTAAAGATATTTTACCCAATGATCCACCAGCAGTAACTTCGTTTACACGATTGCTGATTCCGCCTTTAGTAAAGCCAAACTCGAAGCTTGAAGCGTAAGTAACGCCATTAGCTTCTGTAGAAGACTTGATACGGAAACGAGACTGAGACGTGTTTGCATCTCCAACTGTTAAATCTTCGTTGCCCTGTACAGCGGATACACCACCTGATTGAAAATCTTCTAGAAAGCCAGCTTTTAAATTAGCGTGACCAGAAATTGACATGTCTGCAACAGCAGTAAATGATGCAGCTGTTAAAGCAACTGCTAATAATGTTTTCTTCATGAATTTGCCCCTAATAATATTATTGATTGATACGAAGAGACGTTTTTATAAAGGGATAGGGGGAATATGTCAAACACTTTCTAGGAATGGGTCATAAGGTGTTGATTAAGCATCTATTTTGATTAAAATTTAACCGGAATGGTTAATAATTAACCATTTTTGTTGGTTATAAAATGCACAAAAAAACTGCCCCCCGACATTGTCAGGGGTTGGCAAGGGGGGGCAAAATATTATAAGGGCACTAGTACGACTTAACTCTGTGTTAAAAGTTCAATTAAAATTCATTTATTTTTAAGTTTTTTTAATAATGCTTAGTCATGCTTTACTCTGCTGGTATTTCAATTAGATTGAATTATCAGAGTGTTTTTCAAATTTAATATTTTAAACAGTAGCTTAGAGCTTACTGTTAATGTACTTTATAAGAACTTGACGGCCATAGCTTGTTGACACGCGCTATGGGTTTATTTAACAACTCGGGCACATCACCTCTCTAGTGTTGGATTGCCAAGATCACCCAGTGACGATAGTTTATAGGTTGCCTTAGGCGGCAGGTCTCGATTTCAGGGTTTTGTTTGCCCAAACCTGTCTTAGCTTCGAGTGGCTACGCCGTATTTATCGGCCTGAAGTGTTAATAATTACTATTAAAGCCGAGGTTGCCCGGCCTCCAATGTCAAAATATAACCAATGCTACGCAATAGCAAAACAAGCCCAAAGCTAATGCAAAAAAACACCAATACTATGGAATAGTAAAATCACCCCCCTTAATGCGCTTCATCCCAATTATTGCCCATGGCGCCTTCAACCAATAAAGGTACCGCAAGGCTCGCGGCATTTTGCATTTTTTCACATAGTAGTGGCAATAATTCATCTGCTTGATTTGCAGCAACTTCTAATACCAATTCATCGTGAACCTGCATCACTACATTAGCGTCAAAACTTGAGTTGTTGAGCCACTGGTCGACGTCTATCATGGCCAGCTTGATGATATCGGCAGCGGTGCCCTGCATGGGTGCGTTAATGGCTGCACGCTCGGCGGCTTGGCGGCGCAAGCCGTTACTGGCGTTAATTTCGGGCAGATATAGCCTGCGGCCAAATAAGGTCTCCACGTAGCCGTTTGCTGCTGCTGATTGGCGTGTCGACTCCATATAGTGTTGTACACCCGGGTAGCGTTCAAAGTAGCGGTCGATATATTGCTGGGCATCGTTACGGCCCAAACCTAGCTGTTTGGCCAGCCCAAAGGCCGACATGCCGTAGATCAGGCCAAAGTTAATGGCCTTGGCGCTGCGGCGTTGATCTGTTGTTACTGCATCTAGCGCCGTATCGAAGACCTCGGCGGCGGTGGCTTTATGTACGTCTAAGTTTTGATTAAAGGCGGCTAGTAGACCTTTATCTTCTGACAGGTGCGCCATGATGCGTAATTCGATTTGAGAATAGTCGGCCGCCACTATTTTATACCCCTCACGGGCGACAAAGGCTTGGCGAATTTTGCGGCCCTCCGCAGAACGAATCGGAATATTTTGCAGATTGGGATCTGATGACGATAAGCGCCCGGTTGCCGTCACCGCTTGATGATAAGAGGTGTGAATGCGCCCTGAAGCGGGGTTAATCATTTTGGGCAGTTTATCGGTATAGGTCGATTTTAGTTTTGATAGGCCGCGGTGCTCTATCAAGATTTTTGGTAGTGGGTAGTCAAGCGCTAGCTCTTGCAATACCTCCTCTGCGGTTGAGGGCGCGCCTTTTGGCGTTTTTTTGCGCACGGGTAGCTCGAGCTTTTCGAATAAAATAGCCCCTAGCTGTTTGGGTGAAGCCAAGTTAAAGGGCTGGCCGGCCAACTCGAAGGCGTGTTTTTCTAACTCGCTTAAACGGCTGGTCAACTCTATGCTTTGCTCACCCAACAGTTTGGCATCAACGCGGGCGCCAAAGCGCTCTATATCTGACAACACCGGTATCAAAGGTATCTCGATCGTCGTTAAAACACGCATCAGCTCGGGGCTTTTTAAGAGTTGAGGCATTAATGCCTGATGCAGACGCAGGGTAATATCGGCATCTTCTGCGGCGTAGGGCGCTGCTTGCTCTAGATCAATTTGATTAAAGGTTAGCTGCTTGGCGCCTTTGCCGGCTATGTCTTCAAACTTAGTGGTTTTTGTATTGAGATACTTTTGAGCAAGGCTATCCATATCGTGGCGTGTGGCGGTGGCATTAAGTACGTAAGACTCGAGCATAGTGTCAAACTTTATACCGCTTAAAGTAATGCCGTGATTGAGTAGCACACTGCGATCATATTTAAGATTCTGACCCACCTTAGCTTTGCTAGCGTCCTCTAATAAGGGCTTTAACTGTGCCAGCACCCAGTCTAGCGGAAGTTGTACGGGAGCGTCTAGATAGTCGTGACCACAGGGCACATAGGCGGCCGTGCCTGCTTTGATGGCAAAAGAGACGCCGACTATTCTGGCCTCCATATAGTTAAGACTAGTGGTCTCGGTATCAAAGGCAAACAGGTCGGCGCTTAATAGCGCTGTCAGCCATTCGTTAAAGTGCGCTTTGGTGAGTATGGTTTGATAATCTGCGTTTGCACTAACGGCAACATCAGATGCGTTATCTGCGCCGAGCTCTACTGCACTGCTAGTGGCTGCATTTGCCGATGGATGATGCGACGCTGAAGCCAGCTCGTCGATCCACGATGCAAACTCGTAGCGCTCATACAAGGTTCGTAACGCGCTAGTATCAACCTCGCCTTGTTTGAAATCAGCGATTTTTTGCTCTAACGCAACATCGGTTTTAATCGTGGCTAACAAGTAAGAGAGCCGAGCCATGTCTTGGTTTTCGGCGAGTTTTTCGGGCATTTTTTTGGCCCCTCTAAACTCTAGGGTTCTTATTGCCTCTAAGTTTTCATAAATAGCATCGATACCGCCCATATTTTGCAGCAGCGCCAAGGCGGTTTTCTCGCCGACTCCGGGCACGCCCGGAATATTGTCGACCTTGTCACCCATCAATGCCAAAAAATCGATAATTAATTCGGGTGGTAAGCCAAATTTTTCTTTGACACCGGCAATATCCATCACGGTTTCATTCATGGTGTTAACCAAGGTCACATGCTCGTTAACTAGCTGAGCCATGTCTTTATCACCGGTCGACACCACAACATTAACACCTTGGGCGGTTGCCTGATGGGTTAGCGTACCAATCACATCATCGGCCTCTACACCCTCTATCACGAGTAAAGGCAGGCCCATGGCGCGAACAATTTGATGGATTGGCTCAACTTGTGGCCGCAAATCATCGGGCATTGAGGGGCGATTAGCCTTGTATTCGGTATAAATATCATCTCTAAAGGTTTTACCCTTGGCATCAAAAATAACCACTACCACACTTTTCGGATAATCTTTTTGCAGGCGTCGCAACATACTCGTCACGGTTCTGATTGCGCCCGTTGGCTCACCTTGGGCATTGCGTAGGTCGGCTTTAAACATTGCGTGAAATGCACGGTATAGATAAGAAGATCCATCAACCAACACTAATGGAGGGCTTATTACGTCGGTCATATTTTGTATCTCGTTATAGATGGTAGTCAGAGCTTGCCGGACTTTACTATTAGCCTATTGATTTATCGATAATATTTGGTTGTTTGTTCTGGCACACAGGATAATAGATAGCTTGGGGTTAAAGCTACGACTAATCGTTTAATAAACGTTGATTTTTGTAAACCCTAGCTACTTATTTCTTACTATTTTGCCTCAACATCTCGATATATAGCGCGCAAAACCAATAATTTTATCTACACTTAAATCTATCACTTAGGATTATGGCTTATCGATCTTATTTCGACATTTTTGGAGGGCTCTTTGCGAGGACTTTGACACAGAGCTTAATAAGCGCAAGCATCGACATTATTAAAGGTTTAAAATGGATACTTTATTATTTTCTCAAAGCGCGCTTTATCAATTGCAACAACTTGTGAAGCCCGTGCGCGACAAAACCGGTGTGCGTCATCGGCTTTCAAACAAGAAAGATTTATTCACACTTTTGCGCTATAGCTGTACATCAGCCGATCCTCTAATCGCTGACTACTACTCGTTGTTTATTGCAGAACTCGACGAGGCACAACAAGCATACCTGCAAGACCGCGGCTTGTTACTTTCTCGCCCAGTTAAAGCCAGTGCTCTAGGCGTTAACAACCAACAACAACAAAAATTAGCTTAGCTGGCTCTCTTAAGTTTGAAGGTTACGCCGTATTTATTAGCTTGAAGTGCCGACTTTCCTCATACCCGCAAAAGTGAGAACCTATGCTAAATGCCATTGCCATAGTTTTAAGGCCGAGGTCGCCCGGCATGCGATAAAAGAGATTTGCTTTCCCAAACCTCTCTTAACTCTAAAAGGCACCCCAGATAAATCGGCCTTCGGCAAACCTGAAAAGTGTTCAAAAAAACAACCTTACACTTAGCCTAAACAAGACTCAAAATCGTCTGCAAGCGCCTGAATAAGCTCAATAATGCTGGCATCATCTGCCAAATTCGAACCTAGAGGGTCTAATTGGCCTACCTTAGCTTTGGCCGAGGCTGCTATTTTCTCTATGTGTTGATTACCTTGACCGACCTCACCAAAGACGCAAGCCATCTTATATTGGCTCAACTCATATAAATGTTTGGCACCGATAGCACTCTCTGGGTTAATCACCACATAATCCAACTGATTGAGTTGGTAGCGATTAATAAAGTGTGAATACGCAGGATGTAATACCGTAAAGGGTTTATCGGCGATGCCTGCCATCTGCTTAGCTATATCTTTATCTAATGTCCCTAAGGCCTTTATCATCGCCTGTGCTTTTTGTTGATAAGCTGCTGCATGTTCGGGTGACAGTTTGCCGAGTCGCTTAGCGAGCAGGCCTACCATTGCCTGAACATTGATAGGGTTTAACCATATGTGTGGGTCGCGGCCATTATGCTGATGATCATCGTGCGTATTTTCAGCATGCCTGTTTTCGTCATTGCTGATTGAACTGGGAGCATGGTCATCATGACTATGATCGTCTTTGTCTTTATTAATTGGCTCATGCTCGTCATGAGCATGCTCGTCATGGCCGTGACCATCGTGTTGATCTTGCTTGTTATTGTCGTGCTCATTATCAGTGTGATTGTCATGGGCGCTCGCCTCTACAGGCGCGCTATCGAACCAGGCTATACTGGGGGTATCACTTAGGGTCAGGATTGACTCGCCACCTGCTCGGGCAACCTGCTGTAGTGGCTTTTCTAAAAACAGCTCTAACGCCGGACCCACCCAAACCACTAGATCTGCAGATTGTAGTAAGCGCCTGTCTGAGACTTTTAATTGATAGTGATGGGCTGAGTTATTGTTGCTAACCAGCTGAATCACATTATCAGCGGGCAACGCTAGCTTGTTCAATAAAAAAGCCAAGGGCCGAATACTTGCCACCAGAGTTAAACCCTTAGTCGCTGTAACCTTTTGCTCTTTAGCTACCATCGCGCTGTGCGTTTTAGACGTATCTGCATAAGCAAAACCTGTTAGCGCCGACAGGATACAAAGGCCCAGTAGTGCATTGCAGACTTTGGCCTGCTGTAATCGAGGCCAGCCTAATTTTATCAACATGTTTTAAATCTCTCTTTGGTACTGCATTATTAGATCGCCCAAAGCGTGCTTTGAACTTTTTCTTTCAAGCTTTGCTTTAAAACCTTAGTTTAAGCCTAGCTATTCGCTATTTATTTTGATCTCTTTTTCAGGCCTCATACCAGACTCTGATTAACATGACTGGGATTAAAATAATTCTGCTTAGAATGACCCGGTTAAGATAACTCTGGCTAAAATTGCACAAAACTAAGATGGCTATCCCCCAAAAGCAGTTGCATGGCAATGCAATAAAGCACATCGAGCTTTGTGTGGGTGTCTATCTTCAAGCGGTTGCCATTGTTCTCTATGGATTCTCGCCTTTGCCGGCATTTTCGATCGAACTTCCAGTTAAAAGAACAGCCGCCTTACTAACCGCAGAAAGGCAATTGCTGAGTCACTTAATCGAGTCTCATCAACCCCTTTGCATCAGCGGCTACTGGGCTGCCTGACGCAAAGACCAAAAAAACCATACTGGATGGTATTAACCTAGTACTATTCGCTTTGAATGACTTAC
>JBLIFG010000038.1:0-24288 GCA_047633635.1 Cellvibrionaceae bacterium | reverse complement strand
AATAAGTAATCGGCTTGATATTTTTTTATCTGCTAATTGCCACATAAATATTAATAAACTTTCTTATAAGTGAAGGGTTAAAAGTCAGTAGATATAAAGAAATTTTTAAATTAACTGCTATTAATCATAAAAAATTAACCACCTTGCATGGGAATTAGCAACTCTATCCTATCGCCCTCTATTAAAGATACATCGGCATAAGCCGATTTAGGAATAAACTCGTCGTTGACGGCAACCGCAAAGCTTCTATCTGCCAATTGCCAATCATTGATAGCATCAATAATTGAGCTACCCGCCGTCAAAGTTTTAGTTTCACCATTTAATTGCAGTGTAATCATATTAATAACACGTGTAATAGGTCTTAAGCGACTCGGTTAATTAATGTTGTATATGCCGATTGATAATCTGTACTTTCGAGGTGGTGAATAACTTCCTCTCCGAGAGCAGGAGCAAGCAAAAAACCATGTCTAAACAAACCATTGACACGAATCAAACCATCACTCGACTCTATTTTTGGTAAATTGTCATCCAAAGCAGGTCGACAGTTAGTGCGCATGTCAACAACACGAGCCTCGGCAAACCCCGAGTGTAGACTGTAAGCGGCTGACAACAGCTCTAAACAAGAGCGCACGGACATAGGGCCCATATCATTACTTTCTATTTGGGTCGCACCCACAATGTATAAATCATCGTAGCCACGAGGCACTAAATACAATCGGTAGCGAGGATGCATCAAGCGTACAAGGTGTTTTATATTGACCTCGGGCGCTTTTAACCAAATAATTTCACCACGCACGCCACGAATTTCAGGCCACTGTGATTTAGCGCCTAAACCTCTACAATCTATCACCAAATCAAAACTATGTTCGCCTTCGTTAGTGGTAATAACGTGAGGCATAATGTCGAGAATTACACGACTCGGATACCAGCTAACGCCGCCTTCAATTAAACGATCAGCTAACAACTTTAGCGTTTTTGAGGGTGATAACCAAGCTTCTTCGGGTAAATAGATAGCCGAAGAAAACTGATTAGAAAGTTCTGGCTCAAGTTTCGACAACTCTTGCCTATTGAGCTCTTGATACTGATCAGAGCTCGGTGATAACTTGTGTAAAACTTGCTGGTTAAACTGATCATAATCGGGCTGATCTGCACTATGAGCAACCACTAAACTCCCGTGCTTAAAATAACCTAAATCACCATTCAGCTCGGTTGCCAGATCATCCCATAGTTTTAGTGAGCGCTTTCCCAGGTCATAAACCATCAGTTCCGCAGACTCAACTTCGCAATAGGGTGTAAGCATGCCTGCAGCGGTGTAAGCCGCTGCACTACCAAAATCAATATCGTCTTTGTCAAAGATACTGACCGTATAGCCCGCCTGCAGAAGCTGCCACGCAAGCACGCGACCCATTACTCCGGCTCCGGCAATACCAACGGTCATAGATTTCTTTAACATGATATTTTAACTTATCCCTTAACGTTTAACTAACTGTGACATACCTTATCGATTAATCGATTTGCTCAACATAGATTTCACTACCTAAGTTTATAAACTCAGCAGACTTTTGACGCATACCCTCTTCAATTTCTTTGACTGCAGCATAATCACGTACTTCTTGAGAAATTTTCATAGAGCAAAATTTTGGACCACACATTGAACAAAAATGAGCAACCTTAGCTGAGTCTTTAGGCAGTGTTTCATCGTGGAATGAACGCGCGCGATCAGGATCTAAACCTAAGTTAAATTGATCGTCCCAGCGAAATTCAAAGCGAGCTTTTGACAACATGTCATCGCGATAACGTGCACCGGGATGGCCTTTGGCAATATCGGCCGCGTGTGCAGCGATTTTGTAAGTAATAATGCCTTCTTTAACATCGTCGCGATTAGGTAGACCCAAGTGTTCTTTTGGGGTTACATAACAAAGCATAGCGCAGCCAAACCAACCGATCATTGCTGCACCAATACCACTGGTAAAATGATCGTAACCGGGAGCAATATCTGTAGTTAGAGGCCCTAGCGTGTAAAAGGGGGCTTCATCACAATTATCTAATTGCTTGGTCATGTTCTCTTTGATCATATGCATTGGCACATGGCCTGGACCTTCAATCATGGTTTGTATGTCGTGCTTCCATGCGATTTTAGTCAACTCGCCTAGAGTTTCTAGCTCACTAAATTGAGCTTCATCATTAGCATCTGCCAACGAACCCGGACGCAGACCATCACCTAAAGAAAAGGTCACGTCATATTCTTTCATTAGCAGACAAATGTCTTCAAAATGAGTATATAAGAAATTTTCTTTATGGTGAGCAATACACCATTTAGCCATAATAGCACCACCACGCGAGACAATACCCGTTACGCGATTAGCGGTCATCGGCACAAACCGCAACAAAACACCGGCGTGAATTGTAAAGTAGTCCACACCCTGCTCCGCCTGTTCGATCAAGGTATCGCGATAGATTTCCCAAGTTAAATCTTCTGCCGCGCCGTTGACTTTCTCGAGCGCTTGGTAAATAGGCACAGTGCCGATTGGCACCGGTGAATTACGTACAATGTAGTCGCGAGTGGAGTGGATATTTTTACCGGTCGACAAATCCATCACGGTATCACCACCCCAGCGAGTTGACCAAACTAGCTTTTCAATTTCTTCTTCGATGCCCGATGATACTGCTGAGTTACCGATATTGGCATTAATTTTTACCAAGAAATTACGACCAATGATCATTGGCTCCAATTCGATGTGATTGATGTTTGCTGGAATAACAGCACGGCCACGAGCAACTTCTTCACGAACAAATTCTGCCGTAATTGGCTGTAAATTAGCACCCCATGAGTTACCTTTTAAGCGCTCGCTGCGCTCGTCAGTGGTAAACTCATTACTCAATGCTACGCGTTCTTGGTTTTCACGAATCGCAATATATTCCATCTCAGGCGTGATGATTCCCTGACGCGCATAATGCATTTGAGAGACATTCATACCCTTTTTTGCGCGGCGCGGCGTACGCTGTAAATCTTTATTATAAAACTGAAAGGCTTTATTTGAATCGTCGTGACCATTATCTATAGCCTTAATGATACGGCCTTCATAGACTTCTGTGTCGTTGCGAGCCTCAACCCATTTAGAGCGAACATCAGCTAAACCTTCGTGGACATTGATCTCGATATTAGGATCGGTATAAGCGCCAGAGGTATCGTAGACTGTGACATGAGTGCCATCAGTTAAATTGATTTTACGCATAGGTACTTTGACATCTGGCATGGTGTCAGAAGGCACATAAATTTTCTCACTCGCCGGTAATGGCTTGCGGGTAAGTGTGTATTTAGGATCAGAAAGTTTACTGTTCATCAAAAGTCCTCTCAATGTCATATAAAATTATTTAACTCGGCAGAATTAAATAACAGGCTAATAAACGCTAGAGGGCAGTTTAAAGAGATACTCTGTAAGGAGATATTCTTCTTATAAAGAGGAGAATGAATCAGATTCACTCGTGCTCATTCCTACGCCAATACTAGCTGGATCAGGTTCGCGGGTTTAATAAAGTTTCAGTCACAAAACTTTGTCATCTCAGCCAAAGGCACCCCGAGAGCATATAAGCATATTCTAGTGAAAATAAGTGGCAATTGGAAGGGGTAATGTAGATGTGAATGCTGCAATATGCCCACAGCTAATTATTTAACACCGAGCGATGCAATAAATAGTGATTCCTCTACTTGCATTTAAAGCATCTCAAGAAGATCTTGCGATAGCAAAAATAACTTACGTAAAACAAATAAATTGGAATAATTTGAAGCGACAAAACTGACAGCTGTAGCAGCTAACTAAAAGATTTGCCTTTTAAGCGTCGTGCTGCATCAACCACAAAATCTTTATATTGGTCCTCGAGACCACTGCGTATCTTCTCAAATTCTTTTTTCTCTTTTTTTGAAAGCCTATTCCAAGCATCGAGAATGGGTATATGCGAGGTTGCCTCAGCTAACTGAAAGATCGCGCTGTAGTCATTGCGCGCCGCCTCATTAATTTTCAAATTATCGAGCAACACGCTAATGCGAATAGCGCCTTCAGTGAGGCTGAGCTGATCATCTACAAGCCCTTGAGCCAAAACCTGCACACTGGTGTTTAAATAATTGTTATGGTCGCTCTTTAAGCCATCTAACTCTTTAATTTGCTGCTCTTTGATGACTTGCATTTTATTAACTTTACGCAAGTAAAAGATGGCAGTACCGGCAAGCAAAAGCACGATAACCACACCAAAAACAATAGAAAACATTAACATTTATTCGCTTCTCCAACTAAATAACTCGTGTTACAAAAATACAAACCGCACATAGTGCCGTCTATCTCAATCCTAAAATCTAGCTCCACTCCAGTGGCGCGCTCTTACTTTTCATGATTATCAATACTTTGTTCCATACTTCGCTTGGTTTTAGCGCCGAGAGCGCGAAGGTTCTCAGCCCGCTTAAACAAATTACCCTTGCCTTCATACAATCTTTTTTTAGCCAGCTGATAAACCTCTGTGGTTTTATCTAGCTGATGACCAATCTGCGTTATAGACTCTAAAAACAAAACGAACTGGTCGTATAACCCCCCGGCCTCGGCGGCAATTTTCTCTGCATTTTGATTCTGTTTTTGATATCGCCAAATGCTTGAAACAGTTTGCAAGGTCGTCATTAATGTTGTGGGGCTCACCAGCACAACTTGCTGATCATAGGCTTCTTGAAACAATTGCGGCTCTGATTGCAGAGTCAACATGAACGATGCTTCAACGGGCATGAATATAAATACGAAATCGAGACTGTTAATGCCTTCTAAAGACTCATAATTTTTTTTACTTAAATTTTTAACATGTGCTCGTACAGATTGAATGTGCGCCTTGAGCGCTAGGGTACGCTCGCCTTCAGTGCCTGCATTAACGTACTGTTCGTAGTGAACTAGCGATACTTTAGCATCGATAATCAACTGTTTATTATTAGGCAAGTAGATAATAATATCTGGCGCGCGACGCCTGCCCCCGATGCCTTCGTTGGACTGCTCATAAAGCGAGACTTGTGACTGGTACTCTACGCCCTTGCGCAGCCCAGAGTCTTGCAAAATTCGCTCAAGTATCATCTCACCCCAGTTACCTTGTGCTTTATTGTCTCCTTTCAAGGCATTGGCAAGATTGACCGCCTCCCGGCCTATTTTAAGTGTTTGTGATTGTAATTCACCCACCTTGCCCATCAATTGATTTCTCTCTGCACTTTCTTTTTGATAAACATCGGCAACTTGCTTTTTAAAATCATCAATTTGCAGTCTCAGAGGATTTAGCGAGTAGTTCAGTGTTTTTTGATTTTGCTGATCAAATTGCTGTTGCTTGGTCTCAAAAATTCTATTGGCTAGATTTTCGAACTCGTGCCCCATCTGGAGGCGAGCTTCAGATAATAACTGAGATTGATTATTTAGCTGAGTTTTTAGAAAGTCGCGCTGGGCTGTCATACTGGAAAGCTCTTCGCGACGATGCGATATGTCGCCCTCTAAATCAGACTGCCTTAGTAATGACGCATTCAACAGGCGATTCGTACGATTTTTAAGCAGTATACCGACGATCGTAGCGCCGAGAAGAAAACCCAAAAAAAACAACAAAAAAGATATGGCATTGGTTACAATAAAACTGGTCGGTAGCGTCATGTTGTCGCAAGCTCTTAGAACAAGTTAACGATTATTAACGATATAGCACCAAAAATGAACTCGAATATCAACCCTACGCCTAAAATAAGTAATTCCATCGCAATTAGTGATGCCCAAACACAGCGTATCTGTGAAGCTGCAGAGGTTCTTTATCACTCTCAGAACTACGATGCTGCGCTCAGGCTTTTTTATGAGGCATGGCTAACCTTACCAAAGCCTCAAATGCAGCAACAAAGCTCAGAAATTATTTTGTCTCTTATTGGCAATACCTATTACCAACTGGCCAAATACGAACCCGCAATAGAAGCTTTTCGCTCCGCCTTAGCCTGTCAACAAACTGACCGACGCGCGTTTGTTTTACTTCGTCTTGGGCAGGCTTTGTTCGATAGCAATGAAGATACTCAAGCAAGAACCTATTTGCAAAAAGCTTATCGTTTAGGTGGCGCAAGACTCTTCGAGCTAGAAGAGAATAAATACCTTAACATCATTAGAGGTCTTATCTAAGCAGCAATTATATAGAGCCTATAAATTTCTTTATAAGCTATAAAAAGCATTAACATTTTTACTCGCTGTACCTTCTCGTCATACTGGTGTCACCCGCCGAGTTGGTTAAATCATATTTAGCCTTTAATTAATAATAAATATCTATTAAGGAAAAAAATGACTCTTGACAAACAGCCTCATATTTTGGTTTTTGATTCAGGCGTTGGCGGCCTCAGTGTTGTCGAGGCGATTAAAAAAACAATGCCTTTTTGCCAGCTGACATATGCATCAGACAATGCGCAATTTCCCTACGGTACTAAAGCGGCGCCTGAATTAATTGCACGAGTCGAGCGCGTGCTCAAAAGCCTACAAAAAAAAGTATCGGCAGATATCATTGTGATTGCCTGTAATAGTGCTAGCACCGTGGTGTTACCCAAAATAAGATCACATTTTTTACAGCCTATTATTGGCGTGGTGCCGGCGATTAAACCCGCCGCCAAAATTACAACGAACAATACTATTGGCTTATTGGCAACGCCGGGAACCGTCAACCGTCACTATACAAAAAAACTGATTGCTGACTTTGCAAGTCATTGTGAAATTATATCCGTTGGGTCGAGCGAGTTAGTTCTACTCGCAGAAAAAAAATTACAAAATAAACCAATTTCACTGGCACTACTCACTGAAATTACGCAGCCTTTTCGCAGCGACAAAAATCAGCGCTCACCAGATACTATGGTACTGGCTTGCACACATTTTCCTTTGCTGAAAAATGAGCTTATGTCTGTTTTGCCAAATATAACTCACTGGATAGATTCAGGCGATGCCATTGCCCGTCGTATTCAATTTTGGATTGAAGAACTCAGCCTGACAACTGACACTAGATCGATGACAGGATTATCGACAGGTCACAGTATTTTTACCAAAAGGACTAAAGCCGTTGAATTAATAAAACCCGCGTTAGCTAAACTAAACTTAAGTCATATCAGTTATATGGAGATCAGCTAATGACTACAAAGGCCAACCAATTACCGCCTCTGTTTAGAATTGAAATTATCTTTGACCTCTGTCAAAAAAAATCTCTTATTTTAACACCTAATCAGCGCATACGTAATAAAGCAATTCAAGCATGGGGGCTTCACAAGCTTGATAAAAATTTAACTTCGTGCAGGCCGCCAAGAATTTATTCGCTCGATGAATGGTTTGACGAATGCTGGCAAAAACTGCAAAAAATAGCTTATAAAAAAAGTTTATGTCAAATAATTTCACCAGAGCAAGAACGTATTTTGTGGGAGAAGATCACGTCAGATAAAAAACTTATGCACGCCGAGGTTTTAGCAAAACAGGCAAGCACGGCGTGTAAAGTATTAAAAAGGTGGGAGCTAACAACAGCGAGTCTTAATGCATATGAAGCTGACACGAGTACGCATTTGTTAAAAGAGTGGCACACTATTTTTGAACAGAGATTAAAGCGCCTAGGCTTTATAACGCAAGAGACAAGTATAGAGATTATCGGAGAGGCCTATACCCATAATATTCTTCAACAAGAAACAGAAATCGCTTTAGTTGGCTTTGACGACATACCTCCGTTACTAGGCTCTCAGCTAAAAAAAATGGCCTCAGACATAGTGACAATTGACACTAATGATTTTACACCTGAATCGATTTCGCGTGTCAGCTTTAACGATTCGGCTGCGGAGATGGAAGCTGCTGCACAATGGGCAAAAGCGATCATTGTTGCGGCTGCTCCCGATAAAAACCCCCGTATTGGTATTATCGTACCAAACTTAGGTCAGTGCCGCGCCCAAATAGAGCGTGCCTTAACTAATAGCTTCGAGGGTCATAGCTTATTGACGAAAACACCTCGATATACGCTTCCCTATAACATTTCTGCCGGTATTCCCTTAGGTAAAACACCCTTATTAATAGACACTTTTTTACTGCTGAAGCTTAATCAAAGGACATGGCAAACCGACGACTTATATCGTCTGTTATTTTCAAATTTCTGGGGACACTATGCTCAAGAGCTAGAGTTTCGGTCGGCGCTTGTTAATCACATACAAAAATTGGGTATCTTTAGCTTGAGCATCAAGGAATTATGCTGGCAGATTAAAACCATTAGCAAAAAGTTCGGTAGCGCTGAAGATACCGAAGATCGCGACCTGCTTGACCCGATTAAAATAGATCAACCTCAAGCAAAACAACCTTTGCTGTATCTAGAGAATTTTGACAAAAAAGAAAAGAATCAAAATAAAAAACAACTGCCCTCGCAATGGGTTGATATCTTTCTAGATCAATTAAACCACTTAAACTGGCCCGGCGAAAAGCAGCCCGACAGTATTGAATACCAACAAACACAGTTGTGGTATCAACTGCTAGAGACATTTACAGGCCTGGACAGCACGCTCGGTGCCATCGGCGTAAGCGAGGCCATTTCACAGCTTCAAAGCATGGCTAATCACCAACCCTTTCAAGCAAAGGTGCCCGATTCACCCATACAAGTGCTGGGTATTTTAGAAGGCGCAGGATTACACTTTACACACTGTTGGATTTTAGGTTTGCATCAACAGGCGTGGCCGCCTGCACCAATGCCAAACCCACTATTACCTATTGGCCTTCAGCGTCAATATAATATGCCTCATGCAAGCAGTTTACGCGAGCTTCAATTTGCTCAATCTTTAACGAATAATTATAAACACTGCGCTACCGAAATTGTGTTTAGCTCACCCCATTATGATGACGGCAATGAAATAGAATTAACACCTAGCCAGCTAATAAAAGATATTCCACTGCAACAATTATCAGCTGAAGAACAGACTTCACGGGTAGCGGCTTCAAGTAACGAATTTGAACAGTATATCAATCGACAGCATGCAATAAAAAATCTTGAATTTATAGCGTGTAACAGTGCACCTAAAGTCAATTTATTTGATATCAATCACGAGGGCATTCTCACGGGTGGCTCAAATATTATTAAGGCTCAGTCTATCAATCCATTTGATGCCTTTGCCAAACATCGACTAAAAATAAGAACTCACACCGACGCGGTGATGGGCTTTTCAGCTATCGAAAAAGGTAATATTCTGCATCAGGTCTTAGCTTTTTTATGGCAACACTTACAAACACAGCGACAATTATTGTCAATCGATAATAGCGCATTAACATTGTTAGTCAGCGATGGTGTTAATGTTGAAATAAACAATATCATCAAGCACAAGCGCCACCACTTTGGAGACGAAATCATTCAACTTGAAGCCGAGCGTCAAACAGAATTGATTCTAAAATGGCTGGCCTACGAGAAAACTCGCCAGCCATTTGCAGTAAAATGTATTGAGGAAAGCTATAAAATCAATATTAAAGGCTACAACCTACATCTGCGCTTAGACCGAATCGACGAAATCAATCCTGTTATACAAGTATCCGCCGAGCCTTATCAGCCCGAACCTTATCATTTGATTATTGATTATAAAACCGGTCAATGTTCGCTTAATGATTGGGCGGGTGAGCACCCTAACGATCCACAGCTGCCGTTCTATTTATGTGTCAACAACCTCGCAGCCAATCAACTTAATGTTGATAACCCTAGCTTTGACAATAACCTTGATTATTTTTGCTCGCTCAACGCCATTGCCTTTGGACAAATTAATGTTAAGCAACAGACGCTTATGGGCTTACATCACGAGTCTTTTGCCCTGCCTGAAGTCACTTCTATAAAAGATAATAAAGTCAATTTGCAACGTACATGGGAGCAAGCAAGTAATGAATGGAGCCGTGTATCATTTGAGTTGTTCGAACATTTTTTATGCGGCGATACTAATGTCCAATACAGCAATGCTAATCAGTTAAAATTTAGTCGAGATTTTATCAGCCTAAATCGCTTTTATGATGCAAATATCAAAAACACTGCAGAGTGAACAGCAATAATAACTCAACAGTATTAGTTTAGAGATAGCTATTCCAAGACCGTTATCTGTTCCTCTCAATTTAACTTGAGGCTCATATACATGAAAACAATCGCTTTAGGATTTTTTATTAGACCAACGTAGTAACTAGCATATTGCTCGATGTGAAACCTGACAGCGCAACTGCAAAGCTAGTTTTATTTTCTGTCAAATTGAAGACTTACGAGCTACACACAAAGTCGTATGTACAATATTTAGGATAAATTGCACTATTCTAACCTGCAAATGATAAGGTCATTTAAGTTATTGCCCTTTGAAGTTGTTTAATAGATCTAAGGTTGTTTTATGGGTCACAACAAGTGGTATTGATCCTGATAGGATTTTAGGGAATTTTGGAGAATTTATATTCACCAAATAGCAAAAATATAATCGTGCATTCAGCAGAATTTATTGTTGGCATACACTGATTTATTTACTCACTGAAACCTGTTTCAAATCTACGTCTTATTTATATAATTATAACAAGTAGGAGATGTTTGAATGTCTAATGATAACAAGAACTTTACTGAACTGTCTCGTCGAGGCTTTTTAAAATCATCAGTTGCAGCAGCGACTGTTGCCGCAGCTCCAGCTGTGTTTGTAAGCAACGCCAATGCTTATGTTAACGCGCCAAAGGGTAAATCAGTTACTTTAGGTTTTAACGTACCGCAATCTGGTGCCTACGCTGATGAAGGCGCGGATGAGTTACGTGCTTACAGGCTAGCTGTTAAGCATCTTAACGGTGAAGGCGACGGTGGCTTAATGAACACCATGAAGCCAATGAGCCTTACCGGTAATGGTATTTTAGGTAAGAAAGTTGAGTACGCAACAGGTGACACCCAAACCAAATCTGATGCTGCTCGTGCCTCTGCAAAGCGTATGATCGAAAAAGATGGCGCTGTAATGATTACTGGTGGTTCATCATCAGGTGTTGCCATTGCGGTTCAATCACTTTGCCAAGAAGCTGGCGTTATCTTTATGGCGGGTCTTACCCACTCTAACGATACAACAGGTAAAGACAGACGTAAGCATGGCTTCCGTCATTTCTTTAATACCGATATGTCTGGCGCTGCACTTGGCCCGGTACTAGAAAGTGAATTTGGTAATGATCGTAATGCGTATCACCTAACTGCTGACTATACTTGGGGCTGGTCACAAGAGGGCTCAATTAAGAAAACAACTGAAGCTCTTGGCTGGAAAACAACTAAAGCTGTGCGAACTCCTTTAGGTGCTGGTGACTTTTCTCAATATATTACACCTGTCCTTAACTCTGGTGCTGATGTGTTGGTTCTTAACCATTACGGTAAAGATATGGTTAACTCACTAACTCAAGCGGTTCAGTTTGGTCTACGTGATAAAAATGTTAACGGAAAAGACTTCCAAATCGTTGTTCCACTTTTCTCTCGCTTAATGGCGCAGGGTGCTGGTGAAAACATAAAAGGCATTTACGGTACAACAAACTGGAACTGGTCGCTAAAAGATGCCGGCTCACAAGCGTTTGTTAAATCATTTGGTGCTGAATATGGATTCCCACCTTCGCAGGCTGCCCACACTTGTTATGTACAGACGCTACTTTATGCAAATGCGTGTGAACTAGCAGGTACTTTTGATCCATGTGGTGTTATTGCTGCACTAGAAGGCTTCAAGTTTGATGGCATGGGTAATGGTCCTACCGAATACCGTGCAGAAGATCATCAGTGCTTTAAAGATGTGCTTGTTGTACAAGGTAACAATAATCCTTCGTCTCAGTTCGACTTGCTTGAAGTTGTTCAAGAAGTTCCAAGAAGCCAAGTTGAATATGATTCGTCTATAATGGGTGGCGAATTAGGTACCTGTAATAATAAAAGCTAATATATTAGCTCTAACTGATTAATACTCCTGCTCTGCAGGTGTATTAATCAGATCAAATCTTCGCGAACACACATTACTAAAAACATATAATCATTCCATAACTCAATTAAATTGCATGTTGTGTTTTTGTCATTATTAAAAAAAGAATAAGAGGTAGTTATGGAAGCGTTACTGCTCCAGTTACTTAATGGCCTAGATAAAGGCGGAGCCTACGCACTCATCGCGCTTGGACTAACGTTAGTGTTTGGTACATTAGGGGTTGTAAACTTTGCACATGGAGCATTATTTATGCTCGGTGCGTTTGTCGCGGTCAGCGTCGAAAAAGTATTGACTATCGGCAATAAAGTACGCGACGAAAGCGTCACTTTTTTTGAGGCCTACAAAGAAGTACCTTATCTCGAGATTTGGTTCGGGGATACGGGTGCCGCCATCATTGATTGGTCTGTACCATTATCTATCCTTGTAGCCATTCCCTTTATGCTTGCTGTTGGCATCGCAATGGAGCGCGGGCTGATCAAACATTTCTACAAACGCGAACACGCGGACCAAATTCTTGTGACTTTTGGTTTAGCTATCGTTATTGGAGAAATTATTAAAGCCAATTTTGGAGCAAATGCTATCCCTCAAGGTGCACCTGACATTGTTGCAGGCAGCGCAAATGTTGGCTCTCTCATTGGTTTAGACGGTATTGTCTACCCTTGGTGGCGAATGATTTATCTTGCGTTTTCTCTGACTATTATAGGCGGTGTATTTGCTTTTTTACACATGACCACCTTCGGTATGGTTGTTCGTGCGGGTATGCACGACCGTGAGATGGTTGGGCTACTCGGGATCAATATTGAGAAACGCTTCACCATTGTGTTTGGTTTAGCCGCAGTCGTTGCGGGTATTGCCGGCGTCATGTATACACCTATTTTACCTCCAGACTACAATATGGGGATGGAGTTCTTAGTGCTCTCGTTTGTTGTAGTGGTTGTAGGTGGCATGGGTTCTCTTGGTGGTGCTGTTGCCGCAGGTTTCTTATTAGGCATTCTGCAATCCTTCGCCTCCCTAACTGCAATTAAAGCGTTACTTCCTGGTATCGACCAGGTAATTCTTTACCTTGTTGCTGTTGCGATTTTATTATTTAGGCCTCGTGGTCTTCTCGGAAAAGACTAGGGTGAGAAACTTATGAAAACTATAGAATTATCAACACCAAAACGTGACCTAATAATATTGGTCGTATTCTCTATTATCGTGTTAATTGCACCACTTTGGGGGTCTTTAATTGGCGCTGGCTACCCTGACCTACTTCAGAGATTTGCTATCTTTGGCTTATTTGCAGTTGGTTATAATATTTTATTTGGCCTAACGGGTTATTTATCCTTTGGACATGCTGCATTTTTAGGAGTGGGCTCTTATGTAACCGTTTGGTCATTCAAACTACTAACAATGAATGCCCTACCCGCAATAGCTTTTTCTGTTGTATTTTCGGGGTTATTTGCCTTAGTCATCGGGTTTATATGTCTACGACGAACGGGTATTTACTTTTCGATATTAACCTTAGCCTTTGCACAAATGTCATATAATTTGGCTTATTCAGTATTAACGCCAATTACCCAAGGTGAAACTGGGTTATTTGTATTGAATGATGACCCACGAGTCATTGATGGTGCATTAGGAATAGTGTCGGCAGAAAATCCACTTGCTAGTCTTTTTGGAATAACACTCGACGGTTATGAAGGTTTCTACTTTTGTGCGATTATTTTAATTTTAGGATTTTGGTTAAGTCTTAAAATTTTCCGCTCACCCTTTGGGATGAAGTTAGTCGCCATCAAGACGAATCAAACGCGTATGGAGTACACCGGCTTTAACCATCGCCCTTACCTACTTGCTGCCTTTGTTATTTCTGGTATGTACGCAGGTTTAGCTGGTGGCTTATTAGCGGTTGTTGATCCGATTGCAGGAGCTGAGCGCATGCAGTGGACAGCCTCGGGGGAAGTGGTACTAATGACCATATTAGGTGGCCTCGGCACAATGTTTGGCCCGATTATTGGTGCGGTAACTATCAAGTACATGGAAAATATCTTTTCGGGTATTAACGATACTCTGCTGGCGTCATGGTTCGAATTTTTGCCAGAAAGCATAACAAACTTGATAGTAACAATCGTATCTCCGTTTGTAGGTAGCGGTTGGCATTTGACCTTAGGCTTAATGTTTATGATGATTATGATCTTCTTACCTGGTGGTATGCTGGAGGGCGCCCAAAAAATTAATGCAAAGATCTTCAATAAGAATAAGCCTGAACAATTAGAAAAGGATGGTGTAGCATGAGTGCAGAACAATCTAACATCGTCCTCGACATAACTGGGGTCAATAAATCATTTGGTGGTCTTCAGGCTCTGAGCGATATTAACCTTCAAATTGAAGAGGGGAAAACACATGCTATTATTGGTCCTAATGGTGCGGGTAAATCGACCTTACTCAATACCTGTATTGGCTTATTAAAAGCTGATAGTGGTCGTATTGATTTTGAAGGCAACGATTTAACAAAGGGCTACCTACCCCATGATATTAATCAAATGGGTATTTCGCGCGTGTTTCAAACACCGCAAATATTTCCCGATTTATCAATATTACAAAATGTCATGATCCCTGCTTTCGCTAGGCGCGATGGCTCTTTTAAAATGAATATATTCAAAGCGCTACGGGATGAAAAAGAAATCGCTGAAGAAGCCCTTCACTTTCTTGAAGACCTCGGTATGGTCGATGGGCATTCCGATCGTGCTGGCAGTCTTTCTCGCGGTAATAAACGTCGTTTGGAACTCGCGATGTGCCTGATTCAACATCCAAAATTGCTCTTACTGGATGAGCCGACGGCAGGTATGGCGCGTCACGATACTAATCAGACCATTGAGCTATTAATGAAAATTAAAGAACGTGGTATGACTAAAGTCATTATCGAGCACGATATGCATGTCGTGTTTAGCCTGGCTGACAAAATTAGCGTACTTGCCCAAGGTGCTATTATTGCCGAGGGCCATCCAGATGAGATTAAAGGCCATCCTAAAGTACGCGAAGCCTATTTAGGGAGTGCAGAAGTATGAGTGATGGTAAGGCTTATTTTTCAGTTCAAGATATCCATGCATACTATGGTGAAAGTTATATTGTTCAAGGTGTTAGTTTTGACGTCAAAGAGGGTGAGATACTCGCGCTACTAGGTCGTAATGGTGCAGGCAAAACCTCTACCATGCGCACTATTGCACGTACCGGTGACCCTCAATTGAAATCAGGTGAAATTTGGCTTAACGGTGAGCCTCTGCACAAGATGAAATCTTTTGAAGCTGCACAGCTTGGTGTCAGCCTAGTGCCCGAGGACAGACGTATTATTGCGGGGATGACTGTTGAAGAATCGCTCGATTTAGCGCAAATTGCACCGCCTATTGGTTGGAGCAAAGAGAAGATTTTTGAACATTTTCCTCGCCTTGATGAACGTCGTACTCAAGAGGGTATTACACTTTCTGGTGGTGAGCAGCAGATGTTAGCCGTTGCTCGCTCACTTGCGAGAGATTGTCGATTACTTTTGTTAGATGAGCCTTATGAAGGTCTCGCACCAGTGATTGTGCAAGAAATTGAGCGTATCTTAATGGGCATTAGAGACCTAGGTATAACCACTATTATCGTAGAGCAAAATGCTGTGGCGGCGCTTAAATTAGCCGACAGAGCGATTATTCTCGATATGGGAGAAGTTGTCTTTGATGGCAGCGCCGATGAGCTGATGGCTGACGATAAGTTAAGAGAAGAATATCTAGCCATCTAATGTTTGTTGGTACCTGCTCTTAACTGTTTCAATTTAAGGACAAGTCAACAAAGCCAATATAGATATCTATCTTGGCTTTGTTGATATTTAACAGTTCGATAGGTTGTCAGTCGGCTCTCAATTTTTGCGTCCTGCTTTCGCCTTCTTACCTACATCCCGATAGACGAAAATCTATGCTTTATAACACAGTTATGACTAAGAAAAATTCTCGCCTGCACTAGAGTGACGTTAACGAAGTAATGCCTCATCTCTAAATGAATTATCCACGCCTAAATATCTGACTCTGCCTAACTTCTCTATCCAACATACCTAAATAACTCGCTCAACTAACCTGCATGAGTAACCCTCTTAAATAATCTACCTGAATAACTTTCCTAAATAATAGACTAACTAATCTACTTAAGTAACCGGCTTAACTAAACCGCATCGATCCATCATAAAAACGGACATCATATTTTTTTAACAACTTATTTATCGAGTATTAATTGATAAATAAGTTGTCATTCATAGAATCTTTTTTACATATTTGAGCTTCTTTAGAATCAAACGAATAAAATTACGCGACAAACTGATAAATTAACTTAAAAAAGTTGAATATCGAATAATTTAAGCTAGGGTTAAAACATAACACATAATAAAACTCACTAGTGGCAGCTATTAACCTATGAAAATACAAACTAAACTTATTTTTGGTGCCAGCGTTTTAATTGTAACGGGGCTGGTTTGTACCTCTGTCGTTTTAGGCTACATAAGCTCACAACAATCAAAATTAGCATTAGAAGAGGCTAATATAGAAAAGCTTAATTCTATTAAGTATTCAACGACTGCCCAGCTACATACTTATTTTAATCAAGTTGCTCAACAAGTTAAAAGTGTATCCACTAATCAAGCTATCATTAAAGCTACCAAGCAACTACGCTTTTCTTTTTATAATTATGAGTCTAGTGATGTGGTTACAGAACAAAAATCCTCGGTTAGTAACTATTATGACAATGTATTTTTATCCGAATATCAGAAGTTAAACCCTAATAAAAAACCAGAGCTAGCTTCCTTAGTTAACCAGCTTTCGTCAAATGCTTTAGCGCTTCAGCACGAATATATTGCCAAGAACAAATATCCTTTCTATGAAAAATATAAGCTGCAGAGCGATGGACAATTTAATGCCTATGCATCTGCACATCAAAACATACATTCAGAGCTCAGTGTTTTTACAGAGCAATTTGGTTTTGAGGATGTTTATGTGGTTGATGCTAAAAAAGGAGATGTCATGTACTCGGTCAATAAAAACATTGACTATGCCGTTTCATTAAACCAAGGGTACTTTGCAGATACAGATTTAGGCAGGGCTTTTAAAGAGGCATTAAAAATCACACCCGACCAAGTCGATACTGTTTATCTTAGTGATTTTAGTTTTTATATGCCCTCTTTCGATAAACCTGAACTCTTTATTTCAAAACCAATTTATGAGGGTGAAAAAATATCAGGTGTTTTAATTTTTAAACTATCATCCACTAAAATGAATCAAATAATTACCTACAGGGGCGATTGGAAAAAAAATGGCTTAGGTCAAACAGGACAAACTTTTTTAGTGGCAAATGACCGCCTTATGCGCAGTAATAGTAGAGTGCTTGAAGAGACTCCAGACCAATATAAAGACATATTAAGACAACAAAATATCGAACAGACGTCGCTGGAAGCCATACAAAATCATCAAACAAGTATTCTTTTGCATCCCGTTAAGACACCTGCGGTCGATGCTGCAATAGCAGGAAGTGAAGGCACGGTTCGATTTCAAAATTATACCGGATATGAAGTGATATCGAGTTATTCGCCCATTGAATTATTGGGTAATGGATGGGTAATTATTAGCCAAATGAATTATAAAGAAGCGACTCATGCCGCGGCAACTTTATCTAAAAAATTAGCCTTTAGTTCAATCATTACAGCAGTTATTGTTATTATAGCCAGTCTTTTTGCAACGCTCTTATTTGCCCGTAGCCTTGTAGCACCCATTAACAAAACCGTAGATGTTATGAAAGATATCGCTCAAGGTGAAGGTGATTTAACGGCGCGACTTGACGAGACTCGTAGTGACGAAATTGGCGAACTCGCTAAATGGTTTAATACGTTCACTAAAAAAGTTCAATCAGTTATTCTCGATATAAAACAAGAGGCTATTCAATTAGAGAATACCTCTCAGCAAATGAAAAAAATATCTACCGAGAATACGAAAGGCGCCACCCAACAACAGCAAACTATTAAAAATGTCACTATCTCTATGAATGAAATTAGTGAGCTTGCAGAAAATGTAGCTGATTTTGCAATTGATGCAGAAAAAACTGCAGATACCGTCACCAGGGCATCGGCTAACGGTGTTTTGGTGATGGAGTCGACAAAGTCATCTATTTTGAATGTTGTTAAAAATGTTGACGAGGCAAGCCAAACAGTTAATGAGCTTGAAGTAACGAGTAAAACGATTGGCTCAGTTGTGGGCGTCATTAATGCAATTGCAGAGCAAACGAATTTATTAGCGCTAAATGCTGCCATTGAAGCGGCACGCGCAGGCGAACAAGGGCGCGGTTTTGCAGTTGTTGCAGATGAAGTGCGCGCACTAGCCAGCCGCACCCAAGAGTCAACTCTAGAAATCAACAGTATTATTGAAACTCTACAAAAGAATGCTCGGGCAGCTGTTACTGCCATGAAACTAGGCAATGAATCGGTTGAGCTGTCTGTGCAAGAGGCAGAAAAAGCCAGTGAGTCACTACTACATATTAAGCAAGAAATTATTAATATAACAAAATTAAATAAACAGATTTCAGAAAGTGCTCAAGTACAAAATACCGCCAGTAATGGTGCCAAGATTTTGATTAATGAAGTCAATGCTGTGTCTGAAGAAAATCAAAATAGTTCAAAAGCGGTTGAACAGAATAGCCAAGACATATCATCGGCAACCCACAAACTTAATGACCTCATTAATCAATTCAAAAGTGAATAACCGAGCTCAGCTACTATCGATGGATCATCGATCACCATCGATCAATCGTCGTTCGTTCGTTCGTCGATAAATTATTAGCCGCTTCTAAAAATGATCTACTTCTAAGCCTGCATACACCATTACCTATGTTATCCTAGCTTCAAGCAATTGCGACGTTATGATGAATACTGGGCTTTACCCTAATATTTTTAACCTATAAGTTCATTCTTTACACTTATCAAAAACACGGTATTTATTACTTATTTGTTTGTCCATCATGCTTTTATAGAACATTGTCCATTTCAATCACTTTTATTATAATATTTGTAATTTGTCGCCTTAATTCGATTATAATTGTTAGATCTAAGCATTTTCCTTTTGATGGCAATTTTCACTTTAAATCGACTAATTATTGAACAATTTTATGAATTTAATCCCCGCAAACAATACTCAGAACAAAAAAGTCATTGTGGGTATGTCTGGTGGTGTCGACTCATCAGTAGCTGCGCTGTTACTACTTCAACAAGGATATCAAGTTGAAGGTTTGTTTATGAAGAATTGGGATGAAGATGATGATACTGATTACTGTACCGCCAAAGTCGATCTAGCAGATGCGCAATTGGTTTGTGACATATTAGGTATTAAACTCCATACCGCTAACTTTGCCGCCGAATACTGGGACAACGTCTTCGAGTATTTTTTGCAAGAATACAAATCCGGACGCACACCTAACCCCGACATATTGTGTAACCGCGAGATCAAATTTAAAGTTTTTATCGAGTACGCTGAGCTTTTAGGCGCAGACCTAATCGCAACCGGACACTATGCTCGCCGAGAAGATAAAGATAATAAAACCTATCTTTTAAAGGGTTTAGATAACAATAAAGACCAAAGCTATTTTTTACATGCTGTGGGTAGTCACGAATTTTCTAAAACCTTATTCCCAGTCGGTGAGCTAGAAAAGCCTGTTGTTCGGGCATTGGCTGAGCAGCATAATTTAGTGACCCATAATAAAAAGGACAGCACCGGTATCTGCTTTATCGGTGAACGTCGCTTTAAGGACTTTTTGCAGACATACATTCCTGCACAGCCTGGCAATATCGTCACCGATAAAGGCAGCGTTATCGGCCAACATCAAGGCTTGATGTATCACACCATAGGCCAACGCCAAGGGCTCGGTATAGGTGGTGTTAAAAATGCAGGTGATGCACCTTGGTATGTAGCCGATAAAAACCTAGACGCCAATGAATTACTAATCGTTCAAGGTTCGGATCACCCGCTGCTATATCATAGTGAACTTGAAGCTAATCAATGTCATTGGATAACCCAAGCGGCTGCTACAGCCCGTTTTCGCTGCAACGCAAAAATACGCTATCGACAAGCAGATCAAGCCTGTGAAGTCATTATTACATCTACAGAAAACAAACAAACCCAGACGCAACAAGACCCACAAAGTATTGTCTTAAAGGTGATCTTTGATGAGCCACAACGCGCCATTACACCCGGTCAATCAATTGTATTTTATGATGGAAACGTATGCCTAGGTGGCGCAGTCATTCAAAACCGTCATTAATAATGACTACCTAAAATTATAACGATAACTATAAAAAACCGTACTTAAAGGAGACTTTTTTGGCTAGTGATCTCAAAGGGCAAACAGTGGCCCTGGCAGCAATGTTTCAATTTTCGGCTTGTGTTGAACAACTTGCTAAAACCGGACACGTTAATCAAAAGGATTTTGAAGTCTCGGTTAACAGTTTATTTAATCAAAACCCAACCAATACTTTGGATGTTTATGGTGGTATTGAGCAATTAGAAACTGGATTATCATTTTTAATTGCTAATCTAAGCCGAAGCCCCAAACGTAGTAGTGATTGTATTCGTTATGTTATGGGTATTTTGCATTTACAAAAGCAATTGAGCAAAAAGAGCTCAATGCTAGACATGATTGCCAAAAGGCTTGATAAAAGTCGCCTGCAAGTGGAGCATTTTTCAATGACCCACGAAAACGTTATTGCAGGCCTTGCTGATATTTATACAGACACCATTAGTACCTTTAGCTTTCGTATACAAGTCATGGGTGAGTATCAATTTTTGCAACAGACGCGTATTGCCAACCAAATACGAACCTTATTGTTTGCGGGTGTTCGATCAGCGGTATTATGGCGTCAGCTTGGTGGTAATCGTCTCAAAGCTATCTATCAACGCACGGCTATTTTAGAAACTGCACGGTCATTGCATAAAGAAATACAGCAACGCGAATTGCATTAAATCAAATAGCGAAAATGACTTTAACAATTTGATGAGGCAATAAGTATAGATGTGTATGCATATTTAGGTTTTGGATATTGCTGACTAACCAATCTATTTTTTATTGAAATATTCATAAAACGAAAAGGTAATTATGCTCTTAACACCACTGCGGTCATGGCTCAAACAACAAATTATTGGACAACCCCAATTAGTTGATCGTTTATTAATAGCGCTCTTAGCCGATGGTCATCTATTAGTCGAGGGCGCCCCCGGGCTGGCAAAAACTAAGGCGATAAAAACATTGGCCTTAGGTATTGAAGGCGACTTTCAGCGCATACAATTTACGCCTGATTTACTGCCGACAGACATTACTGGCACCGATATTTATCGTTCACACGACCATAGCTTTGAGTTTCAGGCAGGGCCTATTTTTCACAACCTGATATTGGCTGACGAAATAAACCGCGCACCAGCTAAGGTTCAGTCTGCATTGCTCGAGGCCATGGGTGAGCAGCAAGTCAGTGTTGGCAACAAAACATACCCCCTGCCCGATCTATTTTTAGTCATGGCAACGCAAAATCCACTCGAACAAGAAGGTACTTATCCCCTACCTGAAGCGCAATTAGATCGCTTTCTTATGCAGGTTAATGTTGGCTATCCCGATGCTCAATCGGAAGCTGCAATATTACAATTGATTCGCTCAGAAAATATTCAAGATAATACGCACGTTAATTCACCACCCTCGGTGATAAACCAAAAAGATTTGATGATTGCCAGACAAGCTGTGAGTAATGTACACACGGCAGAGTCCCTAGATAATTATATTGTACAATTGACAATGGCTACGCGTAATCCTAACAATATTGATAAAGAATTAGCACAATGGATTGAGTATGGCGTTAGTCCACGAGCGACAATTAGTTTAGATCGCTGCTCAAAGGCCCATGCATTTATCCAAGGCAATGACTTTGTGACACCCGATGATATTCACGCCGTTATTTATGATGTGTTTAGACATCGTCTGCTATTGAGTTTTGAAGCCGAGGCACAAGGTATTACCAAAGATCAAGTAATTCATCGTATATTGGAAAAAGTCTCTATCGCATAAAATGACCATAACAAGTCCTATCAATTATCAGCCCACCGGTGCCCTTGTAGCGTTACACGATCTACAGCAGTTGCGCCTACTTGCAATACCACACCTAAAATTTTCTAAAAAATCCAGTAGTGCAATTGCTAGTGGCCAACATCGCAGTCGTGCCGTTAGTCGTGGCATGGAATTTGAAGAAGTGCGTCTATATCAGGCCGGTGATGATGTGCGTAATATTGACTGGAGAGTCACTGCACGTACACAACAGACGCATACAAAATGTTATCGCGATGAAAAAGAAAAACCGGTAATAACATTTGTTGATCAACGTCGCTCAACATTTTTCGGCAGTCATTATTGTTTTAAATCTGTCTATGCCTGTTATTTATCAGCTCTTATTAATTGGTCAACACTTGCTCGCGGAGATAGAGCCGGCGGCTTAGTATTGGGTTCTTTTAGTATGCAGGAGATACGCCCTGCTCGCTCAAACAAGACGGTTAACCGTTGGCTGCAAACACTCACTAATGCCAATCATAAAATTGATATCAATTCGGCTCACGCCGAGCCCAGTCTATCCCAAGGTTTAAAGCAGCTACAACATATTACTCATAGCGGGACCGAGTGCATTGTTATCAGTGACTGTTATGACCTAGATCTCGATTGCGAAAAAATATTACATCAATTATCGCGCGCGCACTCAATAGCACTCTATTGGTTAGTCGACCCTCTTGAAAAGACACTGCCATCTCTAGAAAATATTACACTAAGTGATGGCTATCAGAAGAAAACGGTTTCTATTGATAAAAAGTCACAAAAAAAACAATATCAACAGTTTACTGATAAACAAAAAATAATAGAGAGTCTATGTCGACGTCTATCTATTCAGCTAGTTATTGTTGATATATCTTTACCGCTATCTGATTTCATCGACGTTACAAAGAGAAGGGCTTAACTAATGTCGAGTTCACTACAGAATCAGCTGCTAGCATTGGAAGATATTATTACTCCTCAAGGGGTATCACTATGGCCATTTGCAATTGGTTGGTGGATATTCATAATAATCATTGGTATAACGGTGATTGTTACAATTATTTTTTATCGACGCTATACAAAAAAATGGGGCTATCGCCGCGAGGCTTTAGCTTTACTTAAAGAATATAAAAAAGATTCTAGCGATACAGATACCGCTATAAAATACCTTGAGTGCCTTAAGCGCACCGCCATAAGTGCCTATCCTAATACGGCTATTGATTCATTATACGGTAGAGCATGGTTTAATTTTTTAAATCAACAAACACCAAAGCCATTGTTTGAATCTGAACTAGAAAATTTTATTTGTGCGACACAATATCAGAAATCATTTAATTTAAAAAATGACAAATTATATATAGCAATAGAAGCGTGGATAAAACAACATTCCATTCATTGTTCTACTAAACCTTATCAGTCAATCGAGGGAGACACTATTTAATGTTTCACTTTGCCTGGCCATGGATTTTTTTATTATTACCTCTACCCCTATTTATTTATATATTTATAGCGCCAGTGGCAAAAGAGAAAAGCGCTATCATCGTACCTTTTTATCAGCAGTTAGCTTTTTTTGAACATTCAAGTTTTATAAAAAAATCTACTTATTTTTTAATTAACCTGTTGCTACTCGCATTAATTTGGCTACTATTAATCTGCTCAGTAGCTCGACCTCAGTGGGCGGGTACCCCTATTGCAGCACCTTCTTCAGGGCGGGATTTGTTAGTTGCTGTCGATATTTCTGACAGTATGGACCAACAAGATATGGTTATCGAAGGCAATCCAGCGACTCGCTTAGAAACTGTTAAATATGTACTACAAGATTTTATAAAGCGACGTGAAGGTGATCGCATCGGTTTAATTTTATTCGGTAGCAATGCTTATCTTCAAGCTCCACTTACCTTCGATACAAAAACAGTAAGGCAGTTTTTAATCGAGGCTCAGCTTGGCTTTGCTGGGCCCAAAACAGCGATTGGCGAGGCTATTGGATTATCAGTAAAACGCTTGCAAGAACTCAATAGCTCACAAAATCGTGTCATTATACTATTGACCGATGGTGCCAATACTGCAGGTGAAATTGCGCCCCTAGAAGCGGCAGAACTTGCTAAACAGACTGATGTGAAAATATATACAATTGGTATTGGTGCTGACGAGATGCTCATACGTGGATTTTTTGGAACACGAAAAATAAATCCTTCGGCACAATT
>JBLIFG010000037.1:0-24481 GCA_047633635.1 Cellvibrionaceae bacterium | reverse complement strand
TCTGTTATTCGTGTAATTGCTCCCAGCAGTGATTATTAAGATCATTTATAACAATCAGATGAAAGATAAAAATTCGAAAGCTTAAACTAGAATTCATTATAAGAAATAAGACAGCTCAAGCACGAAGGCTCAACACAGCGTAGACGCAGAATAGAACCTAGTGGCACCGAGGAGCCGAGTGTATTTACGAGGCCATATATCTTTCTTGTTAAGCGAGCTAACGCTTCTGATTGGTTTAATCTTAGCACCATGCTGAAGCACACCACAATTTCACAGAAGTTTATGACGGTAGGATTTTTTGTTGCTAATAGATAATTTGCGTGTGGCGAATGTACTGAATTATTTTAATGCTACTCATTTGAATTGATAATAAGTGAACTATCAATGAGATCTCATAACGTATATAGAGTTCTTTCTTCCTATTTCTGCGAGGCTTCCTTTTGCTAGTTATAATGAAAATCTATAAGTTACTATATTTTTTTTTAAAATTCTCGTTAAACTTTAGCAGGCTAATACTGCCCCTTTAATTTATGAGAATCATTGCAATGCACAAAAATGGTGAAACTGATGAATAGCTTGGTTTGAGTTATCGATGTATAAATAACAATTAAGAATATGCTGTCGAACTATTATAACAGCATTATTTTTCTTTTTGGAAGCCTGACCGAATATTAAAAGTAGTGATTAGATGTGATTTTTTAAATAAATTATATTTAATCTAGCTGATCGCTCCACAATTAGTAGTATTGTGCTCTCGTATTCGATGGATTCTGTTACCCAAATTTAAAGCAGACTTTTTTCTGGTGAAGATGCATTCTTCTTTATCAAAAGCTCGGTGTGGCAATCAAAAGAAATTGCTCAACGTACAAGTAAAGCAGTTTTTTGTGTGGATGATCGATCATTTATTCAGGCAAAAGTATTGGAAGGCAATGGCTGGGATAAGGCTAAAAACTTGTCAAAAATAGTTAAAAAAGTGGGGCGAAATATAAAAAATCTCTCAACTAAATAGCGCAAAATTAATAATTTGGCTGTCAGTGGATTAAAATTTATTTTGTACCTATGATACGCGTTGTTTATTAATTGCTTTAACCGCCAAAAATGCCAATCCAACCCCTACTAAATTTGCTAAAGCATCTTCTAGGCTCGATATCCGAGTTGCTTGTAGCGCGCCTTGTAAATACTCCATTAACATTGCAATAGCCGCAATGACGGGCCAAAATAAAAATGGCGAGAGCATCTGCATCGCGCCTCTACCAGTAAATGCGAGTAGGGCAAAGGCGAGGACATGCAGTATTTTATCTGATTGATGGAATGCCGCTTGTGGGGGAGTCGATATAAAAATACCCCAACTCACAACGATTACGCAACCAATGAAAAGCACAATATAGGAAATCTGACTGTACCTTTTAAGGAACATTTTTATAGTCATTTGGATTTTTTTTTTGCCAATTCCAGTGATCCTTGATCATTTTATCTAGATTCGCTTTTGCTCTCCAATCTAAATTTTCTGTCGTGTATTGAATATCCGCTAGGCAAGTTGCTATATCACCTACGCGCTTGGGTAGTATCTGATAATTAATTTTTTTTAGCAATTTTTGCAAAGCTTTTAATTACTTCTAGTACCGAATAATCTTTACCCGTACCTATAATTATAAGCTTGCCATCCAGCTTGCGTAGATAGTTTGTTTAAAGCGGCTAAATGACCTGCGGCTAAATCTACAACGTCAATATAATCACGTACGCCAGTACCGTCTTCAGTATCGTAATCATCTCCAAAAACATCCATTTGCGGCAATTGTCCGACTGCTACTTTTGCAACAAAAGGCATCAAATTATTGGGAATACCATTAGGGTCTTCGCCGATCAAGGCGCTAGGGTGTGCACCCATAGGATTAAAATACCTGAGCACAGCTATGCGCATTGTGGCGTCAGCTTGAGCAATATCCTTTAAGATGGTCTCAATCATCAATTTAGTTTGACTATAGGGGTTGGTTGCAGAGAACAGTGATTGTTCAGTCATAGGTAAGGTTTCAGGATCACCGTACACCGCTGCAGAAGAGCTAAAAACTAGCTGCTTGCAGTCATGTGTTTGCATAATTTCTAATAAGGTCAGCGTGGTGCAAAGATTGTTTTTATAATATATCAAAGGTTTCGCAACAGATTCACCCACTGCTTTATAACCTGCAAAATGTATGACACTGTTAATGTCAAAGTCATTAAAAACGCGCTTTAGTAATTCTCCATCATTGACATCGCCTTATATAAAGTACGCCTGTTTATTAGTGATGGTTTTAATTCGTTGCAATACCTCTGGGTGACTATTGCTGAAATTATCGATGACAACTACTCATCGCCGCGCTCTAGTAATTGCACAACTGTATGACTACCGATATAGCTCGCACCACCTGTGACTAAAATCGCCATTTTTTCTTCCCAACATTAATATCTAATAAGTTACTTTATTATAATAACTAATATTGTATCTAGTACAAACTTTTGTGTCTTCAGGGCTCGAATCAACATTTATTTTCCTGATTCCACTCGATTTTAAATGATTAAGGCTACTGGTCACTATGTTGGGGACCGAAGGTGAATGATATTTGGGCAAATATTGATTTGGCATAGATTCCCTTCGTGGGAATGACGATTAGCGTATCGTAATAACGATTGTTGCATCTCAATAACAGTTGCTGTGTCTGAATAACGGTTGATACCTGTCAATGACGAATAGGGCATTCGAATGACGTTTGGAATAATGAGTTCATCATGTACAACGGCCTTGATCGATGTTATGGGATTTGGCTACACGTTAATGTCTCCGCCTTTGTTCCGTTTAATGCCTAGCCACCTGCAATTTTCACGGTAAAACCCTTAGTTTCTAGTAAATCTTTTACTTTTTCACGTTGATCGGTTTGTAATTCGATGACATTATCCTTAATGCTGCCACCAACACCTATTTTAGTTTTTAATGATTTTGCTAACCCTTTTATGTCGCTGTCAACGGGCAAGCCTTTGATTAAGGTCACGCCATTACCTTTGCGGCTCTCGCGATGCAGCCGCACAATGCCATCGCTGTCATCGACCACGCTTGGCTTGTCCGTTGTTTTTATACGCCCAGTTTCAGTTGAGTAGACTAGGCGGCTGTTTTTAGATGTATGAGTATTTTTAGTCATTATTATTTTTCTCTTTTCGTGTCTCTTTTGTCTCGTCTTCGGGCTTTTTATCTAATTCTTTATTTAAATTTTCTTTTAGTTCTTCTTTTGACTCTTTGTTTAGCTCTGCCGGTGGCATTTTTGTAATTGCTGTTGGCGTAGCTAAGCTTAACTTATTGGTAAAGCTACCTATCAATATTAAGATGGCGCCGTTAATAAATAATAGATAGCCCAGTGTTGGCGCGGTTAACAAATAGTAGCTTAGGGGGGCGAATATAAGGCTGCATAATATGCCGACAGACACCAACTTTTCAGCCTTTTGGGGCAGTCGAATAGCTGTCTCGCAGTGTGGGCATAAAAATCCCTGACGTTTAATAAAGGCTTTGTGGGTACCTGTGCTTTTGAGTAGCGCGAGGCTTATTGATTGATGACACTGAGGACATTGTTTCACTCGCATGATTAAACCTTCTTAATATCTTATTTTATGGGAACAGTTGCACAAGCAACAGCGCTATAGCAAAACTTGTTAACTTCGTTATTATAAAAGCGATTGCTGTTTAGGGCTAGAGTGCTTTGGTGCCAACATGTTTTGACATACAATATGTAATATTCAGTGTTAGTAAGCCAAATGATAATTATACATACGATAAATGATACAAAGGTTAGTGCATGAGCGGAATTATTGATAAAGAGGCCGATAACAAGCCCGATGATGAGCAAGATAAAAGTCAGGCCTTAAAAGAGCGACTCTTCAGCACGATTTTTGGCCACGATACGGCCGAGGGTAAGCTCTTCGACATTGTCTTGATTTATACCATTTTGATTAGTGTGCTGGCGGTGCTGCTTGATTCTGTGAGTGTTTTGTCGGGCCAATACAGTATTTATTTTCTCACGATTGAGTGGACTCTGACTATCTTCTTTACTATCGAATATGGCTTGAGAATATATTGTTCTCCAAATAAGTGGCGCTATATATTTAGCTACTACGGCATCGTCGATCTACTATCGATTATTCCGTCTTACCTAAGTTTGTTCATAAGTGGTGTGAGCTACTTGTTAATTATCCGGCTACTGCGCGTATTACGAATTTTTCGGATATTAAAGTTGGTGCGCTACTTAAGTGACATGAATGTACTTTTGCGCTCGTTGGTAAGCTCCCGCCGCAAGATTTTAATTTTTTTCGCAGCGGTATTAGTCTTGGCGACTATGTTTGGGTCTTTAATGTTCGTGATTGAAGGGCCTAACAACGGCTTTACCAGTATTCCAAAGAGTATTTACTGGACGATTGTGACGATTACAACGGTTGGTTATGGTGATATCACCCCCCAGACTGTGTTGGGCCAAATTGTGGCATCATTAGTTATGATGACGGGTTATTCTATTATTGCAGTACCCACGGGAATTTTCACCGCGCAAATGTCATTAGAAATTATGCGTCAGCGTCAATCCAAAGCGTGCCAAAACTGTGAGCGTACTGGTCACGAAGACGACGCCGCCTTCTGTAGGCATTGTGGTGCTGAATTACCCCAACAGATTGAAGCTACAGAGAGTGATAAAAAGCAATGATAAATAAGAGAAGCCCCCAAAATGTCTGATAGCGCTAATAATCAAACTAACGAGTTACTGCAACAGCAAATTGATGATTTGCAAAGTAGGCTGTCTCACCACGAAGATTTACTACAAGCACTCAACGCAGTCATTGTAAGTCAAGATACGGCTATTCTTGGTTTGCAACAAAAGCTCACACAGAATCAAGACAAATTAGACGATGTCGCTTATAGCCTAGAGTCATCCGTTAATGAAAAACCTCCTCATTATTAGTGTGTGAGCTAACAAGAGCTAGAGCCATAACCGGTGTCCAAATGGCCGTAAATAACATCTAATGTCATAGATATTTTTGTGTTTTATATAATGTTGACTACAATTACAGAGATAATGCTAACCTCCCTCTATTGATGCGATTCTATAATATGCAGGATGCCCCCTTTCAGCCAGGCTCAGACTCCTCCGCACTTCCAGATTATATTGTGGGTAATAATGAGGGCAAGGTTGCTCAAAAGTTATTCAATTCACTGCGCACAGCGCTTCTATATCTTGACCAATGGGGTGCCATCACCTCAGCGAATATGATGGCCGAGGAGTTGTTTCGCGATGAGCAATTAGCAGGTAAAACAGTTTTAGAGTTTTTATCCGGCTGGGAGAACAAAATCCACGCGCATCAAGAGGTACTAATGGTTGCCAGAAGTGGTGTCTCGGTATTAGGTGTGATTGAGCACGCCGTTATTCACGGTAAAGAGCACTGGTTTCAAGTAGATAAGATCGCCATCCACGATGACGAATCTGATGTGAGAGGAGTTTTGGTTACACTCGATGACATTACTACATTAAAGCAGCAGAAAATTTTGCTGGAGCAAAGCGAGGCTCGCTATAGGGCTTTTGTCGACAACAGCCAAGATGCTATATGGTGTTACACGATAAACCCTCCCGTATCGATTTACTCTAGTCGACAAGAATTAATCGATGGCATTAATTTAGGTGCATCACTGCGTGATTGCAATAAGGTCTTTGCCAATATTTATAATGTAGCCCCCGAGCAACTATACGGCCTTAATCTTCGTGATATGCGCACGCATAGTTACGCGCTCAATATAGAAACCTTTGTCGATAATAATTTTCGTGTTAACGCCGAACAATTCATTTGCCAACAAATATCAAATGATGATACTTGTTGGCAAACATCTGCAAACGGTACCATAGAAAATAATCACATTGTCGGAATATGGGGTGTAACTCTCGATACTACCGAGCGTCAACGCTATATTGACCGCCTAGAATATCAAGCCAGTCACGATCTGCTAACCGGCTTGCCAAACCGTAACAAGCTCAAAAATATCGCTACAGATATGATCGCTAATATTCAGTCTGGGCAAAAGTTAGCATTGATTATTGTTGACCTCGATAGCTTTAAAGATATTAACGATACCTTAGGTCATCATGTGGGTGATGAAATCATTAAGCAAATAGGCCCAAGAATCGCCAATGTGATTAATAAAATGAATACAACTATTTGTCGCTTAGGTGGCGATGAATTTGGAGTATTACTGCACGATATTAAAGACTCAAGTCAAGCTTATTTAATTGCTGAACAAGTACACCAGTGTATTCGAAAGTTATTTTATATTAATGATATGGATATTGAATTAAGAGCGAGTCTCGGCGTTTCGATGCACCCTTGCCAGGCGCCAGATTTTTCGACGATGCTGCGTTTCGCCGATGTTGCGATGTATACCGCGAAACATTCAATGACAAGTATCGAAATTTATAGCCCTGAAAAAGATAAGTATTCCACTAAGCGTCTAGCGTTAATGAATGAGTTGGGCAAGGCAATTCGCGAAGGTCAGTTAGAGCTTCATTATCAACCTAAGATATCCTTAATTACCGGTGAGGTAACGGGTGTAGAGGCATTATCGCGGTGGATACATCCGACTCTGGGTTATATCTCTCCTGCAGAGTTTGTTCCCATTGCTGAAATGACTGATATGATTAACGAAATGACTGTATGGGTATTGAGCGAAAGTTTGGCGCAGGTTTGGCGTTGGCAAAAACAAGGTGTAGACATTAAAATTGCGGTGAATATATCAGCGCGTAATTTATTAGATACCAATATCATTACCATAATTAAGTCACTCCTTCTGCGCTACCAGCTGTCACCCTCTTGCTTAGAGTTAGAAATAACTGAAAGCTCGATTATGAATAATGCTGACTACTCTCTAAAAATACTTAAAGAGATTAACGATATTGGCATTGACTTATCGATTGATGATTTTGGTACAGGTTATTCTTCCCTTGCGTATTTAAAAAAACTCCCGGTTAAATGGTTAAAGATTGATTATGCTTTTGTGATTAATATGCTGGAAGATGAACAAGATCAAATTATTGTGAGTTCCACTATTAAGATGGCACATAATTTAGGCTTGGGAGTCATCGCAGAAGGTGTTGAGAGTCAAGCAATACTCGATAAATTAACAACAATGAGCTGTGAGTGTGCTCAGGGTTATTATATCGCTCGTCCGATGGCCGCAGTTATTTTTGACGAGTGGTTTCTTGAATATTCTAAAAATAAAAAGTTGGATGCAACACCTATTAATTCTGATGTTGTCATTAAAAGACTTAATTAATTTTTTATAATTTTTTTCATATGATGTGACAAGCTAGCTCTACTCATATTTTAGAATTTTCGCGTAACTTTTTAATATCGACTAAGCGCTGCTTGGCTTTAGCAAGCTCTATGGTGTTGTTACCAAATTTTTTAATAATATTATTGACTTGATTCTCTGCGCTATCAAAATTTGCTCGTAGTAAAAAAAATTCTGTTCGAGCTTTATGCAAAGCCAAAATGTCTCCCGCTAAGCCGGCATACTCTGCTAAGTTAAACCAAATTGATACGTCACTCGGCCGTTTAAGGGAAAGCTTAGTAAGCACACCAACAGATTTTCTATAAGCGTTATTAGTGGCAAATAAGCGGCTTAACTGCATGTTTAGAGAGTAGCTATCTGGTGTTTCTACGAGAGCCTGTTGAATTAAATTGATAGCTTCTGATAATTGCTGAGAACCTGCATCAATGTCTGACTGTGCAATAATGAGCGCCTGATGATTTGGATGTTGTTCCAGTAATTGCGTCATTAATTTTTGTGCAGTATCAAATTCTTTGGCAGCAATGTAGGCGAGCGCAAGGCCGTAACGCGTTCCAGTTTCCGAGGCACTAAAGCCTCTGAGCTCACTTTCGAAGCGATTAATCGCTTGCTGTGGCGTGGGCTCGCTATCAAGTAACACGCGAGCCCGCATGAGATCATAATCAAGGCTAGAAGTAGGGGTATTACTGGGGTGTGATCTAGCTCGGTTCTCTGCATCAGCGATGCGTTTAGCCGTGACCGGGTGGGTTAATAAAAACTCAGGTGGTTTAGCACTAAAGCGCGTTGAACGCTGAATTTGTTCAAACATATCGGCCATGGAGTGTGGGTTAAACCCCGCATCTATCAATGTGTCCATGCCAATTCTATCGGCCTCTTGTTCAAAGTCGCGACTAAACCTAAGTTGTCGATCAATAATGCCCGCTTGGGTTGCCTGTAATGCGGCAATACCGGCTTCGCCGCTGCCGGCAGCGGCAATTAAAATACTGCCGAGCAATGCAGCGGCATTAAAAACAGCTTGTCCTTTCTGTTGCTCTATACCGCGTGCATAATGTCGCTGGCTTAAATGAGCTAATTCGTGAGCTAACACGCTGGCAAATTGTGCCTCCGATTCTGCATAGGCATATAAACCCGTATTGACACCAATAACTCCCCCAGGTACAGCAAAGGCATTAATGCTCCTGTCTTCAACAATAACAAGCGATAACTCATCGCCGGCTGCGGGATTAAACTGACTTAAGTGATTTAACAAGCCTTCGGTATACTCAATAAGTAGTGGGTCTGAAGAGGTAGGTACTTGCCCGCGGAAATATCTTAGCCATGCTTGCCCTAAGCGCTTCTCTTCTGCTTTTGAGGCGGCAGAGGCAGTTTTACCAATCGAAGGTAATGGCGTTGGCGAAAAGTCTACATTATTCTTTTCTTGAGTAATCTCTGCAGCTTGGTCGTTTTCGGCAATCGCGCCGATTGAAAAGCTCATTGATAATAAGCTATAAAGACAAATTATAAGTATCCGTATCTTCATATAATCATCTCTTTATCGGTAAGTGTTGGGGGGGGGCAATCCCAATTGAGTCGTCTTTAAGAATAATAGCTTAAGGCGGCTGCTTATATTAATCAATTAGTCGAAAGCTTACTCTTAATAGACATGTATTTCTGCTATGGTTCAATTCTAACGTTTTTGGATGTTTACTCTTTTATTGAACTGAATTTGGTGGTGGGTTTAGTGACGAGTTTGATGGTGTCTTTGATAATAAGTGACGAGAATGATTACCCGGTGTTATTATTCACGCCCTAAAACCATTACTTAGAACATATATTGGACCTAGTTATGATGTATTGAGCTAAAGCGCTGCCACAGTGACTGCCTCTCTAACTTGATAAGGGCTACAAGATAAATTGCGAATCAGAAAAGTGTACTCTTGGATGGGGGCGAATTGATTTGAAATTAAGCCATTCATCCGTCACCTCCGCGCAGTCGCGAATTATCATTTTCGTCAATGGTGAGATACTTTAAACAAGGGTGCAAGTTTGACATAGATCTCAGCTAATACATAAATGACGCGTAAATAGACAAGGGCTAAATAAAGTAAAGTAACCAAGTCGATATTCATTTTTGTAGGCTCTTTTTAGTTTCTGTTTTTGGCATTAGGTTAGGCTCTACCTTCAATTTGTACGTATTAATTTTTAATCGAGTCGACTCCCAATAAATTTATTCCGAATCAATGATTATTTGAGTTGCGAATCGTCGAGAGCTTATAAAGTATTTACACAAGGGTTTGAAAAGAGTGCTTATTAAGCAACATGTTGATGCCCTTGGGCTGATCTGCCCGGCGCCATTGCTAATGACGCGCGTGGCCTTAAATAATATTGCTATTGGCGAATGTGTTGAGGTGCTATGCAGCGACGCGAGTTCGGTGAATGACTTCCATCGATTAATCGAGCTGACTCAGCATAGGATGATGACATTTGAAGCAGTTAATAAGTGTCTGTGTATCTCCCAAAAGTCTGTTGATCAAAGCAGTGTCGATCAAAAAAATGCTGATCAAGCCAATATAAACCAAGACATAGAAATACACTATCGCTATGTATTAAAAAAAGGACAATGATTTTTTATGATACCCATCATTCGTAATTGGATAGATCGTTATTTTCACAATGAAGAGGCGGTACTACTATTAATTTTATTAATAGTTATTTTTTGTGTGCTGTGGACAATTGGTAATGATCTTGGTCCCGCTCTGATCGCATTGGTTCTTGCCTTTTTAATGCAGGGGATAGTGCACGCATTAAAAGATAAAGGCGTACCGCATCTTCTCGCGGTAACATCGGCCTTACTACTGTTAATAGGTACGATGGTATTAGTGCTGTTTCTACTGATTCCGGTGCTGTGGCAACAATCGACTAAATTAGTCTCTGAGCTACCCAGCATGCTCGCCCAAGGCCGAGAATTACTGTTGCATCTGCCCGATAAATACCCGTCTTTTATCAATGAGGTGCAAATCGAGCAATTAATCCGACATGTGAGCCAAGAGTTGGCTCAGACGGGTCAAAATATATTATCTGTATCTCTGTCTAATCTGCCTATTTTATTAATCATCTTGTTATATTTTATTCTAGTGCCGCTGTTAGTATTTTTCTTCTTGAAAGATGCCAAAGGAATGCTTGGTTGGGTGGCATCGTTTTTACCTACAAAACGTCCTGTAATGAGTGAGATTTGGACTGAGATGAATCTACAAATCGCTAATTACGTAAGAGGGAAAGTCACTGAAATTATCGTTGTTGGTGTAGTTTCGTGTATCTCATTCTTTATTTTAGATTTGAAATTTGCATTACTGCTAGGCATTGCCGTTGGTTTATCGGTGGTTATTCCTTATATCGGTGCGGTTGTGGTGACCTTGCCGGTATTATTGATTGGGTTTTTCCAGTGGGGCTTTGGCACTGAACTAGCTATTCTTGCGGTGGTCTATCTGCTCATACAGGCACTCGATGGCAATGTCTTAGTACCGGTTTTATTTTCGGAGGCGGTTAAGCTTCATCCAGTGGCTATTATTGTATCTATCCTCGTTTTTGGTGGCTTATGGGGTGTTTGGGGAGTGTTCTTTGCCATACCACTTGCAACTTTAGTAAAAGCCATCATTTATGCGTGGCCAACACGAATTTATGCCTCTGAAGCTGCCGCAGCGCAAAATACTCGAGAGGATACCCAAGCAAAAGGTGCTTAAGCGGATAGCGCCAAAGTGAAAGTCCAAGCCGCAGTTTTAATAGTAGATAGTACTAATGGGTAATATATTCTTAGCATTAAAGGAAGTGTCAGTGATTCGTTTGCAGTTTTTGCGTTATGTTTGTTCAGCTTTTATTCTATTCATTGTTGTCGGTATTAGTGCCAGTGATGCGACTGACAGCAAAAATGTTGAGAGCCAAATACTAAAAGGCAGTATCGACGACCGTCAGTATCAATATTTCGTTCTGAACAACAAACTTAAAGTGTTGTTGATTTCTGATGAGAGTGCCGATAAAGCCGCCGCCTCGATGGATGTAAATGTCGGTAGCTACCACGATCCTATTGATCGTGAAGGCCTGGCGCACTTTTTAGAGCACATGCTTTTTTTAGGCACTAAGAAATTCCCCGAAGCCGACGCCTACCAAGCCTTTATTAGTGATAATGGCGGCTCTCACAATGCCTATACAAGTAGCCATCATACTAATTACTATTTTGATGTCGACGACAAAAAACTTGATGACGCGCTCGATCGGTTTTCTCAGTTTTTTGTCGCCCCCCTATTTGACGAAACCTATGTGGATCGCGAGCGCAATGCGGTGCACTCGGAGTATCAGGCAAGCTTACGCGATGATTTTAGACGCTCTTATGACGTTTATCGCAATGTCATCAATCAAGCTCATCCTGAAGCTAAATTTAGTGTGGGTAGTTTGGTGACATTGGCAGATAGAGCCAATGATAATGTCAGAGATGACCTATTATCTTTTTACAAACAACATTATTCAGCCAGTAAAATGAGTTTAGTGGTTCTTGGTAGGCAACCCCTTGACGAACTAAAAACGATGGTAGTTGATCGCTTTAGCCAAGTACCATTATCTATAGATAAGTCTCAAACAGACACAAGCAAAAAGGCCTTACAGCCATTGTTTATGCCTGGCCAATTACCGATGGAGGTGTTCAGTAAGCCCGTTAAAGAGCTACGGCAAATGTCGATGAACTTTCCACTACCTTCTATTAGTCAATATTATCAAGAAAAGCCGCTTGATTTTATTGGTTACTTGTTGGGTCACGAGGGTAAGGGCAGTTTATTATCGATATTAAAAGCCGAGGGTTTAGCTGAAAATCTATCTGCCGGTGGCTCCGACAAAAATGATGGTACGGCGGCATTTTATATTTCTATGCGCTTGACTGCGGCAGGTGTTCAGCAGCGAGATAAAATCCGTGCGCTAGTTTTTTATGCGCTTGAGCAAATTAAAAAAGACGGCGTTGAGCAGTGGCGCTATGAAGAAAAACGTCTCTTAGCTGAAACCGCTTTTCAGTTTCGCGAAAAATCAGCAGCAATATCTACGGTGAGATCGCTGGCATCAAATTTACACCAATATCCTGCCGCTGAAGTTATTAGTGGTGATTATCTACTCAATAGTTACGACGCTAAATTGATTAAGCGCTTTTTATCAAAGCTAACACCTAGCAATGTTTTAGTCACGAGTGTGTATCCAGAAGTTGCAACAGATAAAGTAACACGGCATTACGAGGTTGCTTATAGTCAGCAAAAGCTAAGTAGCGATTTGCCTAAGCTCGATAAAAAATTAACCGCAAATTTTGCATTGCCCACTAAAAATCCGTTTATTCCAGAAAACATAAATTTATACTCTGTAGATCCTGCATTGCAGTCGTTCACGCGTCTGCAGGCAGGTGATATTAATTTATGGGCGAAGCAGGACCTAGACTATAAAACTCCCAAGGTAAAAGTTTTCTTTCGCGTTATGTCGCCCCAAATTGCCGGCAATATCAAGGGTAGTGTATTGGCTTCACTATATACCGACCTCATTCGCGATCGCTTAAATGAATATACCTATTCTGCTTTATTGGCAGATACGGCGATTTCTATTCGAGAAAATGATCGTGGTATTGATATTGTTCTCGAGGGTTATCACGATAAACTTTACGCCTTGATGGATCTGTTTCTCGATGAAATAGATGGTGAAAATATAACTATTGAGCGCTTCATACAGCTTAGATCAGATTTATTGCGCGGCTTGCGCAACAGCGATAAGGGCAAGCCTTATCATCAATTATACAAGCAGTTGGCAATAAATTTAACGGACTCTTATTTTACCGATATAGAAAAAATTAAAGAGCTAGAAAATATTACATTAGACGATATTAATGTCTTTGCTCAGCAGTGGCGAGTCGATACCCGTATACAAGGTCTTTATTACGGAAACTTTGATCAGGTATGGTTAAATCAATGGCAGGCTTATGCCCAACGTTTACAGCAACAAGAAACGCAAGCCGTAAAGGATGCTTATGGATCAATTAAAAATATGATTGCTCCTGTTAAGGTCATGCGTATTGATAGCGATGTGTTGCAATATCATGTGCGCAATGTCGACCACAATGATCAAGCGGCGATCTTATATGTTCAAAGCCCATCGGATGCGGTAAACGACCAAGCAAAAATGTCAGTACTTCGTCAGATGATGCAATCACCTTTTTACTCTTCACTGCGAACAGAGCAGCAATTGGGTTATATTGTTTTTATGGGTAGTCTGAGACTAAAAGAAGTGCCTGCTTCGGTCTTCGTCGTGCAGTCCCCCACCGCCAGTGTCGGCGACATTCAAAAAGCAGTGACACAATTTATTACCGATTTTAGTCACAATATTCCAGAAGATGTTGAAGTTTTTAAGCAAGCGGTCATTACTAAGTTATTAGAGGCGGCACCGAGCTTGTCGGCAAGTGCTAATATTTATTGGAGTGATATCACCCAAAGTGATGGACGTGTCAACACACGTCAACGCTTAATAGATGCCATAGAAAAAGTTTCGAGTGATGATATCAAGCAATATTATCAGCAAGTTATGTTATCTTCGAAGCATGCACTATGGCAGTTCAGTAGAGAGCCTGATTTTAATAGCGAGCAAACGCTTTATAAAAAAGGGCTTCAATTTTACGGATATCCGTAAGTTCTTTTTGCTAACTAAGTAAAAATACCGAGTTTAATTTGGTGTTTAACTTTGTATATTACACGCACTGAAAATTATACATACCTAATTTCACAGATTGTCTTGCGATCATCCATGGTATTTTTGTAGAATGTAGCGTGGTAGATGAGAGTTTTATGTAGATAAAATCGCAAGCAACTTTTTATAATCAGCCGGTGTAAATTATTCTATCAATCATTTGTTAGCTCTAGCTTCAAATGTTTGTTTGTTTTCATCTGCTTTTGAGAAATAAAAGCTCTTTTTGGATGCCAAATAGCGGTTTTTATTTGCTGAAAATTGCCTTTGAATCTTGTTATAAGCATCAGTAAAGTCAGCGTTGACGGCAATATCAATGGATTCAGCTATAATCTTGTATAACTTAATAGCTCATCAATACCTCAATAACTAGTTTATGAGAGATGTCTTGTAAAAATGGTATTAAAAATCAGTTTTATAGATAAACAAATTAATCTAAATAAGTTTTAATAGATTTCCCAGATAGTCGGGGAGACATAGGAGAAAACATGCAGCATGATACTGAAACGCAAGAATGGCTTGATGCACTCTCATCGTTAGTAAAACATGCAGGAAAAGAAAAAGCAGCCGAGATCCTTTTTGATTTAAGTACCCTCGCTGTTGAAGAGGGCATTGATGTCTCTTCGGCTATTAATACACCTTATATCAATACGATTCTTAAAACTGAAGAGGCAGAGCGTCCGGGTAATGCTGAGCTTGATCGTCGTATCCGCTCGTTCAACCGTTGGAATGCTATGGCAATGGTCGTGCGCGCAAACGATAACGACGAGGGCTTGGGTGGACACATAGCCACCTATGCATCGGCAGCTATTTTATATGAAATTGGTTTTCAATATTTCTTCCACGCCGATGGCAATGACCGTCTCGGTGATTTAATTTATTATCAAGGCCATAGTTCGCCGGGTATGTATGCACGCTCCTATTTAGAGGGTCGCTTAACCGAAGAGCAAATGGACAACTTCCGTCGCGAAGTCGATGGCAAGGGTTTGTCCTCGTACCCACATCCGTGGTTGATGCCAGATTACTGGCAGTTTCCGACGGTATCGATGGGTTTAGGTCCGATCACCTCTATTTATCAAGCGCGTTTTCTACGCTATTTAACGGCACGTGACCTATTAAAAGAAAATACCGATCGTAAAGTTTGGGCATTTTTAGGCGATGGTGAATGTGATGAGCCCGAAACTCTGGGTGCTATTTCACTAGCTGCACGCGAGAAACTTGATAACCTTATCTTTGTCGTTAATTGTAATCTACAGCGCTTAGATGGCCCTGTGCGTGGTAACGGAAAAATAATCCAAGAGCTCGAGGGCGCATTTCGCGGCGCGGGCTGGAATGTCATTAAAGTTGTCTGGGGCAGTCAGTGGGATCCGCTACTTAAAAAAGACAAAACTGGTTTGCTAATTAAGCGTATGAACGAAGTTGTTGACGGTGAACTACAAGCTTGTAAAGTTCATGGTGGAGCCTACACCCGTGAGCATTTCTTTGGTAAATATCCAGAGCTTCTAGAGCTTGTTAAAGATATGTCTGACGAGGACATCTATCGCCTTCAGCGCGGCGGTAATGACTCTAGCAAAGTCTATGCAGCTTATGCAGAAGCTGTTGCGACCAAAGGCCAGCCGACAGTCATATTAGCCCAAACCGTGAAAGGTTTTGGTATGGGCTCGTCAGGTGAGGGAATTAACGAGGCGCACTCAGTCAAAAAGATCACTATCGATAACCTTAAGGCTTTTCGAGATAACTTTAATCTTCCTTTTAACGACGAAGATCTTGCGGGCCTGCCTTACTACCGACCTGATGAAAATAGTCCAGAAATGGTTTATATGCACCAACAGCGTAAAAAGTTAGGCGGCTATCTTCCTGCTCGCCGCAATCAAGTCGAGCGTCTAGAGACGCCTGAACTCGAAGTGCTTAAGTCTCACTTAACGGGTACGGGTGAGCGCGAAATTTCAACTACAATGGCGTTTGTGCGTATTTTGTCGACCATTGTTAAAGACAAATCGATGGGGCACCGTGTGGTTCCTATTGTGCCAGATGAAGCTCGTACTTTTGGTATGGAAGGCATGTTTAGGCAGATAGGTATTTATTCTGCCGCAGGCCAAAAGTATGTGCCTCATGACTCTTCTCAAATCATGTTTTATAAAGAAGATGAAAAAGGTCAAATGTTGCAAGAGGGCATCAACGAGGCCGGCGGTATGTCTTCGTGGATTGCTGCGGCAACCTCTTACAGCACTAATGGCGTATCGACCATTCCATTTTATATTTACTACTCAATGTTTGGTTTCCAGCGCGTTGGTGACTTAGCTTGGCTCGCGGGTGATATGCAAGCTCGTGGCTTTTTGATTGGTGCAACGGCTGGTCGCACCACTCTAAACGGCGAGGGGCTTCAGCACGAAGACGGTCACAGCCTAATTCTTGCCAACACTATTCCAAATTGTAAGTCTTTTGATCCAGCGTATAACTTTGAATTAGCGGTGATTATTCAAGACGGTATGCGCCGTATGTATAAAGAGGGTGAAAACTGCTTTTACTACGTGACCACGATGAACGAAAATTATGTTCATCACGCGATGCCTGAGGGTGCTGAAGAAGGCATCATCAAAGGTATGTATAAACTGAAAGCGGGTACCACGAAAAAGAAAAACCGAGTTCAGTTAATGGGTGGCGGTGCTATTTTACGCGAAGTGGAGGCGGCTGCAGATATTCTGCGCGATGACTTTGGTGTTGAATCTGATATTTGGAGTTTAACGAGCGTCAATGAACTTGCTCGTCAAGGGCAGCATATTAATCGCCACAATACCTTGCATCCCGAAGACAAACCCAAAAAAGCTTACGTGACTGAGTGTCTAGAAGGCGTTAAGGGTCCTGTTATTGCAGCGACTGATTATATGAAAGCCTATGCCGAGCAGATACGTGAATTTATTCCGGCATCGTCCTACACCGTGCTTGGCACTGACGGTTTTGGTCGCAGTGATACGCGTAGCAAGTTGCGCCACTTCTTCGAGGTGAATCGTCACTTTATTGCAGTAGCAGCACTAAAAGCACTCGCTGATGAGGGCGCAATTAAGCCCGCTGTTGTGAGTAAAGCCATTAAAGATTTTGGTCTGGATGCTACTAAGCCAGATCCGATGACACTGTAAGGAGGAGATATATAGTGACTATACAAACTGTTTCTGTTCCTGATATTGGCGGCACCGAAGGTGCTGAAGTTATCGAAGTGTCTATAGCTGTTGGGGATACAGTCGAGATTGAGCAAAGTATTATTGTTTTAGAAACTGACAAGGCCTCAATGGATATACCTTCGTCAGTTGCCGGTAAAGTAACTAAAGTTAACGTAAGCATCGGTGATAAATTATCTGAGGGTGATGCCATTATCGAGCTAGAAGTCGAGTCGGATGCTGCAGATGTACCCGCAGAAGAAATACCCAAGCAAGCAGTTGCAGCAACTGCCGATGAGCCCGCTAGTAGTGACTCAGCACCGGCTAAGGCTGCAGGTATTCAAGTGGTTGATGTCAATGTACCCGATGGTGCAGAGGGCGCTGAAGTTATCGAAGTAATGGTCGCCGTTGGTGATGTGGTTGCGGCCGATGATTCGTTAATTGTCTTAGAAACCGACAAAGCCTCGATGGAAATACCAGCACCAACTGCTGGTAAGATTGTCAGTATTGCGATTAAGCAAGGTGATAAAACGGCGGAAGGTGGTTTAATTCTGACGATGGAAGTCGAAGCTGTAGGTTCTGATAGTGTCGATACTACTAGTAGTGTTGATACTTCATCAAGCGAGCCCGCTGCCGGAACTGCAAAGCCTGAAGCTAAACCAGAGCCGGTGAAGCAAGAATCAACTCAAGCGTCAGCGGCACAGCCCGTTGTTGAAGAGAGCAGTGGTGATGTTGTCAGTGCGAGTCAATCAAAAGAAGTTTACGCGGGCCCTGCGATCCGTAAGTTTGCCCGTGAAATGGGCGTTAATTTAACGTCTGTTAAAGGCACTGGTGATCGCAATCGTGTGACCAAAGATGATGTTAAAGTCTACGTAAAAGATGTGATGACGGGTAAGGCGTCACTGTCATCATCGGTATCAACTTCGGCGACGGGTGGTGCGGGTATTCCGAGCATCCCAGCGGTTGATTTTACCCAATTTGGTGATATCGATCTGGTCCCCATGACTAAAATTAAAAAGCTAACCGCACAAAATATGTCGCGTAATTGGCTAAATGTTCCCCATGTAACTCAGTTTGATGATGCCGACATCACCGATCTTGAGACCTTCCGTAAAGGCCTAAAAGCCGAGGCGGAAAAGCGTGGAGTTAAGCTCACACCCTTACCATTTTTACTCAAAGCCTGTGCGGCAGCTTTAGTCGCAGAGCCTAGTTTTAATGTGTCACTGCACCACGATGGTGAGCATATGGTACACAAAAAGTATGTGAATATCGGTGTTGCGGTCGACTCTCCCATTGGTCTTGTCGTGCCAGTGATTCGCGATGTCGATAAAAAAGGTCTTTGGGAATTGGCCGAAGAGTTTATGGTAATTATAGATAAAGCACGCAATAGTAAACTGGGGCCTAAAGATATGCAGGGCGGTTGCTTTACTATATCGAGCTTAGGCGCAATGGGTGGTCAAGGCTTTACTCCTATCGTCAATGCACCAGAAGTTGCCATATTGGGAGTTTCTAGGGCTGAGATGAAGCCTAAATGGAATGGTAGTGAGTTTGAGCCGCGTAATATGTTGCCGCTATCACTTTCGTACGATCACCGTGCAGTTAATGGTGCTGATGCGGGTCGCTTTTTCACTTACTTAAATGCAGTGATCGGCGATGTTAGACGGCTTTTGTTGTAATAACGAGCCGTAAAAAACCGATAAAAACTGCATTAAAAGCAACCTTTACGATAGCGAGTACAGATAGTTGCAAACAAGGTTTTAGTGTCCGTAAAAACTAAAGCCTTTAAGCAAGCAAAATACGCTATAATAGAGTGAGGCGAGGAATCTTAAGGGTTCTTCGCCTTTTTTGTTTTTCAGGATTTGTTTTTATTCTGATATTCACCGTTAATTTTTAATGTAGCCCTTTATGTTTTCACTGATCACCAAAAATTCTTACAATGTTAAAAACGATGTACTCTCGGGTATAACCGTTTCATTTGCACTGGTACCCGAGGCAGTAGCCTTTGCCTTTATCGCTGGTGTAGAACCTATGGTGGGTTTATATGCCGCTTTTATGATGGGCTTGCTCACTAGTGTGTTTGGTGGCCGTCCAGGTATGATCTCGGGCGCCACCGGTGCTACCGCCGTGGTTATGGTCTCGCTAGTAGCGGTTCATGGAGTAGAGTATTTGTTTGCCGCTGTGGTATTGGCCGGTATCTTCCAAATTACAGCGGGCGCCTTGCGTTTGGGTAAGTATATTCGCATCGTGCCGCATCCGGTTATGCTGGGTTTTGTTAACGGTCTTGCCATTGTTATTTTCTTATCACAGGTTGGCCTGTTTAAAATTACCGATAACGTGACAAATGTGACTAGCTGGATGCAGGGCACACAGCTTTACACCATGGGCGCGTTAATTTTATTGACTATGATGATCGTGCACTTTCTGCCAAAACTGACAACCGCTGTTCCCGCAGGTTTAGTGGCCATTGTGGTCTTGACGTTGGCCGCTATTGGCTTAAATTTAGAGGCACAAAATGTCATTGATTTTGTTCGTGGTAATCTACCGCCAGCCGAGGCAGCCGTTGCGAGCCTTGGGGGTGACTTACCTAGTTTTTCTATCCCAGATGTGCCTTTTACACTTGAGACTTTAATGATTATCTTGCCTTATGGGCTGGTACTTGCCGCTATTGGTTTGATTGAATCGCTATTAACCTTATCATTAATAGATGAAATTACCGGCACACGTGGCCGTGGTAATCGCGAGTGTGTGGGTCAAGGTATTGCCAACACAACGAATGGCTTTTTCGGTGGTATGGGTGGTTGTGCGATGATTGGCCAGAGCATGATCAATATTAATTCTGGTGGTCGAGGCCGTCTTTCTGGTATTACCGCAGCTCTGGTTTTGTTAGGTTTTATCTTATTTGCATCACCTCTTATTGAGGTTATTCCTCTTGGTGTACTTGTTGGTCTTATGTTTATGGTGGTGCTGGGAACCTTCGAGTGGTCTTCATTTCGGTTGGTTGGTAAAATACCGAAGACTGATACCTTTATTGTAATACTAGTATCTGGTGTCACGGTAATGTACGACCTTGCTATTGCGGTTGTTGTCGGTGTTATCGTCTCGGCATTAGTCTTTGCATGGAAGCACGCACAATATATATTGGTAGACAGTTATATTGATGAAAACGGCTATAAAGTTTATGACTTACGCGGCCCCATATTTTTTGGCTCGGTGGCAAACTTTAAAGAGCTGTTTGATCCAAAAAATGATCCAGAACATGTTGTGATCGAATTTCAGCGCTCGCGAGTAAGCGATCACTCAGGTATTGAAGCTTTGGATTCACTGGCAGAAAAATATCAAGCTGAGGGAAAAAAATTACATCTGCGTCACTTAAGTGGAGACTGTCGTCAGCTCTTAAAGCGCGCCGGTAATTTATGTGAAGTCAACGTACTGGAAGATCCAGAATACAAAGTGGCTTCCGATCAATTAGGTTAAGAGAGTCTTCTCTTCAGTCTGTGGTAAATTTTTCTAGGATGTCGGGGTCGCTAGGCCTCGATAAAAGAGCTTTGCCTACATGGGCAAAGCTTGTTCCAGGCTCGTTTTTTGAATTTTCGCCATCCATGGCAGTCATGTAGCTAAGGGATGGTAGCTCGACGCGGTAATTTTGCCCCTGAAGGACAAGGGCTTGGATGCGGGATGTGTTGCTCTGGTTAGTCTTTATTACTCAGGTAAAAAAAGTAACTCGCTCTATGGCACAGCATCAATTTTGACTGGGATTATTATCTAACTCTTATTGAGAATAGCTATTGAGAGTAGCCGTCAAAAAAATCAGCTAAATGATTAATCGCCTCGGTTAGATCATTTTTGTGCGGTAAAAATACAATTCTAAAATGATCGGGCTTTTCCCAATTAAAACCGGTGCCTTGAACCAGCAAGACCTTCTTTTTAATCAAAAAATCTAATATCCATTGCACGTCACTGGTGATATTGAATTTCTTGACATCAATTTTTGGAAATAAATACAAAGCGCCTTTAGGCTTAACGCAGCTAATCCCCGGAATGCTTGTGATTAAGTCATAGGCAAGGTCTCGCTGTTCTTTTAAACGCCCCCCAGGAAGAATTAGTTCATTAATACTCTGATAGCCTCCAAGAGCCGTCTGTACACCGAGCATTGCCGGCCCATTGGCACACAAGCGCATAGAGGCAAGCATATCTATGCCTTCGATAAAGCCCGTCGCACGGCTTTTATCGCCGGTAATAACAACCCAGCCAGAGCGAAAGCCCGCTAGCCGATAAGATTTAGATAAGCCATTAAAGCTCAAGCAAAGCACTTCTTCACTCAGGCGACCTAGGGGAATATATTCAGCGTCATCGTAGACAATTTTACTGTAAATCTCATCGGCAAAAATAATCAAATCGTGCTCGCGTGCAAGTTCGACAATTTCTTTTAATAAAGCCTCGCTATAGACCGCCCCGGTAGGGTTGTTTGGGTTAATAACCACAATACCCTTAGTGTTGGGGGTGATTTTACTTTTTATATCATTGATATCGGGATACCAGTCTGCCTGTTCATCGCACTGATAATGTATGGCTCTTCCCCCCGCTAAATTGACCGCAGCTGTCCATAGAGGATAGTCGGGGGCAGGTATCAATATTTCATCTTCTTGATTAAGCAGAGCTTGCATTGCCATTACAATGAGCTCACTGACGCCATTACCTAGGTAGATAGAATTGATATCGACATTAGGTATTTGTAAGCGCTGTGCCTCATGCATAATAGCTTTACGAGCAGAGAATAAGCCCTTAGATTCGATATAACCCTGCGCATCTCGTAGGTTGCTAATCACATCTTGGATAATTTCATCGGGAGCATTAAAACCAAAAGGCGCGGGGTTGCCAATATTGAGTTTAAGAATTCGATGGCCTTCTTCTTCAAGCTTTACAGCCCGTTGTAATACCGGTCCACGAATGTCGTAGCAAACACCGGCGAGTTTCTTAGATTTATCAATAGTCTTCATTAGCGTAAACTGCGTATAGCTCAGTAGTTAGTAGATTGCGAATAGTGCAAATAGCGATGTAAATAGTCGTAAATATAAGTTCAGTTAATAGTGTGAATAATAACTCAAGTAACCATGCACAAAAATTAAACATATTTTATAGAAATCATTGCAAGATAAAGCTCTTATCTATGCTGAGACTCTAGCTTGATGCTACCGAGTCTTAACGACATTTGTTTAAGCAAGGCATAGTTAACCTAGAACGCTTATAAAATACAGCCTTGGGATGAGTTTACACCTATTTAATTAGGCGAAGGCTCAGAGAGTTTATCTCTAAGTGCGCCTTAGCTAAGTTCATTCATCTATAAACTCACGACTAGATAACTATCTTATCGTGCAAAGTTCTTTAGTAGTAAATTAATTGATCATTAATATTAAATAAGAGGTAATTATGTCAGAGAATAATATCAAAGACGATGCGCAGTACAAACAGACACTATCCCCAGATGACTATCGCATTTGTCGCCAGAAAGGTACTGAGCGGGCTTTTAGTGGTTGTTTCTGGGACACGAAAACTGAGGGCAATTATGTGTGTAAATGTTGTGGTGAGGTATTGTTTAGCTCAGACACTAAGTTCGACTCTGGTTCTGGCTGGCCAAGTTTTTATCAACCGGCAAATGCCGATGGTGTTTTAGAAGATACCGATTCAACCATGGGGATGTCGCGCACAGAGGTTATGTGTAATAAATGCGGTAGTCATTTAGGCCATGTCTTCCCCGACGGGCCAGCACCAACAGGGTTGCGTTACTGTATTAACTCAGCGTCGTTAGATTTAAAAACTGATTGATTTGTACCAACTAGATATCCATCTGAACGGCGCTTGAAGGTAAAAAAATAGAAATAACATGAGTAAATTTATGAATAATCTGGTTATCTGGCAGGCAGGTCTGTTATTGCTTCTTTGTTTGAGCGTCGTAGGTTTGCGTATCGAGCTTATACCCTTTAAAAGTTTTGCGGGAATATTTGGTTTAAGCGTTATTGCCAGTATTGCGCTCGCTGTTATTGTTTTATTTAAATTTGTAACAGGATCTCAATCTAGCTTGCAGTATTCGGCTCTAAGTTTGGTATTTGCCATAGCCATAATTGGTGGTATCGCCTTTCTATTAAAACAAATTGCTGCAGTACCGCGCATTCACGACATATCGACAAATTTAGTTGATATTCCTCAATTTACTAAAGCGCAAGCACTGCGCCACGCAGGCGATAATTCCTTAGCATTTTCAGACGACGTTGCACGACAACAAAAAGCCGCTTATCCCAAACTCAAGACATTACTTATCGCAAGTAATATTAATGAAGCGGTAAAAAAATCAATTAATATTGCCCAGCAGCTAGGTTGGCAGATACACTTTATTGATGAGACAAGAGGCTTAATAGAGGCCACTTACACAAGTACTTTATTTGGGTTTATTGATGACATCGTTATTCGTGTGCATCAAGTTGATGTCGAAGCAGGGGTTGAAGGTGATGTTGGAGCTAAGGCTGGGGTTCAAATAGATCTGCGTTCTGCGTCGAGAGTCGGTGAGAGCGACTTAGGCGCAAATGCGCAGCGAATAAAAGAGTTTGGTGTTTTATTAATGAGGTGAGATTAAGTGATACTTCCCTTATTATGATGGGTAAATTTTCAATATGTAATTAAGAAAAACGGCAGAATTGAGAATGTTCGCAAATCAAGTGTACTAATATAATTCTTTAGGCTGTGTTATCTTCTAAATTGGTGCCACTAAGGATAAAACATATATCGTCATTATTTTAGATTTTTATCTGCAAACGCTTTGTGCGATAACGAGGCTATTGTGGTAATTGCCAATAGTAAGTTATTTATATTGGACTCCAGTTCGCGAAATGATGTTGTTATATCCGCTCTTAATGTAATTGCTGTTTTTGTAAGTCATGGAGTGCCGTTAACTCAACAAGACTAAGTTTAGATAATGGTCTATTAGGTGCTTAAATTTCCGGAATATTAAGAGGTTTAATTTTTATTTTTTCTGTTTCGTTATCACTTCTTTTAGCCTCATCCTCGATCTCAGCAATAAGTTTATTAGCCACAGAGCTCTGACGTTTAATATGAGAAATGCTGGTGCTAAAGGAATGATTATTAGTAACTACAATCGCTAATAATACTGAGTAGATGATGCTGTTGTAAAAATTTGCTGAGTATATTGTTTGCCTTTGCTTTATAAGGCGGGTATTTTGTTGGGGGAGATAGC